>JADHWN010000046.1 GCA_016783455.1 Candidatus Bathyarchaeota archaeon
GCCGTCAACGCCATCTCCAAGAACGAGGAGACCGGGGCCATGGTCGTGGACCAGGACGCCTGCGTCGGATGCAGGGTCTGCTCCATCGCCTGCCCCATCGGGGGCATCAGCGTCGACCCGGTCACCGAGGTGGCCTACAAGTGCGACCTCTGCGACGGGGACCCAGAGTGCGTCAAGTGCTGCGACGCTGAGGCCATCAAGTACGTCTCCAAGGACCTGATGGACATCTCGCTGAAGAGGTCCAAGTCGGACAAGGTCATGGAGCTCTTCACCCTGATGAGACAGGCCCGTTAAAAACCCTTTTTTCTCTCTATTTCTGAAAAACCTGGCCCAGATTTAGGATTTTATCTTCTCAAGGGCTGCAGCGACGATCATCGGGAAGACTATCGTCACGTCCCCGAAGATGGTGCTCGTCTTCTCCAGCCCCTCCGCCTTGAGCTTCCCCCAGCTCACCGACTCCCTCAGAGGAGCCCCGCTGAGGCTCCCGTCGTCCACCCGGGCAGAGCTGATCTGGACCGCAGCGTCCAACCCCTCCCGCAATGTGTTCATGTACTGGGTGTGGTGCTTCGGCGTCCCCCCACCCAAGATAATCGCCCCCGACTTCTTGGCATCGTACACCATCTCCCCCAGCAGGTCGAAGTCCCTCAGAGGGTTGATGACCAGCCTAGCCCTCTTCGAATACATCCAGAGAGGGATGCCAAGCATCGAGTCAAGGAACCCCGGGCTGAAAATAGGAACCCCCCGCTTAGCAGCGTTGAAAAGAATTGAATCCTCGTCCTCAATCCTGAGGCCGATCTCCCTCAGAAGCCCGTGGATCGGGACGTCGACCCTCACCTCCTCGGGCAGCCCGTCCAGGATGCCCCCAATGAAACTCTCAAGCGCCTGCCAAGTGTCGTCCTCGATGAAGATATCGTAGGCCCTGTTGATCCCCCTCTCGTGGAGCTCCACGTCGTCCACGTCCGTCCGCCCCACCATGTGTGTCTTCCCCATGGCCTCCACGATATCGTGGACCACGTTCGCGCCATTAGTGACGACAGCATCGACGTACCCATCCCTGATCAGGTCCGTGAAGATAAGCCTCATCCCGCTCGGCACCAACGGGCCCGACAGGCTGAGGAACACCGTGTAGTCTGGGTCTGAGAACATCTCCGCCACTATCTCGACGGCGCGCCCAACCCTGCCCGCGCCTATCACCCCCGCCCTGCGCATCTCCTCGGCCAGCTCGCCCACGGACATGCCCGCGCGGAGGCGCATCTGCTCGACGCGCTTCATCCCAAAGCCTTCAGACTAACCCTTAACCCGCTGGATCTTGTAACGTCCCATGATTATCCAGTACTCTACGTCCCTCCCGGGCTCCAGCTTCGATGAGAGCTCCTCATCATCGGGCCTGGTCACATCGAAGATCTCATAGGACTCCAGGTCCATGAGCTGGACCATCGAAGGATTCACCGAGACGACCTGGCCGGTATTCTTCTCGACGATGGGTATCTGGAGGTTCGCATCAACAGGACTCACGAAGCTCCTCTTGCTCCCGTCGAAGATGCTGATGGCGCTGCACCTGAACTTCGCGCTCCCGTGCTTCCCCGGCTTGCTCTTCTGGATGGAGACGATCTGGCTCGGCTCGTCGTCTATGATGGCATAGGAGCCCACCTTGAGGTCGCCGACCCTGCCCATTTTGTATGACAGTACACTACACCTCTCTGATTTTCGAACACAAATCGGGTTGAATGGAGATAAAGGTTATGCCCAACAGACAATTATAGTGTAAAAAACAGATAACAGTAAAGAGCGCCCACTTCCTCGGGTAAATGGAGTTGAGAGCCTCGAGACACCTCCCCACCATGATAGCCAACCTCGCCATAACCTACCGCTGCCAGTGCAGATGCCGAACATGCAACATCTGGAAGAAAGAAGAGACGGAGAGAGAGGAACTCGCACTCGAGGAGTATCATGCCCTCTTCGAGTCGAACATGGATGTCCTCAGGGAGGTGAGGTCGATCCAGATCACGGGAGGTGAGCCCTTCATGAGGCGAGACCTGCCTGAGCTTGTATCCACCATCCACGCCAGCCTCCCAGATTGCACATTCTGGATCCCAACAAACGGAATGAACCCGCGAGCCGTCGAGGAGGCAACGAAGGAGATGTTGGAGCACCTAAAGGGTCGAGGAGTCGGCGTCAGCGTCTCCGTAGACGGGATGGGCCCCACCCACAACGTTCAACGCGGCGTTGTTGGCTCATTCAGGAAAGCCATGGAGACCCTCCGGAGGCTCTCAGCGCTCAGGGAGGAGCATCCGAGGCTAGGGCTGACGGTAGGAATGACCCTGACGCCCCAGAACTACAGGGAGGCATCTGAGGTCTACCCCCTCGCCAGAAGGTTCGGGGCCGACTTCAGCATGCGACCGGTCAACTTCAGCGATATCTACTACAGGAACATGGACGAGCGCAGACCGTTGGATGATGTCTCAGGCGAACTGCTGCCCTTGATCAGAACTATAGCTAGAGACACAGTGAAAAGGAAGGGCATCATCCACTCCGCACCCACGTTGCGCTACATGCAGGGGATCGTCGACTACATCAGGGACCCCACATACAGGAGTCTCCCATGCGCCGCTGGGGAGGACTCCTTCTTCCTTGACCCCTACGGCGACGTCTACCCGTGCATATTCGTAGACGAGAAGATGGGAAACATCCGTGAAGAGCAGTTGGCAGATCTCTGGTGGACAGATGCAGCCTCCAGCCTTAGGGAGAGGATCTCAAGGGGAGACTGCCCCGGTTGCTGGGTCGAGTGCGAGACCTACAGGGAGATATACAGGGAACGAACAGGGCTCGGACACACAGCCCTGAGCGCTCTAATTCACCCTAAAACTCTCGGAATAAATTGATTAAATAGAAAATAGAGGTAAAAACGTCCAGATTACTAGGCGGTCTTCTTGATGAGATGGTACCCGAACTGGGTCTTCACAGGCTCGGAGACCTCTCCCACCTTCAGGGCAAAGGCCGCCCTCTCGAACTCCTTGACCATCTGGCTCTGCCCGAAGAAGCCCAGGTCCCCGCCCCGCTTCCCCGAAGGACAGGTCGAGTGCTTACGTGCAAGCTCCTTGAAGTCCCTCCCCGCCTTCAGCTCCTCAAGGACCTTCAAAGCCTGGGACTGCTTGTCGACAAGGATATGGGACGCGCGAATCTTCTTAGCCATCTAAAGTCCTGAGAGTATTGGAACCGCCCCACATAAGAGTTAGGGGAAACCATATAATCGGTCCAAGATAACCCGGCGTCCTCCTCATATTTTCATCATACGCCAAAAAAGATAATAACGGCGGAACTCTGAAGATGATGCCCTTGAATACAGGTGATGAGAATGGGTGAGCAGTGGATAAATGAGTGTAAGCAGTACATTGCCCAGGTGCAGGAGTCGATGAGCGGCGAGAACCCGGACAGGCTGGCACTGGTCAAGTCGATGCACAGGGCCCTCTTCGCCATCAACCACAGCATCCTGGGCTGGCTCCAGTACGTCAACAACCCCGACATCATGACCAAGTTCAACAGGGACGAGCTCCACGAGATAAGCGACACCCTAGCCAAGTTCGCCGAGGCATTCATAGAGCACGACATAGAGGTCACCCAGAAGGGCATGGAGAGAGGGCTCGGAGAGGGGAAGAGCGAGGAAGAGGAGAGGCACCCCTTCTACGTCTGACCGTCCCCGTAGTCGTAGTCGACCTCGAACACCTTGACGAACCCGAAGTCAGATGCGAAGACGGGGATGAACGGGGGATCCGGGGTATTCATCATGAGCCTGTAGAAGACAGACTGCCGCCCCACCTCCGTCTGACCCAGCTTGTTTGAATAGGTCGTTGGGTCTATGTAATCTGACATGTTTAGGCCTCCTATCCGGACCATCCAGGACCACTTCACGTTGAGGCCGTAGGGCCACTCCTCCTCCAGGTTGTTCGGGTTCAGGGTGGCGTACGTCAGGACGTGGGTGACGTCCAGACTCTCCAGGATCTCCATGGACTCCGTGTAGTTGAGCATGAAGATCCTCCCGATCTTGCCGATGTGGGAAGTCCGCACTGTCGCACCGTCCGCAAGTGTGGTCTTGTTCGCAAACGCCTCGATCCAGTACCCAAAGTCCCACCACGAGGCCACGATGGCGTCATCGGGAAGGTTGTCTCCCATCCACGAGAGAGCCTGAAGCCAGTCCTTGGGGTATCCATAGTCGACGAACCTGCCCGGGAACGCCGAGCTGGCTAGTGCTGTCGGACCGCTGGACGACTGAGCTGTCGTCATGAGGGTGGGTATGAATGCCGCGAAGATGAATAATGAGAAAAGTACCGCGAGTTCCCTGCTGATCCCTTGAAGGGGTCCCCTTCGCCGTACTCGCCGGGGATCTACCTTGGGCACTATAAAATTCATTATGGGAGTGATCAGCTCCTTGAGACCGAAGGCGGCCATGAAGCTGGCGGGGATGGAGAGTATGAGGAACAGACGGGTCATGGAGCCCGCGAAGTACATGGAGGTCATGAAGAAGACGGCTCCGAAGAGGCGTTTACTGTCCATCTGGGTGAGAGCTATATACGTGCCGAAGATGCCGAGGGGCACTATGATGCCCATACTTCTAAAGTAGTTGGACCAGTTGGACCTGTGGTGCTCAGCCACTGAGAGGTAGATAGCGCTGTCAGAGCCCCCGCGGGGATTGATGACGTTCCAGAACTTTCCAGTAATGGGGGCAATGACACCCACAGCTTCTAAAGCGAGTACACCCACAGCGACGAGTACGAGCAGTCCAATCATCAGGTACTGAGCCTGCCTCTCATCCAATTTTAATTTAACAACCTCAAACAGCGCGAGGAATGCCATCAACATGATCAGGAGCATGTTCTCCGTGCTGCGGAGATATTTCATTCCCAGAGTGGGGATGTAGACAGAGACCAGGAACCCGATCACCATCGTGATACCCAACGATACGAGGTATCTACGCTCGTACTGCTGTGTGAGGATCGAGGCTACGATGAAAACGGCGAGGAGACCAACTGCATAGCGTGCAGCGCCCCAGGAGGCGAATATGTAACCAATTGAGAGACCTGCAAGGACCGCGTATGTGATCCTCTTCTTCAGGTCATCATCGCTGTTGATAGAGCGCAGGTAGAAAAGGCTCAGGGCTACCATACCGAAAATTCCGATATTCTCCGTATCGAAGAAACCGACCATAGTCCTCCCAATGAAGGGCTGACTCACTGCCAAGAAAAAGGCCGAGAGCAGACCGACCGTACGTCCTCCCAGGTCTCTCCCGAGGAAGTAGATAACCACACACGTTATCGCGCCCATCAGGACAGGGAAGTAGAAGCAGACATCGTAGACGGTGATGTTAACGCCGACTGTCTGGAGTAGATTATACAGGAAGGCCGCCGTGAAGGGCACTCCCGGATAGGAGTTTGAGGATATTTCACGGCCGTATGGGTACCAGCTCAGTGTGTCGTGCCAAGTGAACCACGCCTTGTAGCCGTTCTCGACGACGTATTCGGTGACCCTGAGCTGGAACGAGGGGTCGTAGGCGTCCATGTAGGGGCCCCACCTCACCCTGTAGACCCTGAAGACTACGGCCAGGATGACGATCATAGCTAACATGGCGACCTCAAGTAGGGTCTTGGAGGTCATCCGAGGCCTCAGGGAGGTGACGCCGCTCAGAGCGCCGCTCAGTCTTGACTGCACCGTTTTGTCCGACATTTTTCTCCCGGTCACCACATTAGTGAGGTAGGAGGCTTTTATTTAACTTCCTATAATTACGAGGAACGGGGATACTCGCAGGTTTCATCGAGAACCTTATAATGGGGTGGGGGGGGAACTGCTCCTCTCGACAGGGATAAATCATTGGGTTATCGGGACAGTTTCTTCGTTGTCAAAAAGGTCCATGATTTCCATGACGGGAATCCTTAACTGATCTGAGGTATTATGGAGGACCGATAGCCGATGGGACTCGACTTCTCGACCGGGGAGGTCGCCTTCCAGGACAAGGTGTTGAGGGGCTCCGTCACGGAGCTGGGGAACGCCGTGGTGGCCTTCTTCTGGGAGGGAGATGAGCCCCGCCTGGGGACGCTGACGGTCACTCTGCCCGACAGGTCCTCGTCGCCGCTCCTGGGGGATAGGGACCGGCAGATAGGGCTTATCCTGGGTGCTCACCTGGCTGCTCAGTCGGGGAAGATGGCTCTCGTCTCGGTTAACCTTCCCTTGGGCATGGGCGACGCGGCGGGGAGGGGGCTGCTGGAGCTCGTTCAGGGTTTGATGGGGGACATCGGCAAGGAGGGGGACTAAACATGACGGATCTAAGGACGTTTCTGGGTAGGCTTGAGGAATCTGGAGAGGTGGTCCACATCTTGGAGCCCCTCTCGGTGGAGCATGAGATAGCGGCCGCCCTCCAGAGGTTCGACGGAGGAAAGGTGGTCATCGCTGAGAACGTGAAGGGCTACGACGCGAAGGTCGTCGGCGGCGTCTGCGGTACTCGAGGTAGGATCCTCGACGCCCTGGGTGTGGAGGCCGGGGACCTCTACGGTCACCTGCAGAGCGCGATCAAGAACCCCACCCCCTGCGTGTTGGGCGACGGGCCCGTGAAGGAGGTGCTCCTGGACGACCCGAAGGCCACGGACTTCCCGGTGCTCACCCACTTCGAGGGGGATCCCGGGCCCTACTTCACCTCGGCCATCGTCTATGTCAGGAGCCCTGACGGCTCGGTGGAGAACGTCTCGTTCCATAGGCTCCTCGTCATAGGTGAGAGGAGGCTCGCGATACGGGTTGTCCCACGCCATCTCTACAGGATAATGCAGATGGCGAGGGAGGCTGGGTTGGAGAGCCTGGACGTCAGCATCTCAGTCGGCGTGCACCCCGCAGTGTACGTCTCCTGCTCCTCCCCGGCGCCTTTCGGGGTGAGCGAGTTCGAGATCGCCAACACGTTGCTGGGTGGGAGGCTCAGGTTGACGGAGTGTGCGCATGTCGACGCCTTGGCTCCGGCTGATGCAGAGTTGGTTCTGGAGGGGAGGCTCATGGTGAACGAGGAGGTAGCCGAGGGGCCCTTCGTCGACCTGTCGGGTACGTACGATATTGAGAGGATGCAGCCCGTCATAGAGCTGGTGGGGGCGATGCACAGGGCTGACTACATGTACGAGGCGCTGCTGCCCTCAAGCGCAGAGCACCGCCTCCTCATGGGTATGCCCCGGGAGGTGAGGATCTGGGAGTACGTGAGGAACGTGGTGCCCACTGTCCGGGGAGTGAACATGACGGTGGGCGGTATGGGGTGGCTCCACGCAGTGGTGAGCTTCGAAAAGTTCCGGGAGGGAGACCCAAAGAACGTCCTCATGGCCATCTTCGCCGCCCATCCGAGTCTGAAGCACGCCATCGTGGTGGACTCTGACATCGATCCCTACAACATGGAGGAGGTGGAGTGGGCCATCGCCACTCGGTTCAGGGGGGACGAGGACCTTCTGGTCATCCCCCACGTCAGGGTGTCGAGTCTGGACCCGGTCTCCGACCAGGAGAAGGAGCTTGGGTGCAAGGTGGGGGTTGACGCTACTAAGCCGCTGGATGGTGGAGGCTTCACTAGGCCGGATATCCCCGTCTCGGATGAGATCAAGAAGATACTTGACAAGTACTCCAAGGGCTCCTAGGATTCGGGTAGATTCGTAGCTTTGGGAGAGTGATACATTGAACTTATCGAAGGAACAGGAATCCATGCTGGTTGGTGGGGACGGGGAAGCCGCCGCTAAGCTCCTGGAGCTCCTCGTGGCGCTGGGGGAGGTATTCGGGGCCGAGAGGCTCGTCCCCGTGGAGAGCGCTCACATCGCGGGGGTCTCATACAAGAACCTTGGGGAGGCGGGGTTGGAGTGGCTCGTGGAGCAGGCGGACCTCGGGGCCAGGGCCCGCATCCTGGCCACGCTGAACCCGGCTGGGATGGACATGGAGGAGTGGGAGGCCATGGGTGTGCCCCCGGAGTTCGCCGAGGGGCAGCGCAGGGTCATCGCGGCCTTCGAGAGGATGGGCGTGGAGCCCACGTGCACCTGCACCCCGTATCTCGTGGGGCACATCCCGAAGCTGGGAAGCCAGGTGGCCTGGGCCGAGTCCTCGGCGGTGTGCTACGTCAACTCGGTCTTAGGTGCGCGCACCAACAGGGAGTCGGGGCCGACAAGCCTCGCCAGCGCCGTAACAGGGCTGGCCGCTCTATACGGGTACAGGCTCGACGAGAACAGGCGCCCGGGTGCAGTGGTTGACGTTGAGGTTGGGTTGGGCTCCATCATGGAGTACAGCGCCCTCGGCTACCTGACGGGGAAGAGGCTCGGCACGACCGTGCCCTACTACGTTGGGCTGGGGAAGCCCTCATTGGAGTCCATGAAGACCCTCGGGGCTGCCTGCGCGACCAGCGGCGGGATCGCCCTCTGGCACGGTGAGGGGGTCACGCCCGAGGCTAAAGGAATGGAGGAGTTCACCGACGGGCTCGAGAGGCTCTCAGTTGAGAGGGCGGACCTCGATGAGGAGATAGCCCGCCTGACCCAGCCCCTGGGGGACCCGCTGATCGTCCTCGGATGCCCCCACGCAAGCCTCGGAGAGATGGCCGAGATCGCGAGGCTGGTTAAGGGCAGGGACGTGGGCGGTAACCTCTGGGTGTTTACAAATCGAGGTGTCTACGCTGAGGCCGAGGCCGCTGGTCACGTGAGCGTCATCGAGGGAGCCGGGGGCAGGGTCTACAGGGATACGTGCATGGTGGTGGCTCCGGTGAAGGAGATGGGTTGGAGGGAGGTGGCGACGAACAGCTTCAAGGCGGGCCACTACATGGCGAACATGGGGCTGAGGACGAGGATGGGCTCCATCAGGGAGCTGCTGACGGAGGTTTTACGATGAGGCTGAAAGGGAGGAAGGTTGTCGGAGGTTACGCTGAGGGGGAGGCCCTCGTCAGCGCTGACCCCGTGAGCTTCTACGGGGGCGTCGACCCGGAGACGGGCGTCGTCGTGGAGCCCGGCCACGCCGTGGAGGGGGAGTGCATCACAGGGAAGGTCTTCGTCTTCCCCACGGGGAAGGGGAGCACCGTGGGGAGCTATGTCATCTACAGGATGAGCAAGCTGGGAACCGCACCTGCGGCCCTCGTAAACTCCGAGACGGAGGCCATCATCGCCACGGGCTGCGTCATCTCGGGGATACCCCTCGTCGACAAGCTTGACCGGGATCCGTTGGTGGAGATCAAGAGCGGCGATCTATTGAAGGTCTCGGCGGATGAAGGCGTCGTCGAAGTCGTCAAATGACGGTATCTCGGGGGAGGCATCCCCTTCTGATGAAAAGTGATTTATCGTTTGTACGTCAAACCTATCTCGTAATCCGTTTTTGACAGTGATCATTATGGCTGATATGAACTACAGGAGGAGGCTCATGGGCCTCCAGGAGAAGATGGAGGAGCTCGGCATCGACCTGGCCGTCTACGGGTCCTGCCAGAACTTCCAGTACCTGACGGGGCTGCTGACAGAGTGGAGGCGGGGGGTCGACCTCCAGAGCCCCGTCAACAACGTCTTCGTCCCCGCGGAGGGGGAGCCGATCCTGACCAAGGGCGGCAGCCCGGGGAGCCCCGAGGACCTCTGGATCGAGGACGTGAGGGACGTTGAGAGGGGCGCCAATTACATGGAGATCGTGGAGGAAGTCGTTGCGGACCTGGACTGGAGCAGCGGATCGGTGGCCGTGGGGGACCACATCTGGGGCTCCACCTGGATCGAGATCGCCAGGGCTCTGGGCGGGGCCAGGTTCCGGAGCGCCAAGGGGTTGATGGATCACCTGAGGATGATCAAGGAGCCCGCAGAGATCGAGCTCCTGAGGAAGGTGGGGAAGCTCACGGACGACGTCATGGGTAAGATCATCTCGGGCATCAAGGAGGGGGACACCCAGAGGGACCTCCAGATAGACGTCGAGGCGACGGCGAGGAAGATGGGGGCAAAGGACATCTCCTTCGGGCCTACCGCCGGCTTCGTGAAGTCGGGGTCTGAGCCCTCGGAGAACCCCTTCACGTATCCCAAGGACGCGGGTCTGGTGGCGGGGACCTCGATCGCCTTCGACATCGGCTTCGTGATGGACGGCTACTGCAGCGACTGGGGGAGGAGCATGTACTGGGGCCCAGCGGACGACGGGGTGAGCAGGGGATACGAGTCTCTCATGAACGCCGTGGTGGAGACTGTGGACAAGATGTACGCGGGCAGCATGAGGGTCTGCGACCTCTTCCCCAGCATCGAGGAGAGCCTGGACGGGGCGGGATACGGTGACTTCCTCCGTGCGCGCCTCAAGACGGGGAACGTGGGACACCAGATAGGGGTCGAGGTCCACGAGCCGCCGTGGCTGAGGCCCGAGAATGAGCACCTGCTGGAGGCGGGGATGGTGATGTGCCTCGAGCCGAAGCTCCTGAACCACGGCGAGTACTACCTCCGGGTGGAGGACATGGTCCTCGTCAAGGGGGACAAGGCCGAGTTCCT
>JADHWN010000006.1 GCA_016783455.1 Candidatus Bathyarchaeota archaeon
TGTTTAGCTCGTTACGCATATAAGTCAAATTAAATTCTAAACAGTGCTTATTTTAACATTTTCATGATTTATTTAGCAAAAACTAGATAGAATATAAATAAATCTCGCTTATTTTAATCTGAGCTAAACACGTACAAAATGAATATTGAGCAGTTCAGAATCCACAACTATCATTCGGTTATAGATTCCGGAGTTATAGATGTTGCTGATATAACGGTTTTAATCGGAGCTAATGAATCAGGAAAGAGTAGCATACTTCAAGGTCTCGCTTCAATATCTATGGATTCAACCTACCAATACTTCGACTTGACTCAACTCAACCGCACACTCAAAAAATATGACGATTTGGAGCTGAAGGCGAAGGAGATTATAATAGTCTGGGGTAAGTTCGATCTTTCTGAGGATGACGAAAATGAACTGAAGTCTTTCCTCAAAATCGATGAATCGTTGTCAACTTTTGAAGTAACCAAGTACTTCGACGAATCGTATGAACTACTCATTAACGATAAGAGCTTCCGTATACCATCAAGATACCTATTTAAATTCACGCAAGAGAAAATCGAGAAGAGGCTTGATAGCTTACAGGCACTAGCGGGCGACCATCTTAAAAGAGCGCCTAACAATGAACTGACTCAACGGTTTGAACAGGCAATAACAGAAGCGAGGAAACTTTCTTCGAGCGATGTAATTAGTAAGAACGAAGCTACGAAAAGCCTACAAAGCTTGAAGAAATTCCCTGCTTTAGGAGCCGATGAGCAATTTGGTGAGGTTATTCAAAGAGATTTAAGTGAAATAAAGCAACTAATAGATGAGACGTTCCCAAACTCCAAGACAGAAGTTTCATTATTCAACTTTTTATTGTCGAGGATGCCCAGAACAGTGTACTTCAAAATCTATGAACGGCTAGAAGACGACGTAAGCCTTGCTGAACTGAAAGCTAGACCACAAGATCACAGGACTTTCCACAATTTCCTCACGCTGGCTGAAATCAGAATAGATACAGTAGAACGGCTTAAGGAAGAGAAAAGGAGACAAGTTTACATTGAAGGCGGCTGCGGCAAAGCTACCAAACTTCTTAGGGAGGCATGGCATCAAGAAGTTCTGGATATTGAGCTTCGATATTCTAATGATCGCTTTATGGTATTCACTAAGAACTCAAGGTCAGTTGAAACGCTACTACCCCCGAGCCTGGGAAGTGAGGGATTCCAATGGTTCTTAGGATTCTACATAAACTTTGGTGCAGCGACCAACGCGGAATACAAGAGAGCAATCCTGCTTTTAGATGATGCTGGGGTTTTCCTACACCCTAAAGGGCACAAAGACCTCCTCGCTCTATTTGAAGAATATCTCAAGCGTGACGTAACGACCATATACTCTACCCACTTACCCTTCCTTATTCCAAGAAAAAAGCTGAAACGTCTTAGACTGGTTGAGAAGCAGCCCGACGGTCGCACACACGTCACTGCGAAGTTCTACGCGGTTGAAGATAAAGATATTCTGTATCCTCTGCGTGCAGCGCTTGGAGTGACTCTAGCAGATAGTTTATTCGTTGGTGAAAAGACCATTGTTGCAGAAGGACTATCTGACCGAATTCTCCTAAACGGGATATTAGACGAATTTGTCAGAAGAAACATTAAAAACATGGATCTAGACAAGGTTGAGATACTTGCTGGAGAAGGTGTGCCGGGAGCCAAGAACTACGCCCTCATGCTCCAGATAGAGAATCTACCTTATGTTGTAGTTCTTGATAATGATGGAGAGGGTAGAAATGCAAAAGAGGATTTTGCAAAAGATGGAATTCCAGAAGAGAACGTCATCCTGCTACCTGTAGTCAACGACCGTCAAAAAGACTTTGATATAGAGGACATGTTTCCATTGAACATATATGCTGAAGCATTCCAGAACGTTCATGGAAGATTCCTTAACTTGACTTCTGAACAGATCCTAGATAAGCTTAAAGAGGGAAAGGAAAAAGTCATCAATAAAGCGAGTCAAATACTGAAGAAATCCAAAACCAAATATAAACTCGATAAAATCGAAATAGCCTATGAGATGCTAAGAATAATAAGCCAAAAAGAAGAGATAGATGATGCAGTGATTGAGAACTTCAATAAATTATTTGATGAGTTACATAACGTAGTTGGTCTATATGAGCGCGCGTGATGCACGCGCGTGAGTTGATGACCCTGCGCGCTATTTCTCGACGACGATCTTCCCGGAGCCGTTGTTGAGCTGCGCCACGAACCTCCAGCCCTCGGACAGGTGGGCGACCAGCTCCCCCTCGCCGATGACCTTCTGGGCCGGCTGCGCATCGACCAGCCCCATCTCGGCCGCTATCTCGTGGGGGGTCCTGGAGGTGTCTACCCCTCCCGCCTCCAGCTCCCTCCTCAGCTTGCCGACGGTCGCGTCCTTCATCGTCTCGAAGGCGCTCATCGCCTCCGCCAGCCTCTCCTTGGTCTCGGCCAGCTCGCCCTCGAGGGTGCCCATCCTCTCCTCGCCGACGAGCTCCTCTACCGTGAGGTGGGGTATCGCCCGCCTGTACTCCCCTTTGAGCTTGTCAAATTCCGGGCCGAAGTAGGCCGAGTCTAGGTACTCGCCCGCGTGGCCCAGCATCCTCTCCCGGTAGCTCTTCGAGACGCCTCCGTACTCGAGCGCGGTCCTGAAGAATTTTCTCAATGTGTGGAACCTGTAGTCCCTCCACTTCCCGCTCCGCTGCCCCAAACCGGCTTTCTCTAGCGGCGCGATCCATCTCTTCGCCAGCTTGCCAGCCTCGGAGTAGAATCCGCCCAGCCTCGCCGCGAGCAGAGGATCCTCGGGCTTGAGCTTCCCCCTCATCGAAAGGTAGGCCACGAGCGCCTCTCGGGCCTCCGGGCTGATGAAGGTCACGAACTTGACTTGCCCCTTGGACTTGTCTGAGGGTACCTTCACGATCCCGATGTCGGGCTCGGACTCGAGGTCCAAGTCCCTCATTGTGAGTTTCACGAGTGTGTCTCCTCTCATCCCGGAGCTTGCTGCCACAAGCGCGATCGCCCTCTCCTTCGGGTCCGCGTGTAGGAGCACCTGGCGGATGATGGCCTTGGTTGGAACCTGGTCCTCCTCGACTCGTGTGATCTTTGGCTTTTCCACTCGTTTCCAGTTCACCGCGACATCGGTGTTGACCTCTACGAGTTTCTTGATGGCGTTCACGTGGCCGGTCATGGTAGATGGCGCGAGTCCCCTTTCGTGGAGGCTGTCTAGGAAGTCGTTGATCGTATCTGTAGCGCTGATCGTGCCGGTCTCTATCCCCTCGATGAACTTCTCGGGGGTCTGGCCGAGCCACTCGAAGAACTGGCCGAGTCGGTCGGTGTAGACTTCGGCGGTCCTACCTCCGCCTCCGCTCCTCCGCACGAGGCGTCTCTTCATCTTCTGGACTGTCGGCCTCTCGCTCAATGGTTGGCTTCGTGTCTGTCTTTGTCTTCGTTCCATTCCTTTTCGATTAAAAAGACGCGCCCTGGCTTAATAAGGGCTCCTCTTTTATTCCCCCCGGAGAGCGTAGACCTTGAGGTTGTGGCTCCGGGAGACCATCTCCACGACCTTGTCCTTCTGGAGCTGATCCAGCAGCCGCTTGGCCATGCTCACCTTGAGGCTGTAGTGTATCGCCAGGCCCGTGGGTGTCACCGCCTTCATCTTCTGGAGCTGCTCCATGAGGTCCTCGCTGTCGATCTCATCGATGTTCAGGGCGCCTATGGTCTTTGTGACCCTGCCCCCCTTCTCCTTCTCCCCGCTGTCCTTCTTCCTCTGCTGCTTCTCTACCTGCTTGAGGCTCTTCTTCTGGGGCATTTCACACTCAACATCTCGTGTGTGACTGATAAACGTGACGGGGACGCCGAGGAACGGTTTATAAGTTACCTTTTGGTAATTACCGAACAGTAACTTACCAGATGGTAAGCGAGGAAGAAAGCTATGCTGAAACTGATGCTCGTCGAGGACGAGAAGGTCCTCTGGGAGATACCCCTCAACGCCCGTCAGTGGGACAGGAGGTCCCTAAGCCGGGAGTTCGATGAGATGGAGGGCGAGATGGCCCGCTTCGAGGGCCTGTTCAACGCCTTGGCCAACCGGGGGAGGATGCGCATGATGTGCTCCTTCTTCGACACCAAGGACCGCTCCATGGGATTCACGGAGCTCATGAACGAGCTGGGGATGAACCCCAAGATCGTCTCAGACTCCACGAAGCGCCTTAGGCGGTCCGGGTTCATCGAGAAGGACGACGAGGGCAGGTACAGGACGACCCGCAACGGCGAGGCCCAGTTCCTGATGATGAGCGTCGCGATGAGGCGGATGCTGAAGATCCTCGAGCAACTATAGGAGATGAGAGAATGAGAATAGACGACGTATTCCGAGAGATGGAAGAGATGCAGAAGAAGATGACCGAGGACCTGTTCAAGGGATTCGGATCCTTCGAGGACATGTTCCCTGACCTCGACTCCCTGAAGGAGAAGGCAGAATCCGGCGAGATGGAAGGCAACTGGAGCTTCGAGCCCATCGAGAGGCCCGGCATGAAAGGATTCATCGCACGAGGCTTCTTCTCGACCCCCGGGCTCAGGGAGCGCCCCCCGTTGGCACGCCCCCCACTGGACAGACCCACAGACATACTGCCGCCGCTGAGACCCAACCCAGAGCAGCCCCGGGAGCCACTCTACGACATAAGCGTGGGGAAGGACCAGCTGACGCTGTACATCGAGCTCCCCGGAGTCGACGAGAAGGACATCCAGCTGGAATCCGAGGACGGGAAGCTGAAACTCAAGGCAGGCAGCTTCGAGACCGAGATCGACCTATCGGCCTGGGTCGCAGACCCCGAGAAGAGGACGACCGAGTACAAGAACGGTGTCCTGACGGTGCTGATCCCGAAGACAGGTCTCGACGAGCAGCTGATCTAGGAACCCCTTTTTCTACTAGTTTTTATCCCATTTTTTTTGAGTATACTCTCTGCTTCCCTCAGTGCCTCCTCCGTGTCAGCGTCGAAGAGTGAGAGGAGGTCGACGTCGATGGCCTTCAGGTCCTCCATGGGGATCATCTTGACGTTGGGGAGGTTCTGCAGTATCCTCCGGACACGCAGGTCGCCTGAGCCGTAGAGCTCCAACGCCTTCTCAAGGGACGGCTGAACCCTGTACACGGCCAGCAGAGGCTCAATCCACTCGTTGGGCCACTGGAAGACGGCCCCGTCGCACCCCTCGCCTTCGTCGAAGAGGGTCTCAACGACCTCATCTGAGATGAAGGGCATGTCGCAGGCTGCCATAAACGCGTACTCACCTTTCGCATGCTTGAAGCCAGTGATCGCTCCCACGAGGGGGGAGCCGTCGCTGTACAGGTCCACGACCAGAATGACGTCCTCGTCTACGACCTTACTGTAAGCCTCCCTCTGCTCCTCCGAGCCGACCACGAGGAGGACCTCATGCACCAGTTCGCTGACCCTTCGTATGACTCGGTTCACGAGAGCCTCTCCGCCCAGCTCCTTGAGTCCCTTGTCACCGTTCATCCGGGTGGAGCGTCCCCCGGCAAGGATTATAGCGGAGCGCATCGGATACCTCAAACTAATAGACAGGGAGTATCTAAAATCTATCTCATAGGAATAAAAAAGGGGGAGTAAAGCCGCGGATTCCGCTGTCTCACCGATTTTTCTTTAAAAGGTATACTAGGGCTGCAACGGAGGCGACGACGACCCCCCCGATCAGGAACCAGTTTGTCTGGGCTCCTTGAGGGTCTGGCTCATCTGGAGTTGGTTCCACGGGTTCAGTGAGCGATGTCTCCACTATAGTCCACGTGGAGAAGTGCCCTGTCTCGGCCTCCAGTACGTTGTCCTCTGTGAGTGTGCTCTCCACCTCCTCCCAAGCAGTGCCGTTCCACCATGCCCACCTCAGTTCAAGGGGATCGATCTCCCTCCCGAGCTGTGCCTCCAGGGCATCCTTCTCTATGAGCATCCCTAGTCTGGCATTGAATGGTGCCGTCGCGTTGGGCTCTATCTCGAAGTATGTTCCCATGCTACGGTTTGTCGCCTGTATCCCAGTAGGCGGATCTGCATGGATCCGCATGTTGAGCCTCATGGCCTCGCCGGCGTGCACTTCAAGACTGAAGAGTCGCTGAGCAACTCGGGGGCCTGCGGTGATGTTGAGCTCGAGGTTCCTGCTGCAGTTGAACATCATCGTCATGTTCTTGAAGGCGAAGACGGCCTGCTCCCTCTCCTGCATGGTCCACTTGAAGCCTTCGGGTGTCACCATGGTGTAGTTATATGCTCGTACATGGGCGGGTATTCCGGGTATGTTCGGTGAGGGTATGGTCGGTGGCTTCTTCATCTCCCTCACCGTCCATGAGGAGAAGTGGCTGGTGTTGCAGACTAGGAAGCCCTCCCTGTCCATCCAGCTCGTGACGGGATCCCATGCGGTGCCGTTCCAGAAGCACCATCTCAGCCTCTGGGCCTCAACGTACCTCCCGAGCTCGTCCTGAAGCTCCTCGTGGTCTATGTAGAGCCTCATGGTCGCCCTGATCCCACTCGTGGAGTTGGGCTCGATCTCCAGGTATTTATGGAGTCCGTCTTCAGGTCTAGGGACCCCCTCAGGAGGCCCAATCCTCGCATGGATCTTCAGGCTGAGGGAGTCGGTTAGTCTCAGGTTCATCTCGAGTTGCCTCATGGCGAACCCCGGATCCGCAGTTATGTTGAGTTTCATGTCCCTGTTCGCGTTGAACATCATCGTCATGTTCCTGAACTGGAGCGCCTGCATCGAACCAAGAGAGTAGTTATGAACATAGGCGTGGGGAACGACGTCCGTCATGTTGTACCTCTGTGCTATACTGGGGATCTCAGGAGGCCCGTACTTTTCAGGCCTTGCGGCGAGGACCGTAAATGACCCGATCAATCCCAGGGTCAGGATTACGATTAAGGAAGAGATGACTAATTTGCTAACTAAATTTTTTCCTGTCATATTCTTCTAGTGGGATATATCCCGAGTGTATATTAGGACTCCTTTGAAACAGTTGTTCCAATTTACTCAAACGGCCCTTATACTCGTTAGAACTCCGTCTCCCTCTACTTTCACCCACCTCTCCTACCCTCACATAACTACGTTCCCCTTATATCCCGGAAACCGGAGTTCGCGCAGAGGAGAGATGACTTGGCTGAAGTACTTGAGCCTGGGCTCCTGAAGGGCGTCGCGAGCACCACCGTCAACAAGCTCCTGAAGGCGGGCTTCACCACCGTTGAGTCCATAGCGGTCACCCCCGCCAGGGAGATAGCGGATGTCGTCGGGATGGGAAGCGACACCGCCCTGAAGGTCTGCCGCCTCGCCAGGATGCACGTCGACCCCGGGTTCATCCCCGCCCTGGAGGTACTAGAGATGAGGAAGAGCATGCTCAAATGCACCACCAGCTCCAGCGAGCTGGATCGCATCTTCGGCGGAGGAGTCGAGACGGGCGCCATCACCGAGCTCATCGGAGAGTTCGGCTCAGGGAAGACCCAGATCTGCTTCACCCTCAGCGTCAACGCCCAGCTTCCCAAGGAGGAGGGCGGCCTCGGCGGCAACGTCTGCGCCATAGACACTGAGGGCACCTTCATGCCCGAGCGCGTCATGCAGATAGCCCAGGAGAAGGGCTTAGACTCCGAGAAGATCCTGGAGGGCATCCTCGTCGCCAGGGCCTACAACAGCGAGCACCAGGCCCTCCTCATCAGCAGCCTCCCCGAGTTGGTGGATAAGAGCAACATCAAGCTCGTCATCGTCGACAGCATGATAGGCCACTTCAGGGGCGAGTACATTGGCCGCGCCAACCTCTCCGAGCGCCAGCAGAAGCTCGCCGGCTGCCTCAGCCACCTCCTCAGGCTCGCCGAGGCCTTCAACGTCGCCGTCGTCATCACCAACCAGGTCCTGTCCACCCCGGACACCATGTACGGGGACCCCAACAAGCCGACGGGCGGCCACGTCATGGCCCACGCCTGCACCCACAGGGTCTTCCTCAGGAAGGGGAAGCAGAACACCCGCCTCGCCAGGGTCATTGACTCCCCCAGCCTTCCGGAGGAGAGGGTCAGGTTCGCGATAACCGGAGCCGGCGTCGTGGACGCTGATGAGGAGTAGGCACTATGGGGAGTTTACCCCCACAATTGGGGTGCCCCGCTTGACCAGCTCTAGGAGATACTCTACCTGGTAGAGGCATCCCTCCGGGGAGAAGATGGTGAAGGCTGCGTCGTACTGGTTTGATCTCATCCCAGCTGCCGAAGATTGGAGTGCATTGCCCATCAAGCATTATTCTGGCCTCGAGAATGCGAAAAATAGAATTAGGCAGTGTAGGTATTCTTAGTCTGAGGTAAATGTCAAGCAATTGGGACAAACACTACAACTCGTTGCTCGAGAGATCGAAGGAGCTCAGGGTGCTCATGTCCGCTGGATCCATTCTCGGATGGGATATGCAGACCAAGATGCCTCCCGGAGGATTGGAGCTCAGGAGCCAGCAGCTGGCGCTCCTCCAGAAGACGGGCCACCAGATGCTCACCAGCCCGGAGCTGGGAAAGACCCTCAAGTCGATCGAGGGGCACAAGGACTACGAGAGCCTCACGGAGGTTCAGAAGCGGAACGTGTACCTTGCGCGGTTGGCGTACGACGAGGCAACCAAGCTCCCTGAGAGGCTTGTCGTCGAGCTGGCCAAGCAGAGGACTATAGGCAGAGGCGTCTGGAGGAAGGCCAAGGCCACCAACGACTGGAAGCTCTTCATGCCCGAGCTGGAGAAGGTAAAGGCACTGACGGAAGAGTCAGCGCACCTCCTCATGGAGGTCAAGGACGCCACCAACCCGTACGACGCGCTGATCTACGACTACGAGCCCAAGATGAAGGCCGAAGTCATAACCAAGGTCTTCGACGAGATGAGGCGGGGCATCAAGAGGCTCCTTGAAAAGATCATGGCCCAGCCCAAGCCCGATGTCAGCTTCCTGAGCAGGGAGATCCCCGTAAGGGTTCAGGAGAAGATCGCCGAGAGCCTGGCCGAGTTCGCCCTGTATGACACCAAGTCGGAGAGGGCCGGCGGCAGGATCGACGCCACCGAGCACCCCTTCACCACGGGCTACTACACCGATGTCAGGATAACCACGAAGTACTTCGTCAACAACTTCCAGAAGAGCATGTTCAGCGTCCTCCACGAGGCCGGTCACGCGCTCTACAACATGGGGCTGCCCGCGGAGTGGATGTACCAGCCGGTGGGCGCGGGGGCCAGCAGCGGCATACACGAGTCGATGAGCCGGTTCGTCGAGAACCACGTCGGCAGGAGCCGCGAGTTCTGGGAATACTTCATGCCCAAGCTGAAGGGGCTCACGGGTAAGAGGCTGCGCGATGTCTCCCCGGAGCAGATGTACGCGGCGGTCAACTACGTCACTCCCAGCAAGATCAGGACCCAGTCGGACGAGCTCACCTACGGGATGCACATCATAATCAGGTTCGAGCTGGAGAGAGACCTGTTCAACGGGGACCTGGAGGTGAAGGAGCTACCCCAGGTCTGGAATCAGAAGTACATGGACTACCTTGGGGTCGAGATAGAGACCGACACCGAGGGGGTGATGCAGGACACCCACTGGTCCGGCGGCTCCTTCGGCTACTTCCCCAGCTACGCCCTCGGCAACATCTACGACGGAGTCTGGCGCGCCAAGATCGACGGCGACCTCCCGGACTGGAAAGAGAGGCTACGGAAAGGCAGTTTCAAGGAGGTCAAGGGCTGGCTAACCGAGAACGTGTACAGGCACGGTAAGCTCTACGACCCGGAGGAGCTGGTGAAGCGAGTCACGGGGAGGGGCCTCGTCGTCAAACCGTTCTTGGACTACCTAGAAGCCAAGTACAAGGCCATCTACGGATTCTAACCCCTTTTTTTTTACATCGCGTACGCAGAGAAGGACTAGATCACCTTCTCCGGACTAGGCTGTCTATCCTTCAAATATGATAGAAAGATTGATGGAGATCACCGCATATACTTGGCGACGACCTCTTCGGTCAGCCTCTTCATGGCCTTGGTCTCGGTCGGGATGACCGCGACCCTGACGACCGCCGACGTGAGCTCCTCGCCGGAGCCCTTCTCGACGGCCCCGATGGCCAGCTTTATGGCCTCGTCGAGGGACAGGTCCTCCTTGAAGTTCTCCTCGAGATACTTGTTGGACTCCTCGGCGTTCCTGCCAAGAGCCCGAGCCCTGTAGCCCCTGTAGGAGCCGCTGGGGTCGGTGGTGAGGAGGTGGGGCCCGGTGGTGTCGACGCCGGCGAAGATAATGCTCACCCCGAATGGCCTGATGCCCCCGTGCTGGGTGTAGACCTGGATCTGGTCGCTCAGCGTGCCCACGAGGCCCTCTACGTCGGCGGGCTCGTCGTAGAGGAGCTTGTTGCTCTGGCAGAAGACCCGGCCCTTGTCGATGAGGACCCGTGCGTCGGAGCTGAGGCCGGCGATGGCGACGCCCACGTGCTCGTCGATCTGGAATATCTTCCTGAACGTGCTGGTGTCCTCAAGGTTGCTCTCCGGGGTCTCGTTGGCCGCAAGGACCACGCCCTCCAGCGAGTGGATGCCCACGATGGGTGCCCCACGCTTCACGAGCTCCAGGGCGTACTCGACCTGGTAGAGGCGCCCCTCGGGCGAGAATATGGTTATGGCGGCGTCGTACTGGTTTCCCCTCATCAACTTTGTGACCTTCCTTGAGCTTCGATATGAAATGTAGTCAGCATATATAAACGTCGTTGAGGGCGGGGGCAACAGTCAAATATGGTATGTTGAACGTTCTCAGCGGAGTTATTATATGGTGAAGACGAACAAGGAGAACCTCCTGGAGATTGCGCTGCAGGGCGAGATAACCCACACGGCGATCCCCTCCACTTACACCACCACCTGGGATAACAAGTCCCAGATGAGCCTGGGTAGGGGGGGCATCGTCTACAACGTCAAGGTGGGCGACCCCTGCTACGGCTGGGAGCTCGGCGACAACGTCGAGCCCGGGGTCTCCGCGGACGGTACGGACACCGACCGTGCCAAGGGGGGCTTCAGGAACCTGTCCAACATAGGGAACAGGGTCAAGGTCCTCGGCGGAGAGGCCAAAGGGAAGTGGGGCACAGTCATCGGGAAGGTGGGGTACCTGCCCGGGAGGGGCCATCACGTGGTGATGCACTTCAAGCAGGACGTCATAGACGACCTCACCATCGGCGACAAGGTCCAGATACGCGCCAAGGGGGCGGGGCACAAGTTCCTCGACTACCCCGGCGTGGCCGTCGTCAGCTGCAGCCCGGAGCTGGTGGAGTCCTGGGGGATCGAGGAGAAGGACGGCAAGCTCCACGTGCCCGTGACCAAGGTGGTCCCCATGGACTACGTGGGCCAGGGCGCCGGGGGCTCCCCGCCTCAGGCCAGCAACTGGGACATCCAGACCCAGAGCCCCGACGCCGTGGAGTTCTGCAAGGACTTCAGGTTCGGGGACATCGTGCTCCTGGAGGACACATTGTCCTACTACGGCCGGGGCTACTACCACGGCGCGGTGACCGTGGGCGTCGTAATCACGGGCCCAAGCAACCACATGGGCCACGGCATCGGCGTCTCCACTCTGCTCTCCTGCAAGGAGGGTCAGATCGTGCCCAAGGTGGATCCGGACCTGAACCTGAAGAAGATGCTGGACCTGGAGGTATGAGAAGATGATTGAGACTAACAAGGACAAGCTGCTGAAGCTCGCAGTCATGGGCGAGATAGTGCCATCAGGGAGTGGGGGCTACAGGCCCACGTGGAACGGCGTCCCCAAGATGTCCCTGGGCATGGGGGGCATCAAGTACAACCTCAGGGTTGGAGACCTCTGCTACGGCTGGGCCTCAGGCGACCACGTCGAGCCTGGGGTCACCATCAGAGGGACGGAGAAGCCCTCCCCCAGCGAGTGTGCCCTGGCGCTCCTGGCCTGCATAGGCAACGAGGCGAGGCTCACCTCAGGCGAGGCGAAGAACGAGAAGGGGGTGTTCACGGGCAGGCACGCAGGCTCGGACGACCTGATCTGGTTCCCGGAGGAGACCATCGAGAAGCTTGCCATAGGCGACAAGGTCCAGGTGAAGGCCCACGGCGTCGGCCTGAAGATAAAAGGCTTCGAGGACGTCCGGGTCAACAAGTGCAGCCCCAGGCTCCTGGAAAACTTGGGCATTGAGATCGACGGAGACCAGCTCGTGGTCCCGGTCGTGGCTGAGATACCCGGGTTCCTCATGGGCTCCGGGATCGGCTCATCCCAGAACGTGGAGCCGGGCGACTACGACATCCAGACCACGGACCCCGCCACCAACGAGAAGTATGGCCTCAAGAAGCTCCGCCTCGGCGACATCGTCCTCCTGCAGGACCAGCTGTGCATGAACGGCAGGGGCTACTACAAGGGGTCCATGACCATCGGGACGATAATCCATGGATGGAGCGACTCCGCTGGCCACGGGCCGGGCGTCAACCCGCTGCTCAGCACCATAGGCAGACGAATTAGGACCGTCATCGACCCGAGGGCCAACACGGCGAGGTACCTGGGGCTGAGGGACGACCTCTAACCCCTTTTTCCTTTTAACTATAAGTTATCATATTTCTATAACGTGTTCCAGGAATGACGTTGAAGGTAGAGCGGGCGGTCCCCGAGAGGGACGCGGCCCCCATCTCGAGGCTCATCAACATCTGCAGGGATGAGCGGAGGACCGTCCTTGACGCCTACACCCCGGAGAGCGAGCGAGAGTACCTGGAGTCCATGGGCTCCAGGGAGGTCGTTTACGTCGCCCACGTCGACGGCGAGTTCGCGGGCTTCGCGGGGGTGGCCCCCCGGTACGGCTACAGTGAGAGGCTGAGGCACTGTGGCGAGGGCGGGACGTGGGTGATGCCCGAGATGAGGGGGCGAGGGGTTGGCTCAGCCCTATGGAGGGAGGGGATCCTGCCCTTCTGCGTGGAGACCAGTTTCAGGCACGTCGGGGCCTTCGTTATGGCACACAACAAGGACGCCATCGCGTTCTACGAGAGCCTCGGCTTCCACGTGTGCGGGTTCCACAGGCGCCTCGTGGACTGGGACGGGGAGCTCCTGGACGCCGTCGAGATAGAGAAGTGGCTCGACTGAGGGTATAAAAGGGAGGCTTGCGGGAATTCTCTAGATCGATATGTCATGTATAGACTTAATCCTGAAGAGGAGGAGCATCCGGAAGTACAGCAGCGAGCCCGTCTCCGAGGAGGTGAAGGCGAAGATCCTCGAGGCGGGTAGGCAGGCGCCGAGCGCGGTGAACGCCCAGCCGTGGCACTTCATCGTCGTCGACGATCCCGCCCTCAAGGAGAGCCTCGCCTCGACGGGCAGGTGGCGCTCGTTCATCAGGGACTGTTCCTTCGTCGTCGTGGGGCTCTACAAGTCCCATAACCCGATTACGAAGAGGTGGGGCCAGGTGGACACCGTGATCGCGCTTCAGAACATGGTACTCGCCGCCCAGGTGCAGGGAGTGGGGAGCTGCTGGATAGGTGACCTGTCTGGGGACGTGAAGGGGCTCCTGGGGATACCAGGGGGCGCGGAGATCGTCGCGTTGATATCCTTCGGGATCCCGGACGAGGAGCCCGGTCAGAAGTCCAAGAAGGACCCCAAGAAGATATTCCACTACAATAGATGGTGATTTTTTCACCAATCTCGCGCGCGCTTTGAAACGATTCATTCATTGGCGCTCTTTTCCCTCATAAGGCGTTTATAGTTGATGGCTGCGATGCGGAGGGGCTTCTCCGGTATGAGCCCCTTGGGCCTCAAGATCATGACCCCCAGGAGGAGAAGTCCCAGCAGCTGCTGCTCGAAGATAACGATGGGGTACCAGACGAACATCTCTAGCTGCCCCCTGAAGACGATTATCAACCGCCTCATCGCGATAACGAGGGCGCAGCCGATCCATGTGCCCGCGCTGTTACCTGGACCCCCGATCATGAGCATCAACCACGGTAGGTAGGTCCAGGTGAACGAAGTGAAGCTGGTATCGATCATGTAGGTGTAGTAGTAGGAGAGGAGCACGCCGACGAGGGCGGTGATGCCGGAGCCGAACATCAGCACATTCCTCCTTATCGCGGTCACGTCCTTGCCGATGCTGTTCACAGTCAGGCCGTTCTCCCTAGCCGCTCTCATCAGCCTGCCGCTGGGCGAGTTGAGCATCGTCCTCAGTATGAAGTAGCAGACGACGCCGATGGTCAGTGTGACCACTGCATTCAGGATGGTCCTGTCCCCGGGATACCAAGCTAGAACGTTCGGGACGAACATCCCCCCCGTTCCGCCGGAAATCAGGACGATTCTCCTTCCGAAGATCCTTAAGGCGTCTCCCATTGTTATCAGCGCGATGATGAGGTAAGTCGGCTTTAGCCTGATGGCTGGGAGGGAGATCACGTAGCCCAGCGCCCATCCGGCGACGAAGGCCAGCGCCAGGGAGAGGAGGAACATAGTGACTCCCAGGAAGGCGTGGGATTGCAGGTAGTCGTTCATTATATCGATGTTAACACAGTTGTTTCGCATCCAGTCCATTTTACTCGCCCAGGGAAGGATGTCCAGTCCGGCCTGCATGCCGATCCAGAAAATGAGCCTCGTGACGATCGAGTTGACCACATAGCCACCTACGGAGGCAGATAATCCGCAGGCCATGTTGGGCACGCCGGCGTTCCCATACTGGAAGTTGAGGGCCAAAGTGACTATGAAGAGGAGCCCGAACATCATTGCTAGGTCGATGACGATCCTCTGGTATGCGGTCGCGGCTATTGAGCCCAATAGACCTATCATTCTGATGGCGTACCCACCAACCAAGAGGTTTTATCATCGCTTTAATCTTACGGAAAAAACTCACACACGCTCAGGGTTTAAGTTTCAATGCAGCGCGCACAGTGCGGGTCATTCGTCGGGGTCTATCATTTTCCCAATATCGCCTAAGGGTTCGTAATTCCCCCCTGCCGAGGAATAAACAGTTGTGCGATAAAGAATGTCTTCGCTAGCATACGTAGTGAGAGTGTTAGAAGGGTTTATTCCTTTTTTCTTATGTTCATGCTTCAATATCTTGTTACGAATTGCAGGTCCAAAAATGAGTATTAGCAACCCTATCACTGGCAGTACCAGAGCGTACGCGATTTTCGTCCACATTGCCCTCTGTTCCCCATTAAATTATTACTGTCAGTTTCTAGTATAAACTTTCTGCAGCATTCATAGTGTATTATAAACATTATCCCCGTGAATATTGGATGGTTTTTATTAGAGTAAATCACATGTGAACTGCGCGCGCGTAAAAAAGGGGGATTACTTTTCAGATACAGTGTAATAGACGTGGTTCTTCTGGACGATGGGGCGTGCAACCAGGACGTCGAGGCTCTCCCCCTTCATAACCCCCTCGTTGACGGTCGTCGCCAGGACCTCTCCGACGAAAAGCGTGTGGTCCCCGCAGGTATGTGTCTGCACCACCTTGCACTCCATGTGGCTGAAGCACTCCTCAATCCTAGGGGGCTTCACCTTAAGTGACGGTATCGGCGTGAGCCCTGTCTCCGCCCACTTGTCCACGTCCCTCCCCGACTTAATGCCACAGTAGTGCATCTGCTCCTCAAGGGCTATGGACGGCGTGTTGATCACGAACTCCCCGTTCTCCTCGATGAGGCTGTGGCTGTACCTCCGCGGCGCGACGCCTATGCAGACCAGGGGAGGGTTGATGCTGATAGGCATGTACATCCCCAGGGTGATGATGTTGGGCTTACCGTCGTTCCCCACGACCGTCGCCATGACCACGTTCCCCGCCGGGCCGGGCTGAAGCCTCCTCCGCTTGGGCAGCTCCCTCTTCAACGTCGACTACTCCGCGGGCTTCCCGTACTCGCCCCAGCTAACGATCTCGTCGAGGCCCTTCCGCTCCTTAGGGGCGGGCTCCTCGTCGGGCACACCGACTGGCGTCATCGCGACGACCTTCAGGCACTCCGGTGTGCAGAGCAGCCCCCGTATCTCCTCGTCCCGCCTGGTCAGCCCCATCCAGCAGGTGCCCAGCCCCAGGTCGGTCGCCGCCAGCACCAGATGCTCGAAGGCGATGCCCACGTCGTTGCTGCACCAGCTCGGGGAAGCCTCCTCATCGGCGAAGGCCACCACTGTGACCGGGGCTTCGGCAGCCCAAGACTGCCTCCCCGCCAGCTTGGCCCTCATCTCCGCGTCCTCGACGACGATGAAGTGCCACGGCTGCCTGTGAGCAGCGGACGGGGCGATGCGCGCCGCCTCCAGGACCTTCAGCACCGACTCCCTCGGCACGGGGTCGGCCTTGTACTTGCGGACGCTTCTCCTCTTCTTCAGAACCTTGTCAAACTCCATGATTATACCTCCTACAATTGGATGATTATGTAGCCGGGGCTTTATTTACCTTCACTGGAGGCCGAGGAGGCCAGGCTGCGTGCCTCAAGCCCCGTGCCAGGGCTGGAACAGCTCCCCGTGCATGTACTCCTTCTCCATGCCGTACCTGGAGAGAGGCTTGGTCAGGTGCCTCTGGGCCTTCGCCGGAGGGATGTAGAGGCCGACCTCCAGTCCACGGTCGACCACGACCGGATGCTTCTCCAGATTCGAGTCCCTGTGTCCGCAGCGCCGGCATCTGTAGCCCTTCCCCCGCCCCATGGATTCCATAGTTCCTGAGCATTCGGGGCATGCGGGGTTGACCAATTGGACGTCCTCTGCGAGCTTGAGGACCTCCATCTTCTCCAGGTTCAGGGTCCTCCTGGAGCCCTCCTCCCTCACCCCCCCGTAGGCCCTGACGGCATCCCCGGGGATCAGCTTCCTGACGACCTCCCTGAACGAGCCGGTGGGCTCATACGCCGCGCAGTCAATCCGCCCCGTCTCGTCGGAGAGCCCGAAGATGACGTGCCCCCCCTTGATGGTCCTGGGGGCCTCGGTGACCTCTCCGCTGACGATGGCGGGGCTGTAGGCCTCAATCTCGTCGACGTTGGACCGATATCTCAGGTGGGCGTCGGTCCCCTGGTTCGACCTGAAGATGGCCCAGCGCTCCACGGGCTCGAGGGGCTTCACCATCTCGTAGGCCCTGTAGACCGCCTCAGGGGTCTCCCCCCTGACGCCGTAGAGGACCGGGTCCGGCCCGTGGGGGGCGATGAGGACCCGCCCCGACTCGGGGTCCACGTTGTTGAAAGTCGCGTCGCATAAGGCCGCGTCCATGGCCCTCACGGAGCCCTCATCCAGCATCCGGGGGCTCCCACAGTTCTCAGGACTACGATATGTGAGCACCTCGAATGTGTGGTCCCCCCTCTGGAGGCCGCCGACAGCAGCCAGTGCGCCGATGAGCCCCCTCATGTTCTTGTAGCCGATGGCATGGCCCCCCGCGTCGTTTATGAGCCTCAGCGCCTCCTCCAGGGTCACGACCCCCTGGACCACTCTATCGGAGAAGTCCATGAGGGAGTCGGGGATCTCCCCCGTGTGGAAGACCACCCCGGGGTTGGTGTTCTCACACTGGAACTCGGCCTGACCCTCAACGGCGTCGACAACCATCTTCCTCACGACCCCCTCCATCGCGGGCTCGACCTCCATCCTGAGGCAGACCGCCCCGTTCCCCCGGGTCTTCCAGGGGACGTTGGGGTTGAGCCTCAGGAGGTTGGGGTAGTCCGCGAACATGACCCCTAACGCTTCCAGCTCCTCGACGAGCCTCGCAACTATGTACGTTGTGCAGCCCCCTTCGGGGGAGTCGGTGTCGTCGAGTCCGATGTGCAGGAGCAATGAGGGTCCTCCCGAGAATGGTGAAGAACCGAATAATAAAAGGTGGCGGCATTCTTAGCTAGCCGATAATCAGCATGACCTAACGACCCTAGAGGGCTGGAAGCCTGTTTTTTCCCATTTATGGAACCTTTTCCTAAAAACGGAAAAAAAACCCTAATTTTTCCTATTGCTGGTATTCACTTACCGTTTTGGCTAGAGAAGCCTTATATCTAAACAATGTTCCGTAATAGCATAGGAAACAGGTGGAAATCATGAAGAGAAACAATCTGGATATCTGCGCTGACATCCTCCGGGTGTCCCGGGGCGGGGCGAAGAAGACCCACCTCGTGTACAAGGCGAACCTCAACTTCAACATAGTGAAGAAGTACATCACTGGGCTCACGGAGAGCGGCCTTCTGGAGAAGAACGGCGAGAGGTTCTACGTCACGGAGGAGGGGAAGCTGTTCATCGACAGGTATGACAAGCTGTCCTCACCGTTCCACGTGATCTAGGAGGATAATGAGATGAAGCGAAGGGTAATGTGCTACTTCTTCTCGGTGGCCTCAGTCTACCTGACCATGAGCTTCCTGACCCAGCTGTTCGTAAACATGGTCAGCAACTTCACGTTCTCGGTCATATAGAGGCCGCCCCATCAACCCTCGCTCAATGGGCGTAGGCAACGCGATTCCCCGTAATTTGTCTTATTCCCCTGTTGTAGTCTTTTCAGCTCTATAATTCCGAAAAGAATATTTCCTTAAGCCCGCATAATACACCCATGCTGCCCGGATTAGAGACCATTGCCATCAGGCGGAGAACACAAGGTCTCACTCAGACCCAGCTCGCGAACCTAGCGGGTGTGAGCCAATCGTACATTGCCAAGCTCGAGGCCAACAAGATCGAGCCCTCCTACGCGAAGGTGATGGCCATCCTCGGGGCCCTTGAGGGCCTGGAGAGGGGGAGGGAGGCGAAGGCCAGGGACATCATGACCGGCGCGGTCATCGGCGTCCAGAGAGGCGACCCGGTTCACAGGGTCGTCGCCCTCATGGACGAGTACGGTTTCTCCCAGGTGCCCGTCCTCGACGGGGACAGGCCAGTGGGCAGCATCACTGAGAGGACGATAATCGACAGGATGGTGAGGGGAGAGGGTGAGGAGCCCATCGGGGAGAGACCCGTCTCCGACCTCATGGAAGACCCCTTCCCCCAGGTGGGGGAGGAGGCCCCCATCTCACTCATAGCAAACATGCTCAGGGTCTACCCAGCGGTGCTTGTCCACAACAAGGGTGAGACGACGGGCATAGTCACCAAGGCAGACCTGCTGAAGGCCCTCACCTGATGAGGCTCGGCCTACTCCCGAATAAGATGAGAATGATATAAAAAACTAGAAAAATTAAACAACGATCATCGTGAGTGTGGATCTGACCTTATCAAGGCGCCTGATCTTCCAGCTGATTGTGTCCTTTAGATCCTGCATCGTCTCCGTCTCAACCCTGGCGATTATATCGTAGACACCGTAGACCATGTGAGCTTCCTTGACCTCAGGGATCGCCGTGAGGTCCTTCAGAACCTCGCTTTCGGAGCTTATCTCAGCGTTGATCAGTACAAAAGCAGTCGCCAAATTCTCTCACCTCGAAGAATTTAATCCGCCACGGGTACTTAACGTTTGCTGGCTACGAAAAAATGAACAAAATAGCGTGTTTAAGTCGAGTTTTTCGGGATATGAAGCGACATTACGAGGGACCACCAATTCGATAATATACCCTTTTCATCAAGTAGAGAGAAGACGGGAAGCAGCAGAGGCTGATAATCGTGGTTGTCTTGAGAATCGCGGGGAAGCAGTTCGAGTGCGAGATGGCGGCCTTTGACATGACGGGCACGCTCATGGACGTGAAGGCGAGGACAAGCTCCCGAGCCAGGCTGAGAACGCAGACACTGGCGGAGCTCGCAGGCGAGGAGGCTGTCAGGCATTGGGCGAAGCTATCGGGGGTCGACACGTGGACATGGGACGTGGACGATGACGGCCCCCTCGCGAAGGCCCCCCGGAGGGAGGACCTCATCGTGGGCGCGACGGCCCTCTACCTGGCCGGTCACGGATGGCAGGAGGCCAAGGAGCTCGCCAAGAAGGCCTACGATGAGGCGGACAGGCGGCTGCCCAGCTTCTACAGGCCCACCCTATTTGAGGGGGCAGAGGACGCCCTGAGGAGGCTCAAGGAGGCCGGTGTGATGCTCGCGATTGCCACGAACGATCGCAGGGCGGATGCCGAGGAGTCCTTCAGAGTGGCTGGCGTCTTGCCCCTCTTCGATGCCGTGGTGGGGGCGGACGAGGTCGATAACCCGAAGCCGTCCCCAGAGATGATCCAACTGGCCTGTGAGAGGTGTGGCTCCAAGCCTGGGAACATGATATACTTCGGGGATCAACCCACGGACATGCTGGCCGGGAGGGCAGGGGGAGTGAAGGCCGTGGTTGCTGTCTGCTATGGCTCGGAGCCTACCCAGGAGATCTCTGAGCTTGCCGACGTCGTCATCGCTTCCTTCGGGGAGGTCGAGGTTCTCTGACCTTCTCTGCCGAGGCCTGCATGCTGAGATGACATAAATATCCACGGGTGTATGAATGAGCGAGGGGTCGCCTTGATTCTGGATGAGGCTGTGACCGCGCGTGAGATGCGGGCCATCGAGATGAACACCGTGTACCTGGGGGTCTCCAAGCTGCAGCTCATGGAGAACGCCGGAAAGGCCGTTGCGGAGGCAGTGAGGGAGAGGTTCAGCCCCAAGATGAAGGTCCTAATAGCATGCGGTCTCGGCGGGAACGGAGGCGACGGCTTCGTCGCAGCCAGGCACCTGGCAGGCCAGGGCTACCCCGTCTCGGTGGTTTTACTGGGTAGACCCGAGAACATACGCTCCGAGGAGGCTCGCGTCAACTGGGTATCTCTTGTGAACATGACCGACAGCGTCAAGATTACGGAAGTCCACGACTCCGCTGAGATACAGCCACTCAAGGCCAGCGTGATGGTCGACGCCCTAATAGGGACCGGTGTGAGGGGCGTCCTCTTATCCCCCTACAGGGAGATGGTCCAGGCCATCAACGGCGTTGAAGGCTTCAAGATAGCCGTGGATGTCCCAAGCGGCCTGGACTCCGACTCGGGTGAGGCAGAGGGCGACGTGGTCCAAGCCGACCTCACACTGACATTCCACAAGCCGAAGACAGGGATGAAGAACGCGGAGAACCTGGGCCAGCTCCAGGTCTGCCCCATCGGCATCCCACCGGAGGCCGAGACACACACGGGGCCTGGAGACGTTTACATAGCCCACAGGCATCGCGCACCCGAGGCCCACAAGGGAGACTTCGGGCGCCTCCTCGTCATCGGCGGGAGCGAGACCTACTCCGGGGCACCCGCGCTCACGGCCCTCGGCGCCTACGCCACGGGGGTCGACCTGGTCTACGTCGCCGCTCCCGAGACGGCCGCCTCGATTATCGCGAGGTTCTCCCCGAGCCTGATAACCGTGAAGCTCAAGGGATCGAAGCTGTCGCCGAGGAACCTCGGAGCCATCGCATCCCTTCTCGACAAGGTCGACGCAGTCGCTGTGGGCCCCGGGCTGGGTGTCCACGATGAGACGGTGGAGGCCGTCGAAGCCACTATTGAGGTCGTGGAGGAGCATGGGCTCCCGCTGCTGCTGGATGCCGATGCACTGAAGGCCTTCTCCAAGAGTAAACGGAAGCTCAGGACCGGCGCCGTCCTCACGCCCCACGGGGCGGAGTTCAAGATCCTCACAGGGAAGGCTGCAGAGGGGACGTACAGGGATCGGGGCAAGCTCGTCATGAAGGAGGCGTCCAAGCTCGACGCGACGGTGCTCCTGAAGGGGAACGTCGACGTCGTGAGCGACGGCGATGCTGTCCGCTTCAACCGGACGGGGAACCCGGGGATGACCGTCGGAGGGACAGGCGACGTCCTATCGGGGGTCGTGGCCGGATACTTGGCAATGGGGGTCTCGCCGTTCGAGGCAGCCACTGCTGGGGCGTTCATCAACGGGGCCGCGGGGGACGCCGTCTACGCCGAGAAGGGCTACCACATGCTGCCCTCCGACCTGGTCGAGAAGATACCCTGGGTCATAGAGGAGTCCATTCGTGGCAGGACGAGGCGGAAGGCCTAGGGGATAGACTGGATAAAAATTGGGTAATATTAGATTTTAGATATCCCGGCTCTTCGCAATCTCCTCGATCTTGAGGAACTCCTTTCCCCTGTTGAAGTAGTTGATGACGTTCTCTCCCTTCTGGGTGATCCCGAAGACGGTGTTGGTCCTCTTGTCCCTGTTACTGGACGCGTCCATCCGATCGATCAAGCCCTGGGAGACCATCGACTCCAGTATTTTCTGGAGCGGCTTCCAGGAAAGGTTCGCCTCATACATTATACGCGTGGGTTTCCTGATCCCGCTCTTAATTGCCCATAGTACGTCAAGGTATATCTCAAGTCTCGATCTGCGAGGCAAACTCTCACATCCCTTGCTCTAAGTTGAAAGAACTACAGCGGAATCCGTTATCTTCGTTTGTATGTAGTTTGGTTCTACATTTTCGGTACCTAACAGGGACCAATAGGACTGATGAGTCACTGTAATTCATTAAAACTGGAAAAGAAGGTGTTTTGAAAAAACGTTGGTCTAGAGCCTCGCCCTGGGAGTTATCTCCAGCTCAATGAGGTCCTCTGCCCTCTTGAAGTACTGGATGACGTTCTCCCCCTTCTGGGTGAGCTTGTAACAGTAGGTAGTCCTCTTGTCCCTGAGGTTCTTGGGGCTGTACTCCTCTATAGGTCCTGGCCCATGAGCGAGTCCAGCGTCCTCTGGAGCGGCTTCCACGAGAGGTTCGACTCGTACATGATGCGGGTCGGCTTGTTCACACCGCTCTTGATTGCCCAGAGCACGTCGAGGTAGACCTCCAGCTTCGATCTCCTGTTCTTCATCTTTCACACGTCCCTTCAAACTGTATCGGCGTCATACACGTATACATTATATCGGTTTTCCGATATGTCCGCCATATACCCACTTGACACAGATATAAGTATTTCTGATCCGTATCCCTGATACATTACAGTAAACCGTCAAAAATACCTTAAATACAGTTATGGATCACTGATCTATCTTCTAACAGAGCCTTTTTGGACACAATCCACGTCCCATATCCCCCTCTCCGAGAGACTCAACGCCCCTCATCAACGCCTTCCGTACAGGCTGATGAGCAAAGACACAGCTGAGATTATAATCAGCAGCGGGGAGGTTGCGAAGAAGAAGCCGTCCCTCCTGTAGACCCACAGGATTATCCAAGGCACCCTCTCCAGGCTCGGCATACTGCGTATGACGAAGGGGAGGGCGACCAGTATTAGACCGCAGGCTATCAGGACCAGCCCAAGGGTGGTGAACGGCCTGTATAGCGACTCCATATCCCTCTCCGATCCCACTCTCCTCTGTGAATTTAAGCTTGGATGGGCCCATCGAAATAGTTATAACGTCTTCCTCCTTCCCCCATCCAGTCATTCGGGGTATTCTGATGAGACTCGTCATACTTGGGCCTCCGGGGTCCGGTAAGGGGACGCGGGCGAAGATAATCGGGCGGATCTTCGGATACCCGGTTGTCACCACGGGGGCCATGCTCAGGGAGGCTGTGGCCGCCGGTACCGAGTATGGCAAGATAGCTGAGGGATACATGAAAAAGGGGGAGCTCGTCAGGGACGATGTCGTCATCGGCATCGTTGAGGAGCGTCTCAGGAAGCCCGACGTGGAGGAGGGCTTCATCTTAGACGGATTCCCTCGGAGCGTCAACCAGGCGAGAGCCCTTGACCGCATCCTCAACAAGATGGGGGCCATCCTGGACGTCGTGATGTACGTAACGGCCAAGCCGGAGACCATACTGAGCCGGCTCTCCCTCCGCAGGTCCTGCCCCAAGTGCGGCGCCATCTACCACCTCAAGGACATACTCCCCAAGGTAGAGGGCGTCTGCGACGAGTGTGGCAGCAAGCTTGTCCAGAGGGATGACGACAAGGAGGCTATCATACTCCACCGCCTGGAGGTCTACGAGCAGCAGACCTTCCCCATCCTGGAACGGTACGAGCGGCTCGGCAAGGTCAGGGAGGTAAGCGGCGAGCTTAAGATCGACGAGATACCAGGCGAGGTCGAGCGGGTCCTGAAGGGCCTCTAGGCCTCAGGTCTTGTAGCCGAACTTTCTCAGTATCTCCTTTCTCCACTTGACGCCTTCCTCGTCCTCGACGCCGAGAGGGCTCTGGCCATCTATGACCCCCAGGATGCCCCTCCCCTGCTCCGTCTCGGCGACGACGACCTCCAAGGGGTTGGCCGTGGCGGCGTAGATGGTGCAGACCTCGGGTACTATCTTGATCTGGTTGAGGACGTTGATGGGGAAGGCGTCCCTCAGGAGCACCACGAAGCTGTGGCCGCATCCCAATCTAAGGGCGTTCTCCGCGGCGACGTCTTTTAGGTCTTCGTCGTTCCCCTCCACCCTCACGAGGCGCTCTCCTGAGGACTCGCAGAACGCAAGGCCGAACTTCACGCCCGGCGTGGAGGTGGTCATGGCCTCGTAGACGTCCTCCACCGTCTTGATGAAGTGGCTCTGACCGAGGATGAGGTTGCAGCCCTCGGGGGTCTCCATCTGTACAACCTTGAGCTCCATGTCTCACTCGGGGACTGATCAGGCTCAGGGGCCATATGAGGGTTACGACCTGTGACAAACATATTAAGACGCCATAGGAGAGGATCTCATGATGTCAAGGGAGAGGCGCCGCAAGAGGTCTGAGGATCTGCAACGTGATCTTCCGCGGCTCAGCTGGGGTGACGTCCCCCACAGCGTCGCCCCCTACGTCCCGACGCCTCACAACGTCGTCGATACGATGCTCACCCTGACCCATGCGAATTCTGATGACGTGGTCTACGACCTGGGGTGTGGCGACGGGAGAATCCTATTAGCAGCCGTCGAGGACTTCGGAGCCAAGAAGGCGGTGGGCTACGACCTCAACCCCAAGATGTGCGGCATGGTGAGGCTCAAGGTCCACGAGAAGGGGTTGAGAGACCGCATCGAGGTGGTGAACGGCAACTTCTTTCTGGCGGACCTCTCGGGCGCCTCGGTGGTCACCCTCTACCTGACGACCTCGGGAAACTCCAAGCTGAGGCCCAAGCTCGAGGAGGAGCTGGCGCCGGGGTCCAGGGTCGTGAGCCACGACTTCCCCATCCACGGCTGGACCACGGTCAAAAAGGAGCCGCCTGAGCACTACGTCGTGGGCTCCCACAAGATATACGTCTACTCCATCCCCGAGGCCTACGATCAGAAGTCCTCCATCCTCAGGTCCAAGGAGGAGGATGGACGATGGAGAAGGATAAGGGATCTATTCGTCAGAGAAAGAAGAGAGCGCCCCTAGAGGACGCCAAGCGCAAGGCCGATAATAGCCATCCTCGCGTAGATGCCGTGCTTCACCTGCCTGAAGTACCAGGCGTTGGGCAGGGGATCCACGTCGGCTGCGATCTCGTTTATCCTGGGCAGGGGGTGCATGACCACAACGTCCTTCTTCCCCTTCTTCAGTAGGTCGGCGTTCACGATGTAGGCGTCCTTCACCTTCTCGTACTCCGCAGGGTCCGCGAACCTCTCCTTCTGCACCCTGGTGACGTACATGACGTCGAGTTCGGGGAGCACGCTCTTCAGGTCGTTGGTCTCGCTGATCTCGATCCTGCCTCCAGTACCCTCTATGACGTCGGTCTTCATCTTCAGCTGATCGGGGCTGATGAGCTTGACCTTGACGTCGAAGTGCCTCAGGGCGAGCAGGAGGCTGTGGACCGTCCTCCCGTGCTTGAGATCGCCTATCATGCCGATGGTGTTGCCGTCGATCCTGCCCTTGGCGTACCTCATGCAGTGGAGGTCGAGCATTGTCTGGGTGGGATGCTCCCAGGTGCCGCTCCCACCGTTGATGTACGGGATCTTGGCGACCTTCGCAGCCCTGAGAGCTGCATCGTCGTCCGGGTGCCTCATCGCGATGATGTCGGCGTAGTTCTGGACGGTCAGGATGGTGTCCTCGAAGGTCTCACCCTTCTTAGCGCTGCTCGTCATGGGGTCCGCCACGGTCGTGACGTTCCCCCCGAGCCTGAACATCGCGGTCTCGAAGCTCAGCCTGGTCCTAGTGCTCGGCTCGAAGAAGAGGGAGGCGAGTACCTTCCCCTTACACGCGTCTGAGCCCTTCTTCTCGAGCTCGACCATCTCGTCCGCAGTGTCGAGGATGAACTCTAGCTGCTCCCGGCTGTAGTCCCTCATGCTGATGAAGTGCTTACCCTTGAAATCGGATGCTTTAACCATTTACCGCACGGTACACAAATTCTCAAGTCGACCTTAAAAGTGTGACCGGCCTATTTCTGGAGGACAGCATGGTTTCACTCAAGGAGATCTCGGCTAAGGTTGACGAGCGCCGGGAGGAGGCCATCTCATTTCTCCAGGAGCTCATCAGGACCCCTAGCCCCAGCTGGGACGAGGCCGCAGCGGCGGAGGTCGTCGCGACGAAGATGAGGGGCGTAGGCTTCAATGAGGTGGGCGTGGATGAGCTGAACGATGCCACCGGGGTCATAAAGGGCGTAGGTAGCGGCCGGAACATCCTCTTCAACGGTCACATCGACCACGTCCCACCTGGCGAAATGCCCGAGCCATACTCAGGTGAGCTGATGGACGGTGAGCCGTTCGGTGTCAAGGGGGAGGTCGTCTACGGCAGGGCGGCGTCCGACATGAAGGGGGCCGTGGCCGCGATGGTGATGGCCGGGGGCTTGCTCAGAAGGCTTGGTGTCGTGTTGAAGGGGGACTACATGGTGGCCGCAGTGGCCCAGGAGGAGGTCGGCGGCGCAGGGACGGCTGCTACGGTTGATGCGGGCTTCCTCGGGGATGTTGTGATCATCGGGGAGGCCACGAACATGGAGATGGCCCTTGGCCACAGGGGGAGCACCAAGGCCGAGGTGATCGTCAAGGGGAGGAGCTGCCACGCCAGCGCCCCCGAGAGGGGGATAAACGCCCTCTACAAGGCTGCAGACATCCTGGACAGGATTAGGTCCGAGCTGATCCCGGCCCTACCCGACCACCGCCTCTACGGGAAGACGACTCTGACTGCCACCCAGATCTCGGTAAAGCCAGACACGCCCAACGTGGTCCCGGAGGAGTGCAGGTTCACCCTCGACTGCAGGTACAACCCAAACTACTCGGTGAAGGCCCTTGGTGATGATCTGGAGGCGGTCATCGCCAAAATGAAGGAGGCGGACCCAGAACTCGAAGCCGAGGTAGTGACCAGGAGGAGTTCCAGGGAGTTCACGGGATTCTACACCGACCCCGAGGAATACAGGGAGGTCGAGGAGACCAGGCAGGCCGTGGCGGAAGTGTTAGGGCGAGAGCCTGAGCTTAAGGTCTGGCAGTTCGTCACGGATGGGCGCTTCTACTCTTGGCGGGGTCTCCCCGTCATCGGCTTTGGGCCGGGGGAGGAGAGGTCCGCTCACACCCACCAGGACTTCGTGAGGGTCGACGACTACCTGGAGACGATCAAGGTCTACGCGTGGCTCGCCTGCGTGATCTGCGGCGTGAACGAGAAGGACTAGGCTTCGGGCCAGATATCCACGCGCTTGAGCATCTCGATGAGGGTCGGGGAGAGCTCATAGTCGGGGAACTCTTCAGCAGTCACCCACCGGGCGTCGAGGGCATCCGAGGCTGCCTGTAGGTCGCCACCTGTGGGGGATGCCCGGTAGTCCAGGATGACGAAGTGGAACCTGATACGACCGTCCTCTTCCCTGATAATCTTGTCGACGACGTCCAGAAGGCCCGTGATCTCCACGTCGAGCCCCGTCTCCTCCTTCGCCTCCCTGACGGCGGCATCGGAAGCCCTCTCACCTATCTCCACCATGCCCCCTGGGATGGACCAGAGGCCCTTATCGGGCTCGACGGCCCGCTTGATGATGAGGTACCTGTCCTCCTCGCTGATGAGGACGCCAACTCCCACCATGGGCTTATCCGGGTAGAGGCGCCTGCTGCTCAAGGATGTCCCCCGTGAATGGTTGCGTACGCTCCTTAAAGAGGTGGCGGGCCCAAGACGATTTATAATGAGTCGTTCTGAAGGACGTTGGAGGGACAGCATGAGGCTCCTAGTCTTCACCGACGGCGACTACGGCCTGAGGATACTTGAGAACATCCGGCTCAGGGGGCCTCGAGACTGGGAGATAACCAACGTTCCTCTCCCCGAGTCTCTACCCTCCATCGTGGAGGAGCCCGATCTCCTGGTCGACGGCCTGGTGCCAGAGGGAGCCTGGGACCTCATCCTCTTCATGGGTGAGAGCCCCTCCGCCTTCACCCTCCTACCCTCGATAGCCGCACGTTCCTCCTCTAAGGCTGTCGTCACTCCCGTGGACGACTACTCATGGCTGCCCCTGGGCCTCGAACGGCAGGTGAGGTCGGAGCTGGACGGACTGGGCGTGGCCTCCGTCTTCCCGAGGACCTTCTGCACCCTCTCCCCCGTTGGCGTCGCACCGATCGACGAGTTCGCCGAGGTCTTCGGCCTACCCCTCCTGAAGTTGGAGGTCGAGGAGGGACGGGTGAAGAGCGTGGATGTCCTGAGGGGCGCGCCATGCGGGTCGACGTGGTTCATGGCGGAGAGACTTGTGGGTGTCGACGTGGGCGAGGCTGGGGCGAAGGCAGGGACCTTCGTCCAGATCTATCCCTGTCTGGCGTCACGGCATGTAGAGCGCCTCCTGGGAGACGCCCCCATCCATGTGGCGGGGCACATAGCCGAGAGGGCTGTGAAGAAGGCCCTGAAAGAGGATGCCTGAACACGTTCTGGTCAGCTGTCGTCCGCTAGGATGGGTATCTCTGACACTTGTCTCGAGGCGAGCTCCATGTGGACGAAACGGCTCATAGGGGTCGTCGTTGATGACGCCGGGTAGACCTCGGGGAGCACCTTCACCCAGATGGGGAACCTGAACTTCAGCGCCGTCCCCTTGACGACCGCCTCCCCCTGGGGCAGGTCCCCGATGAGCTTCGAGAACTCGTCCCCCACGATCTCCGCCAGCCTCTGCCTGTCCAGGTCCTCCAGGCTGTGGCATATGATGTTGTTGGCGCATTGGGTCACCACAGTCTTATCCACGGTCGCCAGGCGCTGGGTGACGATCCAGAGGCCGACCCCGTTCCTGCCGCCGTTGGTGGCGATCTCCTTCACCACCCCGAGGAGCCTCCCCCGGGTATCCTTATCCCCGACATCAAATACTCCCCGCTGGGGAGCGTAGTACATCGCCTCCTCGAGGACGATGACGCAACCGAACTTCCTGTTCTCCAGGGCCTCCCCGAAGATCCGCCTGAGGACCTGGGCGACGACGAGGTGCTTCTGGGCCCAGGTGTCCCTTCCCCTGGAGATGTCCATGATTACGACGTGGCGTGAGGAGAGGAGCTCCACCGGGTCCAGGGGCTGGAGGGTGCCGTCGGGGATCAGCTTGGAACCCCCCACGGCGATATGCACCTGCTGCCTGTAGCTCTCGAACTCGTCCTCCTTCTTCTTGAATCCCAGGGAGTCCCCGCTGACGTAGCCGACGGCTCTCCTCAGGCTCTCCTTGGTCACCTGGGCCGCCTGGGCGTAGAGAATCTTCAGGGCCTTCACCAGTATCTTGGCGTTCCACCAGGTCTTCTGCCAGCCGAACTCCGCGACGTAGTCCTCCCACGGGATGTCCGAGGGCTGGAAGAAGCGCTCCCAGGGGACCTTGAGCACCCTCTCCGCCCCGAGGCGCTCCACGAGGCTCGTGTACTCCCCGTCCTTGTCGACTACGAAGAACCTCACGGGGGGGTCAAGCATCGCCGCCCTCGCCACCATGGAGACCGCCGTGGTGGTCTTCCCCGTCCCCACCGCCCCGCAGATGAGGGCGCTCTGCCTGATGAGGGGGTAGACGCCGAGCTCCACGTCGAGGTCGGTGCTCGGGTCGGTGCCTAGGAGGAGCTTCCATTCGCCGTTTGGCTTCGTGAACTTGGCGATGACGTCCCTCTCGGCGTGTTGGACGGGGGTGTTTGGCGCGAGGGGGTGCCGGAGGGGCCTGAGGCTGCCGTCCCCGTCTATCCACCCCCACTGGTAGGCGTTGGCGTGGAGCGTGGTGTCATCGGCGTCCCCGATGATGCGGCCCTCCCTGAGGAGGGTCTCGTCGTAATCCCTCACCCTCTTGTGGGGGTAGACCTCTGTGACCTGGTAGACCACAGGGGAGCCGTTCTTGGGGTGCTCCACGTGGACGAGCTCCCCCATGGCGATCTCCTCCCCCCTCAGGAGGACGATGGTAAGCTCGTTGAGCCTGTATTCACCGTTCTCGCTGTAGGTGTAGCCGACCGTCAAGCCCCGAGCCATCCTCCCTCTCCCCAGTATGGCGCCAGGTGGGAGATCTCCCCAGAAGAGCGGCTCACCCTCCCGACGATGTCCCCGTAGACTCCGCTGATGAAGCGCTTGGAGACCTTGACCTCCTCGTCGGCCTTCACGATGGGCAGGGGTATCCCCTCCCAGAAGCTGGAGCCGTAGCAGTAGTCGGCTATCTCCCCCAGCTCACCGAGGCAGAAGGCGGGGGCGTCGATCCTGATGGGGGGTATCGACCACTCATTGGAGGTCCTGGCGTAGAACGAGTAGATCGGGGACTCAAGGGCGTCCATGAAAGGTGAGACCCTCACCGCCTTCCGTATCGCTGAACGCGGCGAGAATATGTCGGTCCTCTCCCCGACCTTCAGTGTCTGGAGCATCAGGAAGGAGTCAGGCAGGTCGGTCTGGTTCTGGAGCCCCAGGTCGTAGACCAGATAGCGGGCGGAGGGGCGCTTCACTATCCCGGCGACGGCCACGCCCTCCTCCCTGCACATGTCCAGGAGCCCATTGACGGCGGATATGAGCCTCCTCCTGTCCTCCTCCCGCCCCGCCATGCTCCACCAGTTGCTGAAGGCCAGGGGGCCGTCGACGAGGAGCAGCTCGACATCGGGGTGCCCCTTGACGAAGTGCAGCGCGGTCTCGAAGAGCTTCGCCTCCCGTCTCACGTTCACGACACCGTTCATCTCAGGGACGTCGGAGTAGGGGAAGGACATGGACTCCGGCTGGAGGAAGTGCCTTGAGCCCGCCGGCAGGGTGTAGACGAGGGCGCTGATGACAGCGTACCTCCTCGAGGCGAGGGGAAGGATCTGGCTCCCGGCGTCAGCCCCTGCCACGAAACTATAAGGCTCGCGCTTGCCCATCGTGTAGAGAGTGAGATCATCCCTTAGTTTTTCGGCTAATTCAGCGATGGCGGGCGAGCTCCGCTCAACGTCGGCGCTGACACGCTCCAGGAGCAGGTCCCTGATGGCGAGGCAGAGGTTATGGAGGGGCTTACCGACCTCGACGACTTCCTCCTCCACCTTTTCGCGTAGTATCTGCACCCGTCCCCGCCCCCAGAAAAACCGTTTACATACAACACTTTTTTTCTAAGGTATTTAAATCCTGTGATTATTTCGAGCTTAATTTCTGAAAAACCCGGTTTAGTATATAAAGGAAGAAATTATTACGCTCAATATCAAACTCCATAAAATTGGGCACCCAAAAGCAAAGTTAATAAGAAGATCGAAAAAGTGTAGGTTGACCCGAATTGACCGAGGAATACACCCTCCGGGAGAAGGTTTTCCGGACCTTTTTGAAGCAGCCGAGTCTTGGCCCAAGCGAGATGGCCGAGCACCTAGGGGCCAAGTACAACTCCGTAAAGGCCGCCTATGCGAAGCTCTCAGATGAGGGCCTCCTGATGCGTAGGGGGCGCGGCAGCTATTCGCCGAACGTCCCGGGTATCCTCCTCCATCTAATGGACAGGGTCGAGGCCCAGGAGAAAGGGTCGAAATAGGAGTGGATCGAAATGTCTAGTCTGCTTGATAAGGCCCTAAAGGACCTGAGGCCGGGGACCAGCCAGTTCAAGGTGCTGGTCTACCTCGCCTTCAAGGGCCCAGCCTCCCCGAACCAGATCAGCGAGGAGACGGGGATCTCCCCGGGCACCGTCCGTCCGGCCCTCAGGGCCCTCCTAGTGAAGAAGTACCTGAACCAGAGGCGGGACGGCTCGTACCAGTCGAAGATCGCCTTCACCGACTTCGTGTCCGACATCTACCTGAACTACATCCGGAAGCAGTGAGCGGGAGCCGGTGACCATGAGCGGATCCGAGGAGCTTGACGGACTGAGGCGGGCTGAGAGCCAGCGAGAGGTCCTGCTCCTCCTCGTGGAGAGGGGGGAGGCGATGTCCTCCAAGGACGTGGCGGAGGCCCTGGGCCTCACCGTGAACGCCGTGAACATAGCCCTCTTCAACCTCTTCAACAAGGGGCTCGTGGACAGGGTCTCCAGGGGGATCTACAGGTACAAGATGGGGCCCATCCTCGTGAAGCTCCTAGAGCAGTACCTTGAGAGGTAGAGACATGCCCGTGGACAACGAGAAGCTCGATGCCCTGAAGCTGCGGACGTCGGCATTCAAGGTCCTCTGCTTCCTCGCATTCAAGGACGGCGCCCTGAAGCCCTCGGAGATCGCCGAAGGCACCGGGGAGAAGCCCTCGACGGTCCGGGCGCGCCTCACGGAGCTGAAGGCCTCGGGCCTCGTGGAATCAAGACCAAGGGGATGGGTCTCCGCTGTAAGACCCTACGATATACTCATGAAGATGTATCGAGAATTAAGGACGTAGAAGAGTTGACTGAAGCATGACTGAAGAGCAGGTCTCTGAACTTAGGAGCATGATGGACGAGATAGCGAAGCTTTCCAAAGCCCCCAGCCAGATGCAGGTCTTCTACCATCTCCTGGGAACGGGGCGCTCCATGTCCGTCAAGGAGCTCTCCACGGAGCTCTCCCTCACCTCCAAGGCCACGGAGAGGGCAGTGGCCAAGCTCGTTGACAAGGATCTCATCCAGAGGGCTTCTTTCCGGCAGCGCTCCTACACCTGCGACAGCAAGCAGATACTCCTGGGATTGCTGGTCAACCTGACGGATCTCAAGGACCGGCTGGACAGAAAGGGGCTCTAGCTACTTCTTCTTGAGGGGAGGGATGACCTCCTCCTCGATCCACTTGACCCCCTTCGACGAGAGCTTGTAGTAGGGCGCCCTGTCCACGGGCTTGAAGATGTGCCCCCTCCGCCTCATCTCGTGGAGCCGGGCCGGGACTGTCACCTTCTTCCCGCTGGCGGTCAGCCTCCGGGTGATCTCCCGGGAGCTCGCCTGATGGTCCCTCACGCAGTAGAGTATCAGGCCGATGCAGGCGTAGTGGCTGAGCTTCTTCTTGGTCACGATGATGGGGCCGTCCCTGCCCACCTCGATGACCCCCTTCAGGTCGTCCTTCGCCTGGGTGGCGAGGAGCTCCGAGACCCTCTCGTTGACCTCGCCGATGAACTTCTGGTCGAGCCTCTCAAGGGCGTCCAGGACCTCCTCGGGGGTCTCCCCGCTCACCTCTATCTCCCCGAACGGGGTGTTGATGGAGAGGGCGATCCGGGGCATCACTCGGCCTCCGGCTCGTTGACGACGTAGAGGTAGCCCCTCTTCTTGTCCTTCCACCGCCTAAGCTGACCCTTCTTCACGAGCCAGACCAGGACCCCCGAGAGGGTGGTCTTGGGGAAGAAGACGGCGTTCGCCTCCATCGCCTCCCTGAGCTGCCCGATAGGCCTGGGGGTCTTCCCCCAATCCGTGGAGAGGAGGCTAACGACGGCCTCGCTGCACTGGTTGGTCCGGGGGATCTTGGGGTACTTGAGGGACTCGTCTTCCTCCTCTTTCGCGGGCTCCACGAGCCTGGTCTCGGGAATCGGGCCGCTGTTGAAGGCGATGGTCACCTTGTCCACTATTTCCTTGAGGTCGTCGAGCGTCGAGAGGACCTCCTGCTTCTCCCCGCCGAGCTCAACCTCCATCTCCCCGATCTTGACCTTGAGACGAAAAGGAGTCTGCTCCATGAGATCACAAACTGAACTAATACCCGTAATAATTATGATGGTTATTATATAATACTCTATTCCCGGCTCAGGGCCCCGATGGCCTCACGCAGGAGGGCCTGGACCTCCTTCGCCTCTGCCCGGCCCCTCACCTCGCCCATCATCATCCCCATCAGGGGCCCTATCGCCCTGTCACCCATCCTCTCCACCATCTCACGGTTCTCGGAGACCTTCGCCTCCACCATGCTCCTCAGATCATCGCCGCTGAGCATGCCCAGGTCGAGGGCCTTCAAGGCATCCGCCGGGGAGCCGTCGGGGTTCTCTGCGAGCCACGTGAAGATCTGGGGCAGGGACTCCTTGGCTGTCTTTCCGGCTTTCAGGAGCCCGAAGGTGTCCCGAATCAAGGCGTCGCTGATGTTGTCGATCTCCACGCCGTCCCTTTGGAGCCCCCTGAAGTCCTCGGTGAGCGTGACCGCCAGCTGCACGGGGTCCGCAAGGTCCTCGCCCATCATCTCCTCGAAGAGCTGGGTGTAGTCGGAGTTGATGACCTGCCTGGCGAGCTTCTCGTTTATCCCGTAGTCGGTCGTGAATCGTTCAAGTTTCGCCTCGGGCATCTCGGGGAGGTTCGCCCTCAACTTGGCGAGACGCTCCGAGGAGACGACGATGGGGGGCATATCGGTCTCCGGGTACATCCTCGCCGCCCCGGGCCTCGGCCTCGTGAAGTGGGTGGTTCCATCCGGGTTCGCGGCCCTTGTCTCGCTGGGTACCCCCTCCAGGGCCTCCCTCGCCCTCTTGACGACGGCGGAGAGGGCTCTCCTGCAGCTCTCCTCCTCGTCAGCGACGATGACCACTGCGTCCGAGTCGGAGGCGCCAACCTTCTTCCTTAGGGCTTTGACCTCCTCGACGGTGATATCGTAGGCGGGAAGCTCGTCGGTGTGGAAGATGCCCCTGACGCCTCCGGCGAACTTGGCGTGATCCGCCATCTCGGTCCCCAGCCTCCTGTCGGGGCAGAGCTCGATCCCCATGCAGCCTGCGAACCCTCCCAGCTTGACAGCTAGGACGCGGCCTCCCTTGCTGAGGGCGTTCTTGACGATGCGGCTCTTCGTCTCACCGAAGAGGTCGGACACGTCCAGCGGTTTATCTGTGAGATCTGTGGCCTTGATGCCTCTTTCCTTCAGAATATCGACTATCTTGAGGAGCTTGACCTGTCTCTGCACCTCGTACTCCACGACCTTGGAGACCAGGTTGAGCTCCTGTACCCCTTTGATCTCGATTAGGGCCCCGCCTACTATGGAGATGTTCACGTCCTGCCTGATGGTGCCCAGGCCCCTCCTGACCTGACCGGTGGCCCTCAGGATGCGGCCGATAGCCAGGGCGACCTCCTCGGCCTCCTCCGGCGAGTAGATCACTGGGTCCGTCGTCACCTCGATGAGAGGTATCCCAAGCCTGTCGATACGGTAGCGGCTGACACCCCCCTCATCCGCGATCTTCCGGGCGGCGTCCTCCTCCAAGCCCACCTGCTGGAGGCTGTAGGTCTTGCCGCCGACCTCTAGCTTCCCGCCGAGGGAGGTGACGCAGGTCCTCTGGAACCCCGTGGTGTTCGAGCCGTCCACCACTATCTTACGCATCACGTGGACCTCGTCGACGGGGGTGCCCCCCGTGAGAAGGGTGAACGTTAGGCAGATGTCCAGCGCCTCGGCGTTGAGGGGTCCCGGGGGCTCCTCGTCCATCTCCACAAGGCACGAGGTCTCCCGGTTCGCCTCATAGATGATGGTCTTCCCCTTTAGGAACTCGAACAATGCGGCGGGGTCTATCTCCCCCAGCTCGCTCTGGCTCGGCCTGAGGCGGCGGATGAAAGTGTACTCGGGATCATCCCTGAAGAGCATGGGCGGACACTGGCAGAACAGCTTATGCTTGGTGGCAAGTTCCTGGTGGACCTCGAGGCCCACCTTCAGCCCCAGCTTCGCATAGTCCATCAACCGAACCTCCCCGTATACAGGGTGCGGTCGCTGTACTCGCCCGCAATGTTCCTCCTCATCAGCTCCATGGCTTCCTCGATATCATCGGAGTTGGCGAGAGCCCACCTCAGCTTGACGAAAGCCGTCTCGGCCAGCATGTCTCCCAAGGGCTCGACGCCGATCTCCTGTAGCTCCCTCCCCGTCGAGTAGACGTCCATGTCTATGCGCCCCCAGACGCACTGAGGGGCCATGCCCAGGACCACACCCGCCTTCACGGCCCCCCTCAGGGCCTCGTAGAGCCCCGTGCTAACGTGGCCGAGGCCCGTGCCCTCGAGGATGACGCCCTTGTAGCCGTCGTCGACGTACCAGTCGATGGTGCTAGGCTGGAAGCCCGGGTGGAACTTTATGAGGGCGACCTTGCTCTCGAAGCTGTCCATGAGCTCCAACTCACCCTCACCCCGCTTACGGTAACTCTCGGCGATCATCTCGACCTTGCCGTCAACGTACCTGGCAAGGGGCTCGGTGTTCACTGACTGGAAGGCGTATCGTGTGCTCGTGTGGAGCTTCCTGGCCTTGGTCCCCCAGTGGAAGACGATACTCGTATCACTGGTGGTCTCATGCATCCCCAGGACGACCTCGGCGAAGGGGGCGTGGGCCGCCGTCGACACGACCCCCAACAGGTTCGTCGCCGCGTCCGAGCTGGGCCTGTCCGAGCTCCGCTGGGAGCCCACGAAAATGACGGGTATCGGGAGGTTCCGCAGGACGAAGCTGAGGGCGGCCGAAGAGTATCCCAGCGTGTCGGTCCCGTGGGTTATGACCACCCCCTGCGCTCCCTCCTTCACCTTCTCGGCGATCCTGCGGGCGATCCCCGTCCACTGCTCAGCGTCGATGTTCTCGCTGAACGTGCTGTAGAGGATGTCGGCGTCCACGGCTGCGATGTCCGATAGCTCGGGGACGATGCTGAGGAGGTCCCTCGATGACATGGCGGCGTGCACCCCGCCGGTGATGTAGTCGACCCGGCTCGCGATGGTGCCCCCCGTGCTGACGATGCTGACCTTGGGGAGCCCCGCCTTCACCTCGGGGAGGGGGGGCGGCCTGAACTCGGGCTTCTCCGCCTGCCCGAGGCGCACGACCTTGGCCCCCTCACCGAATGCGATCCCGACGTTATAACCGGACTTCAACTTGAGGACTACGTGCCAGTCATCGGCGGTCTCGACCCTAGGCATAAGTGAGCCCTCGAAGCTCCCGTCCCCCGACTCGAACCTGAGGAGATCGCCTATACCGACACCGGCGGCCTCTAGGGCCTCCTTGAGTTTTCCCCTGTAGCCGTGCAGCTGCTCGTCGCCCATGGAGAATCAGAGAAAACTATTGCGGATGGGGCTTATATTTACGACTGGTGCCCCTAGAGCATCCTGTAGTAGCTGGTCTTCTGGGGGCGGCCCGCCTCGTCGTCGAAGAGGCTCATGAACTCCTCGAAGACGGGCTTGATCCTCGGGTCCTTGTCTACGGCGGAGACAACGGTGTTGTGGTGCCCCAGGTCCCTGTACCTGTTGATCTCCATCCAGCGCCCGGAGTCCTTTGCGTCCCTGTAGATCTCCACGCCCAGGCATCCGTGCTCCAGGTAGATCTCGATGGCCTTCTTCTCGAGCATGACGAACTGTTCTGTCTTCTCCTTGTTTACTCGGTAGTGGTAGACCGCGACATACATGGTTAGACCCTGAAGCTATTCAACGCTGCACACGTTAAAAGCTTCACCCTCAGAGGTTCTTCGAGACGTAGACGCCGTCCCTGCGGTAGCCCAGGCTGGCGTAGTACTCCTTCGTCCCGAGGGCGCTCATGACCAGCAGCTTCTTTGAGTCGCAATCCTCGCGTGCTATCCTCTCTGCCTCGGACATGAGGGCTCTCCCCCAGCCCCTGTGCTGCCACCCCTTGGCGCGGCTGCTGCCCACGGGGACCATCTCCCCATAGACGTGGAGCTCCCGCACGATGGCTGAGCCCGGTGATGTCTCCGGCCTGAAGGTCTTCTCGGAGGGTATCCTCATCCTCAGGAAGCCGACGAGGATATCCGATGTTTCGTCCTCAGCAGAGATGAAGACCTCCGTCCCCCCCGACGCCTCATAATTCTTATGGATGACCTCAATTTCGTCCTGCTCAACCCCGTCCCTGTGCCCGACCTCCCTGCACCTTATGCACCTGCATCTGGACCCTCGCTCAGCGAGGCGCTCCTGGGCTAGCTGCCTCAGGTGGCTCTTGTCGACGCCCGCCCCGATGATGTTCGAGGGTATGTCCCTCTGGACCCGCATTATCCGCACCCAAGGCGGGACGAGCTCCTTCATGTCAGCCACCAACTCTACAGCCTCCTCGGTCAAGAGGGGCGTGTACCTGCCCTCCCTCCACCAGTCGTGGAGCTTCGTCCCCTCCATCACCAGGGTCGGGTAGATCTTCAGCATGTCGGGCCTGAAATGAGGGTCTTCGAAGAGCGTCCTGAAGCCTTCTAGGTCCCTCTCCCGGGTGGAGCCGGGGAGCCCCGGCATCATGTGGTAGCAGACCTTGAGGCCCGAGTCCTTGAGCAGCCTCGTCGCCTCCACGACGTCGCCGACGGTATGCCCCCTCTCCACGAGCTCGTAGATGTCGTCGTAGACGTTCTGGACGCCCAGTTCGACCCTGGTGACCCCGAGGTCCAGGAGCCTGTCCACCTCCTCGACATTGACGCAGTCGGGCCTCGTCTCGACGGTGATCCCCACGTTCCTGATGCCATCGTACTCGGCCCTCGCCTTCGCTTTGTCAAGGGTCTCTGACTCCTCAGCTGCGAGGGCGTCGAGGCAACCCTTCACGAACCAGTCCTGATACTCGGGAGGGGCCGCGGGGAATGTGCCCCCCATGATGATGAGGTCCACCTTGTCGACCTCGTGCCCTATTGCCCTCAGCTGCTCGATGCGACTCGTCACCTGTCCGTAGGGGTCGTAGGAGTTCTGGGCGCCCCTCATGGCTGCGGGCTCGTGCCCCGTGTAGCTCTGCGGGACACCGTCGTCAGGGCCGCCGGGACAGTAGGCGCATCGCCCATGGGGGCAGGCCCGGGGCTCGGTCATGACCGCAACAACGTTGACTCCGCTGGCCGCCCTGACCTCCTTCCGCCTGAGCAGCGGGATGAGGGCCTCACCCTCTTCAGGTTTTAGAACCGCGATGATCTCGGAGTTTCCGGGTATCCTGCCCAGTTGGTACTCCCTGCTCAACTCGACCTTCAGGCGTTCCACGTCACCCCTGGTGGGCGAGGGGTGCTCGAGAAGCCTCTCGACGAGAGCTCTAAGGGCTGGCTCCAACTCGGGTATCACTTAGAATGATGGGGTTAAAAGGGTTGAACCGAGACTAGCGGCGACGCCTTCTCCGGAAGCCGTCCCGGGGCGCTGCAAGCTGCCTCTTGACGTAGTTGCTCCTGTTCCTGCGTCTGGGCGCCAGGCTCTTCCTCTCCCTACCCTCTATCTTCGGGGTCTGGGCCCGGACCTTGCCCGCCTTCGTCAATGAACCGTGTGTAGGCATTTAAGCACCGCCAACCCCTTCAGCCCCATGGTCTATAAACCTTTCTCAGCCCCCGGGGGCAAAGGCCGCGTCATGCCCCGGGACCACGAGGGCGGGCTTAAGGGCCGCCACCCGCTTCAGACTCGCGATGGAGACGTCTGGTGAGATGTTCTTGGTCACAACAGAGGGAGCCCTGAACTCCAGGTAGTCCTCCTTGACGATGGCCGCGTCCCCTATGCAGGCCACCAGTCCATCGGCCGTCTCCGCGGTCACGGAGATGCTGCCGGGGGTGTGGCCGGGGGTCTCCATTATCATCACGTTCTCGCTGAGCCTCGTGGGGCCGGATATCTCCTTCACGTCCATGATGCCCATGAACGCGTCGGCGAACTCGGGCCAGTAGAGCTCCCTGCAGTACTGGTACTCCTTCTCGTGGACGTAGAGGGGTTTCCCCCTGAACAGGTAGTTGCCCTCGACGTGGTCGTAGTGGCAGTGGGTGTTCACGACGATGTCTATGTCCCCGGGCTTGAGGCCGAACTCGGCCAGCCTCTTCTGGAACACCCCGTACCTGCCCAGCTGGATTATACCGGGGTCCACGATGATCTTCTTCCCCTCGTCGCGGATGAGGACCGTGTTCGTGGACCCCAGGTTGAACGTGAGGCCCCCGTAGACCTGCCCCACCTCGGGCTCGGGCATCGGCGTGAGGGGCCAGCGGACGCTGAGCACCGGATGCCCCTCGGTGACCCCCAGCTGCATGTAGAAGCACTCGAAGAGGATGTCTACTTCTGCCTTCTCGGATACCATGAATGAAGAAAGAGTGTATCCCTTGATAACAGCTGTGCCCTCAGTGGTCCACCTTTACGGACCGCCCCGAGGGGTCCATCCGACTCTTCCCGAACTCGTCCCGGACCTCCCTCAGCTGCTCCGAGCTGAAGACCGGGCCATCCTTGCAGACCCTGTAGGGTCCCAGGCCGCAGCTTCCGCAGAGGCCGACGGCGCATTTGATGTACCTGTCGAGGCTCGCCTGCATCGGGATGCCCCGCTCCTCGGCCACCCGGAACACGGCCGCCATCATGATCTCCGGCCCACACGTGTAGATCATATCATACTTCTTTTCCTTCATCAGCTGCTTGGCGTACGTTGAGGCGTACCCTCGGTAGCCGTGGGAGCCATCGTCCGTGACGGTGAGGAGGTCCTCCCCCAGCAGACTCTCAAGTCTCTCCTTCAGGAGGAGCTGATCCTTGCTTCGTGCCCCGAGGATGAATATCGGCTTCAAGCCCTTGGCGACCATCTCCTCGGCCAGGGGCCTCAGTGAAGCTGCTCCGGTGCCTCCTGCGACAAGGAGTGGGGAACTCCCTTGGACTGTGTAGCCGTTCCCGAAGGGACCTCTCAGGCCGATCTTGTCGCCCGCGCTCATCCCGCAGAGGGCCTCAGTGGACTCTCCGACGGGACGTACGACGACCGACACATTCCCGTCTTTCCCTATGCTCGCCAGGGACATTGGCACCTCCTCCGCGGCCGGGTTCCAGATCATCACGTACTGGCCCGGGACGCCCTCCGAGCATCTCTCGTCAGCGAAGTGGAGGCTCCTCATGCCCCGTGCCTCCTCCTTCACCTTCATGAGCTTCACAACCCTCATTGCCTCAGCCTCCGTGCGCCAGTCCGACAATCTCCTTTACCTCCTTGAAACCGTTCTCCGTCAGGTATCCCCTGATGCCCTCCGCTATCTCCCCGTAGATGTCGAATCCTCCATCCATTGCGGCTGTTCCGATCTCGACGGCCGTGGCCCCGGAGAGGAGGTACTCCACCGCGTCCCTCCAGTTGGAGATGCCCCCGCACCCGATGATGGGGACCTCCACCGCCTCGTAGATCTCCCAGACGCACCTCAAGGCCACGGGCTTCAGAGCCGGCCCCGAGAGGCCCCCCGTGACGTTGGTGAGGATGGGCCTCCTCAGGTCGGCGTCAACCGCCAGCCCCTTGAGGGTGTTGACGGCAGTGATGGCGTCCGCCCCACCCCGCTCGGCGGCCCTAGCGATCTCGCAGATATCGGTGACGTTGGGTGAGAGCTTAACTATGACCGGTGAATTGGCGACCTCCTTGACCGCCTCGGTCACCTTCTCCGTATTCAGCGGGTCGGCCCCAAGCATTCCCAGCTCCTCGGCGACGTTGGGGCAGCTCACGTTAACCTCCAGTGCATCAACCCCTGCCTCGGAGAGGACATTTGCCACCTCCCTGAACTCCTCGATGGATCCTCCGAAGAAGCTCGCAACGACGGGAATTCCATCACCCTGGAGCTCCCTGATCATCTCCACGAAGTAATCGGCTCCCGGGTTAGGCAGTCCCATCGCGTTGAGGGCGCCTCCCTCCACCGAGACCAGGGTGGGGTTGCTGTGCCCCATCCTCTGGACCCCTCCGAGGCTCTTGGTCACCACAGCCCCGGCTCCACCCTCGTAGACCCTCTTAAGGAGGGGCGCGGAGATGCCAAGGACCCCGGCGGCGTTCATCGTGGGATTCCTGAGCTCCAGCCCAGCTATGCTCACTGCTAAGCTTAATTGGGACATCCCGTCTTTACTTGCGTATATCGTTGATAAACCTTAGGAGAGTGACGTGTTGAGCGAACCGGGAAGCGAAGGGAAAAAGGTGCACGTCGTCGAGACTATAATCGGGGTCCTAGGGGTCACCGGGGAGAGCGTCGTAGAACGCGTCCTCTATCCCAGGGATCCAAAGCAGATAGCGGCGGCGCTGGACCGGCAGCGGGACGGCGAGGTGAATAAGGAAGCCGCCGAGCTGGTTGAGAAGCTGATGCAGAGGGGCTTCAAGGGGCTCGTGCTATCCAACGAAGCCCTGGCGAAGACGATCGCTGACAAGTATGGCCTGGACACTGAGACCTCCGGTCCTTCCGGATCCGGCGAATACGTCAGGGACAACCTTGAGGCCTTGGCTGTTGAGTACGGATGGGTAGAGGATGCTGCCCAGCTTCGAGGCGTGGTCCACGAGGTCTCCATGGAGAGGGCCCAGAGGGCTGTGAGGAGGGCCCAGTCTGCGCGGGGCGCCGTCATCCCCCAGATGGTCCAGCTCCTCAACGAGCTCGACAAGACCCTCAACGTCCTCTCCAGCAAGCTCCGGGAGTGGTACGGGCTCCACTTCCCCGAGCTGGACCGCCAGGTGGACAGCCACGAGACCTACGCCCGTATCGTGGAATCAATAGGGGCCAGGTCCAGCTTGGAAGCCGATGCTCTAGCTACCCTGGGGTTCAAACCCGACAAGGCTAGTAGGATCGTCAACGCCGCCCAAGGCTCCATGGGGGCTCCCATGTCACCCGACGACCTGGAGCAGCAGCAGGCCCTAGCCTCCCGTCTCCTTTCCCTCTACGAGTACCGGGAGGAGCTGGAGGGTCACATCTCCTCGACGGCTCAGGAGGTAGCTCCCAACCTCTCGGAAGTTGCTGGTCCAGTGTTGGCTGCGAAGCTCATCGAGAGGGGCGGGGGGCTGAGAAAGCTCGCCATGAAGCCCTCCGGAGCCATCCAGATCCTGGGAGCGGAGAAGGCTCTTTTCCGGGCTAAAAAGACGAGGGCGAGGCCCCCCAAGCATGGTCTCATCTTCCAACATCCCTTCGTACACTCCAAGAAGAGGAAGCTGCGGGGACGCTCAGCACGTGTCCTGGCGGCGAAGCTCGCCTTGGCAGCCAGGGCGGATGCCTTCACGGGCAACTCCCTGGGATCTGAGCTGAAGAGACAGCTCGACGAGTACGAAAAAGGGGATAAATCTGGTGCCGATTAGCTGAGTTACGTTTTCAGGGGCTTCTGTTCCGCTCCTGCTCCGTTCTCTGGGCTCGAACCTGCTTCTATGGCTTCGACAGCTTTATGGCAATAGTCGAGACGTTCCTCTTGTTGCCTTCCTCTCCCAAGATCTCCGTGCCGATGCTGACATCATCCACTATCATGTCCCTCATGAAGCTCCTCTTGGTGACCTCTACGACATCGACGGCGCTGCTTATGGCCCTGCCACGGGCCATGACGTTGACGCTATCAGCTCTTGAGAAAGCGGTTATAACCGCTGTCACGTATGCCAGAATGGGCTTTGAGCCTATGTATACCCTCTCGTCATTAGACATGGCAGTCTCAATTCTGTAAAAAAACACTACATGTACTTAAAACATACTCACCGGTGTATGAAGCGCGTATAGTAACATTGTTACTTAACTCTGATACAGGTAAGTATAAATCGGATGATCATGTACCACTAATACAGGTTCAAAAACCATATACTGTGAAAAGGTGAAAAGGTGATGTCCTCGCTCTCTGAAGCTTTCCAGAAGAAGCTCAACCGGAAAGACTGCCCGTACCTCCACGACTGCAGCGTCGCCATCACCAAGGACTTCTTCTCCAGGATATGCAACTCACCGTCATACGTGAACTGCCACCACTTCGCCAAGAAGGTGAACGAGCTCAGGACCCCCATGGCGTGGCTCCAGAAGCTCGCGGTCGACCAGGCGAAGATGATGGAGCAGCGTGTCGAAGCATAGAAGCCTCCACGGTAGATTTTTCTCCTCGTAACCTGAGTAGAGTTGAGGCCGAACATGGCACCGGAAGAGGCCTTCCCTGGGATATTCAGATTTGAAGTGGACTCCAGGGCGGTCCTGGCCACGAGGAACATGACCCCGGGTAGGAAGGTCTACGGCGAGCAGCTAGTCGAGGTCGACGGAATCGAGTACCGCACTTGGAACCCCTATCGCAGCAAGCTTGCCGCCGCCGTGCTGAAAGGCCTAGTCAAATCCCCCCTCTCCATCGGGGACAGGGTCCTCTACCTGGGCGTGGCCTCCGGGACCACCTGCTCCCACATATCCGACGTGGTAGGTCCCAAGGGCTACATCTGGGGCGTGGATTTCGCCCCTCGCTCCTTGCGAGACCTCGTGTCCAACGTCGCCAGGTACAGGCAGAATATATCACCCATACTGGGCGACGCCCGAGACCCCGCCTCCTATTCAGCGGAAGTACAGAGGGTGGATGTCCTATATGCCGACGTGGCCCAGCCCGCACAGGCGGAGATCGTTGTGAAGAACGCTGAGATGTACCTCAGAAAAGGGGGAAGGCTGGCTATAGCGATCAAGTCCAGGAGCGTCAACGTCACGCGGAGCCCCAGGGAGGTCTACTCCGACCAGATTGGGGTGCTGGAGAAGGGAGGCTTCACCATCGGAGAGATGCTCGAGCTTGAGCCCTACGAGAAGGACCACGCGATGGTGACCGCCATCTATCGAGCCTGAGCCGCCCTTATCCTCCTAACGGTGGCCCATGAGCACCGCATGAAGGGAGGGCAGTCATCGCGGTCCTCGAACCAGGACTCCAGGAACGAGACCGTCCTCCTGTCGCTGCTGTAGCCTGAGCCGAAGTCGCCGTGCTCCTCCCTGAGCTCCGCCACGAACCTGTCACGCCTCACCTTGGCCAGGATGGACGCCGCTGAGACGACCGGGTAGATGTCGTCGGCATGGCTCTCTCCGTGGACCTCGATCCCCGGGGGGATCACCCTCTTGATATCCTCCACGAACCTGTTGATGACCGTGTCAGCTGGATCCACTATCGCGCGGTGGGGTCCAAGGTCCCTGATGACCTTCGCCATGGCCATTGCCTCGAGGTAGTTCAACTTCCTGTAGACGACCCCCCTGTTCACAACCTTGTCTATGGTCCTGGGCTGCAGATCGAAGAAGGCCCAGCTGTCGGCGAGATCCATGATCTCCACCTCCAGGGATTCTCTCCTCCTTGGCGAGAGCTTCTTGGAGTCCTTGACTCCCATCGATGGGAGGTCTTCAGCCGTCTCCTCGTCGAACAGGACGCCCCCTACGACAAGGGGTCCGATCGCGGGGCCCCTTCCCGCTTCGTCTACGCCCGCGACTTTGACCATAGGATTACAGTGTACACTTTGATGGAGGTCGGTTTTAACCCCTCTCTTCACAACTACGTATAAGGGATAATGCCTGTTGTTTGAGTAGGCTTATTGTGGTAAAAAAGAGTGTATTTTGTGTCGTCTACAGGGGGATGTTGACGTCCCTGAGCTCGAAGTCCTTGACCCCCTTGAAGTACCTGATGACCTGCTCCCCCTTCATCGTGATGACGTAGATCCTGCTGGTCCTCTTGTCCCTCCTCCTCCCGGTCGTCATGTCTATCTCCTCGATGAGCTCCTGGGACACCATCGAGGTGAGGATCTTCATGAGGGGCTGCCACGAAATGTTCGCTTGGTACATGATGCGCGTCGGCTTGTCCGTGCCCCCCTTGATTATCTTGAGGACCTCTAGGTATATCTCCAACTTTGACCTTCTTGTCTCCATGGTCTGACCTCCCCTTTACGGGGCTGAACCCTTGAATCACAAAGGGATCGGACTCTATTTGAGCCGACGTGTGTGTTTCTCTACTACAACGCTATTCTATAAACAACTCAGGGACCGGGAAAGAGCTCTCTGTATATATTTAGGTAACGCCTGACGCCCTCGTCAGGGCTGAAACACCTCACAATGGTCTCCCTAGCCTTCCTGCCGAGACGTAGGTTCGAGGCGGCTAGGAGGACCTTCTCCGCCAGCCCCTCCACGTCCCGGGGTCTGAAGAGGAAGCCGTTCACACCGTCCGTGATGACCTCGGGGCATCCAAAGCCATCTACCGCCACAGGAACGCAGCCCGTCGCCATGGCCTCCTGCAGAGACATGGAGAGCCCCTCACCGACGGAGGTCAGGACGAAGACGTCGCAGAGCCGATGGAACATCGAGGCGTCGGCTACTCTGCCGAGGAACATCATGTTGGCTACTCCGAGTTCCCTGGACAGCCTCTCCAGGTATGGGCGGTGGAACCCCTCACCTCCAACGACGAAAAAGGCGTCAATCTCACCCTGGATCCTCACTGCAGCCCTGATGAAATCCTCGACCCGCTTCTCCGGGACGAGCCGTCTCAGAGTACCCACGACGAGGCTGTCAGTGGGAATGCCCAGCGCCACTCGTAGGGCGTTCCGGTCCCGTGCAGGCCTGAATCTCTCCGAGTCTACACCGAGGTAGATGACCTCGACCCTCTCTTCGGGAGCTCCGAGCCTTACGGCGAGGTTCTTAATGAAGGCGGAGACGGCGACGACTCTGTCCGCTTTTCTGAGGGCACGTCTAACGAAGGGCCTGTACACTGGTTTCGCGAGGGGCAGGAGGCAGTCGCCTCCGTGGCAGGTCACCACGAGGGGTGTCTCCCTGGGTGAAAGGGAGGCCAGGAACCCCATGGGGATGGCGAGGTGGGCGTGGACGATGTCAGCCGATTGCCCCACCAAGTGCAGGTAGGCTGAGAAGAGGTAGGGTGGAAGCTGCATCAAATCAATCGGTGAGGCGTGCTTCAAGGTCTGCTCTGGCAGAACCTCGAGACGCTTGGATGGCATGAACGGGAATCGCACGATCTTGAGTTTCCCGGTGCCCTTCCTTGATGAGCGCGTCCTGGGCGCGAGGACCGTGATGTCCACACCCGCCTCTGCCAGCCTGAGGCACTGGTCGCGCACGAAGTTGCCGTAGTAGTCTCCCTCGTATCGGGGGAAGCTGGAAGTCGCCGTGAGAACCTTCAATCGTGGCCCCTGGACCTACGGATAACTTATCTTCAGTTACAGATAACGGTTCTCTAATGGACCTCTCCCTCTGCCTCGTGGCCACGGAACTCTTCGAGTGGGGGCGTCACGGGGGCATTGGCATGGCGACCCGTACAATTGGAGCGGCCCTCGTTGATCGAGGAGTCGATGTCTCGGTCGTGGTTCCCCGGGGGGTGGAGCAGGCGTCGGTCGAGGAGCTTGACGGGATGACCGTCTACGGCTTCCCCCTCTGGAGGTATCCCCTCACGGGCTCCCTCTACAGGCGCGTCGACGCTGACATCTATCACTCCGAGGGGTTGAGCTGGGGGAGCGTCCTTGCGATGAATTCTGTACCTGAGAGGAGGCACATCGTCACCTTCCAGAACCCTCGGACCAGGGAGGAGTGGGGGGCGCTCTACCGCTTCTATCCGATGAGGCGCAGACTCTTCAACGCCCTCTACTGGGGCAGGCTCGTGGAGGCGGTAGGGCGGATGGACGCCGTCTACTGCCAGTCCAGAGATATGATCCCCAAGGCGAAGGAGCTGTATAATATTGCGGAGGACCCCGGATTCCTGCCTAATCCCGTCGATGTCCCATCCGATATACCCCGGAAGTCGGGGGAGCCGACGGTCTGCTTCCTCGGGAGGTTCGACGGGGAGAAACGCCCCGAGCTCTTCCTCGAGCTGGCTGAGAGGTTCCCCGGGGTCAGGTTCGTAGCTATGGGGAGGGCAAACGAAGAGTCCATGGACAGAGCGTTGAGGAGGAGATATGGGGGTTCAACGAACGTGGAGATGCCCGGCTTCATCTCTGGAGAAAGGAAGAATCAGGTCTTGGAGGAGGCTTGGATTCTCGTCAACACCAGCGTGAGCGAAGGATTCCCCGTCTCCTTCCTGGAGGCAGCTGCGCATGGCTGCGCCATCCTCAGCTCCCACGATCCAGAGGGCTTCGCCAGCCGCTTCGGATACCACGTGGGGGATGGGGATCTGGATACGGGTCTAAGGTTCATGTTAGATTCGGACCGCTGGAAGCGGAAAGGTGAGGAGGGCTATGCCTACGTCTCGGAGTTCCACGAAAAGGGGAGGATCATGGACATGCATATGACTGCTTACGAGAGGCTGATAGGGGCCTAGACGACCCCTGCTTTCCGTAGTTCCTCTAGTTTCTCCTTGGAGAGGCCTAAGAGCTCGGAATAAACCTCCTCGTTGTGCTGGCCCAGGAGGGGTGCCGGCATTGTTATGTCCCCCTTGGTCTCGGAGAACTTGATGGGGAACCCGGGGAGGATAACCTCACCCAAGGTGGGGTGATCCACCTTGACGAACATCTCCCTGGCTATAGCGTGCTCGTTCGCCTTCACCTGGTCTAGGTCCAGGACGGGTGCGACGGGTACGCCTGTCTTGGCGAGGAGCTTCACGACTTCCTCTACCGGTCGCCGTTCCACCCACTCGCCTACGTTCTCTGGGGTGACCTCCTCCACGTCCAGGAGCTCCTTGAACCAGTCGGTGATCCGCCCCGCCGGGAGGCTGAACATCACGTATCCGTCTAGGGCCTTGTGGAGTCCCGAGACTCCAACCCTCCCCGACCTGGCTGCACTCCTGAATGTGGTCTGGGCCAGCTCCCAGAATGAGAAGCTCTGCATCACCCCTATCATTGCGTCCATCTGGGCGACGTCGATGCGCTGCCCCCTCCCCGTCCTGTTCCGGTACTGGAGGGCAGCGAGGATGCCGATTAGGGCGGAGAATCCAGGGATGGTGTCGGCTATGGCCTCCACAGCCTGAAGGGGTGGCCCGTCGGGGTTGATGCCCTCCTGCATTGTCCACATATAGCCACTGGCGGCCTGGGCGATGGGGTCGAAGCTCCGCCTGTCACTCCATGGGCCGTACTGGCCGAAACCGGAGATGGAGGCGAAGATGATGCCGGGGTTGAGTCCCTGGAGGACATCCCAGCCCAGGTCGAGGCGGTCCATGGTGCCGGCGGAGAAGTTCTCCATGACGACGTCGGCCTTCTTCACCATCTCCATGAACATCTCCCTCCCCCTGGGGTCCTTGAGGTTCAGGGTGACCCCCTTCTTGCAGCGGTCCACGAACATGAAGTAGGGACTAACTCCCTTGACGAGGGGCGGGAACATCCGTGTCATCTCGCCCCAGGTGGGCTCAATCTTGATGACCTCGGCCCCCATGGCCCCCAGGAACATGGTGCAGATGGGGCCTGCGTGGGCGTGGGTGAGATCTAGAACCCTAACTCCTTCGAGTGCGCTCATATAATGAAATTAGGTGAAGAAGCTCTTAAGATCAACGTCGTCCTCGGGTCTGTCCTCGACGCGGGGCAGAACCCCCTCCACGTTCAGGAACAGTCTCTTCACATCCAGGCTCTCCTTGACGTAGCCCCCGCCAAAGCCACCGATGCCCCCGTTGGACCAGACGACCCGGTGGCATGGGATGACGATACCCAGGGGATTGGCCCCGACGGCGTTCCCCACCGCCCTCGCGGCTGCGGGCCTCCCGATGTCCTTGGCCAGCAGGCCGTACGACGAGAGCTTCCCGTAGGGGATCCTGTGGATGGCGTGCCAGACCTCCTTCTGGAACTCGGTGCCCCTCAGGTCAAAGGGTAGGTCGAACTCCGTGGGCCTACCCTCGACCCACCGGCTCAGCATCGTCTTTAGCTCGTTAAACCTGTCTGGATCCGGGATCAGCTCGGCCTTGAGTCCCTTCAGCCCGGTCTTGAACCTCTCCCCGGTCCCGAGGGCGTGCACTCGGACCAGGCCTTTCTCTGTGGTCGCCGCCCAGACCGTCCCTACGGGGAGCTCGATGTCGTCGTAGTAGACCTTCTCCATCTTTCCACCATCCTTTAAACGTCTCGTCAATAGACCTTTACAATATGGTGAGAACGGCAGGGCTGCCTAAAATAGTGTTGGCATCCTCCTCCCCGAGGCGGGTGAAACTGTTGAGGCAGCTGGGGGTGCCCTTTGAGGTTATAAAGCCCGATGGCGTCCATGAGGAGGACGACGGGGTCCCCGAGGAGGTCGTCCTCAGGAACGCCCAGGCCAAGGCGGACCATGTCGCCTCGAAGCTAGATGAGGGGATCGTGGTAGGGGCTGACACGATAGTGGTGCTGGGCGATGCGATAATCGGGAAGGCCATGAATGACCAGGAGGCCGCGGAGATGCTCGGAGCCCTCCAGGGAAGGACTCACAGGGTCCTCACGGGCTTGGCGGTGGTCGACGCCTCCTCGAAGCGGATGGAGACGGATGTGGTTGAGACCCACGTCACGTTCCAGCCCCTCTCGGAGGAGGAGATCGCCAGATACGTGGCCACCGGGGAGCCCCTGGGGAAGGCGGGGGGCTACGCTGTCCAGGGTATTGGCGCCGTCATCGTGGAGGAGATTCATGGGTGTTTCTACAACGTCGTGGGTCTTCCCCTCTATGGGCTGAACGTGCTGCTGGAGAAGTATGGCGTCTGTCTACTCTAATTTATGGGGTCACAGATGGAATTTAGTGTACATCATAATCTATAGAGGCTCATATAGCCTATATATCCTATATAAATGAGGTTTTTATCTCATATACGAAGTTATACTTGGATTCGCGTGGCTGCCAGATACAAGAACGCTATAGGCTCCATCCTTGCGATTTACTTCTTCGTATCTGGCATCGTGGTCATCAAGACCTCAGCCGTCATCATGGGGGAGTCCCTCGCCGAGAAGATCGTCCTCCTCATCAGTGACACGACGAGCGGCGTCTTCATAGGCTGGATCGGTACCGCCATCATCCAGAGCAGCGGGGCCTTCGACTCCATCGTCGTCACATTCACGTCGTCGGGGGTGATACCCCTCACCCTCGCCGTGGCCACCATCATCGGAGCCGAGATAGGGACGACAGTCACGCCCTTCCTCGTCTCGGTCCTGGGTCAGATTCGCGGCGGGAAGAGGCTCGACGCCACGTTCAACGTGACCATGTCCCATGTCCTCTACAACCTCTTCACACTGCTCCTGTTCTATCCTGCAGAGCTGTTCTTCGGGGTCTTCTCCAGTATCGCAATGAGTGGTAAGGACGTCTTCATCAGGGCCCCCTGGCTCAGCGCGTTCCCGGACATCATCGACATCGCCACGCCGTGGGTGGATGGGCTATACGAGTTCATCCCTGCCTGGTTGGGGCTCATCCTAGGAGGGTTCATGTTGGTAGGTGCCCTCATGACCCTGGAGAAGTTCATGACCGAGATCTTCAGTATGCCCCGGTCATGGAACCTCCTCCGGGCCACCTTCGCGAAGCCCCTGAGGGCATTCTTCGCGGGTTTCATCTTCACAGTCCTAGTACCCAGCACATCGGTCATGGTCTCACTATTGGTTCCGCTGGCCGGGAGCGGTGCGATCCTCGCTGACTACTATATACTTCCCTACATCCTGGGCGCAAACATAGGGACGGTCTTCGACGTCTTTATCGCGGCCCTGGCCACGGGAACACCCACAAGCATGGGCGTCTGGCTCGTCCATCTAGCGATTAACCTCATCGGGGCCATCATCTTCTTCCCCCTGATGAAGCCCTTCAGTAGACTAGTGAGGAGGACAGCTGAAATAATGGCTGAGAACCCCAAGATAACAGCGGTGATAGGCATCCTTTTCATCTTGATCCCCATCTCCGTCGTCCTGCTTTACCTCATCTAGACCTTGAGTCTGGGGAAACTATATATTATATGGTATCTATATAATTGGAAGCTGACGGAGGAAATCAATTGGCGAGAAGGCTTTTCGGATGGTTCGCCCCAAAACGGGGGGAAAACGTGCTAGCGATGGTCGAGGAGCACCTTGAGCTCACCCAGAACGCAGTAATGGACCTATACAAGATGGTGGAGGCCTCAGCAAACTGCCTCGAAAATGACTGCAAAAACTTCTTCGAAAGCGTCTCGCAGCTCGAGATGAAGGCTGACGCCCTCAGGAGGAAGATGGTCGAGGAGCTCACCAGGAGCGAGATGTTCCCGGAGGAGAGGGGGGACCTCATGGAGCTGGTGAGGGCGGTCGACTGGGTCGCTGACTGGTCAAAGGAGGCCGGCAGAATACTTGTGATAATTCCCTTTGAAAACGCCCCAGACGAGATGAAGGAGGCCGCCAAGAACATGTGCAAGGCCAACGTGGACTGCGTCGGTGTGCTCGGTGACTGCGTACGGGCACTACACGAGAAAAACTCCACAAAAGCTCTTAGCCTCGCAGATAAGGTCGAGATCCTCGAGGAGGAGATCGACGAGCTCTACTCCGTGGCAAGGGGTCACCTAGCCAACCTGGAGTACCCCGGCTTCTCGGTGGGTGCACTGATACTCCTCAACGAGTTCCTTGACGCCCTGGAGACCGTGGCAGACTGGTGTGAGAACACCGCGGACATAGTGAGGGCCATAGCTGTCCGGGGATAGAATATTAAAAAATTAATTCAGAAAGAGGCTTAGAACCTAATTAGATGCCTACTCCTCGACTGTGATGGCCTGGGTCGGACATGCGTTCACGCAGGCCATACAGAGGATGCAGTCCTCTGACCGGGTGGGCTCCGCCTTCTTCCCTCCCCCGGCGTCCACCATGTCGTAGACGTTCATGGGGCAGACCTCAGCGCAGACCCCGGCACCCTCACATACGTCCTTATCAACTTTTACAATTGGCAACGGAATTACGCTCCATTTACTTGTTAAGAATCCTCAACTCCCGTCTACTTTAAACCTTTTTGATATCCTGAACTCGGAGTTTGGTCAACGATAATCGTAATTCCCCCATCGATTGCATGACGGATAAGGATTCGCGCCTATTACGTTGTGATATGCATTGAAATAGAAAAATTAAATTTGGTAGGTTAACTATTCAGGAGTTCCTTCGCAGCGTCGATTATCTTAGTCGCGACTTTCTCGGATAGACCCGTCTTCTCCGACAGTGTGCTTGGCTTGGCTCTGGCTATCGACTTGGGGCTCTTGTATCCTGCTTCCGCCAGCTTCTCCACGGTAGTCTTCCCAACCCCCTTGATATCGGAGAGGCCGACGTCTATCTTCGGTGCAGCCTTGACCTCAGTCGGAGGCTCCGGCTTGGGCTCTTCCTTTGTCTCCTCAACGGGCTTCGGCTCTTCTATGGGCTCGGGTTCTTCCTTGGTCTCCTCAACGGGCTTTGGCTCCTCCACACGTTCGGGCGCGGCCTCGGCCTTCACCGCCGACTCAGCTCCCTTCCGCAACGTTATCGCTATGGTAGAGACTCCTCTAGTTCTCCCGTCCTCTGTCGGCATCTGCTCCGATCCGATCTCGATCTTCTCGGTCTTGAGGTCGTTCAGGTAGCGGCCCTTCGCGATCTCCGCGACATCCACGGCCCTGGAGATGGCTCTCCCCCTCGCCTTGAGGACGACGCTATCCGCACCGGATCTGTTGAAGGCAGTGATCAGTGCCATGACATATGCCATTGGTGGCTTGCTACCGATGTAGACTGTGTTAACATCTTTCATTTTTGCCAAAAAGAAGGGCACTTCTCCGTTTAAAAAGGTTAAGGGAAGTCCTTACGGACTTTTGATCCCCCTAGATCACGACTGGATGGTCGGGCCTCTCCCCTTTCAGGACCTTGAAGACCCCGTCCGCCACCTGCGTGGCCATCCGCCACATCGCCTCCTGGCTGCTAGCCCCCAGGTGCGGGGCCAGGATGACGTTGTCCATGGAGGCTAGGGCGTCGCCCTGTGGAAGGGGTTCGACCTCGAAGACGTCAAGGGCGGCACCAGCCACCTTCCCCGACTTCAATGCCTCGACGAGGACCTCCTGGTCTATAATCTTCCCCCTTGCTGAGTTGACGATGTAGACCCCGTCCTTCATCTTCTTGAACTCGGCGGACGAGAGCATGTGGTATGTCTCCGGGTTGTGGGGTACGTGGAGGGAGATGATGTCGCTCCTCCTCAGGAGCTCCTCAAGGTTAGCCCACTCCATGCCCAGCTCCTCCTCGACGTCCTCCTTCCTCGTCCGAGAGTGGTAGACGAGGTCCACCCCGAAGGGCTTCAGTCGACGGGCTGTGGCCGTTCCGATCTTTCCGAGGCCGATGAGGCCGACGGTCTTCCCCATGACCTCGACGCCCCTCAGGTCCCCGTACTTGCGGGACCACTCCCCAGCCCTGACAGCCTTGTCGGCGCTCACGACCCTCCTAGTCATGGAGAGCATCAGGGCCATGGCCATCTCCGCGACCGTCTCGGTGAGGGCCGTAGGCGTGTTGAGGACGACCTTCCCCAGCTCCCTCGCGGCCTCGAGGTCCACGTGGTCGCAGCCGATCCCGTGGACCCCCACGGCCTTGAGCCTTGGAGAGGAGGCCATGATCTCCCGTGTCACCTTGATGCTCCCCCTGGTTATGAATCCGTCAGCCCTGGGGGCCACCTCCCCCAGCGCGTTGATGTCCGAGCCCGGGGGAAGCGAGATGACATCTACTCCTTTTTCCTCCAGGAATTCTATCCCGGCCTGGTGGATGGGCTCGGTGACAACTACAGTGAACTTCTCCAATCTGGCACCCGGAAACGGATCCCCTTCAGTGGCTAAAAGGTTTGGCCGCGTCTTACCTCCGGGAGCGTCTCCTCCTCGTCCCTCCGGGGGTCTCGGCCTTCGTTCTCCTTATGGCCTTCTCGAGGGTCGTGCAGAGCTCGTCGAACACCTCCAGGAGGTCCCAGCCCTCCGCCTTGGCGTTGACCTGCCCACTTGGACTCAGGGCGCGAGCCGTCAGCTCGTATCGGTTCCTTAAGCCCTGTGTCTGGGAGACCTTGATCCTGATTGAGACCTCGTTGATGTCCGGCCTGAACTTCCTCCCCCTCCGCACAACCCTCCGGACCTTCTCCTCGGCGACCGCCCTCTCGAAGAAGTCCTCATCGGAGAGGCCCATGATGTAGACGGGCATCTCCTCCTGCACCCTGAACCTGAGGATTGGGGCGAGGAGCTCTCTCGGCGTCAGTATGCCCAGCATTCGGCCCCCTTCGTCGGTTATGTAGCAGGCCCCCTTCCCCCGGTCCCTGAGGCCACGTACGGCGTCCAGGACCGTCGAGTCGGGCCTCAACGTGACGGGGTGGATGTCCATCACGCCCATCACTTGCCCTGGGAACCTGGAGCCCCTCTCCCCGACACGATCCCCAGTGGTTGTCTTAGACGAGGGCGTGATGAAGGCGTGGACTATGGTCTCGGCTGTGACCTCCCCCACGAGCCTCCCGTACTCGACGACGGGGATGTGGCTTATACCCCTCTCAAGCATGAGGCGCCGAGCTGTTGCGTTCCTCTCGTCGATGTCCAGTGACCAGACCGGGCTCCGCAGCAGCTCCTTGACGCCGTAGCCAGAGAGCTCATTGACGTCGCACATGACCCTGATTAGATCCTCCTGTGAGATGATCCCAGTCACCTCCCCTCTTTCGACGACGGGAAGCGCCCTGACGTTGTTCCTCACGAGGAGCTCAGCTACCTCGATGACGCTTGTCGAGGGGGAGACAGAGCCCGTGGCCCGCCAGACCTTATCGACTCTCCTCTGAGCCGGCTGGTCCACATCAAGGAGGTCCCTGACGGTGATCAGCCCCACGGATCCCCCCGACGAGACGGCCGCCTCGTACCGGTCGGTCTCCTTGAGGACCCCCAGTACCTGGGAGGCGAAGTCTTCGGGGCTGAAGACGCTGATGGGGCTATGAGCGATGTCCCGTATCTCCGATAGAACTAGTTCCCTTAGTGAAGTAACCAAGTAAAGAACCACTTATAGTAAAGCTTGGACTCGAATATAGTTTGCTCTATTCATCAGACTCTTCTGTAGGAAGGGTTGGGAGTATTGGTATATAGCCCATAAGGCGTTAGCTAGATCTCCTTCCCTATTCCCCCCATCTTGGCGAGAGTGTAGACCTTGTGGGCCGTGCCCACGTCCTGGATGGCGAGGCCAGTTGCCTTGAACAGGGTTATCTCGTCGGGGCTGGTCCGCCCCTTCTTCTTACCCGCCACGATCTCCCCCATCTCCGCGTAGATATCCCCCTCGGTGATGACCCCCTCCTCCTTGGGCTTCGCGAAGTCCCCGACCACGAAGGCCTGGGGGATGAAGTCCACGACGAGCTTGTCACACTTCTCGATGACGCTGGTCATGAGCTCCCTCTTCGCGCCTGTGTCTGCCCCGATGGCCGAGACGTGGCAGCCCTTCTTGAGCCATGCGCCGTCCATGAAGGCCTCCGGGCTGGGGGTGCAGGTGATGACGATGTCGCTGCCCTCCGCCGCTGCCCTCGGGGAGTCCACGGGCACGAACTTGGTCTTCGGGTACCTCTGGCCCATCTCCTTGACGAAGGCGTCCTTCGCCTCGGGGATGATGTCGTAGACCTTGACCTTCTCGACGCCGGGGCGCACTTCCATTAGGCCCATGACCTGGCTCCTGCCCTGGACGCCCAGGCCACAGAGGCCGACCTCCTTGCTGTCCTCCCTGCTGAGGTACTTGATCCCCGTCGCCCCAGCCGCCCCCGTCCTTAGGGCGGTGATGTACGTGCCGTCCATGATGGCGAGGGGCACGCCGTTCTCGGGGCTGTTTAATACGATGCGGGCGATAACCGCGGGCAGTCCGTAGTCCTTCTTGTTGCCTGGGTGGACCGTGACAAGCTTTGTCCCAGCGGCGCCGAGGCCGGGCATGTAGGCCGGCATGGCTATGAGGACCCCCTTCTCGAAGTGGAGGTAGACCCGAGCCGGCATCTCGATGTTGTCGTTGCCCATCTCCCTGAAGCCGCTCTCCACGGCCTCGAAGGTACTCTTCATGTCGAGGACCGACTTGACCTCGTCTTGAGTAAGATACAGAGTCAAAATTATCTCCGAGAGGAAAGAGTGGACTGAGAATTTAACAGTTTCACTGTCAGGTTGTGAAGGGCTCCCCGCCATTGAAGACCCGGGTCACCGTCGAGTAGAGCCTGTTGAAACCCAGATTGGTGCGTGTGGAGAATGGTATAGGATCGTACTCGACCCCCAGCCTGTCTATGACATCCATCATGTCCTGGCTCATGAGCCGGTTCATCCCCGATAAGCGGTTGTCGATGGCCTCCTTAAGGTTTAGCGGCTCCTCGGCCCAGCCTTCGATCTCCTCCAGCTCGTCCCCCAGTATGTCGGCCTTGGAGAGTACCGAGATCTGGGGCAGCATGAAACGGCTGTTGATGGCGGAGACGAGGAACATGTTCATCACGTAGTTCAGGGGATCCCTGCAGAGGGCGGAGTCGAAGAGGTAGATGATGCCCTTCCCCTCGCCTGAGAGGCCCTCGGCTATCTGCGCCCCCACGTCCCTGAAGGCGAACATCTCCAGCTGCCCAGGGGTGTCGATTACCGCCACATCTGGGCCGAAGTCGTCGATGTCCGATGATAGCTGGTCGATGAGCTCCACCATCAGCTCGCTGGCGAGCATGAGTCCGCCATTGGGCCCCAGGCCGTACTCCTCCATGAGGGCCTCCACCTTGATGTAGTCCCTGACATCCACGTTGGCCGAGTAGGGGATCGTGATGGCACCCGGGTCCAGGTTGACGGCCAGGGCGTTCTCCCCCTGCATCTCCATCCACCGTGTGAAGACGTGTGTCAACTCGGACTTGCCTGAGCCGGCCGTGCCTAGAATGAAGATGAGGAACAATGGTTCACCCAGGGATTAGCCTTCTACGAACTCCTTGAAAAGCTTGTAGGCCTCGGCGAGGGGATACCTCTCCGGCGGCCTCTTGAAGCCGTAGGCGCAGATAGGTGCGATGGCCCCTCCCAGCCCCCTGTCCGAGGCGATCTTGACCCCCCGGATCACGTCCAGGAGGATGGCTCCGGCGTTGGGTGCGTCAGCCGTGTTGAGCTTCACGTCCATCGTGAACGGGGCGCCGCCGAAGTACCTTCCCTTGAACCAGAAGAAGCTGTCCCTGCTGTTCCCCAGGAAGTCGACGTAGTCGGTGGAGCCCGAGACGAGGGGGAACTCGTAGGGCACGGCGTCCGAGACCGCCGAGGTCTTTATGTCCCGCTTAAGCTCCCGGGTCTTCCAGAGGGTGTTCACCGACTCGGCCCCGCCCCCTACGTCCAGCTGGTAGCTCTCGTCGACTCGGACCCCCCTCTCGTGGAGGAACTCGAGGAGCCCGATGTGGACCACCGTGGCCCCGATCTGGTCCAGGAGGTCGTCGCCCACGAGGGGCACCCCTGCCTCCTCGAATCTCCCTGACCACTCCCCGTTAACCAGGGGGGAGGGGGTGGCGTTCACGAGGGCGCACCCCGCCTCCAGGGCTGCCTTCGCGTAGAACCCGGATGACTCCAGTGCGCTCCCTGAGATGAGGTTCAGCAGGATGTCGGCCCCTACATCTTTAAGCACGGCCGAGATGTTGGTCTCGACCTCCTCGGCGACATCGACGACGCCAGCGTTGTACTCAAGCTTGTCGAGGGCGGCCCCCATCTTGACAGTGACCCCCAGCGGTGAGAGCTCAGCGACCCGCGGGACCTTGTTGGGCTCGGAGAAGATCGCCTCCGAGAGGTCAAGTCCCACCTTCCTCCTGTCGACGTCGAAGGCCGCTACGAACTCGATCTCGTCAATCCCGTAGCCCCCCACCTCTCCGTTTATCAGGCCCAGCCTCTCTCCGCCGTTCTGGTAGTAATAGACGCCCTGCACGAGCGAGGAGCAGCAGTTCCCCACGCCGGCGACGGCCACTCTGATATTTCCCATTTTCATTCTCCTTCGGTAAAGTCGGATAAAAAGAGGGGGCGTTGGTCTATATAACCGAGGCGTCTACGGAGGGGTCAGAGGGACTTCCGCATGATGATGGCGTCCTCGTCGCCGTAGTAAGCCTGCACCCTTCCGATGTCCTCGTATCCCCTGTTGACGTAGAATGTCCTGGCTGTCGTGTTTGACTCCCTGACCTCGAGGGTCACCTGCTGGGCGTCTCTCTCCTTGAACCGGGTCTCGATCTCGTCCAGGAGCAGGCTTCCGACGCCCCTCTCCCTCCACTCCTTCTCGACGGCTATATTCATGACGTGACCTGCCTTCGACCTGTGGGGGATGCCGCTGATTATCAGTTCCCTGATCTCACCGACGATGTATCCCAAAAGCTCGTCCTCCTCAGCAACGAGGAAGAGGTCTGGGGTCCTGTCGAGGATGTAGCCGAAGATCGTGAGGGGCCAGGGGTCGGGGAATGATGTGGTCTCTATCGACTGAATGTGCTCAAGGTCCTCTCTTCTACACAGCCGAATTCTCATTGGTCATCTTCCTCCCATACACTTCATCTGCTATCTAATACTGACCTCAACTTCTCCTAAAGATTATCCTGAGGAGCTGGGCTATGCCCCCCATAGTGAAGAAAAATCCTCGCGCCACGTCCAGGATGGGGTAGAGGATGAGCTTCCTCAGGCTGCGGCTCTTTATGGCTATCCCCAGGTAGAAGGAGATGAGCACCATGAACCCGAAGGTGTAGAAGCCGATGCCGAAGCTGAGGGGAAGCATCTTGGGCCAGTACAAGCTGGTCCAGATGAGCAGTATGAAGAGGCTGATGCCAAACGTGGATGTGAAGAGGTAGGTGCTGAACCAGTGGGCAAGCCTGCTGGAGCTCCTGTGGACTAGGAGGAGGGAGCCCCCCCGCCCGTAGTTGTAGTGCTGCTTCAGGAGCTCCCTCAGGTCCGTCCTGTGCTGATGGAAGACCCTCACGTCGGTGTCAAGGACGAGGCTGAAGCCCCTGTCGCTGAGCTTCTCCACGGGGAAGAGGTCGTCGAAGCCGTGGTCGATCCTTTCGTCGAAGAAGTCTATCTTCTCCATGGCTTTACGCCTGAAAGCCATGTTGCAGCCCGCGGGGAAGTTGAAGAGGTACAGCTCGTTGACCTTGTGCCTCCCGCTGAAACTGGGCTTGACCTGGAAGAAGGTCTCATCCATGTAGGTGGAGATGAAGTCCGTCTCGTCGTATCCCATCACCATCCCCCCGACGAAGCTGACTCCCGGCTCCCTGAAGTTCCTCGCGATACCCTTAGCCCATTCAGGGGGGACGACGCAGTCACCGTCCGTGTAGGCCAGTATCTCCCCCTTCGAATGCCTGATCCCGGTGTTCCTGGCGGCATTGAGCCCCCTCCCCTCCTCGTCGACAAGCTTCACGGGATACTCCCCTATGATCTGCCTGGTGTCGTCGGTCGAGTTCCCGTCGACGAAGACGATCTCAAGTTTTTCCTCGTCGTAGTCCAGCTTCATCAGGGAGTCTAGGAGGTCCCTCACCGTCCTGGCCATGTTCCTGACTGGCACAATAACCGCAATGGAGGGGTCATCAGAGGAGTCGGCCATTCTATCCGCATTTCACAGTAGACTCAGTTTATTAATTAAACGTTTTACTCTTTGAATCAAGTTTCGATAAACCGTATCTCCGGGTCCCCAGCGAGGGAGTACTCGTAGACCCCCCTGTTCTTATGGTATCGATTGGGATATAGCGTGGCCTCCTTTCTCAAGATGTGGGCCGTTATGGCGACGTGGAGGCGGTCAGTGTGCACCTGCCTCGCGTTTGCCACGGTTGAGATGAAATCGCCGAGGTCTCCCTTCTTGGAGATGTCATCAACAAGTGGAGCATCCGAGGACTCGATGATCTCTCTCCTCTTCTCCGGAGCTATAATGGACTCCTTGTCCTTCCTGAAGCAGATGAGGTCATATGGCTCCCGCGCGGGCTTGATGAGGGTCCGCAGGTCCTCCGCGTCTAGGTATAGAGCCGTGTCCCCTGAGGTCTTGATGTCCACGTTGGGGCGCTGAGGCATCCCCAGTAGTAATTCGAGGCTTCTTCTTTCTCGGCAGAAGAGGGTCACAGAGCGGTCGTCCGTGAAGTGGCCCATGAGGTCAGTGGACTCGAACCAGTAGCTCTGGGGGGCGACGGCGACGGGCTGGCTGTGCCTCTTGAGTATCTGCTTCAGGAGGACGGGGCCGTACCATATGTCGTTCATGTAGCCTCCCCCCTCGAAGAGGATGAGGTCGGCGTCCTCGGGTATCTCCAGGAGCTGGAACCCCCTATCGAGGCCCAGCTTCCACGCGGCGATGTTGAGGACATACTTGAGCCCGCTGACGACGTCTCTGCTGTAGATCTCCTCCAGGTTCAGGCTCGTGTAATCTATTCCGTTCTCGTCAAGCTTCTTGTTGAGCCCCATGTGGATGAGGGTGTCTCCGTGGTTTCCGCCCGGGGTCACGGTGCAGAATTTCTCGTTTGAATGCTCTCTCAGGAACTCCTCGAAAGCATCCATACCCTCCGCTCACCCGTCATAGGTTTGTCCTCTGGATATTTCGGTGTTGCCCTGATGGTCAACACATTTATGGGTATCGCGTTGATTTCAGTGGGGGGATTCTGGTGCTGCGCGGTAAAAGGGGCCTCCTTCTGACCTCTCTGGGGCTGGTCATCTTCATCGTCTACCTCGCCTACTCCAATCCCTTCCCCGTGCTCCTTGAGGTGGGGCGCTTCGACCCAGTCATCTTCGCCCTGGCTGTGGTGATAAACTGGGTGGGTCTCTTCTTCTTCGCCTCCTCCTGGTACGTTCTACTCCACGCCCTGGGTGTGGGCGTGAGCATCTGGGAGGCGGTGAAGGCGATGTTCGTCAGCCTCTTCGTTGTCTGGATGGTGCCCATCCCCGTGGGGACGGAGATCATCCGGGCCTACATGGTGAAGGACGAGGAGGGCTCTGACCTCGGGAAGGCCGTCTCCTCGGTGGTGGTCCACAAGGCCTACTACAACATCGCCTTCGGTTTCCTTATCGGCCTGGGGGTTGTCATGGTGAGCCTCTTCCGGGGTGCGTCCATCCCGGTGAGACCTGAGCTCGTCTGGTTCGTCATCGTATTCGCCGTGGTCTCCAGCCTCCTATACGGCCTCATCCTGAACCCCGCGCTCCTCAAGAGCGTCTACTCCCGGAGCCCCGCCTGGGCGCAGAGGAACGTCTTCGACAGGGTCTACGACCCGGGGAAGGGGGGAGGGGGCTTTCTGGAGGCCATAGATGAGATAGAGTCGGCGATGCAGACGCTGATGAGTAGGCCCCTCAACAACCTGGCTTCCCTCCTCATGGTCGCATTCCACTGGAGCACGGGGGCCCTGACGGCGTACCTGGTCTCCCTGTCGATGGGGTGGCACATCGACTTCTGGGTGGTCATCCTCATCTACGCCGTCATCGAGTTCATCCAGCAGCTGAACGTCCTCATCCCGGGAGGTCTCGGGGTGATAGATGCGAGCCTGACCGGGGCCTTCGTCATCCTGGGGATGCCCCTCTCCGTCGCCTCGGCCATCTCCCTGCTGACGCGGTTGGCCACCTACTGGTTCGAGCTTCTCCTGTGCGGTGCGGTCACGTTCATGTTCGGCTACGGGGAGACGTTGAAGGAGTACCTGGAGTAGCGGGGCTCCCAGTATCTCTAGCGATGTGCTTATATATCACTAGCGTAATGATATCGCTAGAGACTAAAAGGGTGAATGAGATGGAATGGTGGATTAGCGTCCTGATGGCCATAGGCGGCTACCTCCTGGGCATGGCCTTCGCCGGGAGCTTCATCGGCAGGAAGTGGATGGGGACCGTCGACGTCTTCCTCCACAAGGTCTTCAAGAAGGAGGTGACCACGAGCAAGTACCTCGTCTGGAAGCACTTCTACTGCATAGACGACCCCCCGAAGCCCAAGAACCTGGTCTACCCCAACAAGCTCGTGGACATAGTCCTCTCCAAGCTGGTCTGAACCGTCCCCCTCAGGGTGCTGCCCGCTCCCCTGGGGGCCCTGCTGCGCTCCATCGAGTTTTTTATAGTTCCGGTCAACAGGATATCTGAGGTCTTATGGTCAAACCCTTTATCATCGGAACCCGGAACGCCAAGGACATGATCCACCTCGGGGCGGAGATCCTGAGGGAGGGCGGCTCGGCTATGGACGCCGTGGAGGCCGCAGTGAACGCCGTGGAGGACAACCCCCTCGACGGGGGCGTCGGCGTTGGTGGCACACCCAACCTCCTCGGGGTGACCCAGCTTGACGCCTCCATAATGGACGGGAGGAACCGGAGGTCAGGAGCGGTTGCAGGCCTGGAGAACGTGGCACACGCCATCTCCGTCGCCCGCAAGGTCTTGGAGCTCACTCCCCACGACCTCCTCGTGGGCCCGGGGGCCGAGATGTTCGCCAGGGCTGTCGGCATCGAGAAGTCGGACCTCTCCACGGAGAGGACCCGGAAGATCGCTGCAGCCATGAGGGCGGGTTCACCCGAGGGCATACTGGAGGACGAGAAGGAGAAAGAACGCTTCCTCCGCATGTGGCTTGAGGAGGGCCGCGGGGAGTGGTATGAGAAGATCTCCAAGGCGGACTGGGGCACTGTAAACATCATGGCCATGGACGCCAACGGTGACATGTGCGTCGGGGTCTCAACCAGCGGCCTCGGATACAAGCTTCCGGGGCGGGTCGGTGATTCCCCCTACATCGGCGCCGGGAACTACTGTGACAACAGGTTCGGCTCCGCTGCGTGCACTGGGAAGGGTGAGCTGGCCATACGGCTGTCCTCGGCCCGGATGATCGTGAGCTACCTGGAGAACGGGCTGACACTCAGGGGGGCGGTGAGGAAGGCCCTCAAGGACGTCCACAGCCTCCAGGATGGAACGATAAGCTGCCTCGTCTTCGATGGGGAGGGGAACACCATGTCGGGCTCCATGACAGGGGAGTCCATCCACTACTACATGGACGTCGACTCCGAGGGGCCCGAGGAGCGTAAGGGCGTCTGGGTGAAGCCTTAGGGTCAAGAAGAGCGGAGAAACCGGAAGCTCCCCTTGAGGGAATATCTTTTTTATAGATCATAGAGAGTTCGAGGCATGGGAACCTTATGGTCAAATCTTTTCTCATCGGAACCCGGAACGCGAGCCCCCACCTTCATGAGGGGATAGAGGTCCTCAGGAAGGGAGGTTCCATAATGGACGCCGTCGAGACTGCCGTGAGGGGCATAGAGGAGAGTACCGAGTCTGGTAACGTCGGTGTGGGTGGAGCCCCGACGATCCTGGGGGATGTTGAGCTTGACGCCTCTATAATGGATGGTGCGACGCTTCGGACTGGCGCCGTGGCCTCGGTCTCCAAGTACGTTCATGTCATCTCCATCGCCCGGAAGGTGATGGAGGAGACCCCCCACGTCTTACTCGTCGGGGACGGGGCCCACCGCTTCGCCCGGGCCATGGGCTTCGAGGAGTGGGACCTCTCCACGGAGCGTACAAGGATGATCGGGGAGGCCATCGCCAAGGACATAGCAGAGGACCTGCCCGACGACTTCAGGGGCAAGGACTACTACGTCCAGGCCATCAAGAGCCAAAAGCTCCACGAGTGGTACAAGAGGCTCTCCAACGAGCAGTACGGCACCACCAACGTCATCGGCATGGACTCCGATGGGAATATCGTCGTTGGCGTCTCCACCAGCGGAATGAGCTGGAAGTACCCGGGGCGGGTCGGTGACTCCCCCATCATCGGTGCCGGCAACTACTGCGACAACAGGTACGGCGGCGTCGCCTGCACGGGGAAGGGGGAGCTGAGCATCAGACTCCTCACCGCCAGGATGACGATCAAATACCTGGAGGAGGGTATGAGCCTTGAAGAGGCGATAACGAAGTCCTTCAACGAGATACACGGCCTCAAGGAGACGGGAACCATGCAGTGCATCGCCGTGGACAAGGACGGGAACACGATTTCGGCCTCCTCGGCCAGGGAGTCCACTCACTGGTACATGGACGTCGACATGGAAGAGCCCGAGGAGCGCCCAGGAATCTGGGTGAAGGCTGATTAACATGGCTGAGCCCCCCTACGACCCCAACCTCATCACTTCCTCAGTCTACGGGAGCAGGCGCCCCGTCACAGGGGAGCTGGTCGCCCTCCTCCACATCACGTTCGAGGAGAGGGGCCTCGCGTTTATCCAGTCCCGCAGCCGGGCGCTCCTCAAAGGCGAGATCCACGAGCTGATGGTCACGGACGAGGAGGATGCAGCCCCCGGCGGGGGCGCGGACAGGGTCTCGGCCATCGCCTTCTTCGAGGTCGAGCAGGGGGGGCTGGCGGTCGTCGGGGACGAGGTCTCAGTGGGCGGAGCGGTCCTGGGGACCCTAGCTGGATTCGACGTGACCCACATGCCCAACCACATAAATGTGGTCGTGAAGAGGAATAGCCTGGATGTTCTCCCCCTCAGCGTGAGGGACCGGGTGGAGATACGCAGGAAGATATGACGGGTCAGCCCTTGTCCGGGGCGCCAATGCTGAACCTTCCCCTCTGGTCACCCATAACGGAACACTCCCCGTAGCACATCCTGAGGCTGCTGGGAAGGCCACTGAATTCGTGTTCGGTCAGGATCTCCACGGAGGCCCTGTTCCCCTCGGGGACGCCGATCCATAGCCTCTCACCGGCCGTGGCGTCCATCATTTTCCGGAGGAGGTCCTCTGCCCGCTCGGCTCTGGAGGGCTCACATACCCAGGGGCCAATCCTGACGTTGCTCTCCCCCCTCTTCGCCATTATGTACCCCCTGACTACCCCCTCCTCGCATGCGACGAAGCAGTACTCGGGGAAGTCCTCGAACACACGCCTCAGCATCCTCTCCCTATTGACGCCAAAGTATCTCGAATCGAGGTCCAGGACTCCCTCAAGATGAGACGCATTCATTTCCTCGACGTCAGGCACATCGAAGGCCATGCCCAGGCCGCTGAACCTGAGGCTAGCATATTCAGCCCTGAATCCGAGCCGCTCGTAGAGGGGTATCGCTTTCTCGACGGAGTCGAGCCGTATCGAGGCAGCCCCGGAATCGGTGAGGTGCTCCATGGCCCTGCTCATGAGGGCGGCGCCTATCCCCTCTCCCCTGTGCCCCGGGTGGACCACGAGGTTCCCAATCCATCCCACAGAGCCGTATAGTGTGCTGTTCACCATTCCCACGTCGACCCCATCACGAGACGCTAGGAAGCAGCCCCCCGGCTCATAGTGGAGCATCCTCCGGAAGTCGGCTACGGTGTTCCCCCAGCCGGTGAGGCCTATGAGCTCAAGGAAGAACCCCTCGTCCTCGGGGACCATGCGGCGGATCGACGTCGGCATTGTACACCTCCTGAGTTCATCTCAACTAGTTGGATCCCCTTTTATCGATTCCGTCCGGGACGGTGATCAGGAGGCTGACAAAGGAGACCGAGAGGAGGACCCCCGAGAGGATGAGCCAGCCCGACCAATAGGAGTCCGTGGTGTCCTTGAGGAAGCCCAGGAAGAGGGGGAGCACGAGGGCCCCCAGGGAGGCGAAGGTGTTCTGAACCCCCGAGATGCGCCCCGCGTTGTCCACGCCGTAGAGCTTGGGGAGGATCGCGAAGTTTGGGCTGCGGACGAAGTTGATGAACCAGCCTATGAGGAGGACGGTGGCGTTGATCATGAGGGTGGAGCTCGCCCTGGCAAAGAGGTAGGTCGCCACGCAGAGCACGGCGAAGGAGACGGCGAGGACCTCCTTCTCCCCGAACCTGTCGGAGGCGATGCCCCCCAGGGGATTCGAGATCATCCCCGTCAGGTTGTACAGGGCGAAGACAGCACCTGCGGCCACCAGTCCGAGGCCCAACTCCTCGGTCAGGATGAGGGGGAGCCACGCTATGAATGCGTAGTTGGACCCGAGGCGCACCATCTGGATCCAGGCAAGGGCCCAGAAGCTCCTAGTCCTGATGACCTCCGAGACGTTTGCGCTCCGTACGTGGGGCTGGGGCTCCACACGCCTGTCCCTCAGTGAGAGCAGTATCACGGCGCTTGAGAGGATCCCGATGACTCCCGAGGCAGTCATGGCGCCCCTCCAACCTACGCTCAGGGAGGTGTAGGGGGTGAGCCACGAGGCGATGACGAGGCCGATGCTCCCGCCTATGCTCATGACCCCAAGGGCGGTCCCCCTGGAGCCCGGTGAGAACCAGGCCGAGATGAGCTTCACCCCGGGGACGAAGACGCCGGCCCCTAAGAGGCCTGACAGGAACCTGGTGAGGAGTATCTGCCAGAACGACTGGGACATCCCGAAGAAGACAGTCGCGGAGGCTGTGCCTAGGATGCTCGCCGCCATCACCCTCCGGGGGCCGTGCCTATCCGCTAAGGTTCCCCAGGGGATCTGGCCGATGGTGTAGCCCGTGAAGTAGGCGGACATGAGGGCGCCGCTCATGGTGTAGCTCAGGCTCAGCTCCTCCTTGATGAGGGCCACCACTGTCGTGTAGGAGTTGTTCAGAACGTGGAGGAGGCAGAAGGCGATGAAGCCGCCAGCGAGTATCCTGAGGTTCCCGGACAGCTCACCCCTTTCAATTCCCACTCTCGCTCTGCCCCTTCTTCTCTGGATGTGAAACGCGGATGGTCTCAGCGAGCCCTTCAGATAAGGTTTATTCATGCGTTCTGCGTCTAGAACTCCATGAAGTGTTTAGCGATCCAGTCCAGCCCCAATCTCGACGGGCTCACCGCGTCCCTGGCATCGGCTGTCCTGAAGGGATACGCTGAAGCCGGAGGGCAGGCCGAGCTCGTCAACCTCAACGAGAGGGACATCAAGACGTGCATCGCCTGCGAGAACGGGTGGGGACAGTGCAGAAACGGAGACTGCATCCTCGAGGACGACTTCGAGGCCCTCAGGGGCATGATACGGGAGGCGGACGCCTTCGTCTTCGCAACCCCTGTCTACTGGCACGACCTTAGCGAGTCAGCCAAGTCTTTCCTGGACCGCCTGCGGAGGTGTGAGACCTTCAGCGGCAGGGACACCTGCAGGGGGAAGAAGGCTATAGGCATCACCGCTGCGGGAGGCAGTGGCAACGGCGCCGCAAGCTCCCTCCTTAACCTGGAGGGCTACCTGAGGCGGGTGGGATTCGAAATATTCGACCTCGTCCCAGTGACCAAGTTCTCGAAGGACCACAAGCTCCCCATGCTCAAGGCTGCTGGGGTGCGTATGGCGAGTCAGGAGTAGGAGACACGGAGCCTAGCTGCGTTTCCTGAAGCTGACCCTTCCCTCTTCGCCTTCCACGGAGTAGAAGACGATCTCATCGTCCTCGGATAGGCTCAGGAGGTCCCGCACTTCCTGGGGCAGGGTCACCCTGAAGTTCTGACCTATCTTGGTTGAAGCTAGAACAGTCATATTACTCATTATAATTGTGTTGTTAGAATATATTTATTGTTTAAGAAAAGCGCCCGTATCACCATCTTTACAGTATTAACTGCATTTATCCTATGTGCCAGCTGGAAGTAACCTTAATTACGGCGACTTGGGTGTGGATTTATGGGATTCCTATGCCGAAAGCATTCGTTTTAATTAATGTCGAGCTTGATGGCGGAAGAGAGGTCATCGATGGCCTTGAGGCGATAGAGGAGGTGAAGGAGGCCTACCCCCTCTACGGCGTCTACGATATCATAGCCAGCGTCGAGGCGGCGACCGAGCAGGAGCTCAAGGACATCATCGGGCAGAAGATCCGGAGCTTGGACAAGGTCCGCTCCACCATGACAATGATCGCCATGTGACAGCCAAGGGCCCAATCATAACTATACACGTTTTTACTAGATCCTGCCCTTGATATCCGCCATCGAGGCTGCCATGCCCCGGAGCTCCTCGGTCACGGTTGATAGGTAGACTATCCTCTTCTCGAGCCGTCCCCTCATCTCGACGATCTGATGGCGGACCTTGGGGAAGACGTCGTTGATTACATCGACGAGCAGGTCCCTGTTCTCGGGGTCATTGAGCTCAACGGCGTCCATCTCGCCGTCCAGATACAGTATCAGCAGCTCACCGCTCGAGCTCACGCTCAGCCGATCGACATCGCTGGCCTCCCCGGGAAGGAGCTCTGGGTTCACCGGGAGCCCCCCTGGGATGCTCGACATCACCTCGAGGAACGCCTCCAATAGGGCCTCGACGATCCTGTCCTCCTCTTCCCTCAGCTCGTTGACCTGTATCGTGTCGTCCCTCAGCTTCCTCAGTGCCTCAAGGATGACGGCGGGAGGATCGCTGATCACGGGCTCCCGTGGCGGTACGTTCTCCTCTCTCTCAGCCGGTTTCTCCTCGATTACAGGGACCTCAATTGGAGCTGGAGGTAGTTCCTCGGTCTTGTCCTCGATTACTGGTGTCTCTTCGACCTCAAGAGCCTCAGGTGGAGGAGGCAGATCCTCAGCCTTCTCCTCCTCGATAACAGGCTCCTCTTCTGGGGCAGGATCTGCCTGCTCTTCTACCAACTCGTAGATCTCCACATCGGCCTTGGGAACCGTGTGGTTGAACACCTCATCCCTGTAATAGGCGCTGAATCTCTTCTCGCACTCAACACAGCTGTAGCCCCTGCCCTCGAAGACCCCGAAGGCGAAGGACCTGCCATTGGGTTCCGTGCGGGCTCCGCAGCGGGGGCACGTGAGGCCTTTCACCCACTCTTCCCTCGGCTGAACCTTGTCAAGCCTCGAAGTCTTCAACCTATCGAAGAGTCCTCTCCCGAATGCCTGCAAGGCCGTACCCCTTATGAGATATTGCTGAAACTGACCTGACAATAAGAATTTGTATGTAGCCCCCCCACATACCCATATGCCCGGAAACCCTTATCCTAAGCCAGCCGCATACGCCGACCACCCCAGCACAATTCATAAGGGAAGAACCCCCAAAGACTTCAACCAGTGATAGGATGATAGTCACCGTCGGCTCCATCTGCCTCGACACCACCAGGACCCCCTTCAAGACAGCCGAGGAGGTCCTCGGAGGCTCAGGATGCTACTTCAGCCTAGCATCCAGCCTCTTCACCGAGACCGGCCTCATCGGCGTCATAGGCACCGACTTCCCCGAGACCTATCGGAGCACGCTCGAACAGCGCCTCGACCTCAGAGGCCTGGAGGTCAAGGAGGGCAGGACATTCAGATTCGACTCCAGCTTCGGATACGACCTAGGGGTCAGGACCGCCAACAAGACGGAGCTCAACGTATTCGGGGACTGGGACCCCGTCGTCCCCGACGAGTACAGGGATGCCGAGTACCTCTACCTCGGCAACGTCGGCCCGGAGCAGCAGCTCCATGTACTCGACCAGATGAAGGAACCCAAGCTAACCGTGGCCGACACCATAGAGTACTGGATCGTCAACCAGAAGGACAGCCTCATAGAGGTCCTCTCCCGGGTCAACGGGGCAGTCCTCAACGACGAGGAGGTAAGACATCTCTGCGACACCACCAACATCATCACAGGAGCCAGGAAGATAATGGACTGGGGCACCGACTTCGTCATCGTCAAGAAGGGCGAACACGGAGCCACCCTCTTCACCAAGGACACCATATTCCCCACATGCAGCTTCCCCCTTGAGGAGATCTCCGACCCCACGGGGGCGGGAGACTCATTCGCAGGAGGCTTCATGGGGCACATAGCCAGAAGAGGAGACTCCAGCAATCAGACGTACAGGGAAGCTGTGATCTACGGCAACATCATGGGATCCTACGTCGTCGAGAGATTCAGCGTGGAGAGACTCCTCTCCCTAACCATACACGACATAGAGGGAAGATACAGGATATATCGGGAGATGGTGCAGTTCTGACGAGCCCACCCGCAGTGAATGGAGGTCACCCCTGATGGAACCCGTAAAACTAGGGACGGGCTGGACTCAGATACTCCTGGAGGCAGCCGAGAACGTACGAAGCGGAGTCCGGAACACGATCCTCAACAGACCCAGCATGGGCGTGCAGGAGCTCAAGGACCTCCTCGACGCCGAGGCCCAGCAGGCCATACGGAAGACGCTGAAAGACGCAGGCGAGCCCGTCCACGTCATAAGCGAGGAAGGAGACTACTCAATCGGCGAAGGCGGACCCTACATAGTAGCCGACCCCGTAGACGGGACGACGAACCTCGCCAAGGGCATCCCCCTAGCCGTCACAAGCCTAGCAATCTCGGAGACTCCCCTACTCTCAGGTGTACAGATAGGGATAATACTGGACCTCTACACGGGTGAGACCTATCGAGCGGAGATTGGCAGAGGCTCATGGAGAGGAGGGCAGAGAATGACCCCGTCCGGACCGAAGCTCCTCAAGGACGCTCTGGTATCCATGGACATAAGCAAGGGGCATCCCATCGAACCCATGGAACCCCTGATCCAGAAAGCAAGGTACCTCCGCCAGTACGGATGCTCCGCCCTATCAATCTGCCACGTCGCCTCAGGCATCATGGACGCCCACGTGGACCTCCGGGGGACCCTGAGGATCACGGACGCCGCCGCGGCGCTCCTGATGCTGAAGGAGGCAGGAGGGGTCTACATCACCAACGGGGAAATGAACGGAGACATAGAGCTCTCAAGAGGGAGTACCATGACGCTCATCGCGGCATCGAACCCCGGGACCCTCGAAGAGATACTCAATCATACCTCATAGGAGCAGACAGATGCGCTTCAACGAGCCCCTCATCCCCGCCGAGTTCATCTCCAGGCCCAACCGATTCCTCGGAAAAGTAAGAATAGGCCAAGATCAGACAGAGTGCTTCATCCCCAACCCGGGAAGGATGGGAGAGCTCCTACTACCCCACGCCAGGGTATATCTCACCCCGAGGAGCCCAGAGAACCGAAAAACGGCATACGACCTCTCCCTAGTAGACCTCAATGGGACCCTGATCTCGGTGGATTCAAGAGTGCCCAACAGGATCGCATCAGAGGCCATCGAGCATGGCATGATACCCGAGTTCAGCGGCCTGAGTGTCGAGAAAGCGGAGTACACGTACAACGACTCTAGGCTCGACTTCCTCCTAAAGGGGAAGGGTACACAACTACTACTGGAGGTAAAATCCTGCACCCTCGTCCGAGGGGGGACAGCCCTGTTCCCCGACGCCCCCACTAAGAGAGGGAGCAGACACCTGAGAACCCTCATGGGCGGGCTAGCCCACGGGAGAGCCGCGATACTATTCATAATCCAGAGACCTGACGCCGAGAGCTTCAGACCCAACGAAGCCACCGACCCTACTTTCGCAGAGACCCTGCGTGAAGCATCTAACCTCGGAGTAGAGGTCTACGCATACAAAACAGACGTATCAATCGAAAGTATAGCCCTCAATCAGAGTGTGCAAGTGATGCTCTATAGCTAAAAAATTAGCCGAAAACCCATGTTTTCAAGAATATAATCGGTAAAAAGTCATTTTTATAAGCCCGTTCGGTAAAATACTTACAGCTATGCTCACTTTTCAATGGAAATGATTTTTAAGGTCCCATATCAACTTAATGACGAAAGTGCAGGCGAATGGGCAAGAAAAAGGTCCTCAGCGAACGCAATATCAGTCAGATGGTCTACCCCTCTGAGAACGACGTCCTGGGCGTGGTACAGAAGATGCTGGGCTTCGACAGAGTGCTGGTCAAATGTCAGGACGGTCACACACGTGTCGCAAGGATCAGGGGCAAGATGAAGCGCAGAACATGGATCCGAGAGGGCGACATCGTCCTCGTCTCACCGTGGGACACCCAGGGAGACGAGAGGGGCGAGATATTCTGGCGCTACACCTCCAACCAAGTAGACCGGCTCAGAAGAGAAGGCGTCCTGACAATCGATTAGAAGGACTCGATGACCCATGTCCGACCATGAGCATGTAGAAAAGAAGGCGGAAAGCCTCGAGAGACGCCACGAGGAGGAGAACCTCATGCTGCGGAAGCGGCAGGAGGAGTATCGTGTCATCGAGGAAGTATTCGACCGCTTAACCCTCCAGGGCGTGTACAAGCTTCTTTCCCAGAAAGTGATAGACGAATTTCACGGCGTCGTTAACGCCGGGAAAGAGGCGAGGGTCTACTGGGGTCTGGACCCGGAGGGAGCAGAGCTTGCCATCAAGATCTACTACACATCAACAGCTGAGTTCAGGAAGGGCATGATGCAGTACATACAGGGAGACCCCCGATTCAAACGGGTGAAGAGGTCCACAAGGGGTATCATATACACCTGGACCCAGAAGGAGTTCAAGAACCTGCAGCTCGTGGAGAAAGCCGGCGTCAACGCTCCCCGACCGATAGCGTTCAACAGGAACATACTCGTCATGACCTTCATCGGTGAAGACGGAGTGCCAGCCCCCCTGTTACGCGAGGTCAAGCCTGATGACCCTACCGACTTCTACACGAAGCTCATCAACGAGGTCAAGCTCATGTACACTAAAGCCCGAATAGTCCACGGAGACCTCAGCGAATACAACATAATGGTCTGGGAGGGGATCCCCGTCATATTCGATGTATCCCAGGCTATGCTAACGAGCCATCCTCTCTCCCAGTCGCTGATCACAAGGGACATAACCAACATAAACTCATACTTCGGGAGGCTAAGGGTAGACACACACGATGCGGAGGAACTGGAGCAGTGGGTGAAAGGTGAGTCAGAAGAGCTATCTTAAGATACCCCAGGACCGCATCGGCGTCCTCATAGGCCCGAATGGGAACGCTAAAAGAAGAATAGAGCGCTTCTTCAAGGTCACAATTGAAATTGAGAGCGCCTCCGGCTCCGTCGAGATAGGGGTCACTCCCGAGCAGAAGGATGTAACAGTGCTCTTCACCGTCGCAAACATCGTGAAGGCCATAGGACGCGGATTCAACCCACGCAAAGCTGAGGCACTCTCTAGGGAGGACTTCGACCTAAACATAATCGACCTTGCCGATTATGTCGGAAACTCGAAGAACGCGCTTGCCCGCGTGAAAGGACGCATCATAGGAAAAGACGGTAAATCGCGGACGCTCCTGGAGGAGCTCACGGAGACCCAGATAAGCGTATACGGACACACCGTCGCCTATATCGGACACGTCGAGAACCTCAAGGTGGCCCGGGAAGCCATACTGATGCTGGTGAGAGGAGCGTTCCATAAGACTGTCTGGAACTTCCTCTACGCCTACAGAAGGAAAATGAAAAAAGACAGGGGAGAACTCTGGTATGAGAGCCCCGAGGTTAAACCGGAGTTGAGGAAACAATAGCACAAATAGAGTACCAGTCCATGAGCCCGTCCGACTTCTTCTACAGGAACAGGGAGATCGCGGGCTTCAGCAACCCGAGCAGGGCCATCTACGCCGCCGTTAGGGAACTCCTGGAAAACTCCTTGGACGCATGCGAGGCCCAGAAAGCCCTGCCAGAAATATTCCTCCGGATAACCGAGGTCACAGCGTCCGAAGCAGGCTCAAGCATTTACATTATGAGGATTTCAGACAACGGCACAGGCCTACCTCCGGAGGAGATACCCAACTGCTTCGGAAAAGTATTCTACGGCTCCAAATACACGCTTAAGCAGGCCAGAGGCACATTCGGCCTCGGAGGAACAATCACAATCCTATATGGCCAGATAACCACGCATAAACCGGTCACCATCACATCGAGCACCGGAGGAGAGATACACGAATACGAGATGATGATCGACATCCAGAACAACAGGCCTATGATTCTTCGACACAGGGTGATGGAGAACAAGAAGAAGTGGAGGGGCACGGTTGTCGAGCTCCAGATGGAGGGGGACTACAGCAGGATAAAGAGCAGGCTCCTCGACTACCTGAAGGAGACGGCCATCGTCAACCCCTACGCGGACTTAACATTCGTAGACCCAGCGGGACGACTCTACCGCTATGAGAGAGGCACCGAGAAGATGCCTCCACTCCCAAAAGCCGTGAAACCTCACCCCCACGGTATAGACGTCGAGAACTTCCGGAGGCTCGTCTCCGTCACGAAGGAGAAGAGCATGAAAGCCTTCATGATGGAGCATTTCCAGGGCGTCGGACAGAAGACCGCTGATAACTTCCTCAAGGCTGCGGGGATCAGTCGTAGGGCCAAGCCCAAGTCCCTAAAGCCAGAGGACATCGTAACCCTCGTCAGGACGGCACGGCAGTTCTCGGACTTTAAGCGTCCGGACCCCAGCTGCCTCTCCCCCATGGGGGAGGAGCTCCTAGAGACAGGGATAAGGAAGGAGCTAAACCTGACCGAGAGTGACTTCCTCCAGGTTGTGACTAGGAAGCCGTCCACATACCTGGGATTCCCATTCATAGTAGAAGCCGCAGTGGCAACCGGCAGCTCCATCTCGAAGCAGTATAAGAGCGGAACCACCATCATCCGCTACGCGAACCGGATCCCACTCCTGTTCGATGAATCAAGCGGCGTAGTCTGGAAGGTAGTCAACAAGAACATCAACTGGTCCACATACAAAGTATACTCGGACACTCCTCTTGTTATCGTGGTCCACGTCTGCTCCACCAAGATCCCCTACAAGACAGTAGGTAAAGAGTACATGGCGGACCAACCTGAGGTTGAGAAGGAGATAACAAACGCGATAAGGACTGCTGCCAGAAGCCTCAGGATCTATATCTCCCGTAGTCATAGGGCCGCCAGGGAGAGACGCAGGCTCAACATCTTCGAAAAATTCCTTCCAAAGATAGCGGAGTTCTCAACAAAACTTTCGGATAACGAGGATCCACCGGATATAGCCCCGCTTTTAGCAGCAGTAAGCACGACAATTCCCGATGTCGAGGAGAAAATAAAGGAGGTATCAACAATTGTCGGAGACGCCGCATAAGGAATCCGAGAAGCAGAGAGAGATCACAGAGGCCAGCCTGAAACAGCTAGGCAACCTCATCTATGAGCAGATTCAGAACAGGGAGTTCCCCTGGGTCATGATGCAGAGTAGGTCCACTGACAACATCATATATGACCCGGAGCTTCGACAGTACATCCTCGGCTCACGCACGATCAGGAGGCACGCACGGAACATCAGGCACATCCGGCCCTTCACGCAGATGGTCTGGACCGCGTGGTTCGCCAGGGAACTGGTGAGCATGAGGAAGACGAGCACCCTCAGGGAGGTCTATTACTCCGCTAGGGGCCAGCAGGATATAGAGTTCAGCGGTCAGCCTGAGTCAGACAACATCATCACCGATCTCGAGGTAGCCCTGAACAGACCCCGCGAGGACTTCGGAATCTTCCCTGAGGAGCGCAGCGCCATATTTGGCGACCTTACAATCGAGTACACCGTCCCAGGTTACGAAGGTCGGAGGATGAACCTCACGGACCACCCGGACGGCGTCATGGTTGGACCGGCTGTAACCAGCTCGGAGTTCGTTGAGACCTCAGCGGATAAGATTCTGGTAATCGAGAAGGGCGCCATGTTCAACAGGCTGATAGAGGAGAAGGCGCATGATAAGTTCAACGCCATCCTCGTCCACACCGCTGGGCAGTCACCCAGATCGACGCGCAAGATCATCCGCAGACTGAACCAACAATGGGGCCTACCCGTATACATCTTCACAGACGGCGACCCCTGGGGTATCCACATAGCCATGGTCATCATCTCAGGCTCAGCCAACGCCGCCCACCTGAGGGATCTGGCGACGCCGGAGGCAAAGTGGATAGGGGTGTGGGGGACCGACATCATCGACTATAAACTGCCAACAGAGAACCTCACTGAGCATGACGCCAAGCGGCTCCGGGAGCTCAAGACAGATCCCCGCTACACAGACGAGATATGGCAGAGGGAGATCGACATATTCATGAAGATAGGGAAGAAGGCCGAACTGGAGGCATTCAGCCGCTACGGCTTGACCTACATAGTGGATGAGTACCTCCCGGCTAAGCTCGAGTCAGTCGAAAACATCTAAATTTTATATTAGGCTACCGTAGAAATGCAGTGATATTCATGTCTGAGGGGAACGGACTAAATTTCTCAAGAATAACAATCTATCTATTTGGGGCTATCCTCCTCGCCATAGGTTTCATGCTTACCTATTTCTCGTTAGGAGCTGGCGTGGATATAATCAGCCCAAGGCTATTTACGCCGATCGCGATGCTCGTCTCAATTATTGGGTTAGTAATGTTGATCGTTAAGGTGGAATAAATTGGGAGAGCGTAGACAAAAGGGCGTCATACTTGCAGGAGGCCAGGGGACACGGTTCCGCCCCCTCACATACTACTTCCAGAAGTGCATGATCCCAGTGGGCGATGAGCAGAAGCCCGTTCTGGAGTACATCATTCGACTGTTTGCTCATCACGGGATAACTAATATCGTTCTACTGGTGGGATACAAGCACCAGCAGATTAAGAACTACTTCAACGACGGCGGCAGGTTCGGAGTACACATTGAATATGTCTTGGATGATCCAAATTTCCCCGGAAGCGCCAACGCCCTGGTAAACGCCTACAGGGAGGGAGTCTTGACCAGAGACGACGACCTCGTAGTCTACTACGGAGATATTCTATCAGACTTCGATCTACGGGAGATGGTCACAAAACATATTCAGGCGAATGCGGGAGCCACTATGGCCCTGTCGAACGGATTCAAGATCCGAGTCGGTACCGCAGAGATCGTTGATGGCTTCATCTCTAAATTCATCGAGAAACCTGAACTTGAGCTCCCTGTGAGCGTTGGTATGCTGGTTTTCAGCGGTTCAGTGTTGGAGGAGTTGAACAGTCTTCACGAGAAGGATCCCAAGGGGTCTTTTGACATAATGGGGGATGTTATTCCCCACCTGATCGAGAAAGGTATACCTGTCCTGCCGTACATCAGCGAAGCCTTCTGGTACGATCTGGGCACTCTGGAGCGGTATGAGACATTTGAGACCGAAGAGCTCGATAAGAAACTGAGCTACCTCATAGAGTGACGCTGTGAATTCAAAAGTTTCTTAAGCCTTTTCATATGGTGTTCTACAGACGGTGAATGATTTGAAGGCCCTCGTTCTTGCGGGGGGGTTCGGCACGAGGCTTAGGCCGTTGAGCTGCACCCGCCCGAAGATGCTTTTTCCCCTCGCAAATGAAGTTATGCTGGATTGGACCCTCAAGAACCTCGCCAGCAGTGGAGTGGACACGGTTGTCCTGGCTGTGAACTATATGGCGGAGGCCCTCGTGAGGTATTTCGGTCCCACGAAGTTTGATCTTGGAATCATATATTCGAGAGAGGACAGGCCCCTTGGAACCGGTGGGCCGATCAAGAAGGCTGCTGAGCTTCTTGTTGATGGTGAGCCTTTCCTCGTGTTGAATGGTGACGTCATCTCCGACATCGACTACGGTCAATTGATTGAGCACCATAAGAGGAAGGGGGGCTTAGCGACTATCGCTCTTATCAGAGTGCCCGACCCGAGCCGTTATGGGGCTGTGGAGCTGGATGGTGACGATAAGGTCCTGCGCTTCGTAGAAAAGCCTGAGCTCGGAACCGCACCGAGCAACCTGATAAACGCAGGCATCTACGTCCTTGAAAAAGAAGTGCTGGACTATATACCGGATGGGAAAGTCTCCACAGAGAAAGAGGTGTTTCCCCTATTAGCGAAAGAGGGTAAGCTCTATGGGCATGAGGTTCGTGGGTTATGGGTTGACATCGGGGTCCCGGATGCGTATCTTGAGGCCAACCATCTGGTTCTTGAGAAGCTCAACGGCTCTGCTGTAGGTGAGGGTTGTGTTGTGGATGAGACGGCGACGGTCTTGGAGCCCTCCAGTCTAGGGAACGGCGTGTTGATCGGCGCACATTCCGTTATTGGCCCTGATACATCCATCTCTGACCACGTTCAGATAGGGCAGGGATGCAGGATCGAGAGGTCCATTATCTTCCCGGGGGTCACCATCGGCGACTATTCCTCGATCAGGAACGCCATCATCGGTGAGAATGCGAGCATCGAGCGATGGGTGAAGGTCGAGTCGGGCAGCCTCATCGGGGACTACGCTACGATCTCCGACGGCGTCACCATTACCCAGGGGGTCTCCATCTGCCCTTCGAAGACGGTCACCGAGAGCATCCTTGAGCCCGGTCAGGTGATGTAGTGGGGCGGCTCTTCGGGACCAATGGGGTCCGAGGGGTTGTAAACGGGGATCTTACGGTGGATTTGGTCACTCGGCTGGCTGCCGCCGTCGGTCACTCCCTGGGGAGGGAAGTCGCCGTCGGGAGGGATGGGCGGACGAGTGGCTCCATGTTTCGGGACGCGGTTGTCAGTGGGCTTCTTTCGGTCGGGTGCAGTGTCCATGATGCCGGGATGCTCCCGACTCCGGCGCTGCAGTTTGGCGTGAGGGAGTTCGGGCTTGATGGGGGGCTTATGGTCACGGCCTCCCATAATCCCCCAGAGTTTAATGGGGTTAAGGTGGTGGCCTCGGATGGGGTGGAGGTCTCCCGTGGGCGGGAGGCGGAGATAGAGGCCCTGTTCTTTGGAGGGGGGCCTGAGCTCTGCTCCTGGGATGGGATCGGTGATGTGCGCTCCTTGGATGTCTTGGAGCCGTACCGGAGGGCTGTCCTGAGCCACGTTGACGTGGATGCTGTGAGGGGCGCCGGTCTGAGGGTGGCTCTGGACCCGGGGAACGGCGTCGCTGGGCTGACCGCTCCCTCGGTGGCCACGGAGCTCGGGTGTGAGGTTCACACTGTTAATGTCGACGTTGACGGCATGTTCCCGGGGAGGGACTCTGAGCCCAGGCCCGATAACCTTGATGGGTTGAGGGCTCTGGTGGAGGCCTCCGGGTCGGACGTGGGAGTGGCCTTTGATGGGGACGGGGATAGGTCGATCTTCGTGGACGAGGGAGGAGAGGTGCACTGGGGTGACCGCTCCTTCGCCCTGGTCGCCCGGGACTTCCTCTCCAGGAATCCGGGGACCGATGTGGCGACGCCTGTGAGCTCCTCCAGGGTCATAGAGGACGTGGTCTCGGAGGGGGGTGGCAGCGTGGTGTGGACGAAGGTGGGAAGCGTCGACGTTTCCCGGACCATGGTGGACTCCGGCATCGTCCTCGGGGGTGAGGAGAACGGCGGCATTATGTACGGCCCCCTTCTTCAGGTCCGTGACGGGACGATGGCGATGGCCCTGATCCTTGAGATCATGGCCCGGAGCGGTAGGCCTCTCTCTGAGCTCCTCGGCGAACTGCCTCAGTACTCTCAGGGGAAGGGCCGTGTTGCCTGTCCGAATGATGTTAAGGGGCGGGTTCTGGAGGAGTTGAGGGGCTCCGTTGAGGCTCCGAGGGTCGAGACCGTCGACGGATTGAAGCTGGGCTACCCTGATGGGAGTTGGATCCTTGTGAGGCCGAGTGGGACGGAGCCCGTCTTCAGGCTGTACGCTGAGGCGGGGTCGGGTGAGAGGGTGGACCAGCTAATCGGGAAGCATAGAGCGCTTATCGAGTCCGTCGTCGAGTCCCTTGGATGACGCTGGCTAGGCCTTTATCGCGTTGGCCAGCTCTAGGAATTTCTCGTATGGGCTCTCGGCCTTGACGACGCCGCTCGCCACGAGGATTCCCTCGGCTCCCAGGCTGAGGGCTGCTGTGAAGTCTTCTCCGCATGTGATGCCTGCGCCGCAGAGGACCTTTATCTTCGGGTTGACCCTGTGGACCTCCTCGACGGAGCCTGAGACTATTTCTGGCTTTGCCTTGGAGACGGGGGTTCCGGTCCCTATGAGCTCGGGGGGCTCGATGGCGATCGCGTCTGGGCTGAACGGGGCCACCTGTCGGCCTCTCGTTATGGTGTCGACGCAGACGACCTGGGTGAGTTCTGCCTCCTTTGCCCTGTCTATGGTTGCCTTGATGGTCTCCAGTTCGAGCCTCCTCTCGGAGTGGCTGATGAGTGTGCCTACGCAGCCTGCCTCTGCCATGGCCTCGGGGAGGATGTGGCCGGTGTACTTTCCGTGTCCTACGGGGTCGACATGCTGGGCGAATACGGGGATGCCGGTGGCCTTTATGATGGGGGGGATGTCCACGGTCTGCGGGGCGATGGCTATGCAGACCCCGGTTTCGTTGTGTACTTTCTCGGCTGTCTCCGCTAGCTCTACTGCTTTTTTCCCCATGGCTTCGCTGTAGGTCTTCAGGTTGACCAGTATGAGGGGGTAACTGATTATGGAGGGCATTCTACTTCCTCATTTGTAGGGGGTTCTAGGAGTTTTATCTCTTCCGAGCCTACCTTCTGTATTGTCATTATAGGACTAGTTTTCTAAGGGGGAACCGCATAGCTTCTGTGATTATGGTCGTTCGCGTTCTGAGGCTGGGGCATCGTCCTACGCGGGATAAGCGGGTGACGACTCACCTGATCCTTGCGGCTCGGGCCTTCGGGGCCTCTGGGGTTGTTTACTCTGGGAAGCGGGACTTAGTTCTTGAGGAGACAATCGGTGACGTGGTCTCTGAGTGGGGAGGGTCCTTTGACATCGGGTTCTCGGATAGCTGGAGGTCGGAGCTTCGGGAGTGGGGGGCCTCCGGGAGGGTTGTGCATCTCACCATGTACGGTCTCCCACTCCAGGATGTGGTCTCTGAGATCAGGGGCTGCCGTTCAGATCTCCTCGTGGTCGTGGGCGGGGCGAAGGTCCCCGGTGAGGTCTATGATCTAGCGGATTGGAATGTGGCTGTTACGTCTCAGCCTCATTCAGAGGTGAGTGCCTTGGCCGTCTTCCTCCATGAGCTCTTTGAGGGCCGGGAGCTGGACGGGGTCTATGGGGGTGCGAGGTTGAGGGTCGTCCCTCAGGCTAGGGGGAAGAGGGTTGAGGACGTGTCCGGGGGCGTTTAAAGATTTAAGTCAGGCGATGTGGGTATTATTGTGGTAGCTCTGGAGTTTGTGTGCTTTGTATAGCAGCGTCAGTGATGAGACCCTGTTTGAGATCGCTCGGATCCTGGGGGGAGAGGAGGGCGTCACGATTATTGACATCATTAAGAATGCGGATGAGATCACCGTCGAGGAGATCGCCGAGCAGACGGAGATCCAGATTAATAGTGTGAGGCGTATCCTGTACAGATTTTACAGTCATAGTCTGGTGACGTCTAGGCGTTTCCGGGATAAGGATACGGGTTGGTTCATCTTTCAGTGGAGGCTTCAGCCGAAGCTGATCGATGCTTATGTTACTGGGATGAAGCAGAAGATCCTGAAGAAGCTTCGGTCTCGGGTGCAGTACGAGTTGGATCATGAGTTCTATCACTGTGGGGTTCCCACTTGTCCGAGGGTGACCTTCGAGGATGCGATGGATACTGTGTTTAATTGTCCTGTGTGCGGTGAGTCGCTTAAGCCGGTGGATAATGAGGCTTACATCGACTTTCTTGAGGGTAAGATCGGGGAGATCGAGGGGGAGCTTGAGGCCTGAGCCTTCCGTCGGTGGAGGGGGCTCTGGAGATCCTCCGGGGGTCGGGTTGCAGTGCTGGGGTTGTTGGGCACTGCCGTGACGTTGCTGCGATAGCGGTGAGGCTTGCGGGTGTGCTCCGTGGGAGGGGCCATGAGGTGGATGTGGGGCTGGTGGAGGTGGGGGCCCTGCTCCATGATCTGGGGAGGGCGAGGACTCACGGCCTGGATCACGGGGTGGTGGGGGGTGAGATGGCCCGGGAGCTGGGGCTGCCGGAGGCGCTGGTGAGGGTGATCGAGAGGCATATCGGTGCTGGCATCCCGGCTGATGAGGCTGCTGCGCAGGGGCTCCCTTCCCGGGACTTCATTCCCGTGACGTTGGAGGAGCGGCTGGTGGCCTACGCTGATAAGCTGACGGATAGGGGTGTTGAGGTTGTGTTCAGTGTGACGTTGGGGCAGTACGTGGCTGAGCACGGGGAGGGGTCTTCGGTGGTGGCGCGTATGCGGGGGCTCCACGAGGAGATGTCGGGGCTGCTGGGCCTCTGATATTGTTTTAAGTGTGTTGTGCGGTTGTTTTTCGGGGGGCCGGTAGTCCAGCCTGGTAGGACGCTGCCTTTACGAGGCAGAAGTCGCCGGTTCAAGTCCGGCCCGGCCCACCACACGTGCGGCTGGCAGGGGATAAGCGTCTGGCGTGGGGTTCTGGGTTTTTTCCGTGTGAAGCCGGTTGGGGTTTGTGTGTGATGTTCACGGCTCCGTGGAGGGGTTGGGACGGGTTTTTGGTATGAATAGGTACTCCTTTTGGTATGAACGGGGTGGGTGAGGGGCTGTTTTCGGGTTCCTTTCGGTGTTTTGCGTGTTATTCTCGCTCAGACGCATGACCCCCCCCCCTCCCCCCTATACGGAGGTGTGGGTTAGGCCCTACGCGCGCGATGCGGATGCATCTCAGAGTTGAAATCTACGGAGAGAAGAACCGCCTCAGGTATAGGGAGTTAAAAAAGCTCAGTCTATGTCCAGCGTGTACATCATGAATCTCCAACCCAATCCCCTTAGACGCTTCTACATCAAGCGATTCTCTATCTACATACTTCGGTTGCGCGGGCGCTTTCACCACCGAAGAATGATTCTGTGCAATTGAAAAAAGTGAGGATCCCGAAGTGGTCCCCCGGCGCGCGCCAGCGTGTAACGTAAATATATTGGTTTCTGTATTCTCTTTACTGAAAGTTGATTGTATCTAGATAGAGTAAGGGAGCTCTTAGAAAACGTGGACTGGGCTCCCTTCGAGGCCGAGGTCAACACCCTCTACA
>JADHWN010000047.1 GCA_016783455.1 Candidatus Bathyarchaeota archaeon
GGTACCCTGAGGGAGGTGACGGTCACCATCACCGGGGAGAGGAGCGACTACCTCATCGAGATGCACACCGGCGAATGGTTCAGCAACCTCGCCATGCCCTACTTGGGAGCGACGATACTGGTGGGCCCCCTGGTGGGGCTCGCCGCCGCGGGTACAACCGGTCTGATGGCGGCAAACTACGGGAGGAAGCTGAAGAACCGGATAAAGGAGCTGGTGAAGAAGCACAGCAAGGAGAAGTACTCCGACGAGAAGGTTGAGACCTTCATATAGGGTGAGTGAGCTATGCCGTTTGTAAGGAGATACAAGGACCTGAGCACGAACCTGGATGGACTCTATCAGGACATCAAGAAGGAGCTCCAGCAGGACAAGGACCTCACCGTCATAAGTGAGAACGTCGGAGTGGTCAACGACGTCCCCTTCAAGTCGATAACCGCCGCCAGGGCAACGATACCTCGCGCCATCACAGGTACCCTCAGAGAGGTGAACGTGACCATCGCGGGACAACCCGACAACTGGCTTCTTGAGATGCACACTGGGGCCTGGTTCGGCAACATGATCTTACCTGGTGCCGGCGGGTTCCTGGTGGCTGGCCCCTTCGGGGCGGCGGCGACCGTCGGAGGAACCGTGGTCTTCGCCGCAGAGTTCGGCAGGAAGCTGAAGAACAAGGTCAAGGAACTGGTCAAGAAGCACAGCGGGAAGGCGTACTCCGAGTCCAAGGTCGAGACGTTCGTAACCTAGTTACGATCCCCTTTTTTTACTGAGATCCGTTTATCGGCGAATCGCTGACTGCATGCATACACGGGAGAGTAGCCCGGGCGAGATTCGAACTCGCGTCGGAGGGTCCAAAGCCCTCTGTCCTTGTCCACTAGAAGACCGGGCTCCCCATAACACATACACCACAAACCCATTATCAAGATAGAACACCCACGCGAAACCGCTAGCCCTCAGCTCACAGAGCCACAGTGGGGTTCAGCCGGGAGCCAGGTCGCGCGCGCAGAACGTCTACGAGCAAAAAAAAATAAAAAAAAATCACAAGGAGACTGTTTCCATCGCGATTGAAACGAATAATAGCTAAATCCTATTTTTCCGGAGACCTAGCGACGACTCATCTTTTCGGCTTACGTTTCATCTCGCAGTACTGCTGGTCCTTCACCACTAGCACCGGGACCGTGCAAGCCTCTACCACGCTTCTACTCGTGCTGCCCAGCATCCAGCTGATGATGCCCCCTGTCCCTTTATTGCCCAGGACGATCAGGTCTACCCCCTGCTCACCTGCGGCCTCGACGATGATCTTCGAGGGATTGCCGTTCTCCAATAGTTTAGTGACCTTCAAATCTCCATGATCTCTGCCTAGCTCCTCAACGTTTTTCTGAAGCATGTCCCCGTAACTTTTCTGCAATTCTTCCTGTAGTTGAACGTAGTCTAGTTCTACGTCCTCTGTAAAGTACGCGTGGAGCTGAGGTATGACTGCCAATACCACGAGTTCAGCCTCGTTCTCTTCCGCCAGTTCTGCGGCGAATCTCAGCGCATGCTTGGCCGGGTCAGACCCATCGATAGCCGTGAGTATCTTCTTGAACATGATTAATCCGTAGAAGAGGGCAGTATATAATGTAATACTCCGAATTCACATCGCTTGTCTGGACCTTCCTCACCGTAAGGTTTCAGTGAGCCTGTGAGGACACTCCAATCCTGACCAGATGTCAGCGTTGGCCCCGCGCCAAGTTTACAGGGTCACACGTGTTGGGTGGAGTCAGGTCTCCAGGGGCAGGCGGACCGTGAAGGTGGAGCCCTTGCCGACCTCACTGGTGAAGGAGATCTCCCCCCCGTGCATCTCGACGAGGGACCTGCTCAGCCAGAGTCCGAGGCCGCTCCCGCCTATGGCCCTGATCGATGGGTCGTCTGAGCGGAAGAACTTGGTGAAGAGCCTCGCCTGATCCTCAGAGGACAGGCCGATCCCCGTGTCCGCTATGCTGATCTCGATCCTCCTGTCCCCCCGCCTCGAGCTCACCCTGACTGCCCCTCCCTCCGGGGTGTACTTGTTGGCGTTAGTGAGGAGGTTGGTGAATACCTGGGTAATGCGCCCGACGTCACCGGACACGTTCGACCCCCCACCCCTCAGGTCCACCGAGAGCCTCTGCCCCTTGGCCTCGAACTGGGACCTCAGATTCCCCACTACATCCTTTATCAAATCCTTGATGTCGAAGGTCTCCCACCTCAGCTTGATGGAGCCCGACTCGATGCGGGAGACGTCCAGGAGGTCGGAGACGAGGGTCGTCAGCCGGTCCGAGTTACGCTTAACGACGTTGAGGAAGTCCAGCTGGAGCTTGTTGAGGCCTCCCGCGTCCCCGTCCAGGAGCATGTCGACGTAGCCCTCTATCGAGGTGAGGGGTGTCCGGAGCTCGTGGGAGACGAGGGCGACGAACTCGGACTGCATCCGCTCCACCTCGCGCTCACGGCTCACATCACGGAACACGCAGAGTATCCCCAGCTCCTCGTCGAGGTCGTTTCTCACCAACGTCGAGTAGACCTCAATGTTCCGTATGCGGGGCCACCTCTGGACCACGTTCTCCCGACTACTCGGGTCCTCATAGTTGGAGGCTTCGATGAGGCGGGACAGCAGACCAGAGGGATTATCGAAGACCCGTCCGAAGTGGGGCAGCATCTCCTTGAGGTCGCGGCCGATGAGGTCCTCCTCGATCACGGCGAAGAAACGTTCGAAGGCGCGGTTGACCCACATGAACTTGGAGTCCATGGATAGGAGGAGGAAGGCCTCGCTCGTGGCGTCCAGGACCGCCCTCGTCTCGCTCCTCGCCCTCTCCAGGGCGTTGTAGCGTTCCTCCTGCACCTTCAGGTTCTGCCGCAGCTCCTCCACGATGTTCCTCCTGCTCGAGATATCCTGCTTGAACGCGATGTAGTGGTGTATGACGCCCTTCTCGTCCTGGATCGGGGTGATCGTCATCTCCTCGACGTAGTGGCTGCCGTCCTTGCGGCGGTTGACGAGCTCGTCTATCCAGACCTCCCCGGAGGAGATCGTGGACCACATCCCCTCGTAGAAGTACGGAGGCATCACACCAGACTTCAATATGCTCATGTTCCGCCCGACGGCCTCCTCCAGGGGGTACCCGGACAGCTTCGTGAAGGCCCTGTTAGCCCATAATATCGTGCCCTTGGGCCCCGTGATGACGATGGCAAGCGCCGCCATCTTCAGGGCCGACACCTGGAGCAGCTGGATATCCTCGTTGGGAGAGGCATCACCCATCTTTACATCACCCGTTATCGCTATTCCAGCCTCACGCCCTCAGCGACGTCGGAGAGGACGGCATCTATCCAGCCCCGCACGATGAGGTGGTCGCGACCCCCGAGCCTCTCGGCCAAGAGGGCCCTGAGCTCGGAGGGGAGGTTCTCCCTGGGGTCATGAGAGTAGAGGAGGGGCGCATGACCCTCACCCGACAGGTAGCCGCCCGTAAAGGGGTTGACGGAGTACTCATACTGGTGCTTCAACGAGATTGCCTCCGTCCTCACCCAGCTCCGGGTGGGACGGTCGTACACGACCTGCCGCGTGCTCCCGTAGGCCTTGACGAGCTCGTAGATGTGGGTAACCTTGTTCCTGTAGAGCATTAGATCAGCGGCAAGCCTCTCCCGCTCCTCTCGGCTGAACCCGCTAAGCAGCCCCGCCCTGATCTTCTCGACTAGGTCCTCCCCCTCACCCTCAACGGCCGGGGAGCCCAGGGCCCCAAGATACGACTCCTCGAGGAGCATCCTCGACGGCTCGTCCAGGACGTTGATGTACTCTCTCTCGCTCACCTTCTCCACGAGGTCGAAGACATCCGGTGGAAGGTCGATGGTGCTCTCCTGGAGCCCCTTGACATGAGCCCCGAGGAGCTGGGTCATGAGCTCATAGGCACTCTTATCCCATGTCTTCCTGGCCCGCATGGCCCGGCCCCGCAGCTGCTGCCAGGCGGTGACATCACGCGTGGCCGTGGCGTCGACGAGGACGTTGGGCTTTATGACGTTCCACCCCGTACGCGCCCACGAGGAGACGATTATCACGTTGATGGGAAGGTCCTCAGCGTCGAAGACCCTCGCCATCAAATTGTACATGAGGAGCTTCTTCTCCCCCCCGGCCATCTTCACGACATAGAACCTCTGAAGGGTCCCATCCGCCTGGCGCAGCTCCGCCAGATACGCCTCGTCGAAGTACCGCGCAATCATGGCGTAGTCGAAGAAGGTCCCGATCAGCCTCCGGACGATGTTGTAGTCCAGGCTCACCCTGTTGAGGAAGCGTGCCTCGGCCCTCCCGAGTCTCTTACCTATGATCTCCTCCCTGAACCTCTTCAGCACCCGCCTGTTGAACTCCCCTAACCTCGGAGCCCTAACGTTCCTGACGCCGTAAATGTAGTCTCTCAGGCTTCTAGTGAAAAAGTTTGAAAGTTCGCTGCGTGCCTCGTCCGTTATATCGATCCCCTGTGCTATGACGCCGAACATGGTGTTTCCCAGCTCGGTGAGCATTATCTCACGCCTGACGTAGTCAGAGATACCCAGGGGGAGGGGGTCATCCTCATTCCAGGGCATGTAGATCTCACTTGAGAGCGCGGCTATAGGTGTAAACCTCGGGTTCCCCAGCATCTGGGTGAAGACCCCCGCTACACCGGCGTATCCGGGCACGGCCACCTGGTCCTTCCAACTGATACGCTTCGCGTTGTCGAAAACGATGACCCCCGTGACCTGCCTTACCGAGTACTCAGCCTCAATGATGGCGTTGATGGTGTCCAGCCGCCCCTCCCCGATGCGGAAGTAGAAGTTCTTCAGGCTCGAGTATAACCCGACTATCGTTGTGGAGAGGGCATCCCTCGCCCTCTCCCTCAGTGCCGTCCTCGACATCCCCGCTTGGGGCTGTATCCCCGTTGTCTCAATTGTGTGGCCGAAGCCATCGGCGTCGAGTCTAAGGGTCATGTCGGAGAAGTAGACGAGGCTCCTCAGCTCCCCTCTGATCCTGTCGAGCTCTGAGAGTATCTCTCTGAAAGTCCGACGACCCGTCTCCTTTTCGTCCCTCGGCTTACCTTTCAGAGACGACTCCAGGAGTTCCCTGTCCGAGAGGGTCTCAGCCAGCTGTGCAATTATGATGATGTTGATATCGTTGAGGGAGATCTCGTCCCCCTTCTCCCATTCCGTGAGGCGTCTCCTGAGGGCCGCTTCCTGATCCCTCTGACCATCGTACATGCCGAGGTATGTCCTTCCTATCTCCACCCTCCTCTCGATGGGTGTCCTACGGAAGATGCCCCTCAGGTGCTCGCTACCCGTGAGGTTGATAAACGCCCTTATCTGTGTCTTGTACTCCTCCAGGAGGTCGATGACCCTCTTCTCCCTGTCGGAGTAGGAGAAGGGTACTCCGAACTCGGCGAAGGGGGCGACGAACCCGTAGGCTATGAGGTCAGCCGGGGGCATGACATAGACGAGCTGGAGCCCCAGCTTCGGGAACCTGTCCCTGTATACCTCGGCGGTGCCAGAGAACCCGATAAGCCCCCTGAGGCTCCCGTCCCGGAGCCACTCCGTGAGGAGCTTAGCGACACTTGCGGAGACGCTGTTCAGGTCGTCGGCCACCTTGTGGACCTCGTCGAGAATTACGTACTGAACGTTGCTGCCCTGCAGGAACTTCTCGATGGAGACCGCGTCGAAGCCCCCTTTGCCCTTAGGCGAGCCGACCTGGGCTAAGGCCGTGTAGGTCATTATGAGTATCGCCGGGGTGGTCTCCGATCTCCGTTGCTCCGCCTCGAATGAGGCGGGTGTCCCCGTGAAGATCTCGTCTGGGGATATCTGGAGGCCGATGGGCTTGTAGCAGAGCTCCGCCACCCACTGCTGCACGTAGTTGGCCGTCGGCACGAGGATCAGTATGGTCTCCCCCCGTGTGAGGGAGTAGAGCCAGTCCTGGATGCACATCATCCCCATCATTGTCTTCCCGCTGCCGGTGGGCGCCTCGATGAGCACCCCCTTATACCCGTAGCCTCTGAAGATGGAGAAGGCGTCCCGTTGATACGGCCGTGGGAAGATGCTGCCTATGAGGTCTGCATGGACCCAGGGCGAGTACCTCCTTATCCTTGAGACAGGTCGAGTTATCTCTGCAGCCACCGCTATGAAGAGCTCAGCCGTCTCGGGATCGCAGCCTGAGAAACGGCTGAAGAAGGTTTTGAAGGAATTTCTACGGTTCACAAGGTCTATCAGCCCACGGAAACCGTTCTCCTCGAACACCCTGTAGAGCCTGTCGCCGAGGAGCGCCTCGAGCCCTGCATGATCGAGGTTGACGCTGTCATATGACCGTCTCGCCCTCCTGAACCTCTCACCAGACCTCTCGACGTACCCTCTGGAGATCAGCCTCTCGATCTGATTTCTGACGATCTCCCTCTCGGTCTTGAAGATGATGCGAAGCTCGTGCACATCCTGAACGATGGCCTCAAGGGTCATTGGAGTCGTGGACTCCCCGATTACCCTGATGATGAGATCATCGAGGAAGCGCCCCCTGCTCTCCTTGTTCAATGTAAAGACGAGGGGCACCGTGTTGGGCGCGACCTCTCGCATGTTGTAGAGGGGCTGATGGAGCACCACAAGGTTACGGAGCGCGGCGTTGATCAGGGAGACGTTCCCATTTCTCAGGAAGTTGCGGAGTATGCCGAGGGTGCGTCCATAGTATCGGGCGAGCAAGAAGAATCGCTGGCGCATCCTCGGGAGATCTCCCCTCTCTTGGAGGATGGTGAACTCGCTGTGGAGCTTTGAGGCGAAGTTATGTGCCTGCCAGTAGTTCTTCGGTGGTGCAGCAGCTGATGGGACCACACAGGAGAGCACGGACAGGGGCTCCATCCTCGGCGTCTCCTCAACATCGAGGGTCGGCTCAAGGCGCTCATCGTTATCTTCTGATGCCAATTTCATTCTCACCTCACAATACAGTTGACCTTTAGACTTGAAGGCAGGCTCAGGCAGGTCACTTCTTGAAGGGGACCGGGGCCTTTCCCTTCTTGATCAGGGCCACGTTTATCCTCTCAACGAGCTCCCTGGGGCTGAAGGGCTTGGTGATGTAATCGTCGGCCCCTCCCTCCAAGCCCCTGACGATGTCCCTCGGGTTGGCGCTGGCCGTCAGCATGATGGTTATGGGGGTCTTCTTCCCCATCTTCTTCCTGACCTCCTTCACGACTTCGTATCCATCCATTTTGGGCATCCTCACGTCGACGATCATGATATCGGGCCTGACCTCGAGCACCTTGGCTAGGCCGTCCTCTCCATCAACCGCCGTGATGACGTCGAAGCCCTCCTTCTCAAGTTTGATCCTCACAAGACGCAGTATATCGGCCTCATCATCGATTGCGACCACCTTGTACGACATCAGAACCACGCTCTTCAAGCAACTGAGTGATTATAATAATAAAAGTATATAAAGTTAGGAATTGAGGCCTTTTCAGACGATACTTCTACACATTACAGCTTAATAGATTCCACTATGATTCACGTATGCCCTCACCGTGTCGATAATCGTGCACCCGAGTGTATCACGTTTTACGAACTCGGTAGAGGTTGTGTGTGATGCTGCGCGCGTGTCCTCGTAGTAAAATAATATCCTCCAAAACGCACACGCCAGCACAACTCCCAGACTTTAACAATCGCGCGCGATTAATCTCTATTTTTACTTTCCTTTTCTCATTCTGAGTACCAAAACGATGACAGCTATCACTACTACGGTGATTCCAACGATCACAGTTGCCATACCTAGGGGAGTCTCAATGAATGGTTTTGAGGTGACCGTGAAAGACTGCGATGAACTGGTTGCTCCATAGTACATAGAGTCTCCATCCCACGATGCAGTCACACTCCACGAGCCCGTTAAATCGGGAGCGTAGGAGTCGCTGTAGCTGCCGTCTGAACCAGTCGTGACATCTATATTCCGTGTTGAACCGTCAGGTTTACTGTAAGTCAATGCTACGGTTTTCCCAGAAAGCGTGGCGTTTACAGAACCCGAGACAATCATGCTCTCGCCTTCTTTTACAGTGTCCTTTGAGACAGAACAGGAAAGCTCAGTCGCTATCTTCCACAGATTTGTCTCCGTCATCTCCAATAACATTGAGATATTGGTTACGTGGTTGTCAGCTAGAAATGAGGTTTCCATCAGCGACTCACAGAGGAACCCGGTAGGTTTATCCCAATAACTGATCTGCATCATGCTCGAGCCGAAGAACGAAACTGTATAGTTAACGTAGTTGACATTTCGGCTCACGCCCGCGTAGCTTCTCAGGATGGTTTCTTCAATAGCTTGGTACCCAGGAATCACATCGCCCTCACCTAGATTACTTGGGATGATATACGTAAGGAATTGCATCGCTATATCAGTAGACATGGAAGGCAGGGTCATATCTGTCCCGTTATTGAAGTGGTATGTCGCAAAAATCGTTATGTCAGTGTCTGAAACACTCTGTACTTCAACGCTAATCCCCTCTATTTCCTTCATCATATCTAATGCGCGCGCGAGCTCGCCTACATCTGGACCCGTGGATTGCCCTTCAGCAATTACAGTGTATTTTACCCAGTCACCCACTTTGACACCGACAGTGATTGGGATAGGAGCCTCAAATTCGGTGTAGAGGTATGTCCGAGAGAGAGGGATTCCATAGAGTTCCCAAAGAATATTATAGCCTTCGTCAAGTAAAGATATGCTAGAAACGTTTTTTGGGTCGAGACCAGAGGAGTAGATTGTCGAGCCATCAAAACGAAGATAGACTGTTTGAACACCGACATTAAGGTGCGCCGATTGAGAGCCACTGACACCTATGTATCCGTAACCGCCGATCAGAAGCCCATTTGGCCTCTCGACTATGTAGTCTTCGGCTTCAGTGACGTTGACTTCAACCACACTTATGTAGCCGTAATCGCCGGTCAGAAGCCCACCCGCTTGTATGATGTAGTTTCCGGCTTCGGTGACGTTGACTTCAACCCCGATCTCCAAAAAGTCATAAGCACCATTCCCGTCAACATCGATTCCTCGGTCGTAGATTACACCGGTTAAGACTGCTCCTGGGGCTTCAAACTCGGTGTAGAGGTATGTCCGAGAAAGCGGCGTCTCATACAGTTCCCCAAGCACACTATACATGTTGTCACGCAAGGAAATGTAGGAAACACTTGCTGGGCTAAGAAGGGAAGCGTGGATTGTTGGCCCTTTTAAAGAGAGATAAACGATCTGAACGCCTACATAAAGAAACGTTGATTGATAGTCACTGACACCTATGTATCCGAAATCGCTGGCATGAAGCCCGTACGCTTCGACTGAGTATTCGCCGGCTTCAATAATATCGACTTCGATACCAATCACCAAGGATTCGAAGAGGTCATTGTCGTTAATGTCTACCCCTTGATCAACTATCTTACCGGTGAGCCCCGCCTTAGAGGCTTCAGCGCTTGTTTGATGTATCTGCAATCCAAGAATCGACGAAATCGTGATTGTGCATAGAAGAAACATCAAAACTAACGCCGTCTTTCTATTCGCTCTTTGAGCTGAGTTCTTCAACCTTCTGTTTCTCAAAAATTTCTGCGCGTTTAACAATGTTTAACCTCCCATTTTCAAATATTAGACCTTGGGTTTACCGAAGCTCAAACCCGGGGGCTTTACGAACGCGCGCCAGCGTGTAACGTAAATTTAAGGATTGACCGGGGGAGTAGTGCCAATATCTTTTCCTGATCGGGTTTTACCATTATCTCTGGAGTTCACCATCTCTGCAGCGAGGCTTCTCTTCGCCATACATGGGTATGG
>JADHWN010000048.1 GCA_016783455.1 Candidatus Bathyarchaeota archaeon
AATGCACGAGCACAGACTGATCGAGAGGATGGTCAGACTGCTACAATCAGAGCTTGACCGGCTGTCAACGGAGGAGACGCTGGACCCCGACTTCATCCTAGCCGCAGTCGACTTCTTCCGCACATACGCTGACCGCACCCACCACGGCAAGGAGGAGGACATCATCTTCAAGGCCCTAGAGAAGAAGACACTGGACGACGGCCTCAAAACAATCATGGACGAGCTGGTGGAGGAGCACATCTACGCCAGGGAGAAGGTGGGCAGACTCCTCGAGTCCAGGGACCTACACCTGAACGGAGCTCCAGGTGCCCTGGACCAGGCGAAGGAGACACTGAAGGACCTCATCGAACTGTACCCCCCGCACATAGAGAAGGAGGACCGACGATTCTTCTACCCCTGCATGGAGCTCTTCACGGACTCCGAGAAGGCGGAGATGCTGGAGGCGTTCTGGGAGTTCGACAGGGCCATGATCCACTGGAAGTACCGGAACGTCGTCGAGGGCACCCACACCCGCTTCACAACCCTGTCAGGGTGGAGGTGCAGCGTCTGCGGGTACGTCTACGACCCGGTGAAGGGGGACCCCGAGTACAGCCTCGCCCCCGGCGTCCCGTTCGAGGAACTCGACGAAGACTGGGTGTGCCCCGTGTGCCACGCCCCCAAAACCCAGTTCAAGAAAGTGTGACCTGCAGACGTGAGCCTTCCCTTGCGCGCCCGGAAGCTTAATGGATTAAAGAGGTTTGACTAGCTCTCCGCCAGCTTCTTGAAGGCTTCCGGCTTCATCCTGAACGTCGTCCACTCGTCCATGGCCACCGCCCCGAGGCTGAAGTAGAACTGCCTGCTAGGCTCGTTCCAGTCCAGCACCGTCCACTCAAACCTCCCACACTCCCTCTCCACTGCCACCCTGCACAGCTCCTTCAGAAGCGATGTCCCCACACCGTTCCCCCGGTACTCCTCGGGCACGAAGAGGTCCTCAAGCCAGAGCGTCGGCCGGGACTCGAATGTGCTGAAGGTGAAGTAGTAGAGGGCCACCCCCAGGTACGGGGGCCCCACCTCCCCGGTGTTCTCCGCGAGGAGGCAGTCGAATATTCTCTCCCCGCTGAAGCCGTACTTCCTGTAGAGCTCCTCGGTCCCCTTGAACTCTATCTTCTCGTAGACGCTGAGCTGGTAGCACAGGTCAAGGATGGTGGGGATGTCCTCCTCGGTGGCCACCCTCACCTTCCATCTAAGGTCCGGAATCTTGGGCATGACGATCAATACGAAGTTGGCTGAGGGGATATTACTCTTTTCAGGGGCCCGCTCTCCTACTCCGAGAACAGGTCAGCCCTCACCGACAGGGAGAACCGACTGAACTGGAACCGGCGCACCAGGACGTCGTAGTTCACCGCCACAGAGCGCCTCTCCGTGTACTCCGTCAGCCTCCCCGCCCCGATGTCCTCCGCCGCCCGCAGCATCTCCGCCATCTGCCCCTCCTCCACCAGGGGCTCGTTGTGAGCCGGCATCAGCCAGTCGTAGTGGGGTATCAGGTCCACCAGCCTCCGGCAGCTCTCGATGAACGCTTCGTGGTCCCCGCCCGGCAGGTAGCTGGTCACTGCCCCCGTGTAGTAGATGTCCCCCGTGTACAGGTACCGCGCGTCACGGTCCAAGAGGCAGACGTGGTCGCTGCTGTGCCCAGGCGTGTGGAGCACCTCCAGCATCCGTCCCCCGAGGTCCACCACGTCCCCGTCCCCCAGCCACCGCGTCACCTCGTAGGGGGGCGCGTGGAAATTCTCGGGGTCGAAGCCCGGCGGGTACTCCCTGATGACGGCGTCCCCCTCCAGCATCTCCCCCATCTTCTCCCTCCCCAGCCCCTCCGCTGCGCTCTCCCGGCTCATCGCGTCGTCGAAGACGGCTATCTCATCGAAGACCCTGCATCCCCCTACGTGGTCGTTGTGGGTGTGGGTCAGCAGTAGGAGGCAGGGCTTGTCCGTGAGCTCAGCAACCAGCAGGTCCAGCCGCCCGATGCCGGTACCCCCATCGATGAGGGCCGCCCTATCCTCCCCTATGATCAGGTACATGAGGGCCTCATCGTACTGCCCGTCCTCAAGGATGGCGTACAGCCAGTCGTGTATCCTGTAGACGCTGTACCACGGATGGCCGGTCTCGACCCTCTCCAGCGTCGAGTAGACCTCCCGGGGGAGCACGTCCCACCAGTTCCCGCCGCCCATAACCGAACATCACCCCACCTAGGTAATAGTTATATCGAGTCAACATAACTCCGCACGCAGCACATTAACTGTGCACAAGGGAAAAATGAAAAAAAGGTTGGTTGGTTATTCCCACGGGTTGAAGTTCGTGTACAGCTCGAAGGCGAATGTCTCGAAGTTCAGCTCGCCCGGCCCCTTGATGCCCTCGAAGTACTCCGTTCCGCTTTTTATCGACAGCCGCCCGGCGAAGAATTCGAAAGTGTCAGGGTAATAGTTGTTACCGATCGTGTAGGTGATGGTCCCGGGCTTGTCGTCGATGGTGCTCGTGAACACGCCGTAACCTTTCAATGAGGCCATCCCCCCCGCCTTGTCGGGGGTCCTCTGGATGCCCGTCACGTACTGCTCAGCGTAGCCGAGTTCGTTGTACCCTTCGTCGAGCCAAAGGAAGCGGATGCCCATATCAACTTTAAGGAAGCCGTTCGGCATCTCCACGCTGTTGTCGTACAGCGGGCTATCAAAAACTGTGTAGATTACGATGGGGTCCTGGTTCTTCTTCGCGTAGGCCGAGAGCGTAGGCGTCAGCAGGCATAGTGATAGCAGTAAGGCGATTGCGAGTTCGGTTCTCTTCAATCTTCTCATTCAATCATCTCCTTTTTTATTGGTACTTGTATAGCTCCCCACCTCGGAGCTCAGGCGCGGGTCTTGCTCATCTGGCCCATCAGCTTCTCCGTCTCCCTCTGCCCAAGTTCAACCCTGAGAACCCCGTTGGTGCCCCTCACCTCGAGCATACTGCCCTCTATGAAGACCACCTCCTCGAGCTCCCCCAGATCGCCCTCGAAGAGCACCCTGTCTCGGGCCTCGTTGGATATGGAGATGCTCCTCACGTGCCTCTTGGACTTCATCTCAACGGAGAACACATGTCCCAAAGCTGTCACGTCCCATCAGAGCGACGACACGCCCTAATCGAGACCGGACAAAGTCATTATTTTATAACTCCGTAAGAGGGATAAGTAGAACTTAATACAGATAGGAAGGAGTAAAGATCGGTTTCTGGTGCCTGACTTGGGGTTGTATGACGTGCTCTTCGAGGTCTCCAACGAGGACAGGCACGGGATACTTCACAGGCTCGAGGAGGAGCCGTGCAACGTCACCAAGATCGCCAAGGGGCTGGGCCTGAGCCTCCCCGAGACGAGCAGGCACGTCTCGAGGCTCTGCGAGGTGGGTCTGACCCGGAAGGATCCAGAGGGGCTCTATCACCTGACCTCCTACGGCGGGCTCGTACTGAGGCAGCTACGCGAGCTGGAGTTCACAACCAAGTTCAGGGAATACTTCACCAATCACACAATAGCAGGGGTCCCTCCCCAGTTTGTTAAAAGAATCGGCGATCTCTCAGGGAGCGTATTTACTGAAAATATCTTGGACTTCATCCGTCAGATAGAGCATGTGATAAAAGAAGCGGAGGAGGACGTCTGGATGCTAGTCGACCAGTTCCCCCTGAACCACCTGTCGCTGATCATTGAGGCCATCGAGCGCGGGGTCCGATTCAGGATCTTGGAGCCCCGAAACAGGGTGCTCAACCCTGATCTTGAGGCCATGGCTCCTGAGGATAGTCATGCCCTCAGCCGAATGAGGCTCACCCCTTCAGTCGAGCAGAGGATGATGGACGAAGTCAACGCATACATATACCTATCGGAGAAAAGATGCGTCTCAGCCTTCCCGACGTTGAGAGGAGAGAACGAGTACAAGGGATTCACATCGACAGATGAGACATCGCTCAGATGGTGCAGAGACCTGTTCCAGCAACACTGGGGCGAGGCCGTGCAAAGGAAACCTGCCCCAGCTGTACAGGTGAAACGAGGAAAACTCTCCACTAAGGTGGGATCATCCAGCAGGATCATTATCATCGGCCGAGAGAGGCCGGACCTGGATGCCCAGGCGATCCAGGACGCCGTGGACAACTACGACGAGGTGGTCCTGAGAGGCAGGTTCAACATCGGGGCGTCGACCATAAACATAAACAGAAGCGTAACTATTCGAGGCGAAGGCAGAGAGGACGACATTCCAGAAACGAAGATCTACAAGAAGGGGTGGAAGTTCCCGTTCCTGAGCCAGGAGTTCATGTTTGACATCAGAGGAGAGGACATCGACGTCACGATCGAGAACATCCACGTGGAGGACTTCAACGGCACCTGCATCGGTACCCATGGAGGAAACAGTTTAACCATCCGGAGAAACCGGATAACCCTGTTATCGGGGTTGGGCAGGGGCCTGAGCTTCGGCTCCTGGGGAGACCATGTCGTCGGAATAACGGCAGGAGGAGAGACATCCCGTGGAGGATTCCCCGGAGGCGTAATGATCGAAGAGAACTACCTTGATTTCGCCCTCTCCTATGCGAGGGGAGGCTTCGTAACCAACAAGGGGCTTGAGAGGGAGCCGAACTACAGACCGGATCTTCAGAACCACGAGACTTCCATATGCATTGGAATGAATATATGTCGAAACCTGGGGAAGGTCATCGTCAGAAACAACTTTATTCGGAATATGAACGCGAGAGGGATCCTAGTTTTCGATAACTGGGAGACAGCCGACATAGAGATAGTCAACAACACCATAATCTCCGAGGTCTTCGGGGCATATCCCTACAACAACCCCATGTCCGGCGCGGGCATCCTAGTGCAGAGCGCCTGGTCAGAGCCCAGATCAGGGGGGCGCGTGAAAATTGGCGGCAACAAGATCCTCTGCGACAAGGTGAACCATTGCGGTATCGCCGTCTACGGCCCAGCGATGTATCAGGAAGGCGCGGGCAAGCTTGAGACGTGCATCGTTGTGGACAACGAGGTTTCACTCAAGGACGGTTCAATCGGGGTCATAATAAGGAGAAGCGACTCCACAGAGGTCTCCAATAACAAGATGTCTGGAAAGGCATATTACGGCCTCCAGGTGACGGGAAGCGAAGACCGTCAGGGTATAGATCTGAGCGCGAAAGATAACAAGTTCGAGGACAACGACATGGAAGGCCTGGAGATAAAGGAACCCGATGAGTACAGTGACGGCCATGTTGACGGACGCATGTTCACAGGTTCAGATGGTAGATCAGCCACAGCCAACGTCTGGCTGAATAAATATTCTGAAGGCAACCTGATTAAGGTGAAGGCTAGTGAGACGGTTATCGACGAAGGAGAAGACAACACGGTAACCTCTGAAAGCGAATAGCCACAGTGTTCCTTGGCTTATAATCATACACACGAACTTGTTCTAGTAAATCTGTGTGGTCTAGACCTCGATCTCCATGAGATCCTCCCCAACTATGATCTCACCGTCAAAGTCCCGCCCGATCTCCTCCGCCATGCTCCTGAGCAGCTCGTCGCTCTTCTCCTTGATGTGTGTTAGCGCCAGCCTCTTCACGCCCGCCCTCGCGGCTATCCTCCCCACGGTCGTCGAGGACGCCAGGACGTGGTCCGCGATGAGCCTTAGATCGTCGTCCACGATCTCCCCCCCTGCCAGGTAGCAGCACTGGACCAGGAGGTCGGCTCCGGAGGCGATGCGCTGCAGCCCCGGGCTCTCCACGGCGTCCCCGCTTATCGCCACGACCTTGCCCCCGACCTCGACCCTGTAGCCCAGGCAGGGCCAGTCCTCCACCGTGAATCCCAGGCGGTGGCCGTGCTCCACATAGTCGGCGTGGACCTCCCAGCCCTCCCCTGCGTGGACCAGCCCCGGCCCCACGTCCACGACCTCCACCATCTCCCTGATGTCCACCAGCCTCTCCACCGTCAGCTCCGTCTCCCTCAGCCTGTAGCCGATGTCCCTCTCGTACGCCTCGAAGAGGTGCCCCACCATCACCCGGGTCCCCTCCGGGCCGTACACCCGGATCGTCTCGTTCCGGGCCTTGTTCCACGCCGCTAAGAGGACGTCCGCGAGGCCCCCGGTGTGGTCGAAGTGGTGGTGGGTGACGAATACGTGCCCCACGTCCGTGATCTCCACCCCGGCCCTCACGATCTGCGTCGCGACCCCCCTCCCCGCATCGAAGAGCAGTTTCTCCTCGCCGACCTGAACAAGCGTAGCGGGGCCCTGTCGCCTCGGGTCCGGCCTGGGCCCTCCAGTACCTAGAAGCGTGACCTTCACGACTTTCCACGCTCCGGCAAATTATTTTTCCCTGGGCCTGTGCTTCTCCACAAGCCTCTTCAGCCCCTCGAAGTCGGCCTCCATGAGCTGCCTCTTGGTCAGCCCCTCCAGCTCCGGCGGAATCACACCCTTCACAGTCGCCTCTGTTAGCCTGTGCCTCAGCACTGCTGCCTCGTGGAGCACCCTCCGCCTCTCCACATTCACCGGGGGGTCGGCCACGTACTCCGACATCAGGTACCCCGGATACCTGGAGCCCAGGGGCGTCACGTAGTCCACGTCGTCAGGGATGTGGCCGAACCCGGGGTCGTGGGGCTCGAACTGGTACCAGTAGGCCACGCTGGAGTAGTCCTCCTGGAGCATGTTGGCGTGGCCGTGCTCCATGGTCACCCTGATCTCCCGCTCGAAGGGGATCGCGTCGGGCACGTGGAGCCTGTACGCGGAGACCCGGGCGTCCACCTTGTCGAAGAGGGTGAGGCCGTGGAAGGGGGCCGCGAAGCATCCGTGGGTGAAGTACCACGCCCCCTGGAAGTAGTCCTCGGTCCCCGTGCCGTACAGCGACGGGTGCTCCTCTCCGTCCACGTAGATCATCTCGTCCCCCTCCAGGAAGACAGCGGAGCCCTTGTCGTAGGACTGCATGCTCATGACGCAGCCCGTGAAGTGGCCCCTACCCTTGGCCTCCAGGATCGTGTAGTTCTCCCCTATCGTCGTCGGGTTCTCCCTGTGCCACTTGGCGTGGAACCGGGCCACCTCCTCCCCCACCTCGTCCACCTCGTGGTACTGGATGTTATAGTAGAGGTTGCCAACCTCCTGGTCGCTGAGGTTGTGGGCCTCCAGCCGGGCCCCGTCGCTGAAGGGCATGGGCCAGTAGCTCACGTAGCCGCCGCTGGTCATCCCCTGCATCAGGGAGGTGTGGTGGGAGTACTCGGCGAAGCCGCAGCCGAAGAAGTCCCCGAAGGGCGTCTCCACGCTGGGGTCCTCCTCACCGTCCCAGTAGAACCTCAGTATCACCCTCCTCAGGATGTCGGGGTCCCCCGACCGTATCGTGAACCAGATCCTGGAGATGCAGCCTGCGCCCTCGATCTCGCCGACCACCACCTTCCCCCCGGGAGGGATGGTGACGAAGTCCTGGTTCCCCCCGGTCACGTCGTAGCTGGAGATCTGCCTGCTCTTCCAGTTCTTGGCGACGGCGATGCCCCAGAGCCCCGCTGCGGGGTTCCCGAAAATGTCCCCCAACATCAGAATCAGTCAGAGATAACTTCGGAGTTCTAATAACGGTTGCGCAGGGACTTCGGGAAAGGCTCTTATCCTCAAAGGATTACGTTTTCTTGGAGGTTTCAAAATGTCCGAGAAACTAGCTGTAGGAGACATCACCATCCCCAAGGGGGAGATGAAGAAGGGCGCCATCAAGGGCGTCGAACTCGCGAACAACGTGGCCGTCGACATACCCTTCCTCGCGATGAACGGGGCTGAGGACGGGCCCACCCTCCTCCTCATGTCCACGCAGCACGGCATCGAGATACAGGGCATCGAGGTCATCCACAGGGTGATGAGGGACGAGCTGGACCCCAAGAAGCTGAGGGGGGCCATCATCGGCGTCCCCGTCGGGAACCCCCTCGCCTATATGCACCACCAGTACCTCTCATGGATCGACAACCTCGACGTGGGCACCGTCAGGTGCGACAGGCCCAACGGGAACACCACGGAGAGGCTGGCATACGCCCTCTGGGAGGGGGCGTGGAGCAAGGCAGACTACATCGTCAACATCCACTGCAACACCCGACCCGACTCCCTCATCTACCAGTGGATCAACACGGGGAACCCCGAGACCCGGGACGACCTCGTGAAGATGGCCGACGCATTCGGCGCCACCACCATCGTCTCCGACCGCGCACCGGCGGAGGACGCGCCCCCGACGCTGGGCAACAAGGCTTCCTGGAAGGGGGTTCCTGTGATCCTGGAGGAGCTCATCGACGGCAGGTGGATATCCGAGCCCTCGACGAGCGCCGGGGTCAGGGGGGTCCTCAACATCATGAAGGCCTATGACATGATCGACGGGGACGTTGAGCCCCAGGAGGGATTCCCCGTCGTACCCGGCGTCAACAGGTTCCACGGCGTCATAAGGTGCGCCAGGGGAGGCCTCATCCGCTTCTTCAAGGCGCCGGGGGAGCTCTTCGCCGAGGGAGAGCCCCTGGCGGAGATCTATGACCTCTACGGCGACGTCATCGAAGAGGTGAAGATGCCCGTGGAGGGCTACGTCTGGGCCTACCCCTGCGGCCAGTCCTTGGGGACGTCCGGGGGGCTCCAGGCGGTCCAGTCCGGCGCCAACATCGCCTACGTCTTCACCCACGAATCCAAATGATCTCCCCATTTTTTTCCACACTTTCTCTGCCAGCCCTCTCAAGCTCTCCGAAAACCGTTATTACCTAAATCGGCTCCAATACGTGTGAATGACAAGCTCAAGAGATATCGACTGGAGGTCCCACCAGCTGGGGGCTATGACCGCCTTCGCGGAGGTCGTAGACAACGGCTGCAAGCGCCTCGCCCTCAGCTCCCCTATGACCAGGGAGCAGTTCGACTCCGTCATCGAGGACATCAGGGAGATAGCGACGAAGCGGGACCTCATCCTCCACGTAGACGATGAATTCCTGGAGACCATCATCTTCGACCACGAGCCCATCAGGGGGAAGACGGTGATCCACATCGTCGCCGAGCAGGCTACCGTGGACGAGTACCTGGGGCTCAAGGAGAAGAAGCAGAAACACAGGGAGGCTGGGACGTTAAACGAAGAGGTGGAACTTGAGGTCGCCTGGGGTCTAGGGCGCCTGCTGAGTTACGACGATGACTCCATATTACGCCTGCTGAAGAAGCGGGGTCACTAGTTCTCGAAGACCAGGTTCTCCATGTTGTCCAGCTTCCCCTTGATCCAGATCTTGAGGTCCTCGATCCTCTCCTCCTTCTTGCTCCATAGGTCTAGGTCGATGTTGGAGGCGATAGACTGGGCAACCATGAGCTTCAGGGTGTTGGGGTCCAACGCGTCCAGCTCCACCGACTGGTCGCCGTAGGACTCCAGGAAGCCCTCGGACCTTGCGTCGCTCCTCTTCACCGGCATCGGCGGCAGATCGTACTGCTGGATCTGGTCCTTGGTGAGGGCGATCCTAATCACCTTGAAGTCACCGGCGTCGTACTTCCGTAGCCTGTCCTCGAGGTCCCTCTCGATGTCGATGCCGCTGGGGTCGAAGTCCCCGAAGTAGAGCACCACCGTGGGCTTGTCCTTTAGCCTGGTTCGGATGTATGTGGCCATCCTGTTGACGTATGTGAAGCTGGGGTAGCCCCTGGTTGGGA
>JADHWN010000007.1 GCA_016783455.1 Candidatus Bathyarchaeota archaeon
CCATACTCTTTTCTTACTTCGCGTGTGCGTTTGGTAGATCCCCTTTCGAGTTCCCGCGTAAGCACTCTATACGCCGTAGGGAGTCAGGTATTGGACCATCTCGACGGTGTATCCCTCAGGGTCTTCGAAGGTGAATCCCTTGAGCTTCATCCTCTTACCCGTGAAGGGTTCATCTTCAAGTGTGTCTACGCCTCCGGTCTTCACCTTCCTGAACCATGGGTCGATGTCTTTCACCATCACGACGAGTCTGACTGGCTTCGAGGGGCTTGTCCTATGGGAGCCGAGCTCCCCGTCAACCAATCCCAGTAGCGCGCCCTCAGTGACCTTGAATAGCTTGACATACTCGAAATCAGCGACGAAGTCGAACCCAACAACGTCACGGTAGAAGTTGAACGCCTTCTCTAAGTCATCATAATAGAATAGGGTTAGGGTTCCTTCGAGGCTGAAATCGTCCATGAATCAATGTTAGGTTCTTTAATGTTAATAACGCACGCGCGAGACGAGAGAGATTTTCAGATATAATTCCTAGGACGAGAGATTATCGGGTATTGAATTTCGCCCATACTCTTTTCTTCACTGATGTCAGCATCTGAGTGGTTTCAAGAAATAATACTGTGCTGATAATGTGGTTTTAGTAGTCGCTTAACCTCACTACCTTGAAGGGTTTTCCGCATTCAGGACACTTGATCGTCCCGTCCCATTTCACCTTCGGTCTGTAAGAACTGGAGCCGTAACTCTCAGTCCTCTACCCGGTTTGGGTTGTTCTACGACATATCACGAATCCCGTAGCTCCATTTTTGTCATCTTCCTGTATAGCCAAGCCCCTTAAGATTGCAATAATATACATACGACAAATCAGGATCCGGTCCTAATCCTAAATAGAATATATTTAGGGTTTCATCATCGTAGTAGACCGTCACTGGATAATCTCCTGTAAATCTTACTTTCAATGCTTCCAGTATTACACCGCTCCTCCCAGTTCTCACCGCTCCTTGGTATTCCTCCTCGAAGTCAGGTAATAAACTGAATAACGTGATGTGATCGGCTAAAGAACTCACCGCTGTTACTTGACTCACTACATCAATACCTACTTCAAACGTGTCGAAATCTAGGTATTCAACGGTGTATCCTGGCTGACGCATAAGGTATCTCACCCAATCATCGAATTGTTTATTATCCGATCTCGTCACTGGCTTCGGCTTTAGCATCGTACTAGTCACCGAAAATAGTGCAATAAAGGCTACAATAACAACAAAACGAAGGAGTCTAGGTCTTTTCTGTAATGTTTTCATCATCTCCATTTTCACCTCCCCATCTCCTCATAGAAATTGTCTGCTGCGATTTTATCGTTCATGTTTTCATGAAATCTCAGAAGTGCAAGAAACTTCATACTCTCACATCCTCCTTTCTTATTTGTACTTCTACAGCTCCCCATCCTCGGAGCTGGGATTCCATTAGAAATACTAATAGAACCTTGACATTAACTGATCCTTTATGTCTATAACGTTTTGGATAGTTCAAATAATCTGAGTGGTTAAAAAAAGGGGGGTAATGTTATTCTCTGAAATCTATGGAGTCCAGTTTAGTCATCGGATAGATACCGTCATATGGGAGCTCAGGAACCTTGGCGAATACTTCTTCAACAGATTTTACATCTTTCGCATTCCATTCGCATATGAACCTGAGCACCTGACCCTTATCATCAAGCTGAACCTGTGTTCCCACCCAGTAAGCGTCAAGAGTGGCATTAGCGGCTACTTTCCTGGCCAGAGGTTCAACGTCTTCGCTTTTCATGGGTTCGGGTAGCGTATGGATTGCCATATACTTGGGCACATACATCACCTCTTTCTTGGTATTTCTATAGCTCCCCACATCGGAGCTGAGGTTCCACTGCAACAGCAATGTGTACGTTTCAGTAGAACCTTAAGGATCAAGTTCGAGTACTCCGTAATAAGCTCTCTACCTTCCCCCCATACTCTTTTCTTCACTTCCACGTCTCTTTCTAAGTGGTCTCTTTCACACTGATGATCGAGGAACGTTGCGCGCGCGACCTTGAACGTTTCAGATCTCTCGTACGGTCAACGGCTGATACATGCGTTAAAAAAAGAGGGATAATCAGGCCTCGCAGGTGCCATCCGCAACCTTAGCCTTGCACTCTCCGCACATAATGCCGTACTGTGGCTCGGACCACAGCACCTCATCCGAGGGGTTTCTTGGGTAACCAGAACAGTTCCTGCACCAGTGCCAGGGTTCACCGCGGCCTCTCCGGCGATACTGGGGCATGCCTACACCCAATGATTCTATTTGTGTTCACTATAAGATATTTACTACATTCACACTTGGGCTCTATTCTCTCAGCCTAGAGACGTAAGATGCTAATGTTTAACACATGCCATATCGCTGACTCATTAAACAATCGTGGGGAGCGCCAGCATTGAGCACAGTCGATAAGGACAACAGGATCCTAGCCGAGTTCATCAAGATCTACTGCAGCGGCCAACACAAGGAGGCTCCCAAGAAACAGTGGGCCCATAGTGGGAACGTCGAGGTAGACCTGGGTATAGAGGCTCCCCTGTTGTGCGCCGACTGCTCCGACCTCCTGAGCTACTCCGTGGCGCGGAGGGCCCACTGCCCCCAGGACCCCAAGCCCACTTGCAAGAACTGCGAGATCCACTGTTACGCTGACGGGTACCGCTCCAGGATCAGGGAGGTCATGAGGTTCTCCGGCAAGCGCCTCATCCTCCACGGAAGGCTCGACCTGATCTTCCACTACCTGTTCTAGGGACCCAGCGCGCGCGGCCGCTTAGTTGGGCTGAAGGCGTCGTTTTCCGTTTTTCACGCGCACTCGCAACAGATGAAGTTTTTAGAGAGTTAATACAAGGGAAAATACATTGGACTGTTTTGGAATGGGCTTTGATGCCTCAATACAAGCAAGTCATACCAATAGAAGAAATAAATGCCAAAATACCTGTAATTAATGTAAGTACTACCACTATCCTCTGTGATGTTGCTAAGGCATTAAAGGAACAAGCACAACAAGAAACGAAATCCGCCTCTCGAATCACATGGGAGGGCAGCGCTCCTCGCTAACCCCATGATTCATCAGTAATAAATCCAATTATATTAACTACAGAACTGCGCGCGCACGAGTCACGTTCATACATGCTTGCCCGCGCATCTACTCGATTCTTCTCAGGATAATTTGTTTCGGTTGAACACACATCTGCTAGGGGTATAGATTCTGTAAAATGAAGGTGCCCAAGCGTTCTCATCTACGAGATGCAGGTTTCCTTTGGCCAAAGCCTCTGGATCCTTTGAAGCCCATCTCTTAGATTCAGCGCCTCGGATTCTTCCGCTTCTTTGAATCCTTTGACGCTCCCGCCTGAGCATACTCCCATGTAGAAGCGCAGAATAATAACACTGTCTTTCCTGGAAACAATAAAATGTCAGTCATGAAGTCCAGCGCTTAATAAGGATATTACCCCAAAGAAGCAAAAATAGCTATGGCCACAGGACCCCCTTATACATACTATACATATAGTCAATACCTTGTTCTATACTTTGGAAAATGCGTTAAACACGCATACTCGCTTAATTTAATAAGAAATTAATAATCGAGTACGTACGATGTTAACGCGCAGCAATACTTCGCGCGCGCAATGTTATATCTTGCTAAGTAACCAGCCAAATACTATTGATGGGGGTATAATATATTTCCAATTATTTTCAACGCAAGAAACACTCAGCAGAATCACCTTCTCCCAACGACATTAACCTCAGCCAGAGCATCTGAGATGCCCTCCACTCCACCAAAACGAAGTTTCGGGGGGGAGTAAAAGTTTAGCCCCCCCACCCATATTTTCTTAAAAATAATTATAAATCTCATGGAGGTTAAAAGTGGCTACTCCGATGACTTTGTCAGCAGCTCCGTAAGACACAATCAGTTCATCCTCTCGTAGGACAGATCCACAGCTGAAAACAACATTAGGCACAAGACCCCGAAGTTCATAATCTTCAATAGGCTCCAAAATGGGTCTCTGCGTCCTGAATAACACCTTTTTCGGATCATTTTTATCGAGAATTACTGCCCCAAGACGATAAATCCTATCTGAGTCTACACCATGATAAATTAACAACCAACCATCATCTAACTCAATGGGTGGAGCGGCAGCCCCAATCTTCCATGAATCCCAACTATTAGGTCTGGGTTTCATGACTGTACCTGAATCAGTCCACCTCTCCAAGTCTGGGGAATATGCTAAACAAATATCTGGTTCAATTCGATGTAATAGTATAAAATTATCCTGTATTTTTTTAGGAAAAATAACAGCATTCTTATTTCTTATATTTGGAAAGGGATAGATCCTCTTACCCCAATCCCAATTTTTATTTAAAATACTATCACATGAAATTGTAGTAATTCCAATCTGGTAAATATCTCCATATGCTGTATAGGTCATGGCACACCAGCCATTGAATGGTGTAAGACGAGGGTCTTCGCAGCCAAATTTTTCAAGGGAATTCGCTGGCTCAAATACTGGATACTCGAGACGTTCATCTACAGTGTATCCGTCTCTAGTAGAAGCGTATCCGATTCTCGATATATTATCCTCGCCCATAGCTCTGTAGAAGATATGGATTTTATTATCGATCATGATCATTGCGGGATTGAATACATATTTTGACTCCCAAGGATGATCTTCAATAGGTTCAAGTATCGGGTTACCTTTGAAACGAATCATCTCTTAATTATGACCTCTCAGATAATGCTATTGGCAGAGGCACTTCTCTACTTAAATTATTCGGGAGGCTATCTTGAGGTTCACAGAATCTGATTCGTCTTTAGTGCAAGATAGGCCATGTAGTAAGATAATGTAGATTCGGCTCCTTGATTCTTGTTTAGCCCTTTAGGCGTTATGCCATCAAAACATGTTGAAGTTTTAGGATCGAATAACGTAACCTCTTTTACATTAGCCCCATGATACCAATTGAAACATTGTAGTGCATATTTTACGTACTCTTGCATGTCTGTGGAGTGATATGCCTCTATTAACGCTTCAACCATACATGAAGCTTCGATAGGTTGTTGATCATATGTTGCTTTTTTACCATTTTTCATATACCAGCCATTGGTTCCAACCGGCATGAAAACTCCATTGTTTAAATGAGTGTCAACCAGAAATTTTAGGGAATTTACCGCAATATCCCGATAAAGATCATCTTTAATCATATTATGTGCATGAAAAAGGGATTGAGGTAATCTAGCATTTGCATATGTGAGATAGGGTTCAAACCAAATCCAATCTTCTTCAGAATGCGAGAAATACAAGTTGGTTAAAAAGGTAGCATGAGTTTCACAGTTTTCTACAATATTTGAATCAGTCGGGAAGGCGACATGGTAGCCTTTTAGACCTAAAATTGTATATGCTCTAGCTCTTGGTGACCTGAATTCTCTTGAACTTGGAAGTCCTTTATCAAACATCTCTTTAGCAACTTGCTTCAGGTCTTCTCCAACATTTGATTCAAGAACAGTTCCACAAGCCCACAGTGCACGACCCATACATTCTTCTGATCCCCCCTTGTCTTTAAGGGCCCTATCATATCCAAGTAGATTAGAGAAACTACCATCCATTTTCTGCATATGCAAAAGAAAAGCCAGATAAAGTTTTACGAGTTTTAATGATTCTAAACTGGTGTAAACATGGTTATATCTTATCGCTGAAATGAGAGCCCTTGCGTTGTCATCTGTAGTATATCCTTTATGTCTGTCAATTATCGAGAATTTTGAATGTTGAAGCATTCCCACTTCATCTGTGAGCGTCTTAAGCCCATCTAAAGGTAGTTCAGGTAAAGTAATCAAAGGTCGAGAGCCTCATAGAGTAAGTTAACATGTTTCATCGCTACGTTAGGCCAAATCATATCCCTACTGTATTGGTATGCCCGCGACTGAAATTCCTCATGAGAAGATCTGTCGGTTAATAGCTCTATCACCGAATCTGATATGGAATCAGGGTCTTTGAATTTACATCCCTTGATTGCCCCTTGAGCCATGACCTCTTCTGCATGAAGGAAAGGTGTTGAAATGATGGCTTTTCCAGTGCTGAGAGCATATAGCAGTGTACCGCTGCTAATCTGCTCTCTGTTGGGATAAGGTATTATGTAGATATCTGTGGCTTGAAGAAATCTAATTAGTTCACTCTTTTCGACAAATCGATTCACAAATCTCACATTTTCATTGACGCCAAGTTTATCGATAAGATCCATAAGATACAGCCTGTACGACTCTCCCTCATGTTTTCTAACCTCGGGGTGCGTTTGTCCAATTATTAAATAGAGTACACTTGGATCTTTCTCAATGATCGATGGTAGAGACTGGATCGCGTATTCAATTCCTTTTCCTCTACTTAGAAGCCCAAATGTAGAGAGGACAGTTCGTCGGTTTAATCCGATCACATTTTTTATGGTTTCACAACCTAATAAGGGGACATTTGGGCAGCCATGTGGAATGTATCTCACTGAATCAGGAAGGGTGTCATATTTGTTTTCCAAGATTTTTATGCCAACTTTTGCCATTACAGTCACGAAATTGCTTCTATCTAAGATATAGTCCATTACTTTTTTAGTTTCGGAACCAGGTTCTTGTAGAAGGGTATGTAGAGTGGTTACCACTGGTTTTTCGAGTTCTTCAAGAAATGTAATTATATTATCGCCCCAGACACCACCAAACAATCCAAATTCAAATTGTAGATTAACTATATCTATCTCGGAGTTGTTCACATTCTCCGCTGCTCTACGATAACTGTCAGTATCTTCTCTATCAATTTGAAACTTTACCAGACTGGAATAATCATAAAAACCTCCTTTATCGTTTATCGCTATGATTCCAGATTGTCCAGTCGCATAAAGTCGGGAGATGGCGTCCACAATATCGTATGTATAAGTGGCAATACCACATTGTCTTGGTGGAAAAGTAGAGACATACCCAACGTTAATTTTGATCCCGTTATCACTTAGAACTCGATTCATCCTGTTGGAGTTTTGAATGATATATTGCTCGTGAACGATCTCCAAAAGCCTTCGTTCCGTAGTTAAACCAACGAGATACTCTCCATCAGTGACAACTAATCTCTTAATATCGTGTTCTCTAATAAGATCGAGACCATCCTTGATTGAGCCCTGAGAATCTAATGTGACAAGTGGTTCGGACATTATCTCGCTAGCGCGAGTTGAAATCAAATCCCTACCTGCGTGAAACACCCTGATGAGCATGTCTTTTTCGGTGATTATTCCAATTGGACGATTATCTTCAGCAACTATTACAGCACCAATCTCTTCCTTCATCATGTGAGATAGAACAGTGGATACAGGATCAAGAGGTGATACGCAAGGAGGCTTCGTTCTCATGTTTCTATTTACGGGTAAATTAAGAAATACCTGTAAATAGGAATTCAATGCAGCCAACTATATCATTAATCATTGGGGAAATGAACGGTTAAACACTTCTGCATGCATTAATGCGCGCGCCGTATTTTCGACAGAACCCAATTGAATAGAACGCTTTTCGCAAGCGTCTCATCTCCCCCGCGCGCGCATGGGTTAAGAGCGTTCTCAACACTTCGCGAGTATCTCGAATCCGGTGAACTCCCTCATTTGCTCAATCTCTCCCTCAATCATCTCCGCCTCCTCGGATGATAGCACCTGAGAGGGTTGGAGTGACAGCTCCCACTCTTTTCTCACCTTATTAATCTTCCAGGTGCCTTTCACCCTCCCATTCACGAGAACAGTAGCGGCGATTCCACCTCTAGGGAGGAAGATGTCCCCTCTGTCGGTGGGATCTATGAACCGCTTCTTGTCCCTGTGGCCCATGATCAAGGCGTCGAACGGGGGGAGCAGTCTGGTGAATGATTCAAGCTGAACGTCTTCAAGAGCACGTCCATCCTCAGCGGAAACGTAGTACAAGCCCCTCTGCCCCACGATGGAGACCTCAGTGAGGCGCTCAGAGATCCTCTCGAACACCGGCTTCACATCCGTCACCCTCGCCCCGGTCCAGTACGAGAAGTCGGTCACCGATGCTGGTCCATACCCCCGTAGGTATCTAATGACCAGCTCGGAAATAGCATCAGTCGGTGAGACAGATCTCAAATCCACCTCGGGGATCCATTGGTCGACCCTCGTGAACCGATGCTTGGTGCTGTGGTACCAGGGGCCTATCGGGGCAGCGTTGCAGATCAGGCCTCTATGGCTCATCTCCCTGACGAGGCGGTGGAGATTTGGCTTGGCATCCTCCCCCTCCCAGCCCACCTCCTCCAGCAGCTGGTTGATCGTCAGGGCCTCCCCGTCCAGCGCTTTCAGCACTTGGGGGTAGAGGGGCTCCCAGGACCCCGGTGACTCCTTCCTCCCTGTCCTCACCGTCCACCTGTTCCACTCCCTCATCAGGCTCTCCTCCAGCCCACGCCTGAACAGGGAATAGTCCACGCTGGGTATGATGTGCACGGTGTCTCTCATGAACCAGCTGCGGACGAGGGAGCGGCCCTCGTTCATCGCCTGGGTGATGACAGTGGGCTCCAGGTCTTCGACCCTGTTCCAGAGGCTGAGCTGGTAGTTAAGAGCCCCCTGGGCGTTCAACCCCATGATGTCCCCCACGACCTCAGCGGCCCTCTCCCTCGGAGCACGCTCGACGAGGTGATGCCTGCTCAGCGTGAAGTACGCAGCCTGCTCAAGGGAGACTTCGATGCTCAAATCATCACCGGGGCCTCTTCATGGTTCGATTTCCTTTATTTGACAGATAAAGTAGACGCTCGTGTATCCCCCATGGAATAATGTCCTGTTTAAGGCTAACCTGATCGGATATGCAACATCTATGTCACTAAGTATATATCGGGGCCCTCGGCTCTCTCCTTTACTTCAATGGAGATTTGAAAGGGGATCCAGCAGAGGTCTAAATGATGGCGGATATCTTCGTAAAGAACGGGTTCCTCCTCACAATGCAGGGGGAGGGCGTCGGCTCCATCCAGGACGGTGCAGTGGCCATAGAGGGCAACACCATCGTCGCAGTCGGCAAGACCAGTGAACTGAAAGGTGAATACAGCGGCGCGGAGTACGTCTTCGACGCCAAGGGCAAGGCCGTCCTCCCGGGCTTCGTCGACGCCCACGTCCACACATCCAACACCCTCATCAGGGGAGAGGGACAGGACGTCCCCGAGATAGAGTGGATGCTCAAGACCCAGGCCCCATTCGGCCCCCACCACAAGCCCGGAGACCGCCTCCTGGGCAGCGCCCTCGGGGTCCTAGAGGCCGTCAAGTGTGGTACCACCTGTTTCGGGGAGATCGGAAGCGACTTGGCCCCGGCGGCGGAGAAGGTCTTCGGCCCCTCCGGCGTGAGGGCCCACCTCGCAAACACCATCAACGAGATCGGCCCAGGCTCTAGGCCTGACCCCCATAAGCCCTACATCTTCTTCTCGGACATCGGCGAGAGGAAGTTGAAGGAGAGCATCGAGTTCATCGATGAGTGGGAGGGGGCCTTTGACGGCAGGATAACTACCATGTTCAGCCCCCACGCCGCCGACATGATGAGTGAGGAGCTGCTCCTCAGGGTGAAGGAGGAGGCCAACGAGCGGGGCATGCTGTCCCACATCCACATCGCCCAGGGGGGCAGGGAGGCCATCCAGATCAAGCTCAGGTTCAACACCTCCACGGTGAAGTACCTCGACAGCATCGGCTTCCTCGACAACACCATCATCGGCGCCCATTGCCACCAGACCAGCGACGAGGAGGTCGCCCTCCTCGCCAAGAGCGGGATGCGCTACGTGAGCTGCCCGGCGAGCATAGGGGTGATCGACGGAATCACTCCTCCGTTGGCCCTCTACCTCGCCTCGGGCGGCGTCTCCGCGGGCATCGGCTCCGACCAGGCCAGCGGCAACAACCACCACAACATGCTGGTGGAGATGAAGGTCGCCGCCCTCCTCAACAAGTGCCGCCACACCGACCCCACGGTCCTCCCCGCTTGGAAGATGCTCCGCATCGCCACCATCGAAGGCGCGGAGACCATCGGCCTCGGCGACTCCATCGGTTCCCTGGAGCCCGGGAAGAAGGCCGACCTCCTGATACTGAACCTGAAGGTCCCCCACATGATGCCCATCATCACCACCCCCGTACCCAACGTCGCCCCCAACATCGTCTACAGCGCCAGGGGAGACGAGGTGGAGACGGTGATCATCGACGGCAACATCGTCGTCAAGGACCACGAGGTGCTCACCATGGACGAGGAGAAGGTCATGGAGGACGCCCAGAAGGCCTCCACAGCGATCACCACCTCTGCCGCCGAGGACTTCTTCAGGGCCGACTCCTACCTGGCGAAGGCCGTCAAGAAGGGGCTCCTCTAGAAGTCATCTCCTTTCCCCCATTTTCTAGACAACATAAAAAAAGCCAGCGAGGCTCCATGAGAAACTATATTAACGCACCCGCCAAGGCAAGGAAAGAACCCGGGGAACACCACATGAAGCGGAAGGCAATCCTGAGCATCGCGGGCGTCGTCTTCGTCGCAGCCGTCTCCACCTACGTGCTCTGGCGCTGGACCACCAACCCCGAGTCCCTGGGGCAGATAGGCCTCGGATCCATCTTCATCGTCTCCATGGTGAGCCACCTCACCGTCGTCGCCAGGGACATGTTCATCCCCATGTACCTCCCCCTCGCCTCCATCTACCACCCCCTGGCGCTGGGGATCTCGGCGGGGATAGGCGCGGCCATCGGCGAGGTCACCACATACCTCCTGGGCTGGGGGGTCGCCGAGTCCATGAGGGACCAGGAGGGGGAGGACAACCGCCTCGCCAGATGGATCAGGCAGTACGGCCTCTGGGCGGTGCTCCTCGTCGCCATAACTCCCCTCCCGGACACCCCCATCATCCTCCTGGCGGGCTCCAACAAACTCCCCTTCGTGAAGCTCTTCATAGTCGAATGTATCGGCAAGACGACCCTCTACACCATCGGCGCCGTCGTCGGGGGCATAGTATTCATGGGCCTCACCGGGGCGGTGGGGGGATGGATGGCCTCACTGCTAATGGTCGTGGGCTCCCTGGCCTTCTGCGTCCTCGTCACCTGGAAGAGGAGCAGGGACGTCCTCTTCGGCTGGTTCGAGCGCCTCTTCAGCTAGCCTCTCAGCCTCAGGAGCTCGTCCGCTGACATTGTGTTCGCCACGTCCCCCGCCTCCAGCCAGCCCCGCCGTGCAACCGAGACCCCCAGCGCGATGAAGTCCAGGTGGCCCGGGGCGTGGGCGTCGGTCCCGATGGAGACCTTCACCCCCTGCTCCATTGCGGCCCTGGAGTTGACGTCGTCCAGATCCAGGCGGTCCGGGAAGGCGTTTATCTCCATCATCACCCCCTGGGAGGCCGCCGCCTCGAAGACCTCCTCGGTGTTTACCGCGTAGGGCATACGCCTCTGGATGAGCCTCCCCGTCAGGTGGCCTATCGTTGACACGTACTCGTTGTGGATGGCGGAGACGATCCTCTCCGTCATCTCCCCCTCGGTAGCCCTGAAGCCTGAGTGTACGCTCGCCACGACCCAATCCAGGTCCCGGAGCACAGAATCGGGGAGATCCAGGCTTCCGTCGGCCTTTATATCGCACTCCACGCCCCTCAGGACCCTGAAACCCTCCGTGGACTCGTTAATTGCGTCGATCTCCGAGATCTGCGCCCTCAGACGCCCTTCGTCCAAGCCGTTGGCGATCCCCAGGGACTTTGTGTGGTCGCAGACGGTGATGTACTCCAGCCCCATTCCACGGGCTCTAGCGGCCATCTCCTCGACGGTGGCGTTCCCGTCGCTCCACTTCGTGTGGAGGTGGAGGTCGCCCCTTACGTCGCCCAGCTCCACGAGGGACGGCAGGCTCGCCCCCATGGCAGCCTCGATCTCCCCCCTGTTCTCCCTCAGCTCCGGGGGCATCAAGTCCATACCCAGGACCCGGTAGATCCCCTCCTCGTCCTCCCCGGCGACACGTCTATCCGTGTCCCTCTCGTAGAGGCCGTACTCGTTGAGCTTGTACCCGGCCTTGACGGCGATGGTCCTCAGCTTCACGTTGTGCTCCTTGGAGCCCGTGAAATACTGGAGGGCAGCGCCGTAGTCCCCCGGCTCCATCACCCTGATGTCCACCTGGAGGTTCCTCTCCAGAACCACCGTGCTCTTCGTCGACCCCTGGGCGAGCACCCTGATGACCGGGGGCATGGAGACGAAGCGCTCCACCACCTCCTCGGGCTCATTCGATGCCACCAGGACGTCGAGGTCGCCGACGGTCTCCTTCCTACGCCGTGCTGAGCCCGCGAACTCGATCTTGAGGACCGCCGGGGACTCTGACATGTAGGCCTTGATCTCGTCCATGACTGGGAGGACGGCGCCCAGGAGGAAGCGCCCCTGCATCATCCTGTGCTCCTCGATGCTCTTCTGGAGGTTCTCCTCGGTCTTGGGGCCGAAGCCCTTCAACCCCCTTATCCTCTGCCCCTTGATGGCCTCCTCCAGGTCGTCTATCGAGGTTATCCCCAGCTCCCTGTTGAGGGTCATCGCCCTCTTGGGGCCGACGCCCTCAAGCGCCATGAGCTCGCGCACCCCCTGGGGCAGTGACTCCCGCAGCTCCTCGAGGACGACGCTGGTCCCCGACTCCAGGACCTCCACGATGATCGCGGCTATGCTCTTCCCGACGCCGGGGATCTCCTCAAGCTCACCCCTCCCGTGGACGTTCCTGACGTCGTCTGTGAGGGCTGTGATCCTCTGGGCGGCCATGTTGAACGCGCGGCTGCGGAATCTGTCCTCCTTGATGGTGAGTATCTCCCCTATCTCGTAGAGGACCTCTGCGACCCTGGCGTTGGCGCTCATCTCCCTCAGATTGGGATACGCTCCGCTAAAATTAAGCTTGGGATGGATGGAGGGGGCTCACGGAGAAGGTGTCATAAAAAAGTCGGAATAACTCCGACCTGGTTCAATCCGCCTCGACGGGCACCATAGGCTCTATGTCCAGAAGCTCCCTAGTGCTGAGGTCGTCCCTCAGCCCCATTCTCTCATCGGCTGGGCCGAACATGCACCTCTTGTCATCCTCGACCTTGTTGCAGTAGGCCACTGCTCCCTCCGGCAAGGGCACGAAGTTAAAGTCCGGGCAGTCTACGCAGACGCTTGGTATGTACCAGTCCTGTGAATGTATGAACAAGGGCTTCCTGAGCGGTTCCTCCATCATCAACCATCCCCCAAAAACGTCAGATTATATCCTTTTTCTTTACCCTTAATAATTGGGTTATGGAGGCCTGTGAAGGAATAAGCCACTGAAACAGAGCTATCTCTGCTAGATATCTATTTTTAATCCATCTTTTCGGGCCATGCGCCCCGGAAAAGCCTCGAAAAACGAGGCTATCCTATGTCGAGGGAGTGTTCCTCATGCATATGTAAATACCCACGAGGGTGACCGTCCCCCCTATCAGCGTGAGGCTCGACGGGGCCTCGTTAAGGAAAACGTAAGCGAGGATGGTGGCCCCCACCGGCTCCCCTAGGAGGCTGATGGAGACGAGGGATGCCTCCAGGTACCTGAGGGTCCAGTTGTAGACTGTGTGGCCGAAGATCATGGGGACGACGGCTATGGCCAGGAAGAGGGCGTACTCCCTCATGGGGAAGGGTCCCATGGGGGTTCCTGAGACGAGTCCACCGACAATCAGCGCAACCGCCGAGACGGCGTACACCGGAGTCACGTACGTGACTAGGTCCAGCCTCTGCCTCAGCCTGCGGCCCGCGAGGATGTAGAGCCCCAGCATGATGGCCCCAACGATGGCGAGGAGGTCGCCGTAGAGGCTTGCCTGCCCGGTCCCCGCGTCCCCGTAGGCTATCAGCGCGGCCCCCGCGAAGGCGACAGCTATGCCCGCCAGGGTTCCCCTGTTGATCCTCTCCCCGAGGAAGAAGTGGGAGACGGCTGCCACGAAGATGGGGTCGATGTGGACGAAGATTACCGAGCTTGCGACCGAGGTGAGGCCAAGGCTCGTTATCCAGGATGCGAAGTGGAGGGCTAGGACGACCCCCACGCCTGCGAGCGTTGCCAGCTCCCCCTGGTTCAGTTTGCGCAGCTTGGCGATCCCCCCTGTCCACACGAAGTACGGGAGGAGGATGAGGGTCGAGAAGGTGAGGCGGTAGGCTGCGATGGCGAGGGGCCCCGAGTTGCTCATCCGGATCAGGACCGAGGCCGTGGAGACGGCTACGATGCTGACGGCGAGTGCGAGCCTCGGCGGGAAACTGGGCCTCTCGCTCATCGGAATCAGGATTGATTTGGGGTGGAAGTATAAAACTTGGGCCTCCCGCCAGGGAAAACGATAAACAGTCCGTTAGGTCCATTCATCCCTGAGCCGATATGACGATATACGAGGTTGAGACCTGGAAGGTAAAGCCCGGCAAGGAGAAGGTCCACGAGGAGGCCCTGAGGAACTGGCTCAAGTGGGTCAGCGAGCACAGGGAGCTCTTCCCGGAGTGGAAGAGCCTCAGGTACATGGTGAAGTACATCGCGGGGGAGGAGACGGAGCGCCACATGATGCTCTGGGAGTACGACAGCCTAGCTGCCTTCGAGGAGTACAAGGCGAGGAGGAAGGACTACACGGGGGCCTACGCGGAGTACAAGAAGGTGGACCCCTACTACATGGACGTCTTCGAGCACACCACCATGAACGTGGAGGTCTGGAAGCCCCTGGACCTGGAGTTCTGGATAGAGTAGCCCTCCCTCCCTTTAGGCTGCTAAAGTCTCCTTATATCATGAATGGAGTGAGAAAAAGGACCGAATTTACTCCTCGGACCTGAGTGCCTTGAAGATGTAGTTGATGTCCATCTCCAGAGCCGCCACGGGCATCTCCAACTCCCATCCGACGAGGACCTCGGGTCTGACCTCTCCTACCCAGCACATAGGCACTCCCTCATGCATTGCCGTGAACCGCCTCCCCTCTATGAAGCAGTCCCAGCCCCCCTCATTGATCTCCGCCGATATGTCGAGGTTATCAAGCACGGCGTTGAGGACCGCCTTGGTCTCCGAGAAGTTGGCCTTCGCGTGGCACAATACGACCGCGAGGCGCCTTGAGGCCCTCGCCCCTGTCTCCGTCTCGGGGTCCAGTAGTATGACGTCGTTTATCTCGTAGAGGTTCTGGGGGTGAGGATGGTGCTTGTTGTTGGTGAGCACCTCAATGAGGCTTGGGATGAGACGGTTCCTCAGGGAGTCGTAGGCATCCATCTTGGGGTTCGACGTCTCCGCTATGGGCTCCTCGGGGATGCACATCCGGGTGAAGAGCTTCTCCCTGTTGGACATCATGAACGTCAGGACCTCCTGGAGGCCGAAGCCCACCATGAAGTTCCTTAATCCCCTGCTGAAGACCTCCAGGGGGTCCTCCCCCGCCTGTGAGGCGATGTCAGGTATCACCGGGACGACGTTGTCGTACCCGTAGGCGATGGCGACGTCCTCGACGAGGTCCATGGGGTGCATCACGTCGGTCCGGTAGCGTGGGACATTGACCTTGAGCGTGTCACCCGCGACCGCTCCGTGGCCCATCATCTCCAGGTACTTGGCTGACTCCTCGGGCGACAGGTCAATGCCCAGGGTCCTGATAACGTACTCGTTCTCCACTGTCATCTCCCGGGGCTCCAGGTACGGGGTCACGATGGGCTCTCCATCATGGTACTCGTTCCTGACTGAGTAGATCTCGGCGCCCCTGTCGGCGAAGGTCGTTGTGATGATGTTGAGGGTCTCCGTGATGGCCTTCAAGTCGGTCCCCGTGATGTCGATGAATATGTCCGTGGTAGCCTCGTCGATGCGGGTGTACTCGCCGTTGATTATGGGGGGCATGCTGAGGACCATCCCCTTCGCGTCGACGATCATGGGGTACTCCTCGAAGCCCTCGACGGTCCAGGCGTACTCCCTGCCCGTGTGCATCTCGGTGAGTATCTGGGTGAGGTCCTTCTCGAAGCGCTCCCCCAGGGGCCTGAACTTGAACTCCGGGGGCTTGGTCGTGTACGTTATGGGGAACTCGATGGGCTCCAGGTTGTGGAGGCCGATGGCGACCTTCCGGCGCCTCCTGCCGTGGGTGACGTGGAGCTTTTCCTGCATCTGGATGATGCTCCTGATCAGGGCGTCGTCGAAGTCGATATTCTTCACAATAGCCGTGACGAAGTAGGGTCGAACCTTCTCGACCTTCTTGTCGATGATGGCGGTCACCCCTGACTCCTTGACGTCGTAATACCTGAATCCTGTCCTGTGTCCCATGAACGAGTCGTATGCTCTGGCGAGGCCTTCTATTGAGAGCATGTCTGGGCGGTTGGGGAATATCTGCAGCTGGAGGCTGTCTTCCGTGTTTCCCTCCCACTCTATTCCGAGCATGGGCATCCTGTCGCTTAGCTCCTCTATCGTTGCGTCTCTGCCCAGGAGCTTCCTCAAGTCCTCGATGTTTACCTCAATGACTGGCATCGTTCATCACTCCATCCAGAGCTTGGCCTTCCTTAGCAGGCCGAGGTCGTTTCCGTAGAGCTCCCCTATGCGCTCGATCCTGTAGCTCTCCATCACTAGCCGTTCGAAGCCGGGGCCCCATGCTAGGACTGGGACATCCTTCCCCAGGAGGGGCTTGACGACCTCGGGGCGGAACATTCCTGCTCCGAAGAGCTCCATCCACGCCCCTCTGCTCTCGATCCAGACCTCCGCCTCCATGCTCATCTCGGTGTAGGGGAAATAGGCTGGGCGGAACCTGAACCTCTTGATGCCGAGGCCCTCCAGGTAGGCCTTGAGGTATCCCTGCATGTTGGTGAATGTGACCCCCTCGCCGACGACGATGCCATCCGTCTGGTAGAACTCGGCTAGGTGGTTCCAGTCGATGGTCTCGTTCCTGAAGACCCTGCCGACGCTGAAGAACTTGGCGGGGAGGTCGTCCTCGGTGAGCTTGGCGATGGCGTTCACGGAGAGGCTTGTCGTGTGGGTCCTGAGGCAGTTCCTGGCGGCCATCGCCGGATCCCACTTGTACTGCCATCCGGTGGATCCGGTGGTCCAGCCGTTCTCGTGGGTCTCCTTCACCCTCTGGACCATCTCAGGGTCGGGGAGGTGGCCGCTCTCCGGGGTCTTCAGGTAGAAGGTGTCCGCTAGGTCCCTGGCTGGGTGGTCCTGGGGCTGGAAGAGGGCGTCGAAGTTCCAGAAGTTGAGCTCCAGGTACTCCCCGGTCATCTCCTTGAAGCCTAGCTCCACCCAGAAGCGGCGGATGTAGTCAATGACCTGGCTGACGAAGTGGCGCTTCCCGGGTCTAGTACTCGGAACTGAAAGAGTTACATCGTATCTTTGGAACACCGATCCTTTCCAACTTTCATTCTTAAGGATTTCTGGAGTAAGCTGTGTTATGATCTTAGAATGATCGACATTTTGTAAATATCGCAACACAGAATGTCCGAAATTCGTTAGCATTGCTTGATTCTCGTAATAATTATTTTCTTCAATTAAGTTTCTAGATTTAAGAAAAATCAGATCATTATTTTTAATGATGTCTCTTGGAACTTCTGCATAGTTATTTTCAATTATAATCGATCTGTATTCATCAAAATAATTTATATTTTTTGAGGCATTTATTCCCTTATTATTTATTAATATCTTATCATTCCTAATGGTTGCCCATTTATTTTTCATAATCCAAGAGATGGCTATATTAAAATTACGATATGTATTTTTCAATATACCTACATTATTTTGATTATTTTCTATTATGTACTTTATTAAATTTATTTCAGGGAAGCCGTTTTGTAGATAGTCTATCCCTTCTTCTGTTAGCTTAATTTTTTCATTGATTAATTGTGTTAATTTTATTACGCCTTTTGCTTCTGCCCACAAGCATGCTTTTTCTACTACATCCTTTTTAAGTTCTAATAGTTGACTAAGTTCAGTAGTTGTTGCAGGTTTATCTACCAATGATTCAACAACTAACCTTTCATAATAATGTAAACTAGCAGCCATTCTTTCAGGGAGCAAACCCTCACCAACCTACCAATACAGGCTTGTGGCTCGTCTTAAAAATCATACTGGATGAATTTGGCGGGCCAAGGGCTCACGCGCGCGATGGGAAGTAATTATTCCATAACTTCCCATTTGGTCTTATCTTTTAATCGTCGCTAGACCGTTATTAATACCAGCGGTAGCCCATCTATTCCATGGCAGGGTAAAGAACTTAAATCCCCTCTCGACGAAGCCACTAGGGTCTTGACCTCCAGGGATGAAATACATTCCAGGGATAACTCCGGCATTATTGCAGGCGTCTACTATCTTATCCAGTGTTTCTTGATACTTGGGGTTATGATAATCCAACGTGATATCCAACGCGATTGAAAGGTCTGAAGGACCTACTAGGAGAACGTCAACCCCAGGAACTGAAAGGATCTCATCAAGATTACTCAACGCCTTCATCGTTTCCACCATGGGAATAATCAGTAACTCCTCATTGACCGCAGACATCTGTTCACGGAAGTTCTCAAATTCTCCCCACTCACCTCTCGGCCCAGCAGCGCTCCTGATCCCATCAGGCGGATATTTGCAGCAACGGACCATGTGAGAAGCTTCCTCTTTCGAGTTGACCATGGGCACTATAATACCCCTGGCGCCGATATCGAGTGCGTAGCAGATTTGATCTTGGTCGTTCGCCCCTACTCGAACGATGGGGCTAGCTCTTTTCCCTTTCATGGCTCGGATCTGATGCTGCAACTCCTTGATCCCCACAGGCGAGTGCTGAGTATCAAAGAGAATAAAATCAAATCCTGCATCAGCTAAAAACTCCACAGGGCTTTTTATAGAAGCAGTCGTTCCAATGGCGGTTTTACCCGCTTTTTTACATATCCTTAACGATGTTCATATTCAATAAACCTCAAAAGATTAGTTATCTTTCAATGTTTATTACAGTTTGTCTTGCACACTATTTTCTCTTGAGGATAAAATCTTTGATTTTGTTTTTAAGTAAAGTTTTCTTGTTGAAATATTCGATTGCGCGCGCTGTACTACAAGTAATAATTCTTGGTGGTTACAGCGAACCTACCATTAGAGGCAAGTGGCTCATCTTAAAAATAATACCGGATGAACATGTCGAGCCTGTATATGGGGAGTAAAAAGAGGTTAGAGGTGTCTACTCCTTTACCCTGGGCTCCGAGACTATCTGGATGGTGTTGCCCTCTGAGTCTTTGATGTAGAAGTAGGTGACTATCCCCGGGAGGTCAGTGTACTCCGTGGTCTCCACCCCCTTCCCCTCCAGGTAGGCCTTGGTCCCCTCGATGTCGTCCACCTCCATCATCATTCTCCCGAACTCAGGAGAGTGTTCCCCCTCACCGAGGTTGAGTCCGAGCCTGGGGGCTCCCCCGGGGAGCTGCATCTCGCACCAGCCCACCTCCGGGGGAGGTGCGAAGACCACGTCTAGGTTGAGTACGTCGGAGTAGAACCTCTTGGCCCGCTCCATGTCCTTGACGTTGATCTGGAAGTACATCGTGCTGACCTTCATCGGGTGTTCGCTCTTTGGCATGGTTAACAAAGAAATTCGGAGGCTACAAAAGGGTTTTGACGGTTGATGAGTCCGCATATTGTTATATCCATTCAGCAGCTAGTACGATGAGGTATCAACATGAAGATCGTGAAGCGTGAGGACGCCCCGACGCTGGAGACCGTGAAGGGGAGGAAGGGGGAGATCCTGATGGCCGGGGAGAAGTGCATGATGATGATCAACACCATCGAGCCCGGTGTGCCCACACCCCCCCACAGCCACCCCCACGAGCAGATCGGCTTCCTCATCGAGGGCAAGGGGATACTCTACATCGACGGCGAGACCAGGGAGATGGAGGCCCAGGCATCGTTCTTGGTGCCAGGGGGCGCGGCCCACAATTTCGACGCCACCGGGGACAAGCCCGCCGTACTCATCGAGGCCTTCGCTCCCCCCAGGGAAGACTACCTGGAGCGGGTCAAGAGCGAGGGCTAGCGTCCCAGGGAACGCTTAGATCCCCCTTTCTCTGATCAGAAGTAGTCGGTCATCTTCCTCTGCTGGAGTGTGTGCCTGAGGAGGTAACCCGCCTGCAGCCACTGCTCCAGGGGGATGCTTAGCCTGCCCATCACCCTCTCCAGGGCCTCCCCCAAAGTGTCGTAGGCCAGGGGCGGCTGGCGCATCGCGTTCCTCACGTTCTCCCGGACCTGCCAGACCCCAACCGGCAGTATATAGTCGGGGTAGGCCTCCCTGAGGATGAAGACCTTGGCCTGGCGCCGGACCTTGGTGAGGTGCTCCAGGACGGCGAGCCTACCCGCGTAGTAGCAGCCCCCCATGGAGGCGTACTTGCTCCGGCTGTTGTAGCCCTCCCAGTCGGTGACTATGGAGACATGAGTCTCAGAGGGGTTCCACAGGGTGCGGGGGTACCACGCCTCGTAGGCCTCGTAGCACCAGGCGTCGGGGACGAGGAGGACCTCGAACCTGTTCCCTAAGTAGTCCGACTCGTAGACCTCGTAGTGGTTGACGAGGGGGTAGTCCTTGGTCCTGTTGGCGAGGACCTTGGAGACGATGTCGTCCACAGCCGTGATGCTCCACCGGGTGGGCACCAGCCTCCTATTCCTCTCGACGCCGAAGCTCCCCATGCTGAAGGCCTTCTGGATCTGGGTCACCGGGACCCCCTCCTCGTGGAGGCTGATGGTCGCGGGGGCGGCCTTGAGGTCGGTGTCGTAGTGGGCCTTCTCCATGTCCCTGTTCCACCTGATGTAGCCGATCTCGATCTTGTCCAGGGGGGCGTTGGGCCCTATCGGCTGGACATCGGCGTCCACCCTGAAGCTCCTCCGGGGGGGCTTGTGGAGCTTCATCTCGGTCTCCACGTAGTGCTCAGCCAGGGCGAGCTCCCTGGTCCGGTCGAGGACGCGCCCCGCCCTCTCCGGCTTATGGACGTTCACCCTGTACATGCCCCTGACGAGCTGGGCCCTGTAATCGATGATCTCGTCTATGGACCTCCCTAGCCACTGCTCGGGTGAGTCGAGGATTGACGTGTCGCCGTAGTAATTAGGGGCCAGGGGGCCGATGTTGACGTAGGGATAGCCGAATCGCCCCACGAAGACGCTGGGGGGCGAGGATCCGTCGACGGTGAGGCCCTTGATGCTCCTCCAGATCTTGTAGTGGGAGCTCGCGCGGGCGATGACGGGGCAGCTGGTCTTCCCGCAGAGCATCTTGGAGCCCTTGCAGATGGCGCAGAGGGAGCCGCTGGGAGCCTGCATCCTGAGGTAGTCCGATGTGAAGTCCAGATTTGCACCCATGTTGGGGTCCGTGGACGTCAGGTCGCGGATCCAGAGGTTACTGGCCTTGACCCGTTTGGCTATCCTCTTTGGCAACTTCGGTATCAGGTTCCCCTGCACTTGTTATATAGCTTAAGGTGGTGATGATAGGAGAGAGGTCGGTGAAATTACCCTACCTGGAGGACGCGTGAACTGGGCGACAGCATAGTCAACGGCTGGTCCGACCTCCTCATGAGGCTTCCCCCCCTCATCCTAGGCCTCTTCCTGTTCTCCGTGGGAGTCGTCATGAGCCTCTACTCCAACCTCGGCATGAGCCCCTGGGGCGTCTTCCAGGTAGGCCTCGCCGAGATACTGCCTCTCACCCTCGGACAGGTCTCACAGGTCGTCGGCCTCGCCGTCCTGGTGCTCGGCTGGGCCCTCGGGTTCCCACCGGGCCTCGGCACCGTCGCCAACGTGTACCTGGTAGGACTGTTCATCGACCTCGTGATGGTCTGGAACCTCCTACCACAACCGGTTGGGCTAGTCCCCCAGATGGCGATGCTCATCCTCGGCATCGTGGTGATAGGAGTCGCCTCCCTCCTCTACCTTAAGGTCCAGCTCGGGGCGGGACCCAGGGACGGCCTCATGGTAGGCCTGGTCACCAAACTAGACAGGCCAGTCTCCCAGGTCCGGATGGCCATCGAGGTCACAGTGCTGGTGATGGGCTTCTTCCTCGGTGGACCGGTGGGCATAGGGACCATCCTGAACGCCCTCCTCACTGGGCCTGTGGTGCAACTGTCCTTCAAGCTGGGGGGGTTCAACCCGAAATCGGAGCAGGTTGACCTGTACAGGCTGGCGAGGCTTCTGTCAGGTAGGTCCAAGGGGCTCGAAAAATAAGAAAAAAATTAGAGGATGGTCATGGACTCGAGGTCCCTGGGATAGTAGGTTATCAGCTCGTAGCCGTCCTCGGTTATCACCGCAGTGTCGGAGTGCCTGAACCCGGCGTAGCCGAGCTCGTAGATCCCCGGCTCGATGCTCACAACCATCCCGACCTCCAGGACCTCGGGGTTGCCCATGTCAAGGAAGGGCGGCTCGTGACCCTGCAGCCCGATGCCGTGGCCCGTGTGGTGCTTCATCAGGGACCCGTACCCCGCGTCAATGAAGACCTTCCGGGAAGCATTGTCGACATCCGCACAGGTGTTCCCGGGCTTCAAGGCCTCGATGGAGGCGGCCTGGGCATCCACCATCACGTCGAACATCTTCGCCTGCTTCGCCGTGGGCTCCCCCACGATCATGGTCCTCTCCAGCTCGCTCCCGTAGCCCCCGACGTCTGCCCCGGCCCCTGTGACGAGGACGTCCCCGTCCTTGATGGCCCTGTCGATGCTGACGCAGTGGGGCATCGCCGACTTCCAGCCGACCTGGCCCCTGAAGCCCGCCGAGCAGGCCCTGCTCCCCTTGGTGGGCGCGTATTCGGGGCCCAGGGTCTTCTTCATGATCCCCGTGGCCTCGGCGCTGGCCATCAACGCGACCTCGGCGTCCCAGAGCCCCGGAGCCGTGTACTCCTGGAGGAACATGTGGGCTAGGTTGCCCCACTTCCCGCTCTCCCTGATGAGGGCGATCTCCTCCTCTGTCTTCTTGAGCCTCACGTCCCAGAAGTACCTCCCCAGCTTCTCGAAGGATGCGTCCGGCATCTTCTCGCTCAGCGGCGGCCCATCGTAGCCCATGGCCCCGGTTGCCCCGGCGGGGTTGTCGGCCACTATCTTCGCCTTCCCGTAGCCCATCTCCGTGAGCCACTTGGCGAAGAGGTCGATGGGGTGGGTCTCCCCAGGGTAGTCCAGGTACGTGTAGACGTCCTTGATGAGGGGTGTCTGGTGCTTCAGGTGGTCTCCCTCGAGGAGGGGTCCGACGAAGGCCATCTCCCCCTCGGCGGGCACCACGAGGGCGGCGGGGCGCTCCGTGGTCATGTGGTAGAAGTGGCTGAGGTAGAAGATGTTGACCCCGCTCGTGACGAGCATGGCGTCGTATCCCTTCTCCCCCATGAACGACTTGGCGTGCTCCAGCCTCCTCCCGTACTCCTTCCAGCTGATCCTAAGCTTAGGCATGATAATCCGCTCATCTCAGATTCAGCCTATGAACATTAAAGCACTATCGACCCCGCACAACCATTTTATAGATGCCCGAAAAACGATTAGACAATTCCAATTGGAGGGCCTGGATGCAGCTCTGGGAGTGGATTTTAGTCTTCATCCTCATAGGCCCCCTGATCCTCACGACCATCGTGCTCGGCCTCAGCCTCGCAGGTGTGGGCCTTAAGGACCTGACCCGCTACTTGGACCGGCTGCGGGCCGAGGAGGGGCCCGCCCTCCCAGAGGACACCATCCCCGATGTCGATATCGACAGGTACATTGAAGAGCTGAAGAAGCAGAAGGATCAGGATGAAGGCTAATCCTCGCCGTAGATGAGCTTCATCTCGTCGAGGGAGAGCTTCTCACCTGCCTCCAGCTTGCGCTTCGCCTCAGCCAGGAGCTCTTCCCTCATCGCCCTGAGGCCCTGGTCCCTCCTGGCGCTGAGCCTCTGGCCCACCACCTGGAGCTTCTTCCTCAGCTTCCGGACCTCGGGTAGGACCACGTCTATCTCAGCGTTGACCTTCCTGCTCTCCTCGAGGCGCTCCACGAACCTGGCATGGAACTCATCGGCGCGGCCACCCTCCTCGTCGACCTTCCTGTACAGCGCGAGCATCCTCTCGTGGTGGCCCTGGCTCACATCGCGGATCGCCTGTATCTCATCCCTCTCCTTGCGGATCCCTAGTCCGATGGCCCGGGAGCCCGCTAGTGAGTCTAGCCTGACATCCTCCTGGGCCTCAAGCCTCTTGTGCTCCTCCAGGAGGGTCCTGAGGCTGCTGGCCCGCTCCATTAGCTCCTCCTCCTTGTCCCTGATCTCCATGGTGGGCGTCGTCGCCATCTCCCACTCGACCTGCTGCAGGTCCTGCTCCACCCTCCACCGCGGGGGGAGCCCGGATCGCCTCTCCTCCCGCCTCCCGTCGAGCTGGTTGAGCTCCCCCCTCTTGTCGTCCAGCTTCTCCCTCAGCCCGTCTATCCTGGCCTTGATCTCGGCAACCTTCTGGTTGAGCTCGTCCCTCAGGCCTCTCTCCGAGGTGGCCTGCTCCCGGAGCGACCTGACCTCCTCGTTGAGAGCATCGCGCTGGCCCTTGAACTTGTCCGCCTGCTCCCGTAGGCTGTCCCTCTTCCTGAAGAGCCCGTCCAGTGTCCTCTCGAGCTCTGCGAGCCTCTCGTCGTCAGCTGACATACTGGTCTTCCTCCCCGTGGAGCTTCCTTCTTCTCGCCTCATGCAGATTGGGCTCTTCATTAAAAACTTGGCGGATGATTGGACCACATCTCCATCGTCTAATCAAGTGAGATGTGGCGCTCGATGATTCTAAAAAGTTGGCCTCAGATTAACTCTGATCGGTCATTGATCACCCTAATGCCTTCACATCATTGGCCACACTGGGATTCTCATGCGACGATATATGGGTTCCCTTGAACTCCTGTATGCGGATGAAGCGTACAACCTCGTGCAGCACGGTTAGCAACAGATAATTAGTGTACCCCACTACTCTTCTCCGGCTAAAATGAGGGATCTGGAGGAGAGGGGGCTCATCGTCCTCGGAGTCCACTTCACCCTCCACCTCATCCCGGTCATGGTCGTCGTCTGGGTCCTAGGATCCCAGAGCCTCAATCTGCTATACGTACTGGGCTACGGGGCATTGGCCACGCTCATTATCATACTCGCGGAATGGCTTCTGGGGCCTTCCCTGATATCCTCGATGGCTGATCCCCGGTGGGTCGCTGAGGGGGAGGACCCCATCATCTGGGCCCTCGTGGAGGGGGAGGCCCGGAAGCTGGATATGAGGGTCCCCCGGGTCGGCGTCATCGACAACATGGCCCCAAACGCACTGGTGTACTCGTCGCTGACAGGTCGGCCTGTGCTCCTCTTCACGAGGGGTCTCCTCGTAGAGCTGACTCACAGCGAGGTCAGATGCGTGGCGGTCCACCTTATGTGCCGCTCCGGGGGCTGGGTCCCCTCGGTCCTGACCACTGTGTCGGGGTTCCTGACGGTCTTCAACCTGATGTCCAGGGGATACTTTCAGCGCAGGGCCAAGGGGCAGTCCCCGGGCCTTCTCAACGTGATGCTAGCCGGGTGGGGGCACCTGTTCATGAACTTGGCGTATCCCGTCATAGCACCTCTGTCGAGGCAGCTGACAGTCCAGGGGGACGAAGCCGCTCTGGCTCAGACCGGGGATCCCTCCAGCTACCTGAGGGCGCTTATGAAGGTCTCGGCGGGGCTGGCCTCCCGGGAGCTGGACCTAGTCCAGGTGTTCCTGGGGGGACACTCGTTCCAGGACCCCACCGTCGCGAACGCGGATACGTCAGCGGTGAGGAACGTTGCTGGCATGTACGGGATCAACCTGGATATTCTCCTGGGATACAAGTTCCCCGCCGATCAGGGTAACCAGTCGCTTCTGCCCAGCCTTTTCAAGAGGCTGTCGTTGCAGCCCGAGCTGTCCGAGAGGTTCAGGAGTGTGGTTGAGACGGGGAAGAGTGTTCAGACTCCCATCAAGGTGGGTCTGGCCTGGATAGAGTAGGGCCTCACTCGATGCTCAGCTTCTTGCCCTTGCCCTTGGACTGACGCTTGGTCAGCGTCGTCTCCAGGACGCCGTTGGAGAAGGTGGACCTCGCCGACGATTCGTCCACTTCCACGGGGAGGTCGAGCTCCTTGAGGTACCTCCTCTCAGGGGTGTCGACGCTTATGGTGAGTGTGCCCTCGGCGAGGAAGAGGCTGATGTCCTCCTTGTCCACGCCGGGGAGCTCCGCCAGCACCTTGATCTCCCCCTCCTCCTCGATGACGTCGACGAGGGGCTCCCTCTGGTCACGTAGATTAAGGGGCTGCCCCTCCGTCCCCGCACCAGGCTTTATGTTGCCGAACTCCCGTATCACGGGCTTGCCGTCTGGGCCGATCTTCATGGAGTAGCCGTAGACGAAGGGGCCATACTCCCTACTGACGGAGCCGTCGGGGAGGCGTCGAACCCGGACCATGTCCCGGGGCATTGTGTTCTCCATCTCCTTGAAGGACTTGGCCATCTCCTTCTCCATCTCCTCGATCATCTTGTCGAGCTCCGGGAAGAAGAATCCTTTCCGCTCCTTGAATCTCTTGAACCAATCATCACCGAAAGATGACATACCTAATACCAAGAGAACGATCTGAAACGTGTTTCTTAAAGGTTAGCCAGGGAGCGAACGCCTTATCTCAATCCGTTCGTGATCGGATCGTGGTCAATTTGGAGACTATCCTGGTCGCCTACAACGAGATAGCCCTCAAGAGCCCGAGCGTGAGGAGGCGGCTGGAGAGGCACCTGATGAGCAACATCCTCCACATCCTGAGGAGGAAGGGCTTCGACGACGCGAATGCCACCCGGGGCTTCGGCAGGATCTACATCGAGGGAGCCCCCCTTGATTCAGCTTCCACGGTGGCCAACGTCTTCGGCGTCGCCTCATCGATGCCTGCCCTGAAGACCACGACCGACTACGACTCTGTGGAACGCCTCACGGTCGAGGTCGCAAATCAACGCATCCAGGAAGGGCAGTCCTTCGCTGTGAGGCCGAGGGTGGTAGGAGATCACCCCTTCTCCAGCCAGGACCTGGCGGTGAAGCTTGGGTCCGCCGTCCTCGAACCCAACTCCGCCAGGGGGGTCCACGTAAACCTCTCCGAGCCCGACGTCACCCTCTACGTCGAGGTGCGGGACATGGGCGCCTACGTCTACACGCGGATAATCAAGGGGGTCGGGGGGCTCCCCTACGGCTCCCAGGGCCGTCTCGTCTCCCTCTTCAGCGGGGGGATCGACAGCCCCGCGGCGGCCTGGATGATGATGAAGAGGGGGGCGGAGGTCCTCCCCCTGTTCATGGATCAGAGGCCTCACGTCGGTGAGAGCTACGTGGAGCGGGTTAAGGACGCCCTTAGGGGTCTCTCGGACTACATCCCGACCGATGAGCTGGTCCTCTACGTCGCCCCCATCGGGGACCTGATGGGCAGGATATCGGAGTCCCCTAACCCGAAGCTCAGGTGCGTGCTCTGCAAGCGCTCCATGTACCGCATCGCCGCGGCCTTCGCCGAGGAGCAGAACGCGAAGGGCATCGTGACGGGTGAGAGCCTAGGGCAGGTCGCCTCCCAGACACTGGACAATCTCTACGTGCTCGACGAGGCAGTCAGCATCCCCGTGCTGCGGCCGACGATCGGCTTTGACAAGCTGGAGATCGAGGGAATCGCGAAGAAGATAGGGACCTATGGCATCTCAGCTGTGTCTGTCGACGGCTGCACCGTGGTCCCGAGCAAGCCCTCCACGAGGTCCAGGTTGGAGGAGGTCCGCAAGCTTGAGGAGGAGCTGGGGCTGCTCGACCTATGCAGCGAGGCGAGCCAGAGCATAACTAAAGTTCCCGTCTAGTACACTTCTCTCACTGGTTAGGGAAACGTGAAATAGGCGTGAGCCCTACGATATCCAACTGGTGTCATTATGGCTAAACTACCCAGGAACGCCCTGGAGGGGAGCGTCGACCTCGACTTCGAGGAGACCGAGGAGCACTGGAACACCTACACCCTCAGCGACGGGACCACAATCAAGGTGAAGCTGGTCCTGAGGGGGGTGAAGCGCCTCAAGAGGTACGAGCCCGACGGGAACCCCATCTACGTAATAAACTCGATAAACGTCGTCAGGTCCATCAATGTCCCCCCTGAGCTCAAGGCTAAACCGAAAGCGTCCGAGATGGCCCCCGTCTAGACCCCGAGGCCCGAGCCTTGAAGCTTGACCTCATCTACCACACCCCCGACGTGGAGACCCTCATCGCCACCGCGATGCTGACCACTACCAGTGGTGCCAAGCCCTCTACGCTCTACAACCGCCTGAAGGAGAAGGAGAAGCGTGTTGCGGATGTCGTGGGCAGGCTTGAGGCCCAGCACGGGAGCACCCTGGAGCATAACAGGCTGGTCTGGCTTCTGGAGGCCGTGGAAGGCGAGGTCCTAGACTTTGCGCTTCGGTCGAGGTTCTTAACGATAACTAAACTCGGTGACGACCGCTGGCTGCTCAGCGCAAACCTGAGGACCGTTGTTGAGCTAGCTGCAGAGGACGATCCCTTCGCAAAGTCGCTGGCGGCTTCGATCCAAGAGGTAGCCCCCAATCTCAGCGTAAGCCCGTCGAGGAGTGGGGCATGAAAGCGGAGCTGCTGAGCTTCACGCCCCTCAAGGAGGTGAAGGCGGTCATCCATGAAGACCTTCCCGAGACGGAGCTGCTCCCACACCTTACCTACGTCTACGCCATCGAGGGCATCAGCAGGGCCTGCAGCCACCAGCTCGTGAGGCACAGGACCGCCTCCTACTCCCAGCAGAGCCAACGCTACATCCCCGTAAGGAGGCTGCGGGAGAGGGTAGTGGTCCCCCCCAGCGTCTCGGAGAAGGCCCTGGACGGGTACCTATCACTCATCGAGGGCGCCAGCGACGCCTACGAGGGGCTCGTTGACAGGGGCGTCCCCCGGGAGGACGCCCGCTTCGTCCTGCCTAACGCCACCGAGACGAGCCTCCTCTTCACAATCGACGGCCGATCCCTCATCCACTTCTTCGGCATAAGATGCTGCAACAGGGCCCAGTGGGAGATAAGGGCGCTAGCGGACAGGATGCTTGCCGAGGTCCGCAGGGAGGAGCCCGCGCTGTACAGCCGTGCCGGTCCATCCTGCTACCAGCTTGGGTACTGTCCAGAGGGGCGCTTCACATGCGGCAAGATGGACGAGGTAGTCGAAAGATACGGCAACCTAATTCAGGATATAGTGGAATAGTGGGTTCATGGCTCTCTTGAGGACCCTTCTGGGCTTCGCTCCCGTGTGCTCACCCTTCTCGACGACGGGTGTGCCGTTGATGATGACGTACTTGATGCACAGCCATCTAACGAGGCGGGAAACCCCTTTTATCGCCCCTCCCCCTATTTTCCTGTGGTTTCCATGAGAAGATTGCTAGCTGTGGTCTCACATCCCGACGACGAGACCTTCGGATGCGGTGGAGCCCTGGCCCTCAACGCGAAGCAGGGGGGCTTGAGCCGGGTCCTCTGCCTGACAAGCGACCCGCCGGAGCGGGGTGACGAGCTCAGGGCAGCGTGCAAGGCCCTGAGGATCGGTAAACCCGTGATCATGGGCCTTGAGAAGATCTCAGCTGATGACGCCGTCATCAGGCGGGTCTCAGACCACATCGCCTCGTTCAGGCCCGACGTCGTGATAACACACCTCCCTACCGACTATCACAGGGACCACCGGGCGACCTACGAGGTCGTGAAGGAGGCGGTGGAGTGGGCAGCCCACACGACCGCGTACGAGGAGCCCTGGCTCGTCGGTAGGCTGCTGCTCATGGAGGTGAACACCCTGATCTCAAGCCCCCACGTCCTACTGGACATCTCAGACGTCTGGGCTCTCAAGGAGGCGGCTCTCGAGAGCCACCCCACGCAGCTTGCCAAGTTCAAGGACGGCTACTATCAGAGGTTCACCAAGGCGAAGGCTGAGCTAAGGGGCGTGCAGGGCGGATGCAGCTACGCGGAGGCCTTCATCGAGGAACCACTCCAGAGGAACGGGCCCTTCTACGAGACGAAGGCGTCCAAGTCCCTGTAGCAATTTCCCCGTCATGGAAAACGTTTAAAGCGACCCTAAGGGCTGGATTCTAAGGTTGTACTCTATGAATCTCTACGGCCTCAAGGTAATCGACTTCCACTCCCACTTCCCCCGCCAGAGAACCGGGAGGAGCGCCAGCTGGAGGGCGCGCATGGTGGAGCGGTACGGGGAGCGGAGGACGGACATCATCCTGGAGAACTCCCGCCGGTACAGGGACGATTGGAGGAAGATGTGGGCCTTCGACGAGTACGAGACCGACGTCCACACAGACGAGGAGCAGGCCGAACGATGGGTCGCGGACATGGACGCCAAGGGCCTCTCCAGGGTCAACTTCGTGATGGGAGGCGGAAACGACAACCTCTCGAAGATCGTGTCCTGGTACCCGGACCGCTTCACGGGCTTCGCCCACCACAGCGTCTGGGACGAGGACGCAGCGGAGGAGCTCGAGAGGGCGGTGAATGAGCTGGGCCTCAAGGGCTTCAAGATGATCGCGTCCAGCCAGCAGAGGCCCATCGACGACAAGGCCGCCTACCCGGTCTGGGAGATGGCCGAGAACCTTGAGGTGCCCGTGCTCATCCACTTCGGCGTCCTCGGGGGCGGCGGCGGTCCCGCGTACGACCTCAGGAACATGAACCCATTGACGCTGTGGAAGGTCTGCAGCGACTTCCCCACCCTCAACTTCGTCATCCCCCACTTCGGCGCCTGCTACTGGAGGGAGCTCCTCCAGCTCTGCTGGCAGTGCCCCAGCGTCCACGTCGACACATCGGGCTCCAACCAGTGGATGAGGTGGATGCCCTACGAGCTCACCATGAAGGACCTATTCAGGAAGTCCATGGAGACCATAGGCGCCGAGAGGCTCATCTTCGCAACCGACTCCAGCTGGTTCCCCCGGGGGTTCAGCGTCGAGTACCTCAGGGAGCAGCTCAGGGTCTGTTACGACATGGGCCTCGACGAAGAGAGCATTGGGAAGATCTTCTACGACAACGCCGCTAGGCTGCTGAAGCTCTAGACCCTTCACAAGGGTTTTTATCCCCCTCTAAAAAGAATAAGCCAGTCATACTGCTCATATTGTGGTCGACATGGCTCAGGAAGACGTTCTACGACCCGCCCACGAGCTCTACACAAGCCACGTGGAGAAAGGTGCCCGAGGTGGTCTTGCAGAGGAGCTGTGGGGGCGTATCCCCACCACCATGGGGGAGGCGTACGGCCTCCTCAAGGGGGTAAAGGCGGGGTACGGTGAGGCCTCCGACTCCCTCGAGGAGCTGAAGGGGGCGATGAAGTCCAACCTTCGCAGATTAGGGATCCTGACCTCGTCTGTCTCCGAGAACATCGACCGCCTCGAAAACGGGGTCGTGGAGACGGGGCAGCAGCCTAACGCCATCGGAGGCCCGAGCCTAGTCCTGAACAAGATAGCTTACGCCAAGAGCCTGAGCGGCATGGGGGAGGAGGGCTATGTGCCCCTGTTCTACATGGCTGACTATGACGGTGTCCAGCCTGAGCTCACCAACACCCGTGTGCCCAGCCCCTCCTCGCGAGGCGTCCTCATCAGCTACCCCACGTCCCCCGAGCAGGAGGGGGTGCCCATCCACGAGATACCCAACCCATCTGAGGCCTGGTTGAATCAGACACTGGATAAGCTTACGAGCAACTACCGGGGTCTCCTCAATGGCGCTGACAGCCGGCTGAGGGAGCGGGCCCTGATGAACCTCGACCACGCGATAACGGTTCTGAAGAGCGCCTTCCACTCCACGGAGAACGTCTCAGACTGGTCTACAAAGGTGATAGGCTCCATCGTCAACCTTGAGGCCGACCTGGGAGTCCCGATCCTCAGCCACTCCATGCCGGGGACGCGCCACATCTTCCAGCAGGGATACGAGGTTCTTCTCACCGATTCGAATCGTGAAACGTTCATCGAGGTCTCTAACCGGGCGGCTGAGAAGGTGGAGGCGTCGGGTCATAGACCCGGGATCGGCCTCAGGGACCCGGACTACGTCCCGTTCTTCTACGAGTGCCAGACGCCCGGATGCCAGAGGCGCCGGGTGGAGCTAGGCTACCGCCGCGACACGGGCTCTACCACGGCCAGCGTTGGGGGCAAGTGCCCAAAGTGCGGCGCAGTCTACGAGTTCTCGTTCAACGCGAGCACCCCCGACCTGTCCGACATCGTAGGAAGTATCTCCCCGAGGGTCGACTCCCGCCAGATAATCATGGACTCCGTCCTCCCGATACTGGCCCACGTCGGGGGACCCGGGGAGACGAACTACTACTCTGAGGTGATCCCGGCTGCCAAGGCCGTCGGCCTCCCCTTTCCGGTCTTCCTCCGGTACACACGCCTCTTCTACAACACACCGTGGAACGAGGGGTACGCCAAGGAACTGAAGTGGCTAGGATATCGCAGCCTGGCGGATGAGAGGCTGTTCAGCGCTCTCAGCGGCTGGGTGCAGGCTCGGAACCAGGGTGATACGGAGGGGTTGAAGAAGGCCCATGTGGCGATCAGGTCCTGCGTTGAGTCGACGGACCGGGAGCTCAGGGAGATACTGGAAGGCCTGAACGCGGAGATCGAGGGGATAAAGCGTAAGCTAAGCTCCTCGGAGGATAGGGGGGCCCTCATCGCGGAGATGAGAGGGAAGCAGGCGATGGTCCAGAAAGTCGAGGTCTACCTCTCCTCGGCCCTGGGGCGGTTCAGTCCGGAGAGGTTCGGTCAGGAGGTGAGCTGGGCATGGTTGGATGTCGCGGTGGTCTCGGGGATGGGGGACCTAATGGGGGTCTTCATGCGCCAGTACAGCGAGAACACTCCCAACTCGTCGATGTTCTACGCGAACCTAGGCTGACGTGATCTCCTCGTAGACCTCGATATACTGGCCCACGATCTTGTCGATGGTGTACCTCTCCATGACCGTCTCCCGGGCCGCGTCTCCCAGTCTCTTCCTTAGCCCCGGGTCGGCGTTGAGCTCCAGGATCCTCTCGGCAATTGCCTCCGGGTGCTTCAGGGGGACGAGGAAGCCGTTGACGCCGTCGTCGACTATCTCGGGGATCCCCCCGACCTCCGTGGCGACGACGGGTAGTCCGCAGCTCATGCCCTCCAGGAGGGTGAGGGGGGTGCTCTCCGTTTCCGAGCAGAGGACGACGATATCGGCGCATCCCAGAAGATGGGGGACGTCGCTCCTGTATCCCGTGAAGAGGACGTGCCTGTTGAGGTCCAACTGGTCCACGAGCTTCTCGATCTTGTGCCTTTCGGGGCCGTCACCAACGAGGACGAGGCGTGCCTCCGGGGCCTTCTTGGTGACGATGCTCATTGCGTAGACGAGGTCCCCTATCCTCTTCACCGGCCTGAAGTTGGAGATGTGGGTGACCACGACGTCCCTGCCCTTAATGACCTCGGGGTCCTCGCATGGGGCGGGGAAGAACCTATCGGAGTCCACGAAGTTGGATATTACCTTGATCTCCCGTGAGATCCCCAGGCTCTCATGGGCCTCCTTAGCGATGAAGTTTGAGACAGCTGTGACCGCGTCGGCCCTCTCCAGGGAGAGGGTGTTGACGGGCATGTAGGAGGCGTCGCTCCCCAGGATGGTGACGTCGGAGCCGTGGAGCGTTGCGACGTAGGGCTTCCCCGTGAGCTCCCGGGCGAGGAATGCGGCCGTCGAGTGGGGGAGGGCGTAGTGGACGTGGAGGAGGTCCAGGTCCTGCTGCTCGGTGATCCTGAACATCTCGGAGCCGAGGGCGACGGTGTAGGGCGGGTACTTGAACAGGGGGTACTCGACGACGGAGACGAGGTGGACATACACGTTCTCGTAGTCCTGATCCTGGATAGCGACCGGGCGCTCGTAGGTGATGAAGTGTGTCTCGTGCCCCCTCTTCGCCAGCTCCACACCGAGGCGGGTGGCTAATATGCCGCTTCCTCCCACGGTAGGGTAGCAGGTTATCCCTATCTTCATACTGTGTCCTCTCTCCCGTTCTAAGATGTGTTTCATGAGAGAACGGCTAAATAAAAACGGTGAGTATAGATGTGCTATGTGCCCTTCATCCGTTTCTCGACGCCGAGGATGGCTGCGATCTGCCCTTCGTGGTGGATGATCTCCGAGATCATGCCCATGAGGGCTGCCTCGCGCTTCCTCTTGCCCCTGAAGTACTCGATCTCCTCTTCGAGTTTACTGTCGTCGAGTTTGTCGAGGCCTTTCAGGAGCTTCTCCTGGCCAGACTTTACGTCCCCCATGATCTTCTCCAGCGTGTAGCTCGTGTTGCCGGAGTAGTCGTCCGGCCAGCCCTCGGGCTTGTAGCTCCAGTCGCCCTTGATGATCCGAGGGAGGTAGATGTGCATCTCCTGTGAGACGTGGGTCAGGATATTTCTGATGGTGTTGGCCTCGGAGCATGACTTCCAGTCGAGCTGCTCCGGGGTGAGGTCCTTGGTGGCCCTCTCCAGACGGCTCAGCCCTACCTGTGTGAACGCTTTAATGGTCTCTACTTTTTCGGACATGTTTTTCACCTTAGAACTGTGTGTTGGGATGAGGTCTGATTGCTTTTATGTCTAGCGGTGGGTTAGCTGGTAATATATAAAAAAGGGGGGAGGTTTACTCCTTCTCCTTGAGGCGCTTCATGGTACCCTTGAGGTAGGCGATCTGGCCCCTGTGGTGGACGAGCTCCCCGAGGTACGCGAAGATCCCAGTTTTCCTCTTCTCGGTCCCCCTCCAGAGGGGTATCTCCTCCTCCAGCTGCTCCGACGTGAGGTTGCCGATGCCCTTCAGGACGACCTCCTTCGAGGCGTCGATGTCCTTGAGCATCTTCTCTACTGTGTAGTCCTTGTTCCTGTAGTCGTCGGGCCAGTCCGCGGGCGTGTACTCCTGGTTTCCCTTGATGATGCGTGGGATGCTGACGTTGGCGATCCTTGACATGTGGTTGAGGGTCCACGCGACGCTGTTGGATTCCTCCGTGGGCTTCCACTTGGCGTCCTCCTCGGTGATGCCTTCAACTGTGCGGCTTATCGATCCGAAGATGTACTCTGCCTGGTCCTTCAGGATTGAACCTTTCTCCGACATTCTTTCACCGATAACTGAACCGCAGCGGGAGTTATTATATTATTCACTATGGGAGCCCTCCCCCCTCTCGCTGGGCATCCACCCGTTTTTCCAAATCCCCAACTCTCATCGCCCATCGTAAAACCCTTATTCCCCCCGCTCGTGTATCTTCAGTAATATCTTGGTGATTCTATGGGGGACACATCTGATCCATACGAGAAATTCGGTTTGAGGCGTGTCATCAACGCCTCGACAAGCATGACCCGCCTGGGGGGCTCCATGCCCAAGCCGGAGGTGTTCAGGGCGATGGAGGAGGCGTCGAGGGCGTTCATCAGGATACCTGAGCTCCAGGTCTGGGCCGGGAGGAGGATAGCCGAGGCCTTCGGCGTGGAGGCCGGACTTCCCACGGCCGGGGGGTCCAATGGTATCACGCTGGCGGCAGCGGCGTGCATCATGAGGGGTACCGAGCTTGAGGGCTACGATCCCCTGGAGCCCCAGACGTGGATTCCAGTCGCGCAGAGGCTCCCTATGCACACGGAGGGGCTCAAGACGGAGTTCGTCATCCAGCGGAGCACCCGGAGCGAATACGACCACGCCATCGAGTGCGCAGGGGGGACCCTCGTCGAGGTGGGCTCGGAGAAGGGGGCGACGCCAGAGGAGCTGAGAGAGGCCTTCAACCCCGAGAGGACCGCCGCCTACCACTACACCGTCACTGCCTCAAAGAACAGGCTTCCCGTGGAGGACGTGGCCCGTATAGCCCACGAGAGGGGCGTCCCCGTCACCGTCGACGCCGCACCCCACCTCACCCACAGGGGAGTTCCAAAAGCTCTCCTTGAGATGGGTGCCGATCTAGTCTCCTTCAGCGGTGGGAAGCACCTCGGTGGGCTCAACAACACGGGCATCCTCGTGGGCAGGAAGGACCTTGTGAAGCTCGCGCACCTCCAGTCCTACCCCTTCGACGGCGTCGGCAGGGGGGCCAAGATGAGCAGGGAGGTGATCGTGGGGCTGATAAAGGCCGTCGAGCTGTTCGTGGGGAGGGATGACGGGGCGTTCTACGGAGCCCTGGAGAAGGTGTCGTTCGAGCTCTCAAGGAGGCTGGGTGAGATTCAGGGCGTAAGCTCCGGAGTCGTCTACGAGCCTGCTGCGATTGAGGGTGTCCTGGGTCCGTCCTACGCTTACATTACTTTGGATGAGGGAGCCAGCATCTCCCTCAGGGAGCTCCACAGGAAGCTTCGGGAGGGGGAGCCCGCCATAGAGGCGCTCTATGAGCCCTTCTTCATAACCCCGGAAGCGGCTGGGAAGATCACCATCAAGGCCGAGTATCTCCTTGAGGGGGACGACGAGATAATCCTCGATCGTGTGGCACAAATTGTCGGAGAAAAATAGTGTCAGTTTGTAGTATCATTTTAATCTTCGTCCGCTGACCTGGTTGAAGATCTTGATCAGGTTCCCGCTTTTCAACAGTTAAGGGAAGAGATCCTCGCCCTGCGTGCGCACTCAGAAGAGGGGGGAGCCGTCGGAAAGAGATAAAATACACTCCATGAATTTTCTATAGGAAGTGTCACTTGAAAAAATACACCTCGAAATATTACAGTTGTTAATTGATAACATACCCAAAGATTTCTCCGACGCGGGTGACATCTCACGCAAGATTCTGTTCAAATCTGTGAATTACAAGCCAAAGCAGATCGAGAAGGCATGCGAAGAACTCGAATCCAGAGGATTCGTACAATTTCATGCTGGATTCTTCAAGAAAGACTGGTCATCCATCTCGATCACTGACGAGGGAATAGACATCATGGAACCAGAGAATGACTGGGACCAGGACCCAGAATCCAGCCCGGAATAAGTGGCCAAGTAGTCTCAATTTAGCGGGTTTGTGACGCTATGCTGTGCGTGTATAGTAGGGGGTGTGCTGGCTCGGGGTGCATCTGGGTGGGTTCAAGAAAAAGATGGAAGGTTCTCTGGCATTATTTCTTTGTTTCCATGTACTGTTTCTCGAACGTCCTAGCGTCTAACAGAGGTATTACCTCGTACCTTGCCTCTGGCAACATGAACGTAATCTTGTTTGCATTTTCTCTTGATCGTCTGTTTCCCAGATCGCCATGTACTTGTCCTTATCCAACATGAAATGGGTGGGAAATATGGTGTCAGGGTATCTTTCAGGATGCTTCGCCTTATCTTCGAGGTATGCTTTTCCCTTCTTGAAGATCGCATCCATGTTATCTGGATTGTATTCACCTACAACTAGATACTTCATCCTCTCACCTCAGGAACTAAGCTTCCACAAGACAGAACCTTGAATTTCACTGGAACCCATGAATCTATAACGTTTGAGATTACTCTTTTTCCTCTACTTTTGACCTGACTTCTTGACTCCCCACCTTTGGAGTTATTAAAATTCCTTAGCATTTTTTTAACCGCGAAACCCCCGCCCTTCAATGGAAAACAGAAACAACCACGACCACAACACACCCCCTTCACACGGAGAACACAAACACCTGAAACCCTTATCACCAGCTACCGACGCGCAAAAAACCCCTATCCCCGGCCACCACTTGATGGCCAAAAAACCGCTATAAGCGGCAACAATTATAACTGGTGCGGAGAGTGGGATTCGAACCCACGAACTCCTAAGAGATAGGAACCTCAATCCTACGCCTTTGACCTAGCTTGGCGACCTCCGCCCAGAAACCATACACCCCCACACCGTTTTTAAGTTTGCCTCTAAGCCTCGACAGCAGTGACCACGGGAGAACTTTTAACGAGCGAGGACGACAGGAGAAACATCGAATTGAGCCGGTGATGACATGGGCGCCCAAGGAGCCGATGACAGCGCAGTCCCCCCTGCACGGTCCGATGAGACGAGGCGCCCCACCGGCATGAGGGGCTTCACCATCGTCTGGGCGGGCCAGCTCGTCTCCCTCCTGGGCACAGGCATGACCCAGTTCGCCATCACCATCTGGGCCTGGCAGACCACCGGCATCGCAACCACCCTCGCCCTCATAGGCTTCTTCACAGCCGTCCCCCAGATCCTGACGAGCCCCCTGGCCGGGGCCATAGTGGACAGGTACGACAGGAAGCACGTCATGATCCTGAGCGACCTGGCCGCCGGCCTCGCCACAGCCGCCCTCCTCGTGCTCTACTGGGGCGGCCACCTCCAGATCTGGCACCTCTACGTAATCAGCGCGTTCTCCGGCGCCTTCGGGGCGTTCCAGTTCCCAGCCTACTCGGCCACCGTCTCCACGATGCTCCCCAAGGAGCAGTACGGGAGGGCCAGCGGCATGATCGCCCTGGCGGAGGCGGCATCCGGGATCGTCGCCCCCATCTCCGCCGGTATCCTCCTCAGCGTCATGGGGATCGGGGGCATCATGGTAATCGACATCCTCACCTTCATCGTGGCCATCGGGGCACTCCTCGTGACATACATCCCCCAGCCCCACCTGGAGGAGACGGCTAAGGCCGAGAGGGGGAGCATCTGGGAGGACTCGGTCTTCGGGTTCAAGTACATATTCAAGAGGCCGGGGCTCTTGGGCCTCCTCACCGTCTTCCTCCTCATGAACTTCATCCTGAGCTTCAGCTTCACCCTCTTCGCCCCCATGATCCTGGCGAGGACGGGGGACGACACCTTCATCCTGGGGGCAGTCCAGTCGGCCTTCGGGGTAGGCGGGATAGTGGGAGGAATCCTAATGAGCGCCTGGGGGGGTCCAAAGAAGAAGATCAACGGAGTCATCTTTGGCATGGCGATCGTCAGCATAATCACCAGCTTCTTCGGGATCGGTAGGAACATGACCCTGTGGGCCCCGACGGCCTTCCTGGTCATGGCCTTCCTCCCCATCCTCAACGGCTCTAGCCAGGCCATCTGGCAGTCCAAAGTGCCCCCGGAGATGCAGGGCCGGGTATTCGCGACGAGGTCCCTTATCGCCAGGGTGGCCTCCCCCCTCTCCATGGCCATAACAGGCCCCCTCGCAGACTGGATCTTCGAGCCGGCCATGATGTCGGGGGGGAGCCTTGTCCCCGTCTTCGGGTGGCTAGTGGGAACGGGCCCGGGAGCCGGTATAGCGGTCCTCTTCGTGGTGATGGGGGTCTTCGGGTCCATCACGAGCCTGGCGGGGTACTCCTTAAGGTCGATCCGAGATCTCGAGACCCTAATACCCGACCACGATGCCACGTCAGGACATGTGGAACCCTCGTAGGATGGGCGGGTCCTCTCTCCAAGGCATAACATCCTGGTGAGGGAGCCTCAAGGGATACGGGCAGTCTCCGATTTCAATAGGTACGCCATCCACGATGGCCCAGAGATATGCACGACCGTACTCCTGAAAGGATGCCCCCTGGACCGCTCCCGATGCCACGACCCCGAGGGGAGAAGGTGCAAACCCGAGCATATGTGGTGGGAGGGCCGCTGCGGGGAATCGAACCCCGTCCAAGGGATCCACAGTCCCGTATGCTGCCACTACACCACAGCGGCCACGCGAAGAATCTATGGAAGGTCGACCATTAAAAAGGGTTGCTGGCTCCCTAAGTCCTGAAGGAAAAGGGGGTTCAGGCCGCACTGTCGGTAGTTCAATTCTACACACGTCCCCTTTTGTATCGTTGGGACGCACGGAAGATACGTGAGCCACAAAAGCCAGAGAGGGGTCCAGGACAGCTACTCGCCCGATATACCAGCTTGGGCGAGGGACAACCTCGTTCTCAAGCTCCTTGATGACCAGGGCCTCGGCCTGGAGGTCGTCTACGACCGGAAGTTCCTGAACGGCCTGAACAGTAAGCCCCTGATCGTTATCAAGGCGAAGCGGAGAGAGCCGAGGTACTGGAAGCAGCGCACCCTACGGTTCTGAACTCACCTTCTTCCTCCCTGCTCAAACCTTAAATTTTGTACACCCCTAGAGTTGGGTGATTCCATGATCAAGAGCGAGATAGTCTACTTCGAGGAGGGTGGGGCCGAGCACACGGACTTGACCCTCGACCTCTCCCTCAAGGCCGCGAAGGAGCTGGGCATAGGTAAGATCGTCGTCGCCAGCAACACCGGTGAGACAGGGGTCAAAGCTGCCGAGAAGTTCCATGCCTCGGGTGTGAAACTCATCGTCGTGGGCCACCAGACAGGGTTCCCGGTCCCCGGGAAGAACCAGTTCCTCCCTGAGAACAAGGAGGCGATAGAGGAGCTCAGGGGCGTCGTCTGCCTCGGCTCGGATGTCCTCACCAACTCCATCAGGATGCGCCAGAGCCTCGGTCACTCGCACCTCAGCTACATCACGTCGACCCTCATCTCGATGAAGGTGAAGGTCAACGTGGAGATAGTGGCCAAGGCCACCGACGCGGGTCTCCTGGAGCCAGGTGAGAGGGTCATCTCCGTCGCGGGCTCCCACAAGGGCGCCGACACGGCTGTGGTCTTCACCGCCGACGAGACGTCCAACGTCCTCGCCATCAGGCCGCTGCAGTACATCGCGATGCCCCTGTCGAGGAAGAAGGCCGACGAGGAGTATATGGCGAAGAGAAGGGCTGCCCAGAGCAGCTGAGAGCGCCTACCCTAAATTTCTATAATTTTTTCCCTAAATAATTCTCATCATAAATATGGAATTAATTGTAGCCTATTTTTTGCAGATTTTCTCGCTCGCGAGTCTTGTGAGATCCCAAGATTCCCCTACGAATAGGACCTCACCGGATTGACGTTAGGAATTCTCCTGCTCTACCTGGCGAACAGCAACCGGCGTGGCTAGAGTTTTAGCCTAATACCCTCCCCTATACCGCGAGGGTTATGATTAACACAAACAAGGACCGCTTGATCACCCTCGCCGTGCAGGGCGAGATCGTGCCAGCCCAGATAGAGCGCCAGTACCAGGCCACCTGGGATGGGAGGGCGAAGCTCTGCATCGGCGTCGGGGGCATCAACTATAACCTGAAGATCGGCTCCAAGGTCTTCGGCTGGGTCAACGGGGACAGGGCTGAGCCCGGGGTCTGCACGGACAACACGGGGAGCGCTTCCCAGAAGAACGGCTACAGGACCAAGGCCTCCCTTGGGAACGAGGTGAAGCTCCTCAGCGGTGAGGCCAAGGGCGAGAGGGGGGTCGTCGTCGGGAAGCACGGCTACAGGCTCCCCGGGGACGCTCATCACGTCCTCCTCCACTTCGGGGACGAGACCGTGGAGAAGTTGACTATCGGGGACAAGGTTCTCGTCAAGGCCTGCGGCATCGGCCTGGAGATCGAGGGGTACGAGGACGTCCTCGTGAGGAGTCTGGGGCCGGGCCTGCTGGAGTCCATGGGCGTCGAGGAGGGGGGAGGGATGCTCCACGTCCCGGCGGTCAAGGAGATCCCTCACACGCTGATGGGGGAGGGCTGGGGAACGGGTGCGCATAGCAGTCACATCGGCATCCAGACCTGCTACGAGCCAGATATAGCGGCCCACGGCCTCGATGAGCTCCGCTTCGGGGATGTGGTCTTCCTCAGGGACGTCCTGAGCGACTGGGGGAGGCACTACTACCGCGGTGGGTCATCCATTGGGGTGGTCGTCAGTGGGCCCAGCGACGTCTCTGGGAGGGGGATAGGTGTCTGCACGATCCTTTCCTCCAAGGACGGGAAGCTTGAGCCAAGCATCGACTCTGAGGCCAACATAGGCAACTACCTGGGACTAATCGGGGGCTGAACTATGCTCAAGACGAACAAGGACCGGCTCATCGTCACCGCCGTCCAGGCCGTGGTCCAGCCCTCCGGGGGCAGGGGCTACGGGAGCACCTGGGAGGGCAAGTCCAAGATGACCCTGGGCACAGCCTCCATCAACTACACCGTTTCCATAGGCGACCCCGTGTGGGGCTATGCTTCCGCCGACCACGTCGAGCCCGACGTCACCGTCCAGGGGCGGGATAAGCCCGGCGCCAGCGACTGCGCCATCGCCATCCTGGGCTGTATCGGCAACGAGGCGAGGGTCGTCTCCGGCGATGCCAAGGGCGCGTCTGGTTACTACATCGGGCGCCACGCGGGGGCCGACGACCTGGTCTGGTTCCCCAAGGAGGTGCTGGAGGACTTGGCGTTGGACGACAAGATACAGGTGAAGGCGAGGGGCTGCGGATTGCAGATCGAGGGCTTCGAGGACGTGAAGCTGAACAAGATGTCTCCCGAGTTGCTGGAGGCCATGGGCGTCACCGTGGAGGACGGGGAGCTCGTCGTCTCGGTTGTGGCGGAGATACCGGGGTGGATCCTGGGGGCTGGCGTCGGCTGGGACGCCTCGGTCGAAGTTGTTGACTACGACATTCAGACCACCTGCCCGGAGGTCGTGGAGGAGCTAAACCTGAAGAGCCTACGCCTCGGCGACGTCATCGCCATCCCGGACCACTACGACGCCTGGGGGCGAGGGCGCTACGAGGGAGCCATGACCATCGGGGTAATCGTGCACGGGTTCAGCAGCTCCGGGGGCCACGGACCGGGGGTGAACCCCATAATGGCGGCCCTACCCGGGAAGATAAAGACGAAGATAGATCCCCATGCCAACATCGCCTACTACCTTGGCATCAGGGATAAGCCGAAGAAATAACCCTTTTTTCTTTATTTCTGTCCTATAGCCACTCCGAGGGAGCCGTCTCCTCGTCGGTCCCGAACCTCCACCCCAAGAGGACCAGGAAGGCCGTGTAACCTATGGACATGGCCCACTTTACGAGCTCCCACTGCCAGGGTTCCAAATATATCGGGGATCAAATGGGTGCTCATCGATGAAAAGGATATCGGGAACCGAGCCAACAGTCCACCGATTTGTTCCTTCCTACACACACCATCATTTTTACACTACGTTAACAGATAATTGGATGAGGTAGACATCCCCATGGACATCGTCATTGAGACAGCCCGCAGGATAAGGGCGCTAGAGATCCAGGGCGCCACCAACGTCGCCATCGCCGCGGTGAACGCCCTGTCCGAGCAGATACAGCTCTCCGAGGAGGTGGACCGGGGCTCCATACTCTCCCAGATAGATGAGGCCAAGGAGATCCTATTCGCCTCCAGGGAGACCGAGCCCTTCATGAGGAACGCCATAAGGTACGTCGAGTGGAGGCTCAGGACCGGGGAGTGGCGGGACAAGGAGGAGCTCAGGGGGCTGGTTCACGGCGTCTCGGAGGGCTTCCTGGAGGACTTCAGGGCCGCCACGGACGCCCTGGTCAAGGTGGGGATGAGGAGGATAAACTCGGACACCGTCGTGCTCACCCACTGCCACTCGTCCGCAGTCTCCAAGGTCTTCGTGGAGGCGAAGCGGAAGGGCGTGGACTTCAGGGCCATCTGCACAGAGACCCGCCCCAAGTACCAGGGGAGGATCACAGCCGGGGAGCTGCTGGAGGCCGGCATCGACACGACGATGATAGTCGACTCCGCAATGAGGAACTTCCTGAAGGAGGCCGACCTCGTCCTGGTCGGGGCAGATGCCATCACCTCCGAGGGGAACGTCATCAACAAGATCGGCACCAGCCAGCTCGCTCTCGCAGCCGACGAGGCACGGGTGCCCCTCTACGTCGTCTCGACCCTCCTCAAGTTCGATCCCCAGACCATCCACGGGGAGTATGAGGTCATCGAGGAGAGGAGCCCCGACGAGATATGGCCCGACGCCCCGGATGGCCTGAAGATCAGGAACCCCGCCTTCGACGTGACCCGCCGGGAGTACATCCACGGCATCGTCTGCGAGGAGGGGGTCATCTCACCCCACTCGATCCTCGAGGCCGTGAGAAGAAGGTACCCCTGGATTATTGAGAGTATAGAGACCTAGGACCAGGTCTCCAGGGCTCTTGCCAGTTCTTTATGATCTTGGGCGTATTCCTTGAGGGAATGGCCTCCGAGCCTCGCGTCCACGGCCTGCCTCAAGGCCATGGCGCCCGCCACAGATCCGTCCGGGTGACCGTGGATGCCACCTCCCGCCTGGATGACGAAGTCCGTGCCGAATATCTCGATGAGATCCGGGACGTGGCCCGGGTGGAGGCCTCCCGACGCGACGGGGAGGACCTTCTTCAGGCCGTGCATGGGTTCCTTCAGGGCCTTGATGTTCTCGTGGACCTCGTCCCTGGTCTCCGCCATCTTCCCCACCGCCGTCCCCACGTGGAGCTGGTCCACGCCGAGGATACGGGCCACCTTTGCTATCACCCTCATGTTGATGCCGTGGACAGCTGAGCGGGTGAAGGCGGCGTGGCCCGCCCTGTGGGCGTGGATGACCAACTCGAGCCCCCTGTCCCTGAGGGTCTGGAGGGCCGACCAGCCGACTGTGAGGATGTCCACCATCATGTAGCGGCCGTCCTGGTCCTGGACCATCTCAGCCCGCCTGAGCATCTCCTCGGTCTCCGCAGTGACGTTCACCATGTAGACCTTCCTCTCCCCAGTCTCCTCCTCGGCCCGGTCCCTCATCTCCAGGGTGCTGACCAGCCTATCCTCGAAGGGGTTGAACGCCTGGCTGCTCAGGTTCTCGTCGTCCTTGATGATGTCGCAGCCTCCGGACCAGGCGTCGTAGGCCACCTTGGCGTGGTCCTCGGTCCTCAGCCCCAGCTTTGGCTTGATGATAGTGCCCACCAGGGGCCTCCCCTTCAGCCTTAGGAGCTTCCTGATCCCATCGATCCCGTATCGGGGCCCCTCGAAGCTCCGCACGAGCTCCTCAGGAAACTCCATGTCGTTGAGCCTCAGGTTCCCCAAAGCCTCGAGGCCGAAGACGTTCCCGGCCACGCTGCTCAGGATGTTGGCCATGTTCCCCGGCTCGAACAGCTCGATGGGATACGCTATCCTGCAGTCGTTCCCTACGATATCGTAGACCGTGGCGTGAAGCCTTTCGAGGTAGGGCTTGACAGTGGTTAGCTCCGTCCAGGTGCCGATTGAGCTCTCTGCGGCGACGCCCCCCATGGCCTCATCCATGGAGATCCCCTTAGGTTCCACGTGGAAGCCGCAGACGAGGTCAGAGGCCTTGGGCCGGTAGTCCAGGTCGATGAAATCGACATATCTCATACATGAAACCCCTTTATGATAGATTCCGGATCCGTTAGTAATTTAATTTTCCGTGTATATTCCAGTATTGGCGTAGTGTGGGGTATCGATATGCAGTACAGTGTCAGGCTCCTCGACCTGGAGGCCGGTGGGAAGTACATCGTCGTGATGTGCGTAGACGACGCTAGGACCCTGGGGGTCATCTCCAACGACAGGCTGATGCTGAACTCCAACGGGACAGCAGTCGTCGCCATCCTCAACACCTCCGAGGTGTTCCCACGGGGAGTGCTCGGGATGTACAAGGAGATCGGCGAGTACCTGGACGTTGAGGAGGGCGACCCCATCGACGTGGAGCCCGCCGAGAGGCCCGAGTCCCTCCTTCACATCAGGTCGAAGATAATGGGGGAGAAGCTGATGCCCAAGCATATCGATGCCATTGTTGAGGACGTCGTCCAGAGGCACCTGAGCAGCATAGAGCTCTCGTCCTTCGTCACGGCACTCCAGATCCACGGCACCAATATGGAGGAGATCGAGGCCCTCTCGAGGTCCATGATAAAATGGGGGAAGACCATCGACTTCGGCAGGACCCCCATCTGCGACAAGCACAGCATAGGAGGCGTGCCCGGCGACAAGACCACAATGATCGTGGTCCCAATAATCGCTGCCGCCGGATACACGATCCCCAAGAGCTCCTCTAGGGCCATCACCTCCCCGGCGGGCACCGCCGATAGGATGGAGGCCATCTGCCCCGTGAACCTGAGGCTGGATGAGATCATCGAGGTCGTCAACGACATCGGCGCCTGCATCGTCTGGGGCGGGGCCCTGGACCTGGCGCCAGCCGACGACCTCTTCATCCAGGTGGAGTACCCCCTCTCCATCGACCCCCTCCTCCTCCCCTCCATAATGAGCAAGAAGAAGGCCATGGGCTCCACCCACGTCGTCGTGGACATCCCCACGGGGCGGGAGGCCAAGATTAAGACCATGGAGGAGGCCCAGCAGCTGGCCATCAACTTCATCGAGCTCGGGAACCGCCTAGAGATGAAGATACGGTGCGCCGTCACCGAGGGGGAGCAGCCCATAGGCTACTGCATAGGCCCCAGCCTAGAGGCGAGAGAGGCCCTCAAGACCCTGGCGGGCTCAGGGCCGCCGGACGTCGTGGACAAGGCCACCAGCATAGCCGGAATACTCCTGGAGATGGTGGGAGAGGAGAACGGCCAGGCTAGGGCCATGGAGATGCTTACCTCCGGCAAGGCGGAGGCGAAGATGAGGGAGATAATAGGAGCCCAGGGCGGAGACCCGGATGTCAAGCCTGAGGACCTCGCCGTAGGCGATGAGAGGCTCGACGTGCGGGCGGTGAGAGACGGGCGGGTCCTGTGGCTCAAGAACCGGTCAATAGCCCAGATAGCTAGGGCCGTGGGTACCCCCAACACCAAATGCGCGGGTATAGAGCTGGGTGTGAAGCTGGGGGACGAGGTGAAGGAGGGAGACATCCTCTTCAGCGTCTACACCGACAGCCTGCGCAAGCTGGGCCAGGCTGAAGAGCTGTTGGAGAACATGGAGCCCATAATCGTCGGGAACCGTATAGGCGAGAAGATGATCATGATGAAGATCTCCGAGTCGACGACCCCGGGGTCCGAGAGGTACATAATCGACAGGTGACTCTGCCCATCGCAAGTTTCATATCGTGATCAGGCCGTTCCTCGGTTATTCAGGTGGCGCCCTTGCTGACGATATGGCAGATTGTGGTGATAAACTTCGCCATCTTCTTCGGCCACTACGTCATAGTCGCCACGACCCTCAACTTCCAGTACGGGAACGCCGGCATCCCCAACATGAGCAACAACCTCTCGGTGGCCTGCGGGGCCTATGTCATCACCTCCATTGTTACCAGGATCTGCATGTGGCTCCTGGGGATGGCGGGGGTGGCTTTCAGGCTCAGCTGGGTCTACGATAACCCCTATAATGTCTCTTTGATCTCTGCCTTCCTGAATGATCGCCCCTTGCTAGGATTCTCCCTCTTCATGCTCTCCCTGGCCCTAGCACTGGTCTTCGGCAACCTCCTGGGCTGGGTCCTCGCCTCGATAAGCGGGAAGATGAGGGCCTCCACGCTCATGGTCCTCCTCTACGTCGTGGCCCAAGCCGGGGACGTCATAGTGGCCAACGAGAGCTGGATAGCAGGGGGCTCACAAGGGGCCTTCATCCCCAACTTTCTCTCCTGGTACCCAGGGGAGGACTTCCTCATCGTCGCCGTCACGACAATGCTCGTGGGGCTGCTCTGCTACTTCGTGGTGAGGGCCATACAGAACTCCCCCTTCGGAAGGCTGGCCAGGGCTGTCAGGGAGAACGAGTGGACGGTGATGAGCATGGGGAAGGACGTGGGGAGGATCAGGAGGGGGGTCATGGCGTTCAGCTCGGGGATGATGGCTGTCACAGGGGTCCTCCTCGCCCTTTACTACCGGTTCGTGGAGTACGGGATGTTCGACCAGGTCTCGTACACAATATGGCCTTGGCTCATGATAACTATAGGGGGCATCGGGAACAACGCCGGTTCCCTGGTCGGCGTGATAGTGTGCGTGGGCATTCTGAAGACCATCTCGACGTTCAACCTGTTCTTTGGAGGTGTAATCGCGTCTTCCGGGAAGGCCGGGCTCTTCATCACCTTCGAGGAGATGGCGCTCTCGGTGATACTCCTAGCGTTCCTGATCTACAAGCCCAACGGCCTCTTACCTGAGAAGCGTCTCCACATCCCAGGCATCGACTATAGGAGATACCTGATGGAGAATCCTTCACCCGGTGATGAACAGTCGAAGTGAGTCACGTGGACCTCAGGAAAGTATAGAGGACCGTGGAGCACGCCTTCATCATGACTGCACGACTATCGTAGCATCCGAGACCGCGTCCTGAGCCTCTCGCTTCAGCAGGTCCTTTGCCCGTCTTTCCTCCTTGATGCTGTCCTGAAGAGCCTTGAGGCCCTCCCAATGGCCATCCGCAGCCATTCTCGCCTGCTCGTGCCAGGTCGATGGATCGGTTAAACGCGTTAGGCTGGGCTTCTCGGCCACTAGTATGTCATGTATCTCTTTGGGCTCCTTCTCGGTTAACTTCGAGAATGAGGTGATGCCCGCTGTTCTAAGCACAGAGGAGACCTTGGGGCCGATGCCGTCGATTACCGTGAGATCGTCCTGCATGCTGCGGATCTTTAATTTCTGAGAGGCCGCCTCCTGAGCGCTCTCCTCCAACTCCTTCTCAAGCTTGGCTATACCTGCCTCAGCGGCCTCCGCTCGGGTAAGGGTGTCTTGATTCTTCTTCTCGAGAGCCGCCAAGTCCTCTCTTATGAGCTCGATGGAGCTATTCCTCTCCTCAATCTCCTTCTCACGTTCCAGGATCCCTGCCTCTGCCATCTCCGCCCGAGCGTTTAATGCCTGTTTCTCCTCCTTGAGGGTGTTCAGGCCCTCCTCCAACTGCTTGAGGGAGTCATCCTTCTCCTTGATCTGTTCCCTCAGGAGGCTGATTGTCTCCTCTCGTTTGTCCAGTTGAACGTTAAGGCTGTCTCTCGTGGCACGTAGGTCCGATAGATCATGGTTGAGGCCGCTCACCGAGTCGTCTCTCTCCTTGACCTGGGCGGAGATCTGGCGGATGTTCTTATCCTTCTTGGCGACCGTCTTCTGGAGGCCCTCTATGTTGGACTCGTGTCCCAGCACCTCCTCCTTCAGGTCCTTGAGTGTCGCGTCCTTGTTCTTGAGGGAGGTCCTCAGCTTCTCGATCTTCTTCTCCCCCTCGCTCATGGTGACGCGGTAGACGAACCACATGATGAGCATCCCTATGAACAGGTTGCTTACTAGCAGGATCAGGATCGGGGTGATGCTCATCAACATCTCGGATTAACGCATTTGGGACGTAATTGTCATATAAGTTGTTATGAATCGCTGAAACTTCACTGGGAAACCTACCTATACTCTTGACCGGTTGTAAGTTTCCATGAGGCGAATACGTGACATGAGAAGACGTGGCGGGTCCGGAGGGATTTACGTAAAAGATTAGGCTAGATGGATTCGTAATAAACGTGTTTTTTCGCGCGCGCGAGAACTGCTGATCATATGCTCATCATCTGGGCTGGGTTCTTGGATAAAATAGCCTCTTTTTCATTCTCTGTTAGGCCCTCCAAGCCGTTTATCCAGTTCACAGCATCTACTATCTCCATCGGGCAAGGGTAATCGGTCCCGAACACAACCCTGTCTATCCCAACGGTGTCTATCAGGAAACGCAGGGTCTGTTCGCTGAAGGTGGCGCAATCATAGTAAAATTTGCCCAAGTAGCTGCTAGGAGGTTTGGATATCTTCTGATCGGCGTCCTCACCAGCAGAGTACTCAGCCATATAATTCAGCCTCGCCGCTTCCCATCCCTTATCCATCCGAGCTACCCCGAATGCCACATAGCCACCTCCGTGTAGCAGGCAGATCTTCAGCTTAGGGAAGCGATCTAGGATTCCACCCTGCACTAAGGCACCATATGTGAGGGTACGCTCTACAAGATTCCCTACAGTGTTCTCTAGGAAGTAACCCGTGATACGATGAGCTACAACTGTGTCGCCCTGATGGATCTCGACGACAGCGCCTAACCTTTCAACTGCTTCCCAAAAGGGGTAGAACATAGGCTCATCCAATGTATGACCGTTGATATGGTCCTTGATGGTAACTCCTCTTAGCCCTAAGTCGTTTACTGCCCGCTCTAGCTCCTCTATAGATGCCGTGGCATCCTGCATTGGGATGATTCCCAAGCCTATGAATCGGTCTGGGTAGTCATCAACCATAGACGCTATCTCGTCATTACATTGCCTGGCAACATTCTTTGAGTGTTCAAGGTCCCGGTTGTATTGGTTAAAGTCACCATAAACTGTTAGTAGCTGCATGTCCACCCCGAGGCGATCCATGTCTGCGATTCGCTTTTTAAGGGTCCAACTGTTGCGGGGGTTCTCAAGCTCCCCATTATCGGATGCGAATCCAAGCCAATCTCTATTGTCTCGTATCGCCTGCAGGAATGGGCGCGGGTTCACGTGGTTATGGACATCAATGACCTTCATTCAATCATCCTGAGCCTTCTCTGGCTCATATTCACAGAGCCACGTGTGTATTAAATAGTAACGCGCACTTGCATAGCTTTTTCTTAACGCAAAAAAACGTGCTAGCACAGTTTTTGTGGCAAAAATATTTTAGTCGAGTGCAGAATTAGACAACGACATAATATGGGTGAAAAAAGAGTGGGCGAAGACTCTGGGTACATATTCGCAGGCCCTACTGTGGAGAGGAAGAGGAAGGTTGTGAAGCCGGGTGTAATACTCATCGACAACCATAAACAGGGAGTCATCGTAACCGAAAATTCAGACAGCCCCTGGCACAAGGCAACATACTACGCGCATGGAAGCATCCTGAGTGATGCCGAAGGCAAGTTCATCCGACAGGTGGCGTTCTGCGAGACGATAGATCCAGATGGCGACGTGACCTGGAGCATTCTATGGGAGCCAAGTGAGGGGAAAGCCAGCTATCACTTCATAGTTGGCACGGGGAAGTGGAAGGGAATCGCCGGTGAGGCGACCATCACAGGTGTGACGAGTCGCGCTGATGACCACACGACGCCAAGCTACAAGATGAGCTGGGAGATCGATGAGAAGAATGATGAAACCATCCCGCCATTCTCACCAAAGGGCCCATACACCAACCACGCAACAAGTCTGAGCTTCCATGGACCCCACGTTACCGAGAACATTAAGGAACTAGCCAACGGATTGAAGCTTATAATCAACACACAATTAGGTGTGCTAGTAGGAGAAGACTCCACAGTCTCAAATGTCTTAAATCCACGTGGTTACGCGGCCAGCTACGACAAGGGAGTGACCGTGTGGAGCGGTGACAAGAGGCTCGCCGATGTAATGCTGCTCGAGGATACGGACCCGGACGGCGATATGGCTTGGCTCGTCCATGTATGGTGGTACGCGAGGGGCCGTGGATTATACAAGTTCGTTGGAGGCACTGGTAAGTGGGAGGGCATCAGAGGCGAAGGAACTACCCTCGGTCAGCTTATGAAGCGAACCGATGACTATCATCTCCTCAGGTCAGAGATACACTGGAGGATAGACGACATCAGCTGAGAATGGGGATCGTTTAATGTACGAACTCGGTTCTCATATTGCACGTGCGTGGCGGGTCCGGAGGGATTCGAACCCTCGGCCAATGGCTTAAGAGGCCACCGCTCTAACCTTGCTGAGCTACGGACCCACTCGAAACACCCATATTGCGAGACCAGATTTAAATCTTTCAGCCCTCCCGCTCCCAGGGGCTTAACCAATAAATACCTCCGACAAGATAGAAGGACGAACGAGAATGGCTTTGAACGGAGCCCTTTCAGCATTATACTCATTCTTCGTCACCAAGCTGCCTTACATCACCATCGCCGTGTTCCTCCTCGGCGTCACATACAGGCTCCAGAGGTGGCTCTCGGCCCCCAAGGGCCCCGAAGGCCCGCCCCTCCACTGGCCCTCAGCACTAAAGTACGTCGTCCTCGACGTCGTCCTCTTCAGGAAGACCTACAAGACTGACAAGCTCATGTGGCTCGTCCTCGTCCTCTTCCACATCGGAACCGGGGGCATCCTCTTCGGCCACATGAGGGGGTTCCACCTCTGGTCGGCCTCCATGTTCGAGGTCCTCGGCCACGGCTTCGCGGAGTTCATGGTTCACACCCTCCCCCTATACATGGGATGGATGTTCCTAGCGACCCAGATCTACCTACTCTACAGGAGGACCCGCCTTGAGGGGAAGCAGCTGCAGTCCCTGGCAAACGACTACGGGGCCCTGGTCATCCTGCTCATCACCAGCATACTGGGACAGGGGATGAGGATCTTCCCTCCAGAGGCGATCCCCACGGAGACCTACAGCGTCGTCTTCATACCCAACCTCATAGTCCTACACCTGGAGAAGGTGCCCAGCCACCACTGGTTCTTCTGGCACGTCCTCTTCACACAGCTCCTGGTGATGTACCTCCCCTGGAGCAAGCTTGTCCACGTCGTCAGCGGCGTGGCCACCTCGGCCCTCTACGGCTCAAGGAGGAGAAAATATGACCTCTAGGGACGCCAAGGAGGCCCTGGGCAAGTTCACCAGGCGCCAGCTCATGGAGCTGGACACATGCGCCCACTGCGCCCTCTGCACGGAGTACTGCCCCGTCTACATGGAAACCGAGGAGCCCGGCCACGCCCCGGGAGTGAGGTCCTCCAAGGCCGTGAAGCTCTACGACAAGCAACACGGGCTGAGGGCGCGCATCCTTGGCCCCAGACCCGTAACAGACGAGGAGGTCGAGGAGCTCTCCGACAGCGCGTTCAACTGCACCTTCTGCGGACGCTGCATGGAGGTCTGCCCCTTCGGCATCCAGACCCACGAACTCTGGAGCAAGGTCAGGGAGGTCGTACACGACCTCGAGGGGACCCCCCGCAACGTCGGGATGCTAGAGGAGATGCTCGACGAGAGCCAGAACCCCTACGGCCTCGACCCCGACTCACGCCTCGACTGGGCGGACTTCACCGACCTCGAGGAGATACCCGAGAAGGACAAAGCCGAGGTAGCCTACTTCGTCGGGTGCACCACCGCCTTCAAGGGTGCCAACCACGAGGTGGCATTCGCCACGGCCTCCATACTCAACATGCTCGGCGAGGACTGGACCCTCCTGGGGGAGGACGAGTGGTGCTGCGGGAGCCCCCTGCTCCTCGCCGGGGACGAGCACAGCGCCAAGGAGTACGCCAAGCACAACGTCGAGGTCCTCGAGTCCAGGGGCGTCAAGAGGCTGATCACAGGCTGCTCAGGGTGCTACAGGGTGTTCAAGTGGGAGTACCCCAAGCTCCTCGGAGGCGACCTCAAGTTCGAGGTCCTCCACACCCTGGAGTACCTCCTCGAGAAGCTGGAGTCCGGAGAGCTGAAGCCCGAGAAGACCGACGAGAGGGTCATCTACCACGACCCTTGCGAGCTCTCCCGCCTTGGCGGGCTCATAGATGAGCCCAGGAAGGTCCTGGCATACCTAGCCAACGACTGGGTGGAGTTCGCCGAGCACGGAATCGACGTCAGGTGCTGCGGAGGAGGCGGTCTCCTCCAAGCCTCGAACAACGAAGCACGGCTGGCCATTGCCAAGAAGCGGCTCGACGAGGCCAAGTCCCTGGGAGCAGAGATAATCACCTCCGCCTGCCCCTCCTGCAAGCTTACCTTCGTGGACAGCGCGAGGGAACACGAGGTGGACATAGAGGTCCTGGACCTCGTCGAGCTAGTGGCGAAGCAACTGGGCATTCTATGAGTGTGTGATGATGGGAAGCGTGTATGACTACGGGGTCCTCGCGAAGCCGAAGGTTCTCCTCGCGATGCTCCTCCTCTACGCCTCCTCCTACTTCGCATCGGTGGCATACTCAGGCGTCAACTGGGGCGTGAACACCTTCCTGGTGGGGCTGACGGCGGTGGCGATGGCCGTCAGCGGTGCCAACGCCCTCAACTGCTACCTCGACAGGGACATCGACGCCCTCATGACGAGGACACTCGGGCGCCCCCTCATCACAGGGACCATCGGACCATCTGGGGCTCTTACGTTCAGCGGCATCCTGCTCATTGCCTCGTCAATATTAGCCCTCTCACTCGGAACCGTACCCTTCCTCCTCTTCCTGGAGGGTGCTGGGACATACCTCCTCCTGTACACGGTGCTTCTGAAGAGGAGGACGAGCCTCAACGTCCTCGCGACCGCCCCGAGCGTCGCAGCCCCCGCCTGGTTCGGTTGGTACCTGGGAGGGGCCCAGCTCTACCCCGTCGGGCTGCTGATGGGAGTCCTGGTGGCGATCTGGGGGCCCATCCACCTCTGGAGCCTCGTTTATGCCTACTCGAAGGACTACTCCAGGGCGGGGGTGCCCATGTTCCCCTCAGTTGCCTCTAACGAGAACGCCGTGAGGGGCATCATCGCCGCCCTTGCCGTGCTGATCGCCTCCTCCTACACCTTGGTCCCGTGGACGAGGACCCTCTTCTACCCCCTTGTCGTCACCCTCATCAACGCCCCCCTGGCGGTAGCGGGCTACAGGTTCTACAGATCGAGGACCAACAAGGCTGGATGGTGGATCTTCAAGCTCACGGCCCCCCAGATAGTCGTCGTCCTCCTCGCCTTCATGGCGGAGAGGCTGCTCTTCGCCTAGGCGTCAGGGTAATAGTCTTTTATTTCCCGATACTTGTTAAGATAATACTGGATGGATTAGCATGGTTAGAATCGAGGGAAACGACTTCCCTGAGGACCTGTACTACCACAGGGATCACATGTGGGTGAAGGTGGAGGGGGACAAGGTCCGGGTCGGTTACAACGACTGGGCACAGGAGGCGGCGGGGAAGCTCCTGAACCTTAATACCAAGAAGGCGGGGAGGTCCGTAAAGTCGGGGAAGACCTTGGGCACAGTGGAGAGCGGCAAGTGGGTCGGCCCCCTAAAGTCTCCTGTCTCAGGGGAGATCGTTGAGGTCAACGAGGAGGCCCGTAAGGAGCCCTCAATCATCAACGACGACCCCTACGGGAACGGCTGGGTCGCGGTCATCACCCCGTCCGACCTCGACGCCGAGCTAGGGGGGCTAATCAAGGGTTCCGATGGCGCTGAGATAGAGTCCTGGCTGGCCTCGGAGAAAGCCAAACACACATAAACACCCATCCTCTTTTTAGCAGAACAACCATGGAACGCTGGAGGCTTCTCAACCTAGGATACTCCGAGCCCCTGGTGGCCCAAACATTCTACGAGACCGTGGCGGAGGCCGTCCACAGGGGGATCTCACCTAACACCCTCATCCTCCTGCAGCCTGACAGCCCGTACGCCTGCCTCGGCTACCACCAGGACCTGGAGAAGGAGCTGGACCTGAGGTTCTGCGAGGGGGCGGGCCTGCCCATCATAAGGAGGAGCCAGGGGGGAGGCGCGACGTATCTGGACCGGGGCCAGGTCTTCTACCAGATCGTCTCCAAGGGGAGCGAGATCGTCCCCAGGAATATCGATGCGATGTTCGAGAGGTTACTCTCGGTGACCGTTGAGACCTACAGGAGACTCGGCGTGCCCGCGGAGTTTAAGCCCCTCAACGACGTCGTGGTGGAGGGAAGGAAGATCTCCGGGAACGGGGCGGGGATGCACGAGTCAGCATCCATCCTCGTAGGGAACGTGATCCTGGACCTCAACTACGACCTCATGGCCCGGGTGCTCAGGGTCCCCGACGAGAAGTTCAGGGACAAGATGGCCAGCAGCATGAGGGAGTGGGTGTCCACATTGAAGCGGGAGCTGGGCGAGGCGCCCCCCGTCGAGAAGGTCCACTACACCTACGCCGCTGCCTTCGAGGAGCTCCTCGGCGTCGAGCTCCACAGGGAGGAGCCCTCCGAGGAGGAGTGGAGGATCTTCGAGGAGGAAACCAAGCCACGACACACCTCCCGGGAGTGGCTCTACATGGAGGCGCCCCCGTCCCAGCTCAGGGAGGGGAGGGGCGTGAAGATCGCCCACGACGTGAAGGTCGTCGAGGCCGACCACAAGGCAGCCAAGCTCATCCGGATAAGGGCCGAGGTGAAGGGGGACGAGATCCTCAGCGCCCAGGTGAGAGGGGACTTCTTCGCCCTGCCCAAGGAGGCCGTCTTCAGGCTCGAGGAGGCTCTCACGGGCGTGAACCTTGACGAGTCAGCCATCTCCGATGTCGTCAACAGGTTCTACGACGAGACGGATGTCCAGATACCCGGAATCAGCCCGGGGGACTTCACGACTGCCATAATGAAGGTCAAGGACCTACTGTAGACCCGCGACCTTCCCCTTATTTTTCATTGACCATGCCTGTTTTCAATGGGTAACAAGTCTTGCTCAAAATGGTTAAAAAGAACTGGTGTCTCTGACTGGTTACAATCCAGGTGTCCAATTTGAGTGAAAACCAGTTCTACCTCAGCCAGTACAAACCCGGGGGGGAGAGGTTCCTCCCCGAGAAGGTCTGGATATTCGACACGACCCTCCGTGACGGCGAGCAGATGCCCGGCGTCACCTACACGATAGACGAGAAGGTCCTCATCGCCCAGCAGCTCGACGAGCTACGTGTCCCCAGGATCGAGGCGGGGTTCCCCATAACCTCGCCTGGGGAGACCGAGGCGGTGAAGAGGATCGCGGCTCTGGGCCTCGATGCCCAGGTGGTCGCCCTCTCCAGGCCCCTCAAGGAGGACGTCGACAGGGCCCTAGAGTGCGACGTGCCCTACATCCACATATTCATCTCCACGAGCGACCTCCACATCGAGACCATGATGAAGACCACCCGGGAGGACGTCCTCAGGTCCGCGGTCGAGGGGATAGAGTACGCTAAGGAGCACGGGGTCTTCGTCGAGTTCAGCCCCCAGGACGCAACCCGCACGGACATGGGCTACCTCGTCGAGATCTGCAAGGCCGCCGAGGACGCCGGGGCCGAGATGCTCAACATCCCGGACACCGTCGGGGTCATGACCCCTCGGATGACCTTCGACTTCTTCAAGGAGCTGAAGGCCCAGACCAGGGTCCCCCTGAGCGCCCACGCCCACAACGACCTGGGCCAGGCCACGGCCAACACCCTCGCCTCCATCGAGGCGGGAGCCGAGCAGGCCCACGTCTGCATCAACGGCCTGGGCGAGCGGGCAGGGAACACGTCCCTGGAGGAGGTGGTGGTCTGCCTGGCGGCCCAGTACGAGGTCGAGACGGGCATCAACACCAAGAAGATAGCTGAGACCAGCTCACTGGTGGAGAGGCTCAGCGGGGTCTACATGCCCCCGAGCACTCCAATAATTGGGGACAACGCCTTTGCCCACGAGGCCGGCATCCATGTCCACGGGCTCCTCAGCCACTCTGGGAACTACGAGATACTCCGCCCCGAGTTCGTGGGGAAGAGGAGCCGGATAGTCGCGGGGAAGCACGCCGGCAGGCACGGTATCTCCAGCATGCTGGATGACCTGGGTCTGGAGCCCACCCGGGAGCAGTTGAAGGCGGTAGCCGCAGAGGTGAAGAAGCTCGGCGACACCGGGAAGGTGGTCTCCGACTCTGATCTGTACGCCATCGCCAAGAACGTCATGGACATAACCGCCGACGACAGGGTGAAGCTTAAGCAGCTTCTGGTGGTCACCGGGAACACCATCACGCCCACCGCCTCGGCGACCCTCCTGGTCGACGGTGTCGAGTACAAGGGCTCTGGGGTGGGGAACGGACCCATCGACTCGGCCATCAACGCCATCAGGAACGTCGTCAACGGCTTCGCCAACATAACCTTAGAGAAGTTCTCGATGAAGGCCATCACGGGAGGTACCGACGCCGTCGCCGACGTCACCGTCGCCGTCCGGAGGGGCGAGAAGATGGTGACGGCCAACAGCGTCAACGGCGACACGGTTATGGCGAGCGTCGAGGCCATCCTGAAGGGCATGAACAGGCTCCTCGTGGAAAGCAACAAGTAGGCCAAGGAAAGAAGCCTATTTTTCCCTCTTTTCATCAAACGATTTGTATTCATGTATAGCTGGAGGCTACGGCGATATCCTTATATGACGAGTTTTCTAGCCTATATTCTACCAATCGAAGGAATGTGAAATGGGGTATCGCTTTATTAGGTGACTTCAAGGAACACGTAAGATTTTTAGATACTACTCTCCGTGACGGAGAGCAGACACCCGGCGTCTCCCTGACCCCCGAGAAAAAGCTTGAGATAGCCAGGCAGCTGGACAAGCTCGGGGTTGAGGTGATCGAGGCTGGCTTCGCCGTGGTCTCCGAGGGGGAGTCCAAGGGAGTGAAGCTTATCGCCTCGGAGGGGCTGGACGCCGAGATATGCTCCGCGACGAGGGGCGTGATCAGGGACATCGATATCGCCATCGCATGCGGTGTCGACAGCGTCAACATCATCGTTCCAGTCTCTGACCTCCACATCGAGCAGAAGCTTGGGAAGACCCGTGAGGAGGTCATCGGCATGATGGAGAAGGCCGTGATCCACGCAAAGGACCACGGCATCATCACGGAGCTCTCCACCGAGGACGGCTCCAGGACCGACATGGACTACCTGAAGACGGTCATCCGGCACGCCTTGGACGTGGGATGCGACAGAATCGCCCCATGCGACACCGTGGGCATACTGACTCCTGAGAAGTCCTACGGCTGGTTCGCGGATCTCAGGAAGGAGTTCCCGGACGCGTTCTTCAGCGTCCATTGCCACGACGACTTCGGCCTCGCCGTCGCCAACTCCATCTCGGCCCTCATGGCCGGGGCGGACCAGGTCCACGGGACCATCAACGGCATCGGCGAGAGGGCTGGGAACGCCTCCCTCGAGGAGATCGCCGTCACACTCAGGGTGCTCTACAACGTTAAGCACAGCGTCAAGACGGAGTTCCTCTACGAGACGTCGCAGCTGGTCTCCCGCCTCACCCACATGCACGTGCAGCCCAACAAGGCCATAGTGGGTAAGAACGCCTTCGCCCACGAGTCGGGGATCCACACACACGCCATCTTGAGGAACCCCCTGACCTACGAGGCTATCGACCCGGAGCTGGTGGGGGCTGTGAGGCACATCGTCTCTGGGAAGCACGCTGGCTCGGCGGGGCTGAACAGCAGCCTGGAGGACATGGGCCTGGCTCCCTCGGAGGAGGAGTTCAGCGAGATCCTCAGGGTGGTGAAGGCGAGGGGCGATGACGGGGAGAGGGTGACCGACGCCGACCTCCTGGACATCGCGAGGGACGTGATGTCCCTGGAGATGGTGAACCCCCTGAACCTGGAGGAGTTCATCGTCACCACGGGGAACAAGATCACCCCCACGTCGTCCGTGAAGCTGAGGCTCAACGGCGACTCGTTCATCGAGGCGGCCACGGGGAACGGCCCGGTGGATGCCACACTCAACGCCGTGAACAAGGCCATCAGCCCCAGTGCTCGCGCGATCCTGGACACCTACAGCGTCGAGGCCATCACCGGTGGCACAGACGCAATGGTGAACGTCGAGGTGAGGCTGAGGCGGGGCGACCGGCTGGTGACCGCGAAGGGGGTCAACGAGGACATAGTGATGGCGAGCATAGAGGCTTACCTCAACGGGATGAACGTTCTCCTGCTGCAGGAGGAGCACCCCGAGAAGAGATGGACAGTCAAAAAGTAGGAGAAATGTACAGACATGGGTTACACAGTATCAGAGAAGATCCTAGCCAGGGCATCGGGTAAGGAAGAGGCCAGGGCTGGGGAGATAGTCAAGGCCAGCGTGGACGTGGCGATGATGCCGGACCTGACCACGATCCTGGCCGTCAACGCGATGAAGGCTATGGGCGTCGAGAAGATCTGGGACACGGACAAGGTCGTCATAATACTGGACCACGTCGCGCCCGCGTCGACGCTCCTGGCCGCGGAGATCCACAGGGACATCCGGAAGTTCGCGAAGGAGCAGGAGCTGAAGCACCTCTACGACGTGAACTCGGGGGTCTGCCACCAGGTCCTCCCGGAGAAGGGGCACGTGAAGCCCGGGAGGCTGGTGATTGGGGCCGACTCCCACACCTGCACCCACGGGGCCTTCGGGGCCTTCGCGACCGGCGTTGGCTCAACGGACATGGGCGCCATCCTGGCGACGGGGAAGACCTGGCTCAGGGTCCCCGAGACCATCAAGGTCAAGGTGGACGGGAGGCTGCCCGACTGGGTGGCCCCCAAGGACGTCATCCTCCACACTGCTGGCCAGATCGGGGCCGACGGGGCCACGTATGATGCGTTGGAGTTCGCCGGGGAGACTATCAAGGACATGAGTGTCTCCGGAAGGATGACCCTCTGCAATATGGCGATAGAGATGGGGGGCAAGGCGGGCATCGTGGAGCCCGACGACAAGACCTTCGACTTCCTCAACGAGAGGACGGACGGCGTCTACGATCCTGTCCACGCTGACGATAACGCAGTCTACAAGAGCACGCTCAACGTGGACGCCGAGTCGCTGGAGCCCCAGATAGCGTGCCCCCACAAGGTGGACAACGTGAAGCCTATCAGCGAGGTCGCCGGTCTCAAGATCAACCAGGCCTTCGTGGGCTCGTGCACCAACGGGCGCCTCGAGGACTTGGAGGTAGCGGCTTCCATACTGCAGGGCAGGAGCGTGCACGAGGATGTCAGGCTCCTAGTCGTGCCAGCGTCTGCGGAGGTCTATCTCCAGGCCTTGGATTCCGGTGTGATCCAGGATCTGGTCGAGGCGGGGGCGATGTTCAGCAACCCGAGCTGCGGGGCCTGCTTCGGGGGCCACATCGGCCTCCTGGCTCCTGGTGAGGTGGGCCTTACCTCTTCCAACAGGAACTTCAGGGGGAGGCAGGGCAGCCCAGAGGCGTGGGTCTATCTGGCCTCTCCAGCTGTGACCGCGGCGTCGGCCGTGGCTGGCGAGATAACCCATCCGAGGGACCTATGATGGCAGGGATGAAGGTGAGCGGGAAGGCGTGGAAGTTCGGTGACGACGTGAACACTGACCTCATCGTCCCCGGCAAGTACTTGGAGCTCGTGGACCCCCACGAGATGGCCAAGCACGCCATGGAGGGCGTCGATCCCGACTTCCCGGGCAAGGTGAGCGAGGGTGACGTTGTGGTCGGAGGGAGCAACTTCGGATGCGGCTCCAGCAGGGAGCACGCCGCCATTGCCCTCAAGTACGTGGGCGTGGGCGCCGTGGTCGCCGAGTCCTTCGCCCGGATCTTCTACAGGAACGCGATCAACCTCGGCCTCCCGGCGCTGGAGTGCCCGGGGATAAGCGAGGCCGTCAGCGAGGGAGACTCCCTGGAGATCGACCTCACGGGGGGCAAGGTGGTGAACGCGACGACAGGGAAGGAGCTGGACTTCGTCCCCCTACCCGGGTTCATGGTCGAGGTCCTCGGAGAGGGAGGGCTCGTAACGTATATCAGGAATCACCTGGATGAGTGGTAGATATGGCGAAGTACAAGATAGCTGAGATACCCGGCGACGGGATAGGGCCGGACGTGATGGCTGCGGCCGTCAAGGTCCTGGAGACGCTTGAGGAGACACGGGACCTGAGCTTCGAGTTCAACAGGCTCGTGGTCGGCGATGAGCTCAAGGAGAGGACGGGTGTGGCCCTACCTCCTGGGACGATCGACGAGATCAGGAAGTCCGACGTGGCGCTCTTCGCCGCCGTCGGAGACACGGCGAGGGAGGTCCTCTTGCCCATCAGGCAGCAGCTGGACCTCTACGTGAACCTGAGGCCGGCGAAGGTCTATCCCAACGTCCCCCACCTCAAGGAGGACGTGGACATCGTCATGGTGCGGGAGAACACCGAGGGCATCTACAAGATGATCGGCGACAGGGGCGACGGTTGGGGGATCAACGTCAGGGTGATCACCGCGAAGGCCTCGGAGAGGATAGCGAGGTACGCCTTCGAGTACGCCGTAAAGTACGACCGGAAGCTCGTCACCAGCGTCCACAAATCCAATGTCCTCAACTACAGCTGCGGTGTCTTCCAGGAGGCCTGCCAGCGGGTCGCCGAGGAGTATCCGGGCGTCGAGTTCAACGAGGTCCTCGTCGACGCGTGCGCCATGAGGCTGATTCTGAGGCCGGAGGCGTTCGACGTCATCGTCACCACCAACCTGTTCGGGGACATCCTCTCCGACGAGGCCGCTGGGCTGGTCGGCGGATTGGGGATGACGCCGTCAGGGAACATCGGGGACGACCACGCCATGTTCGAGCCCATCCACGGCACCGCGCCGCGGCTGGCCGGTACGGGCAGGGCGAACCCCATGGCCACGATTTTGTCGGCGGGGATGATGCTTGACTGGCTGGGCGAGAAGGACTCAGCCGCGGTTGTCGAGAAGGCGGTGATCGACGTCCTCAAGGAGGCGAAGACGCTGACGCCCGACCTGGGTGGCAGCGCCAAGACGATGGACGTAGCCTCGGCCGTCTGCGAGAAGCTCTAGGGCCCCAATATCCCCTCTTTTCATGGGATAGTCCCCTTTCTTCTTTCTATTGGGTTAACCCTGAGTGATTCTTTGGTATTCCAGAAAAGTTTTAAGCAGGAACCCCCCATGAGATGGATGCTTGGAGTGAATTGGCATGACAGGTGAATATTTCCTCCATCGATAAGACAGAATTCTACCCGACCCCAGAGTTTAAGAACGTTCTCGCCGCAGCGGAGAGTCTGAAGGCAGAGTATTCTATGCACTGGGCCGGGCAGCTGGATGAGAAGACCCACGGGAGGTTCATGGAGGGGCTTGAGCTCCTCCGGGAGTCCCTTACAGTACACTACAAGGAGCTCTACGCCAGGGAGCAGGCCCTCGCGGCGGCGGCCTCCGACAGCTACACCGGGAAACAGAAGACCCTCCTGGTCTGGCTGGCGGGGAACTACGACGGGAGGACCGTCTACACCGCCCTCATAGAGCGCCTCTCGGGGGATCTGGGGATCCCGAAGTCCACTGTGAGGTGGAACCTCCGGGGGCTCAGGGAGGCGGGGCTCATCAAGGCCGGGGACAGGGAGAACAAGGGGATCCCTGTAGTCCTCACCGAGATGGGGCAGCTGATGGCGGAATACATGGCGTCCGAGTGAGCTGACACGGAACACATTTAAAGACCGCTGTAATCGATTTGAACGAGGCATCATGACGGTTAAAGCCTACATAATGATGAACGCAAAGTCCGGAACCGAGGACGAGATCTGTAAGGAGCTCGCAGAGTACGAGGAGGTCGAGGGGGTGGCCACCATCTACGGCCAGTACGACGTGATCATAAAGGTCGCGGCGGAGGACATGCCTGGCCTCGACGACTTCATACTCAACAAGCTGAGGGGAATACCGAACATCATCCTGACCGCGACGATGATAATAAACAGGGAGTACCGCTGAGCCTCGTGACGTGTACATCTGGTCAGGCGTAAAGTTTATCTGCGCCTGAGCTTCATTTCCGTCATCCTGCCCTGGTAGTATAGTCAGGCCCAGTATGCTCGGCTGTCACCCGAGCGATCCCGGGTTCGAATCCCGGCCAGGGCGCCATTCTCTAAATCACGCGGTCGTCGTGTCACCTTATAATGGCCTTCGTGGTAATCCTTTTTTGATATGACCCTTCTCCGTCACAGATTTGGTGGGACAACTTTCGCCAAGGTCGCTGACTCTGGGGATCTGAAGGAGGCTTTGGACGACCCCTGGATGGAGTCCGAGACCGTTATAGTCAAACCCAACTGGGTGGCTGTCGAGCCCGGGGGCTTCACAGACGGAGAGATCATGAGGACGCTGTTCGAGGCGCTGGACTCCCGGATCGTGGTGACAGAGTCCCTGCACCTGGGGCGCGCCTTCAACCTCCTCCCGGACGGGATGGCGTTCACAGTTGATGGGGAGAAGGTGAACTGGCGCTGGCTCCTCAAGGGCGACGGGTGGAAGTGGCTCTACGACGAGCCCGACTGGGGCTGGTTCAGGGAGGGGGGCCACTGGGAGCAGATCGTGAGGGAGGACGAGGCCTTCCTCGACGAGCAGGGGTTCACCGACCTCTTCGAGGAGTTCGGCGTGGAGTACGTCAACACAACTGATGAGGTCTGGAGGGGCAGGCACGCGGACCCAGTGGAGGTTAAGGAGGCCGTGGAGTCCCGCTTCAGGCCAGTCCAGTTCGAGAGGCTTTACGGGATGATCCCGCAGAGGCTCTACGACCTGCGGGGGTCGACGTTCATAAGCCTCGCACGGCTGAAGCAGTACGCCACGTTCACCCTGAAGAACATGTTCGGGCTGATAGTGGACCCCATGAGGTCATGGTGGCACGGACCGGGAAACGACAGGATAGCCCCGAGCATCGTGGGCATCAACAAAGTCTACCACTCGCTCTTCAACGTCTACGGCGTGACGACCTCCCTCCACGGGACGGCCGTGCCCAACCCCGACGGGGAGCACCAGGGGGAGTACATGGGGAGATTCGACGTGGTCGAGGGCTTGGGCTTCGTGGCCTGCGGGAGGGACCTGGTGTCCATCGACTCCCTCCTCATGGGGCTTACGGAGGGCAGGATTGGGGTCGCTGAGAGGGTCAACCGTGAGCCCATCCGCCTTGCCGAGGAGGAGGGGCTTGGGGTCTCCGACGGTGGGGCCCTGGAGGAGGCGAGGGCGAAGGTCGGGGGCTGGTTCACCCCGTAATCTCAGCGTATCCTCAGAGGATTATGTTTAGGTCTCGAGTTCAGGGTGTCGCGCGCGCGAGCCCCCTGCTACTGGCTGCGTCCTTGGAATACGCTGTAGACCCTAAAAATCTGAAAAAAAGAGGGTTGGAGAGATTCCTGAGTCTCCAGATTCTCAGCGGATTAGAGGGTCTCCTCGAGCGTGTCGATGAACTCCTCGACCTGCTTCATGCCCTTCATCCAGAACTCCTCCGTCCTGATGTCGAACCCCAGCTCCTCGCCGAGTTGCCACGGCGACCTGCTGGAGCCCGCGGCCAGCAGGTTATTCATCTTGGGGGCGAACGCCTCGCCCTGCTCCTTGTAGAGGCGGTAGAGGGCGAAGACGAAGAGCTTGGCGAAGACGTATGGGTAGTTGTAGAAGCGACGGTTGGGCATGTAGTAGTGCACCTTCATGGTCCACTCCCACTTCATCACCTCCAGCCAGTCCACGGCGTCCCCGTAGATCTTGTCCCGGGCCGCGGTCCAGAGGTCTGCGACGGTCTCCCCGTCCAGGAATCTACCCTCTTCGATGGCGTCGTACATGCTCTGCTCGAAGAAGACCCTGGCCGAGACCTGAAAGGCGCTCATGCCGAAGCTGTCCAGCACGGTGGCTAGGAAGGCCTGCTTCTCCTCCTTCGTGGTCGCTTTGGAGAGCAGCCTTTCGTTGAGGAGGAGCTCGCCGAAGTTGCTGCCGCACTCGGCTATGCAGCTCCCTATCTTGTAGTTGCTGGGCTTCTGGGCCCTGGAGCCTAGGTGGGCGTGGATGGCGTGACCCATCTCGTGGGCCTGGGTGCGGACGTTCCCCACGAAGCCGTTGAAGCTCTGCAGTATGTAGGCGGTCTTCCCCGCGAGCCAAGTGGAGCTGAACGCCCCCGATCTCTTCCCCTTCCTCACCTCCCCGTCTATGTGGCGCTTCTCGAACATCTCATCTGCCCAGCCCCCGAGCTGCCGGTCGAACTCGGTGTAGGCTGCGACAACCTCGTCCCTGGACTCCCTCCAGCTGTACTTCATCTCGGGGACCTGTGGCAAGGGAGCGACGATGTCGTAGTTGGCCAGCTTCTCCAGGCCCATCAGCCTGGCCTTCAGCCTAAGGTACCGCTGGTAGAGGCCCGTGCTCTTCAGGATGGTGCTCATCAGGCTGTCGATGGTCTCCTGGTCGACGTCGTTGGCGATGAGACTCTGGGTCATCGGGGAGGGGTACCCCCTGAAGCCGCAGATCTGGAGATGGTCGGCGCAGACGGACCGGACGGCGCTGGCCCAGACTATCTCGTCTTTGCCCAGTTCCTCGTAGACGACCTGGTTCGCCCTCATCCGGAGGTCACGGTCGGGGCTCTGGTAGAGGCCGATTATCTCCCCATAGGGCATGGTCTTCTTCTCGCCTTCTACCTCGACCTCGAATGTTCGGGTGGAGAGCCAGTCGTTCTGGAGCTGCTGCCATGCGTAGACGCCGTTCTTGTCCTTGGCGAGTATCAGTCTCTCCTCTTCCTCCGAGAGCATGTGGGGCACCCGCCTCAGGATCCTCTCTAGGTAGTGCTCGTACTCCGCGAGGGCGGGGTCCTCGACGAGGGCTGGGTTGCCGGCCAGGAGCTTGCCCATCTCGATGTCGACGAATGCCAGGGTCTGGTCCCTCTTCATGATGGCGGTGCGGGAGGCGTCGTTGAGCTGCTTGGCGGTGTCGTCGAGGGCGTTGGCGGAATAGAGCAGCCTGCAGTATAGGGTCACGCCCCCGTACTTGAGGGTCATGGAGTCGTTCAGCTCCAAGAGCTCCAGGAGGCCCTTGGCGTCCAAGCTAACGATTTTGCCGTAATACTTCTCTCGGATCTTCTCGGCCTCAGCCACCATGGATTCCAGCGTCTGCCTTACAGACGCCGAGTCCGTGCTCTCGACCAGCTGAGATAGATCCCATCTCATCTCTTCTACACTCATGGTGATTAATCGATCTGTTATTGATTTATTATTACTTATGAGTTATACGGTTAGAGTAATCTGCCTCTTCTTCCCAGCCCTACGCAGGGATAGCGGAATGGAAGACATACAATGTCTGTTCTGAAGCATGACAAAAAAAGGAGATGATAGTTCTGCTTCCTAGCCGTAGGGTTTTCCGCCCCTGCCCCACTGGGTCTTGGGGACGTCCTCGATGATTACAGTGACGGCCTCCGTGGGGCATCCGCGCTCCTCGCAGATGGCTTTGCGCGCGCGGCCTTGTGGAAATCTTCGGAAATAGGCACGAGTGTGTGTTCTTTATTATTTTCTTACCCATGTGCCTTTTCTAGTCTCGACATCCACGCAATCAAGATCATAATAATAGTATGGAACTTCTCGGTGGGTTGCGGCTCCACCAGTATTTCCAAATGCGTCAATGGCTATTACGTTCATGCTCGGTGTTTCCAATATTTCATGTATCTCTTTCATTGACTCCTCGCATGCTCTAAGTGGACCCATCCCTGTCTTCATGTACGCTACCACCGCTCTCGCTGTGCCGTTTCTAATGGCAAGCTCACCAGTTCCTGTACATGTTGCCGCACCATACCTGTTGTCACAATAGTTTCCTGCGCCGATAATCGGGCTATCGCCGACTCTCCCAGGTAGTTTCAGGTATGTGCCACTTGTGGTCACTCCCGATGCCATGTTTGATGAGGAGTCCAATGCAATGACGTTGACGGTGCCCCTCATGTGGTCTTTGAGTTTCTCATACCACGTCTCCATATCGTATTCCTGTTCGTCTTCTCTGAGGTATCCGATATCCACATCATATTCCGGTCCCAGCGTGTGGAGTCTCTTCTCCACAAATGCCCTGTAGAACTCTCGCGAGTAGTCTGTTGATAGCGTTGTCCTTTTGAACCCTTTCTGTGAGGCAAAGAGCTCCGCCCCTTCACCGACCAACATGACATGGGGGCTCTCCTCCATGACCTTCCTCGCAATGGATATTACATGTAGATAGTTCTTGATGTCGGCTACAGCCCCTGCGTTCAGTGTTCTCCCATCCATTATTGAGGCATCCAAGGTGACCTGCCCCGCGAGGTTTGGTATGCCACCGAGCCCCACGCCGTGGTCTTCAGGGTCTGCTTCAACTGCTCTACAGGTAACCTCAACAGCGTCCAGGGCTGTTCCCCTGTCTCCTAGGATCTCGAGGCCGATTTGGAGGTATTTCTGTGCGCTTTCCGAGCCTATTATGAAAGGTTTAACCATACATTTCTCACGCTTGGATGAAGTATAAATGATTCATCCATCACAGCGCGCGCCCATTGTCTGAAGGGCGCTCAACACTATCTGGTCTGTGATCTCAACCATCCTAGATCAGACACGCATGGTTTGGAAGCAAAGAAAAGAGTATGGGGGTGTACGTGTATCTAGGTCAGGCCCCAGCTCTGGACCTTGATTGGAGTGATCACTAGGATATACTTGCTCCAGCCATCTTCTCGAACTCCCCAATTCTCCTCATACCCTGGAAACTTCTCCTCGATGAGGTCTCGACCCTTTTCATGAAGCTTGCCACTCGATATCAGCTCCGCTTTACCGCTTATCAATACTCCATGAAGTCCCTGTGCTGTTCCATCCCATGGGGGAAAATCATCCACTAAAAAGGAAACTCTCGGGTTACTCCTTATGTTTCTAGCTTTCTTTGACGTGTGTTTGATGTTAACATACACTCTGTCCTCATCTGCGCCAAACCCTACTGGGGTCACTTGAGGAATCTGCTTCCTTGAGACTGTGGCTAACCTGCCCACCAACTGTTCTCTGAGATACTCTAACTCTACCTGTGAAAATGCTCCCATCTTATCCCCAAAATGATGTAGGATAAAGACAATAAAGATTTTTCTTTTCATGTATCTAACTAGTATGGCTCACGCTTATCCAGGTCAGATAGTCAAACATGAACTGAATATCAACCATTCAACTCACCGAGTGGAATTATGTCAAAATTTGAATAAGAACCTGATGATCAAAGGAAATGCGAGGGACTCAGGTCTCGGAGATGTTGACCTTTACGGGGATCCCCCTCCTGAGGCTCCTGACTATGCTGCACGCGTGGCCTTCATGCTCCTTCACCACCTCAGCGAACTCTGAGCGAAGCCCGTCGGGCACATCCACCTTCACGTCGATCTCCATGGACACAACGACGGCCCGCCCGGACTCGTCCTTCCCCATCCTCCACCTCGCGGACGACTCCAGCTCACCGTAACGCGCACCCGGCTCCAGCGCGTCCAGCTCGTACTCCATAGAGGAAGAGAAACAGATCAACGCGGCGGCCACCAGGAGCCGCGTGTTGCTGAAGCCTATCTTCCACCAGTTCTCTACGGTGATGTCCTCCATCCCCGTAGTCAAAGAGGACCTCATACGTCCCCTCCCCCGTACGCCTCAACCTAACCTCGTTCGGCGACTTAATGATCGTACATCCCCTCAACCCAGAACCGGATAAGAGTTGGGGCTAAAACAGTTAAACACCCCCGCAAAGCCCCCCTCAGTGAAGAGCAGGATAAAATACAGAAAAATAGAAAAAAACACGAAAAAATAACCCGAATAAACGAAAACAGACCCCCTCCCACGAAAAGGAACCCGGAAACACCCCCAAGAAAGGGGGGGGCACACGCCTACACCCCCGAACCAAATACAGCGTAGAACAAAACACCCAACCCAAGAAAAAACCCCTCAACGAAGACGTGAACCCCCAACCCGGAAACCAACAGCCTTCACACAGAAAACACAACACACCAAACCCGCTAAACACTTATCCCTAGCCAGGCGCACGCGCAAAAAAATAAAATCGCTTATCATATGCTACCATTCACACAGACGCACCCACCCGAAAACAGACAAACCCTATTAGCATCCTTTAAATAATATACATGAGGTAAACTCACGAAACCAACGTCTGAGAGGATAAAAGGAGGACTGGAATTTGTTTATGCCCAGAGCTTACGACCGCGCCATAACAATATTTTCACCCGAAGGGCGCCTATACCAAGTTGAATACGCACTAGAGCTAGTGAAGAGAGGAGCCCCTATAGTAGGCGTGACATCACCAGAGGGAGTGGTCCTAGCAGCCAACGAGACCCCCCTAAACACGCTCGAAGACCCCAAGTACTTCGAGAAGATATTCCAACTCGACACCCACGTCGCAACCGCAATAGCCGGACTAAGCTCCGACGCACGGGTACTAATCAGCCAGTCCAGAGTCTTCTGCCAGAGCAACCGTCTCCTATACGACGAACCAGTCGACATAGAGATCCTCACAAGGAGGATGGGCGACCAAGCCCAAGTATACACCCAGCACGCCGGAGCCAGACCCTTCGGGGTCAGCATGATCATAGCCGGCGTAGACGGAACCGGGAGCAGAGTGTTCACGGCTGACCCCAGCGGATCATACAGGGGATACAAAGCAACAGCCGTGGGAAGGAAGAGCGAAGAGGCAAACAAGCTCCTCGAGGAGAAGTTCAGGCCCGACCTAACGCTGGACGAGGCCATCTCCCTCGCCGTCGAGACAGTCAAACATGCATCGGAGGGCGAAATAACCTCCAAGAACTGCAAGGTCGCAGTGATACCCAAGGAGACGAGAGCCTTCAGAAGACTCGCAGAGGATGAGGTACAGAAACACCTCAAGTAGAAGGCTCCAAGAATGAGTGACAGATACACACGGGTCAGGTACTCGCATTCAGGCGAGAGATTCGAAATTCTGGTAGACCCAGACAAGGGACTCCTCTACAAGCGGGGAGATCTGACCGACATATCGAACGTCCTCATGGTAGACACGATATTCACAGACGCCAACAAAGGTGAGAAGGCCTCCGGCACCAAGCTCGAGGAGGCATTCGGAACAGCAGACCCCCTCGAGGTGGCCGAGATCATGTTCGAGAAGGGCACTCTCCAGCTCACCGCCCAGCAGAGGAAGGAGATGACCGAGCAGAAGCTGAAGCAGATAATCAGCATCATCTCCCGCACCTACGTGGATCCATCTACAAAACTACCCCATCCACCCCTGAGAATAGAGAACGCCATGACAGAGGCCAAGGTATCCATCGACGCATTCGTAGACGCCGAGGAGCAGCTCAAGGACATAGTCGACGCCCTCAGGCCCATACTGCCCATGAGGATGGAGACTATCGAGATCGCCGTCAAGATACCCGCCGAGTACTCATCCAAGTCATACGGCATAGCCAAGAACCTGGGAGACATCAAACGGGACGAGTGGGCCGTGGACGGCTCATGGATCGCCGTGATCTCCATCTCAGCGGCGATGCAGGGAGAGCTACTAGACCGCCTCGGGAAAGCCACCCAGGGCAACCTCCAGACGAAGATAATGAAGTGAAAGGAGAACAACAATGTCAGCGAAATTTGAGAACAGGGACCTGGTGGTCCCGGGAGACGTCCTCTTCGAAGGAAGGATCAGGACGGGCGACAACACGTTCCGCAGCAATGGACATGTCAGCGCATCAAGAATAGGGCTGGTGAACTACAACCAAGGGATGGTGTCGGTCATCTCCCTCGAGGCTGGGTTCAATCCCCTCTCAGGGGACTTGGTCATCGGCGAAGTCATCGACATAGACCTCGGACGCTGGATCGTAGACATAGGGTCATCAGAGAACGCATTTCTGAACGTCCAGGACGCAATAGACGCCCCCTTCAGGTCGGACATAGTCATGCCAGAGATACTCGACGTCGGTGAGACGATCATCGCCAAGATAGTCGACTTGGACCGACGGAGGACACCCATACTCTCGATCCTAGGCCCGAGTCTGGGGAAGGTGAAAGAAGGATTTATCTTTCGCATAACCCCCTCGAAGATACCAAGGCTCATAGGAAAGAAGGGCTCGATGGTGAACATGATCCTGAAAGCGACAGGATGCAACGTGGTCATCGGGCAGAACGGATGGATCCTCATCCAAGGGAGGAACCGGGAGAACGAGATGATCGTCGTAAAGGTCATCGAGAAGATCGAGCGGGAAGCGCACATCTCGGGCCTCACCACACGGGTGCAGGAATACCTGAAAGAGTTAAAGGAGGAAATTAAATGAGCAAGAAAAAAAGTAAGAAAACAACAAAGAGATTCGACGGGAGGAAACCAGACGAGCTCCGGCCACTCAAGATAGAGAGCGGAGTACTCCCCCACGCGGACGGGTCGGCCTACATAGAGATGGGACGGAACAAGATCCTAGTAGGCGTATTCGGACCCAGGGAAATGCACCCAAAGCGCTTCTCCAAGCCGAACATGGCCACCCTGAGATGCAGGTACCACATGGCCCCCTTCTCGGTGGACCCAAGACGGTCCCCCGCACCATCACGAAGAGACAACGAGATAAGCATGGTCATGAGATACGCCCTGGAACCCGCCGTCTTCCTCGAGAGATATCCAAGATCCGTGATAGACGTATACGCGGAGATACTGGAGGCGGACGGGGGAACAAGGACGGCCTGCATCAACGCAGCCTCAGTCGCCCTAGTCGACGCAGGAATACCCGTACGAGACCTCGTGGCGTCGTGCGCCGCAGGGAAGATAGACGGCCAGCTGGTCCTGGACCTCGGAGACTACGAGGACAAGGAAGGCGACGCCGACGTACCACTAGCCTACATGCCAAAGACTGAGCATGTAACCCTGCTCCAGATGGACGGCATCCTATCCCAGGATGACTTCAACGGCTGCATCGACATGGCTATAGAGGGCTGCAAGCAGATATACGAGGTCCAGCGCGAGGCACTGAAGAAGAAGTACGGCCTCGACGAAGGGGAGGCGAACTAGGATGTCTAGAAACGTCGGAATAGCCTCAAGGCTCAAGAGAAACAAGATCACCGAGGTCGTCGCATCAGGGAAGCGCATGGATGGACGAGACCTGCTGGACTATCGTGAGATCCAGATAAAGACAGGGGTCCTCGAGAAGGTCGAGGGATCTGCAGAAGCATACCTGGGAAAGACAAGGGTCCTGGTAGGAGTCAAATTCGGGAAAGGCTACCCATTCGATGACACTCCTGACAAGGGAGTGCTCATGACCAACGCCGAGTTCACGCCCATCGCACATCCGACATTCGAGCCGGGCCCCCCAGACGAGAGGTCAATAGAGCTCGCAAGGGTGGTCGACAGGGGACTCAGGTCCGCTGAGATACTCGATATGAAGAAGCTGTGCCTAGTACCGGGAAAGTCAGTCTACATGGTTCACGTGGACATCTACGTGCTCAGCTACGACGGAAACCTCATAGACTGCTCAGCATTGGCCGCGATCGCCGCACTGAAGACAGCAAAGATGCCTGTCTACACAGTCAAGGACGAAAACGTCAAACTCACAAAGAAGACGAAGGCCGTCAAGATCCTGAGGGAGCCCCTCGCCGTCTCGATAGTGAAGATCGGCGACAGCCTGTTGGTCGACCCATCCGCGGACGAGGAGGAAGTCATGGACGCCAGGATAACCATAACCCTAGACGAGAAGGGTAACGTGTGCACGATACAGAAAGTAGGCTCAGTAGGCTTCACCAGGGACGAGCTCAAGACAGCCGTACAGATCGCAGCTGAAAAAGTCGAAGAACTGAGAAAGAACGTCTAGGAGAATGACTGATGCCCAAGAAGAAGACTTTCGGCCTCCGGCTCAGAACCCGGGGTGGCACGTCCGTCCGCAAGAACTGGACAAGGCTCACCTTGGGCATGAGGGCCAAACACAGATGCCCCAGATGCTCAAGCAGGAAAGTTAAACGGGAGAGCGTAGGGATCTGGGGATGCAATAAATGCGGATACAGATTCGCCGGGGGAGCCTACATCCCCTCAACGAAGACAGGGCAAGCCTCGACTCGTATACGTTAATATACTCCACCATTTTTTCATATTTATCGTGAGACACAGTGGAGCGTAGGAGCCTTTCAAGGATGATATACGCTGAGGTCTCAATCCAGTTATCATTCGAGGTAGCTGCCATAGTCGAAGAATCCCTAAATCCAGAGGCTGAACACCCCATATCACAGCGTTCTAATGTCGAAGTCGAAGCAAAGGAAGGGAAGCTCGTCATCTCGATGGAGGCCTCGGATGTCACAGCCATGCGGGCTGCTTTCAACAGCTATATCCGCTGGGTCGGGGCAATCATGAACGTAGTTGATTCGGTTAGTTAAGAGATCCCCCGCATACACTTGAGCCCCGTTCCTAGAGCATATATCCCATCAATAACTATAAACCTAGGCTCGTATTGTTAAAAGGAGAATGATATGTCAAATCTGAGTCAGCTTCCACCGGACATCCAGGAGAAGCTTAGCCGGATGCAGCAGCTTCAGAACATGCTACAGCAGCTAGTTGCCCAGAAGCAGCGACTCGAGCTAGAGCTCACAGAATCCGACCGAGCACTGAAAACGCTGGAGGACACGCCTTCTGACGCCAAGGTCTACAAGTCAGCTGGTGCGGTCCTAGTTGAGAAAGATAAAGACATCGTCGTGAAGGAGCTCACGGAGAGGAAGGAGTTCCTCGACATGAGGTCCAAGGTGCTGGTGAAACAGGAGACCAACACAAGGGAGAGGCTGACGCAGCTCCAAGAGAACCTCCAGAAGGACATAAACCAGCAGATGGGCTCGAGCCCCTAGGTTTACTTTCTAGCCCCTTCTCCTGAGTGAGCTCAGTAGACCACGCTTCTCCTCTACGCCAGCTTTCTGTGATATCTCCTCTCTCATCTCAATGCTTCTCTTAAGTGGCGTGATGTCCACGCCGAGTTTGTACATCTTGTTTAGGACGCTGATCACTGATGTGGCCCCTGCGTAGTCTATGGATGAGATGTAGGATGTCGGTATCAGGAGAGTAGTCCAAGGTAGATCATGTTTCAAGGCCTCCTCCATGAGGACCGCGTTGAGACCTGAGACCCCTCCTTCAGTCAAGGGTCTTACGCCGAACTTTATCAGCTCCCTATCAGGTATGCTGAAGCCAAAGACAGGGTTCTCCTTCAACTGCTGCGGCATAGGCATCGCCTCGATGCAGACGAAATCTTTGGCACCATTCTCCAGCAACCATTCCATGAGCTTGGCGCCGATATCCCAAGAGCTCTCGGGGGAGACCAGGGACTCGCTGACGACCACTAGCAGCTCGTCCTTGCTGTCACCATATATCCTGAATGGATGAATGGGTTTCCCTTCCATGAGTAGTATAGTCGGAGGAAGTAGCTTTGATCTTACCTCAGCCTTTAACTCGAAATTCTTGTTGCGCGTAATGTACATGAGAGCCGTATTGCCTATGAAGCCAGGACCAGAAAAAGCGAATATGACCGAAGGCCGTGTCTTCTTCAGAGGATTGACCTCATTGATCAATATTTTCTCCGACATTTTCAAATCCAGTTTAAGGGGCGCATTCTGATTTAAAAGGTAGCCCCTCGGCTGTGCCCCCTATCTTTATCCCTAGACTGTACTAATTCATATCCAGGTTGGTCATCACAGACTCCCAATATGAGACATTAAAGAGGTTAATCTCTGGTCGTACCCTCATTCTTTGTCATCACAATGCTGATCCCGACGCGATTGGATCAGCATTCGCTCTTCAACAGTTAGTCTACTCTCTGAAGCCGCCCGCTTCAGCTGACATCTACCTACCGGGGGGAGCCACTCTCCTCTCGAAAAAGATAATGGATGAATTGGGCATCGCGGTCCTCGATGATGCCTCTATTGATGACTATGAACTCCTACTTGTTTGTGACACTGCGACACTGAGGCAGCTTGAGGCTTGGGGAGACATGGTGTCCTCAGCAGAAATTTCAAAAATATTCATTGACCACCACTCCCCTCATCCTGAAGTCTCCAAGATATCATCTCTCCACCTCGTGGATGAGGGGGCATCGTCGACCTGCGAGATAGTTTATGCAATTTACAAAAAATATGGCATCACACCATCATCGACTACTGCTAGGACATTGATGTTGGGGATACTATTCGATTCTAAACATCTCCGTCTTGCTACACCCCGTACAATCCAATACATCTCTGAACTCCTTCAAATCGACGGCTCCATGGAGGAGATATTCGGCTTGCTCGTGATTAAGAGGGGACGACCTGAGAACATCGCCAGGCTGAAGGCAGCTCAGAGAATGAGTCTTCACATGGTAGGGGGCTGGACCATAGCTACATCCCAGCTTAGCTCGTATCAATCCTCTGCAGCCCGCGCCCTAATTGGCCTTGGAGGGGATGTCGCCATAGTGGCAGGTAGGAGTAAAAAAGCGCTTAAAGCAAGCTTTAGATCCTCCGAGGGCTTTCACGATGAGTCCCATGTACACCTCGGTAGGGACTTGGCCATGCCTCTAGGAGAGATGTTCTCCGGGGCTGGAAGCGGTCATCCTACTGCCGCTGGCTTCAATGGCGAGGGAGATCCAAAGGAGTTTCTGAAGGAGGCCCTTGTTCTTCTCACCGAGCTACTTGAAAAGGAATGATAAGCGGAACCCAGCTTCGATTGATAATATACTATAGAGCTAACTAATATATGCGTAGATATCCTTTTTAACGGATTCATAGGTCAAAAGAGGAGGAATCCTTGGGCATTATCGAGGTGAGGGATCTTCGTTATTCCTACCCAAACGCTACATCACCAGCGTTGAAGGGTATAGACCTGACCATCGATAAGGGAGAGTTCATACTTCTAACTGGGCCAAGTGGATGCGGTAAGACCACCTTCTGTAGGACTCTCAACGGTCTAATCCCCCACTTCTACAATGGCGATATGGAAGGTGAGGTTACAGTTACTGGCTTAAATATCAGAGAGCATCCCACCTACAAGTTGGCCCAACATGTGGGGCTCATCTTCCAGAATCCTGACAACCAGATCTTCGCCCTGACGGTCGAGAAGGACGTTGCATTCGGCCTGGAGAACCAAGGCGTCCCTAAGGATAAGATGCTTGAGGCGATAGGCTGGGCCCTTGAGACCGCTGGTATCGATCATCTCAAGGATCGGGCGACCCATGAGATGTCGGGTGGGGAGAAGCAGCGCCTCGCGATAGCCTCCATCCTGGCTATGAAGCCCAAGGTTCTCGTGCTCGATGAACCCACCTCGTTCCTCGATCCACTGGGTGCAGAGCGTATCTTCCGGGTCTTGGATACTCTGAACAAGGAATACGAGATGACTATTCTCCTCATTGAGCATCGTGTTGATCTGGCCACGCAATACGTTGACCGGGTCATCATATTCTCTGATGGCCGGATCACCAATCAAGGCTCACCCGAGGAGGTCTTCACCGATGGGGCGACACGTCTTGCAGGCGTTGGCATTCCCAGAGTCATCGAATTGAACGATAGGCTGAAAAGCAAGGGTATACTCTTGGACAGAACGCCTCTTAACCCGACAATGCTCGTAGAGCAGCTGCGGGGCCACATAAAGAGGGGGAATGCAAACAGAAAAGCGGTCGACCCAGATCTCGATCTGTTCACAGGAGAGCAATGGGTTAACCCTATCATCGAGGTCGAGGGTGTCTCCTTCAGTTACCCAAGTGTCGATAAAGCCTTGGATGACGTGTCGCTGACCATTCATAAAGGTGAATTCGTAGCGATAATGGGGGAGAACGGAGCAGGCAAGACCACACTTGTTAAGCATCTAAATGGTCTCCTCCGTCCACAAGAGGGACGTATTAAAATAGATGGCGCGGACATCGCTGACCTGAGTGTCGCCAACCTGGCGAGGAAAGTGGGGCTGGTCTTCCAGAATCCTGATGACCAGCTTTTCTCGGAGAATGTTGAGGAGGAGATAAGTTTCGCCCTCAGGAACTTTGGCTTCGCGAGCGATGTCATCGATAAAAGGGTTGACTGGGCCCTCAACCTTTTGGATCTGGAGCGCTATAGGAAGTCAAGCCCCTTCATCCTCAGCGGGGGTGAGAGGAAGCGGGTCGCCCTTGGCTCCGTCCTGGCGTGGGATCCTGAGATAGTGGTCCTGGATGAGCCAACCATAGGGCAGGATTACGCTCAGAAGGAACGGCTCAGACACTTCCTAATGCAGTTGAGGACTCAAGGTAAGACCATAATCATAGTAACCCATGATGTCGAGTTCGTCGCTGAATGTAAGCCTCGGATAGTCCTTATGGCCGACGGGAAGATCATAGCAGACGGTCCTATAAAGAAGGTTATGACCGATAGAGACGCGATGGCCCGTGCATCGGTCGCCCCACCTGAGATAACCAAGGTTTTCCAACAGCTCTCGGAATTAGGGCTTCCGGATAACGTGCTGGATGTCGATGAGGCGGTCGATGTTCTCAGTCAGGTCTTGGAGGTGTCCAAATGAGCCTGCTTGAGGGCTTGAGGTTCACAAGAGGTGATTCCCTCATACACAGGCTGGACCCCAGGGTCAAGTTCCTCATGACGATGGTGATATTCACCTCTGCAATCCTCTTCATGGACCTCCTACCTCTGCTGGTCATCTTCCTAGTGCAGATCCCCCTCGTCTTCATCGCGGAGATCCAACAGGAGTGGACCAAGAGCCTGAAGGGAAGCGTATTCCTAGCCACGATAATATTCTCAACCAATCTCATATCCTACTACTTCTTCCAGGGACGGAGCCTCAACACCGAGAACGTTGAAACCGCTCTTGCCCTTACCGTGCGGTTCTTGAACCTCATCACATCGTTCTCCCTGTTCTTCCTCACTACCTCCCCTGATAAGCTCAGCTTGGCTCTTGAGAAGGCCCGGATCCCATACGAGTTTAACTTCGCGTTCATCACAGCGATCAGATTTGTGCCTGTGCTTGCTGATGAGGCTCAGTCGATCATGGACGCTCAGAGGTCGAGGGGGCTGGAGCTTGACAAGGGCAGTTTCCTAACAAAGATCAGGAAATACATCCCGATTTTACTCCCCCTGATTATCAACTCCATTAGAAGGAGCCTGGATCTGGCTGAAGCGATGGAATCAAGGGCTTTCGGGGCGACGAGGGATCGCACGAACCTATTTGAGCTCGTGATGGAAGGTCGGGATTATGCCGTAGTAGTGATCTCTCTTGTTCTTCTAGCTGCATTAGTTTACATGAAGCTTTACCTTCCGCCTTTCGAGCCGTTGTTCCCCTATCGAGTACTCATATAATTACAATATGTTCTCTAGTGTTTGGAAAACCTTTAATAATTACTGTTTTTATTATGACGGGATTTAGTATATACAAGGTGTAGAATATGGAGCCACGTAAGGTACAGAAAGTCGGATACTCAACTCTTTCGGTCTCACTCCCCATGAACTGGGCTAAGAAGTCTGGAGTACAGAAAGGAGACTTAATCTTCATCTCTGAGGAGGGTGACGGTACTCTTAGGTTAACCACTGAGCAAGGAAAGGTCGAGGACAACACGGTCTATCTCGTTGACGTCGATAAATGCGATAACACGAAGTTGCTGGCGCGGGTGATAGTGGGGAACTACGTCCTTGGGCGGAACGTTATCAAGGTGGAGTCTGCTCGGAGACTAATGCGAGAGCAGATAGAGAGCATCAGAGAGGTGACCCAGCGGCTCCTGGGAATAGGTATCATCGAGGAGTCGGATAGGCATCTTCTCCTCCAGTGCTCTATAAATCCTAATAACTTCCCTCTGGAGACCGTCGTTCGCCGTCTCTTCGTTATAACGTCTATCATGTTCAAGGAGGTTCTCGATAGCCTTATTGACGGTGATTTGGAGTTGGCGAAGGACGCTATAACCCGGGAGTATGAAGCTGACACGATCTACTGGCTCCTTGCCCGCCTCCTGGCCTCTGCCCAGCAGTCCAGGGTGATTTCAGATAGTATTGGTGTCTCAGATCCCATGGATATCGTCCAGCACAGTATCATTGCATGGTACCTTGAGATGATTGGGGATAGGGTCAACAACATTGCTGAGAGTATTATCAAGCTCCAGCCAATAAGGCACGAGTCTGATGATGACCTCATCGATCGCCTCACCCAGATAGGGATGATCGCTTTCACGATGTTCGACAAGGCGGTCAAGAGCGTCTTCGATAAGGACCTCACCGTGGCCAGCGACGCCGTTGACCTCTATGAGACTGTGGCCAGCGAGGAGAGCCGGCTCCTCAAGAGGTTCCAGAACGGCAGCAGTCCGGATGTGGCAGCGTCTGTGAGTGAGATTGCGTGGGACCTGAAGATCATCGCTGAGCATAGCTCGGCTATAGCTGAGATTGCGATAGACAGCGTCCTGAATGGGGATAACGAGATCTGTCGGGTCGCTGTCGAACCCTAGATCTCGTGTAAAATTTTTATTTTTATTTCTTTGTGCTTTTTTATAAAATATAGTCTTCTCGCCACGTTTTTTGGTTTGAGAAGGTCAATTGCGCTTTATTGCCTATGTACTTAATATATGTTTTGCTTACGAAGTAAATACTAATACGTATATGGCTTCAGCTCTACGGGCTGGCTTCGATTCCGCATCACTAGCAATTATAAAATA
>JADHWN010000049.1 GCA_016783455.1 Candidatus Bathyarchaeota archaeon
TAGGTTTGATCCCAACCATGCATCAACGATAACAATGAGCGAGAAGATCTTGGAGGGCCTACGCGACGCCGTCCTCGAGGAGGCCAAGGCCAGCCTCCCCCACCTCACAGCCCACCTCGACGCAGCCAAAACCCACTACACCGAGATCGCAGCCAACCTCAAAACCCTCACCGAGATCTACCCCTTCACCCTCCCCCCCGACTTCGAGAAACCAGTACCCGAGGACGAGACCCAGCAGCAGGCCATCACGGCCTTGGGAAACGCCAGGGAGGCCGAGGAAGCAGGCCTAGAATCCCTCAAGGCCATCCTCGACGAGCTCCCCTAATGATGGATCACTGATACTTATTCCATAAATAGTTCAGCAAACCACCCCCCAGAGGACGGACATGCCCCCAGAACCCACAATCAGCGTACTCCATGTAGACGACGACCCAAACCAGCTCCAGATAGCCAAGCTCATCCTCGAACGCACAGACCCCACACTCCACGTCCAGACCGCCCAAGACCCCCACGAAGCCCTCCACATGATCACCCACGAACACGTCGACTGCATCGTCACAGACTACAAGATGCCCGACCTCAACGGCATACAGCTCGCCACAAAGATCAGACAGCACACAGACACACCCATCATCCTCTACACAGGCCAGGGCAGCGAGGAACTCGCCGAGGAGGCCTTCACCGTCGGCGTCGACGACTACATCAGAAAGGAGTCCGACCCCGGCCACTACCAGGTCCTCGCCAAGCGCATCAGATCCGCCGTCGACAAGCACAGGGCCGAGTCCCACCTCCAAAAGTCCGAGGAGAACTACAGGAACGTCATCGACCACGCCAACCAGGGCATCATCGTCATCCAGGACGGCCTCCTCAGGTTCATCAACCCCCGGATCACCGAGATCACCGGGTACACCCCGGAGGAGGCCCTCGGCAAGCCGTTCATAGACTACCTCCACCCCGAGGACCGCCACGAAGCCCTCGAACAGTACAGGGACCGCGACCCGTCCGGGGACACGTTCTACCCGTTCAGGATCATCGCCAAGAACGGCGACGTGCTGTGGATAGAAGTCAACGGCATCGGCATCGACTGGGACGGCGGGGCGGCCACCCTCCACTTCATCACGGATATCACCGAGCGTAAGCAGGCGGAGGAGAAGATTCAGGAGAGGGAGCGGATGTTCAGGGACCTCGCCGAGCAGTCCCCCAGCATGATCTTCATCAACAGGGGAGGCAGGGTCCTCTACACCAACAAGATGTCCACGGAGCTACTGGGATACAAGAGGGAGGAGTTCTACTCACCAGACTTCGACTTCATGTCCCTCATAGCCCCGGAGTCCCTGGAGACGATAAGAGCAAACTACGCCAAGCACCAGAGAGGCGAAGACGTTGCCCCCTACGAATACGCGCTCCTCAGGAAGGATGGAATTAGACTTGACGCCATCATATCCACTAAGCTGATCAGCTACGGCGGCGAGACCTCAATCCTGGGCGTCGTGACAGACATCTCGGAACGCACGCAGATGGAGAACTCGCTGAGGGACTCTGAGGAACGGTACAGGACCCTGTTCGAGACCTCCCCCTTCGCCATATCGATCCACGACCTCAACGGGGAGATAACCTCGGTCAACACGGCGTTCACCGTTTTAACGGGGTTCACCGAAAAGGAACTGAAAGGGAAGACCCTTAGCACGATCGCGAGTAAGCGTAAAGTTGGGCAAGAGAAGATAGATTTCATAGCTGAGATGCGTAGGGCTCTCCTCTCAGACGGCGCGCTCTCCTCCTTCGAGTATCCATTCAAGAGGAAGGACGGAAAAGAACGTTGTGCCCAGGTGCACGCCTCCCTATTACACATGGACGGAAAAAGGACGGGCATCCAGGTACTCGCACACGACATAACCGACCAGAAGACCATGAGGGAGGAGCTTCAACGCTCCGAGGAGAACTTCAAGAGGCTCATCGAGTCAGCCCCCGACGCCATAACCACGGCGGACCTCAGGGGATACATCACATTAGTCAACCAGAAGGTAACACAGGTGACGGGCATCCCCCGAGAGGAACTCGTAGGCAAACACATCACCCAGCTAGGCTTCATCACCCCCGAGTACCGGAGCATACTGCTGAAGATGATGGGGCCAGTTCTGAGGGGAGAGCTACCAGGCCCCTTCAAGGTACGCATGCGCAGGGAAGACGGGTCCCACATTTTAAGCGAGGTTCAGATAAGCTCCCTCAAAGAGAACGGAAAAACCATCGGCTTCCAGGCCATATCGAGGGACATAACTGAACGCCAGAGGATGGAGGACGAGCGCATCCTCTACCAGGAGAGGCTCGAGGCCCTCCACAGGCACACCCTGGACCTCGGCGAAGCAAGAAACCTACAGGAAGTCGCTAAGAGAACTCTCGCAACCATCGAAAAGGTCCACAGCTTCGACATCGGCGGCTTTGCCATCGTCGACGAAGACGTCCTCCGAATGATATACACAACTGGATCTGAGGTCGATATAGGCCACGAATGGCCCCTAGATGGACCGGGGATAACTGTTCGGACTGTTAGAACCGGAGAGTCCCAACTCGTGCCCGACGTTCGACTGGACGAAGACTATCATCCTGGGCTGTCAAGAGGTCTCTACGAGGTGCTCTCTGAACTCGCGGTGCCCATAAAATCTGAGGGCGAAGTCATAGGATTAATCAACGTCGAGAGCCATGTGCTCGACGCCTTCACGGAGCAGGATAAGAAGCTCCTCGAGACCCTCTCCCAGAACGTCGGCCTGACCCTGTCGAGGTTGAGACACCTGGATCTCCTTCAAGCCTCTGAAGCAAGGTACAGGACATTCTTGGACTCCTCGAGGGACGCCATCTTCGTCCTGGATGATAAGCAGTACCTCTACGTGAACAAGAGCGGAGCCGATCTCCTAGGCTACGCTGACCCTGCAGAACTCATAGGCACAACTCCCCTTAAGCACATCTCCCCAAAGGACCGGGAGATGGTGGAGAACATTATGTTAACGAGGCAGAGGGGAGAAGAAGTTCCCAACAGGTACGAATTCAGGCTCATCCGTACAGATGGAGAGGAGATCGTTATCGAGACTAACGTATCGCTGATAAACTATGAGGGGGGACCCGCCTCACTCGCTGTGAACAGGGACATCACCAAGCAGAAGAGGATGGAGGAGGAGCTGAAGGAGGCCAACCTGGCCCTCGAGGGCCTGGTGGAGGAGAAGACCCAGGAGCTCCTCGACGCCGAACGCCTCGTGACGGCTGGCAGGATAGCGGCTACGGTCGGCCACGACCTCCGCGGCCCCCTCCAGACCATAAAGAACGCAATCTACCTGATGAAGCAGTCCCCCGAGAGCGTCGACGAGATGATCGACATGATCAACAAGTCGGTGGACCGGGCCAGCGAGATGATCGACATGTTCAGGAGCCAGACGAGGTACTCGCCCCTCATCCTGGGAGACGTCAACCTGGTGGAGATGGTGAGGAAAGCGGTGGAGGAAGCGACGCTGCCCCAATCCGTCGAAGCCGTACTAGAGCTCGACGAGAGGCTTGAGAGCGTCTACCTGGATGGAACCAAGATCAACAGGGTCCTCGACAACCTGATCCAGAACGCAGTCGAAGCGATGCCCACCGGTGGGAGGCTCACCGTCACAGCGAAGAGAGATCGAGGCAAGATCAATCTAACCGTCTCCGACACGGGCGTCGGAATGCCTCCGGATGTCATCCGGTCCCTCTTCAAGCCATTCCACACGACGAAGGAGGGAGGCCTAGGCCTCGGCCTCTACTACTGCAAACGGACCGTCGAGGCCCACGAGGGCACCATCGAACTGGACTCCGAGGTCGGCGCAGGGACAACCTTCACCATAATGATACCCGTCTTCACCCAAGACTACCTCAGCCACTTCGAAGCCCAAGCAATACGAAGCACGTTGAACGGCCAATCTTCCATTTTGTAGCGAGGAGACCCTGAAAAAGGGATACAAGAAGGACCCCATTCTCCTACGCGCGCCTGGACTCCCTCAGGGCCATCGTAGAGGCCCCAAGCCAAGGCTGACCCAGCGTACATCCAGGTAAAAAGGGGTAGTCCAGCAGGCTACTTGGTCGTGATTGTGTACCTGCACCCCGTGTAGAGAAGCGCCCCGTCGACCTGTCTTATGAGCCCCCGGACCTGCTCCACCGTCGGCTCCTGGTTCCACTTCACGACGTAGTCGTAATCCCCCAGCTCCTCTCGCCCCTCCCGGACCAGGTCTCCAGTCACCATGTCTAACGACGGATCCACGATGGAGATAGCGTGCAATACCATTTTCCCGTAGGGGAAGTGCCTGTTCAGCTCCCTGAACCTCTCCTCAAGGGCCTCGATGGCCCTGTCGATGGAGGGCCCGTACAGCTTTATGTAGCTCTTCATGGCGGAAGATACACTCCTTCAACATCATTCATAAACCTTGCGAGGAGCCACCATCACTTCACGACGAGCGCACAGAAGACTACCTCAGCCGCCTCGAAGCCCAAGCAATACGAACCACATAAAACGGTCAGTATCACCTGCCTTTGTAGCGAGGAAACCCTGAAAAAGGGATATAAGAAGGGCCGACTTCTCCCTTGAACCATGGGTAAGCCCAGGGAGGAGTCCCTCGCCTTCGGAGGACAGGCCCTCATCGAGGGCGTGATGATACGGGGCAAGAGACACCTGGTTATGAGCGTCAGGCAGCCCAGCGGCGAGATCCTCACCCAGACCCAGGAGATCAACTCCCTCACCCAACGCCACAGGGCCCTGGGCCTCCCCTTCATACGGGGCATCATCGCCCTCGGCGAGACCATGTACATGGGGGTGAAGGGCATCGCCTTCTCGGCGAACGCCGCCCTCGAGGAGGAAGAGGAGGAGTTCACCTGGAAGGAGTGGGCGATAGTCATCGTCCTCACCGTGGCGATGTCCTCCCTCTTCTTCGTCATCCCCTTCCTCGTGACCAGCCTCCTCAACCTCACAGGGATCCTATTCAACCTCGTGGAAGCCACCGTCCGCCTCGCCCTCTTCCTGGGATACATGACCCTGATCTCCCTCTGGGGGGAGTTCAAGCGGGTGCTCCAGTACCACGGCGCAGAGCACAAGACCATCAACGCCCACGAGCACGGGGTTGACCTCGACGTAGAGAGCGTCAGAGACCACTCCAGGCTCCACAGGCGCTGCGGGACCTCCTTCATCTTCATAGTCATAATCGTCAGCGTACTCCTGTTCTCCATCATGCCCAGGGCGGAGTTCTGGCCACGCCTCGCCTACAGGATCGTCCTCATCCCGGTTCTCGGGGCAATCTCCTATGAGCTCCTCAGGTTCAGCGCCAAGCACGAGGACTCCATAGTCATCAGGCTGCTGACCGCCCCCGGCGTCTTCTTCCAGCACCTGACGACGAAGGAGCCCGAAGACCCCATGCTCGAGGTCGCCATCGAGGCCGTGAAGGAAGTCATCAGGCTAAGCTCTAGCACAGGCACCTGACAGAAAGTATATGATTCTATGGCTCGTCGAGGACACCTAGCTCAACGGCGTCCCCCCTCCGCCCGTCGACACCCCTCTCCACATAATACAAGACATCATCCGTCCACTCATGGGGATAGTCGTACATCCTGTACTGGATTCTGAGCACCGCCCGCCCACCGGACTCGTCTATCTCGAATATGCCGTAGTATGTGGTAGACCCCTCGCCTACCATCCTGATCCGTCCAGCCTCGTAGTCAACCTCGAACGTCCCCCAGATGTTCCAGTCCGCCCTGCCGTAGTCGTCCCTGTCATCCGTCGCCATCACCACGTTCCCCGTGTAGTACGGATTGTCAGCCTCGACGAAGGTCAGGAGGTCGTTGGGGTACACGGGCTCCCAGGGCGCACTCACCAGGTACCACGCGCCGGTCAGCCTCCCCTCATTCCCCTCGTGGAGGAAGAGGTTGTTTGTGAGATAGGGCTGGTAGGGGTGGAGCATCAGGGGCTCATACAGGTTGAGCATGTAGGGCTCGATCATGTGCGCCTTGTATGCCTCCACGAGGGCCAGCTTCACATCGTCCTCCAGGTAGTCGTACGGGGAGACGTTCACCCCGCCCCCCCAGGCCGGGACCCCGTCGGTCCGCCCCAGGTCCACCAGCCCCAGCTCCGCGCTCTCCACCCCCTCGAAGAACGACATCCCGTAGCCCACCGGCTGCCCCCTCTCCACGTAGTCGCCCACCTCCACCAGAGGCGTCGCCACCTCCATGTGGACCCCGATCAGGTTCTGACCGTAGTCAATGTAGATATGGTACTCCCCGTGCTCCTCGTCCCCCGAGAGCTGGATATCCATCACCGTCCCGTTGGCCCAGCTCCCAGCAGGCACCCCCTCCCTGATCTCGATCCAGACGTGGTCCAGCCCCTCGATGTGCCCCCCGGCGTGGACGCCGAAACCCCCCGGGCCGCTATGGGGGCTGCAGAAGAGGTCGCCGAGGCTGCAGGGCAGGGTGAGCCTGATGGGGGAGGCCTCAGGGGGCAGGATGCTGGTGAAGCCGTCCGTCATGGGGTCGGGGACGTACTTCATGGGGACGTAGGTAACCGGGGGCTCCTCAGGTGGCTCCGCCGGCAGAGTGTCATGGGGCCCATCGGGCGGCTCCGGTGGCAGCGTATCATGGGGCTCATCGGAAGGCTCCTCCGGGGCCCCATCATCAGGCCCCGTGGCGTTCTCGGGGAGAACCTCAGGTTCCTCGACCAGGAAGCTCGCGTAGTATCCGCCGACGCTAACGTGGTGGCTCTTGGGCTCCCACCTGGTAACGTTCCACAACACTTTGCCGTTACCTTGGCCTGGCGCCGTCACCTCTACACTCAGCTCTTTCTCCTCGATGGATACGAGGAGTTTCTGGGTGAGATCGACGGAGTTTGGGTTGAACACAGTCACCGAGATGGTGACGGGCTCCCCCGGTCCCACGCTTGTAGGATCTACATCCAGTCCGACGACGAACAGGTCCACCGTGTAAACCTCGAATGTCCGGCTGAGGTTTGCGGCCCTAACCTCGTAACTCCCTTGGTCACTCCTGCGGACCGTGAAGTCGACCTCGACTCTGCCCCCCGCGTCCATGGAAACCTCCCTCTCGTCCTCGAGCTCCCCGGAGACCCAGAGGCTCAAGGTGTAGTCGACGGGCTGATCCAGGAGATTCTCCAATCCGATGAGGACCCCCACGGGCTCCCCCGGAGCGACCTCGGAGCTGTTCAGCCGGAGGTCGAAGACACGTACGCCATCATCTGGATCCGGCTCAGACGGCATGAAATCTCCCGCTTCACTGAACAGGTGTGTCTCCAAACCGTTTCCATCCGTGGCTAGTTGGGTCTGAAGGACCCTGTATGCACCGATGGAGACGGCTCCCAGGATCAGTATGAGCAGTGTCGCCTTCGTCTGGCCTCCCCTGAGAACGCTCATCCGGCCCCTCCTCGGGAGAGTTTTACCCAGTTCTAAATATTAACGGGTTATTGAATTCAGGTAAGTATCTCTACTCCACTAAACGCAGAGTGACCGAGTGATGAAACGGGGCCTCGTGAAGGTCACTAGGTCAGGATCATGGGGTAGAAGGGGGGGCAGTCCCGCTCCCTGTCCCCGTCGCTTAACTTCTTGGTGAGGACGGCGCAGTTGACCCTGCTCCCCGACTCCGGGACCGAGTACGTACACTCATGTTGGTAGTCGTACCTCCTGTACGCGCGCATACACGATCCTTCTGACCGCCTACACGAAGGATACGCGCGCGGATGCTAAAAGGCTGAATAGAGGGGTAGCTAACTGGCTGGCAGCATATTCGCACCACAATTAGGGCATTTAGTGTCCAAACATGGTACACCCCTTACATGGGGAACCCTGGCTCCGCATTTGGGGCAGACGCATTCCTTGGGACCGCCTGTGCCCTGCCTTCCACCGCCCCTACCTTGACCGCGACCTCTCGAACTCAACGTATCGACCTCGGAACTACATACAGTATTCAGGTAAAATAAGTTGCTTCTCCCTCTGAATCACTGAACATCGCGACTCGGTAGCTTCCTCATATAGAACTTGTATCCCCCGTACTCTAGTTCAATGAGCCTTCGTTCATCCAATAATTTTCTTACCACATTCCAATCTGACCCTGCCTTAGAAAGCAGTTCCGCGACCCCCTCCTCCCTCATGGGGTGCACCGAGGATATGCTGAGAAGGTCCTCCTCCACGTTACCCGTGAAAGCGAAAGCGTTCCCCTCATACCCAATCAGATACTCGACATGATCCAACTTCCCGTCGAATATCTGGAAAGCCTTGTTTATGGCCTGCTCTTCTGCGGGTCTCACCCATCTCTCAGCAGGAGGTCGGGTAGGTATCGCAATGTAGGCCTTGCTGGGTCTCAACGTCGCAAGGAAATCAGCGATCTTCTCCGCCTCCTCGACGCTATCATTGAGACCATGGATCAGCATCGTCTCCGTGGCCAATTCTCCCTTGAACATACCCGCGAAATCAACCATACCTTGAAGGACGGTTTCATGCTTCAATGCGCTGTGAGGTCTGTTCACCCTTCGCCACATCTCCTCAGTGACGGCGTCGACCTTCAGGGAAACCCAGTCGGCCTCGCTCAGGTCCTTCCTGACATCCTCACGCCATAGAAGGGACGCGTTCTCTATTACCGCAATCTTTATCCCCCGACGTTTCAAGAGCCTGATCTTGGTTCCAAGGTCAACATCAAGAGTGGGCTCACCATCAGGCACAATGGTAAGGTAGTCTATACGCTCATCTCTATCCCATGCCTTACGTATCTGTTTCTCAGCATCTGAGACGATTACTGTCGGGTCGTAGAACTTCCGCCTCTCAGATTGAAGTTTAATCGTTCGACCGAGTTGACAGTAAACGCAGGCATACGTGCATATCTTAGGGGGAATGTTGTTTATCCCTAAACTCTGCCCTAGCCGCCTCGACGGGACTGGTCCATATACCTTCATCAAATCATTTGCCCTTACAGTCATCTCCTATCAGACTCCAATCATATACAACACTACACCTACAATTAGAGAAAATCCCGTGGTAAATATCTGCACGTAAAACGTATCTTTAACTGAATAGGAGAGCAGGGGTAGAAGCCCGTGGCCATCCTGAGAGAGGGTGCTTACCAACAAGACCGAGAAGGGGATCAACCCCTTTGTAAACAATATGAGGAAGATCATGTGGGGCCCGGACTCGGGGATGACGCCCACCAAGGCAGCGAAGACAATTAGGGCTAAAACAGGCATACCAGATATTAGCGAGGCGAAGTCGAAGTTCTGTATCAGGAATTCAACCAAAGTCAAAGGAACGAAGATCCAGAGGAACAGCTTGGGGATATGCTTCTTTAAGATGTG
>JADHWN010000050.1 GCA_016783455.1 Candidatus Bathyarchaeota archaeon
GGGGGTCGTGAGGGCCTACGGGTGGGCTGGGAGGGATCTAGGTCAGGGTTCGAGGGTGGATTTGAGGTTGTTCTATCCTTAATTCAGCGCTGATTCACATCTACTAGGAGAGAACAAAGTAAATCGGAATCCTCTATAGTTTTAACGTTTATTCGAGCGAGGTAAAGATTACTCAATCTCAGCTTTTTTCTTCAAAATCCTTGATTAACCCGCGCGTGCTTTAACGAAAAGGAGTCCTAAATCACCTCCTCATATAGGGGGGAGGGAGGGTCATACTATCCGTACATGAAAACAGCCCCAAACAACGAAAACAACCCTAAAACCAGCTCTCCCCGACCCGCTTCACACCAAAAGAGGTACTCATGCACACCAAAAACAACCACCAAACGAAACAGTGAACAACAAGCACCCTCAAGCCAGCGGCTTCACACCAACGAACAACACTAAACCCCTAGGAACAGCCAAAGAAGCGCCGCCAAACGCTTATCCCCTGCCAGCCACATACGGCCCCGCGACCCTAACCCAGACCCTCAACGTACCCCTCCACCTCAAGGAACGCCCTCTGACGCAGGAAGACCACAGCAACCCCCTCACCCCTCAGACGCCTCCTCAGCTCACCGTCATTAGTCGCAACCAGGTAACCACCACCCACCGCCAGCCTCAGGATCAGGTCGTCAACGCCCTCACCCTCCAGACGATCACCCTCCAGCACCCGGCACCTCCCAGCCAGCCCCACGGCGAAGTCTATCTCCCTCACTAGCGACGGAGAGGCACCAACTCGGAGCAACTCCAGCTCAGCCAAGACAGCAGCCGGGACCAGACAAACCACCGAAGGACCCAGCAACCCCTCAAGCCCACCGAAGATATCCACACCGAACCTCAGAGGCACGAACAGAAAATTAGAGTCCAGGATAACCCCGCGGCCACCCACCCTCATCACTTCAGGGTCCCGATCCCTATCAGCCGCCACCTGCTCCCCACCCTCCGGCTGATCGCCACCCGATCCCCCTCCTCCCCGCAGACAGGGATCGTGAGAGACGCCTCAAGATAGTCCTTAGACACCGTCGTCACAGAGCCCATCGTCTTCGCCGTGCCCACATTAAGGAGCAGGCTCTCACCCCTCGCCACCAGGGCCACACTCTCCATCTCACGGCTCCCCACCACCGTCTCGAACAGCCGGACATCCAGCCCCACCTCGCTCAGCACCGGGGGCAGCGTACCCGGCTTACCCACGAGGCTCCCCACCAGCCCGTCCGACTTCGTCAGCGACGGATCCAGCAGGGTGCCCATCCCCACCAGCCCCCCCGGCATGGCCTCATCCACCTGCCCACCGCCGGCGTGGAGGCTCGTCACCTCCGTGTAGAGCTCATGCATCTTAAGCCGGTTCCTCTCCCTGATGGGCAACCCCGGCCTGACCTCCACCTCATCCCCGACACTGAAGCTCCCATGGATGATCGAACCTCCCAAAACGCCCCCCACCATCTCCTCGAGGGAGGTCCCCGGAATATTCACGTCGAAGCTCCTGATGATGAACATCCGAGGCGACTTGGACTGATCCCTCTCAGGCGTCTTCAGGTACTCCTCCATCGCCTGGACCAGGAGATCCATATTCACGGCATGCGCCGCAGACACCGGGATGATAGGCGCGTCCTCCGCCACCGAGCCCTCAAGGAACCTCTGGATCTGATTATAATTCCGGACAGCATCCTCCCTCGTCACGATATCGATCTTATTCTGGACCACGATAACATTCCTGAGCCCCACGATATCGATGGCAGCAAGATGCTCCCGGGTCTGAGGCTGGGGGCAAGGCTCATCCGCCGCGATCACAAGGATAGCCCCGTCCATCACCGCCGCCCCGCTCAGCATCGTAGCCATCAGGATCTCGTGACCCGGCGCATCCACGAAGCTCACCGCCCTCTGGAACTCGCAATCCGAGCCACACTGAGGACAGGTGGGAGACATACTGTAGCACTCGGGCTCGTCGCAGTCGGGACACTTGTAGACCGCAGCATCAGCGTAGCCCAGCTTAATCGTGATACCCCGCCTCAGCTCCTCGCTGTGACGGGACGCCCAGACACCGGTCAACGCCTGGACCAGAGTGGTCTTACCATGGTCCACGTGTCCGATCGTGCCGATATTTATCTCAGGCTGCTCGGGAAGCTTAACGATCTCCAATCGCCTCTTTTAGACTGGTGTACTTGGGAGCTCTGGGCTTATATACATTTATGAATCGGGGGAAGACACGTCGAATCCCCTGAAAGAAACGCGTCAAAATGAAAAGTGCTCATTTTATAAGCTCACACGAGGATAGCCAATGAAACGTGGTGTAAAAATGACCTCAGACGAAAAGGTAAGCATCAAGATTCCCAAGTCCCTTTACGATAAAATCCAGGAGAAGATCCAGGGAACAAGCTTCTCAAGCGTCGATGGCTACGTCGCCATGAAGCTCGAGAACGAGTTCCCCACGGAGCCCGTGTACACGAAGGAGGAGGAGGAGCTGATCAAGGAGCGCCTCCGAAAGCTGGGATACATAGAATGAGGGGATGAATGTGCTCCCACCCCACGGTGGAAAACTCATCGACAGGCTTGTACCAGAGAGAGACAGAGCCCACCTCGAGGAAGAGGCAAGGGAACTGACCTCAATAACAGTCTCAGATGAGCTCAGGAAAGACCTCGAATGCATAGCCTACGGGATATTCAGCCCCCTTGAGGGCCCCCTCGTTAGGAACGATTACACCTCAGTCCTCGAGAGGGGGAGGCTCCAGGGTGACATCCCATGGACATTCCCCATCGTCCTGGACGTCACGGAGGAGGATTCATCAAAGATCCAGGAAGGGGACGACGTCGCCCTCTCCCAAAATGAGGCGCCCTTCGGAGTCCTGCACGTAGAGGAGAAATACCCGCTGGACAGGAGATCTCACGCAGAGAGCATATTCAAGACCCTGGATGCTGCACACCCTGGCGTGAATAAAACGGAGAGTATGGGGCCCGTCCTGCTAGGAGGAAAGGTGGACATATTCGACGATACCCCCGGCAAGTTCCCCCGGTACCGACTCAAGCCCAAGGAGACCCGCTTCCTATTCCAGGAGATGGGCTGGAGGACCATAGCCGGATTCCAGACCAGGAACGCCCCCCACAACGGCCACGAGTACGTCCAGAAGACCGCCCTCGCCTTCGCAGACGGCCTGTTCATCAACCCCCTCATCGGTCGGAAGAAGGCGGGGGACTTCAGGGACGAGGTGATCATAGACACGTACGAGACCCTCATCAGCCACTACTACCTCAGGAACTCAGCCACCCTCGTCACCCTCGAGATGGAGATGAGATACGCCGGGCCAAGGGAGGCCATATTCCACGCCATCGCCCGCAAGAACTTCGGCTGCACCCACTTCGTCGTCGGAAGGGACCACGCCGGCGTAGGCGACTACTACGGACCCTACGCGGCCCAGGAGATATTCGACGACTACCCTGACCTGGGCATCGCCCCCCTCTTCTTCAGGAGCTTCTTCTACTGCAAGAAGTGCGGCGGCGTCGAGAACGACAAGGTCTGCCCCCACGGCCCGGAGGACCACATCGACTTCAGGGGTCGGGAGATGAGGCGGATGCTCATGGACGGGGAGCGCCCCTCCGAGCTCCTAATGCGCCCCGAGGTGGTTGACGCGATCCTGAAGCACCCCGATCCCTTCGTGAGGTAAGAGTATGAGGAAAGCGCTGCTCATCGGACTGGACTGCGCCGCCCCAGACCTCCTGTTCAACAGGTTCATCGACAAGCTCCCCAACTTCCGCAAGATGATGGACCGAGGAATCCACGGGACACTCGAGAGCAGCGACCCCCCAATCACCATCCCCGCCTGGACAGTGATGGCCTCCAGCAAGTATCCGGGAACCCTGGGCCTCTACGGGTTCCGCCACCGCAGGAACAACTCGTACAAGGACATCTGGATCTCCACCTCGAAGAACATCAAGGAGAAGAGGATCTGGGACTACGTCGCCGAGGCCGGAGGACGATCCTGCCTCGTAGCCGTACCCCCCAGCTACCCCCCCTACCCCGTGGAGGGCTGCCTAATCGGAGGCTTCATCACACCAGACACCAACAGGAACTACACATACCCACCAGAGCTAGCTGAAGAGATCAAGGACCTGGTCGAGGATTACCAGGTCGACGTCGAGTTCCGCATCGAGGACAAGGGCAACCTCGTCAAGGAGCTCCACGAGATGACGGAGAACCACTTCAAGGTCATCAGACACCTCATCGAGACGAAGGACTGGAGCTTCTTCATGTTCGTGGAGATCGGCCTCGACAGGATCCACCACGCGTTCTGGAAGTACTTCGACGAGGGCCACCACCTCTACGAGCCGGGAAGCGAGTTCGCGAACGTCGTGGAGGACTACTACGTGCTCCTCGACACTAAGGTGGGGGAGCTCCTGGACCTGATAGACGACGACACCGTCGTCATGGTTGCCTCGGACCACGGAGGCAAGCCCATGAAGGGGGCCTTCTGCATCAACTCATGGCTCGAGGAGCAGGGCCTCCTCAAGCTGAGCACCCCCGTCGAACGGGTCGTCAGGTTGAACGACGCCGATGTGGACTGGGGGAAGACGGTGGCATGGGGCTGGGGCGGCTACTACGCGAGGATATTCCTCAACGTCAAGGGGAGGGAGAAGAACGGCGTCGTCGACCCCAGTGAGTACGAGAGCACACGGGAGGACATCGCCCAGAGGATCCGGAGCATCACTGGGCCAAATGGTGAGACATGGAACACTACAGTTCTGAAACCCGAGGAGGCCTATCCTGAGTGCAACGGCGATCCCCCGGACCTGATGGTCTACTTCGACGACCTCTACTGGAGGTCAGCGGGCACCATGGGCCACGGACGACTCTACCTGCCGGAGAACGACACGGGCCCCGATGACGCCGTCCACGACAAGATGGGGCTCTACATCTACTACGATCCCCGGGAAGACCTCAACGGAAGGGCTGAGGACCTGAACATCCTCGACGTCGCCCCGACTCTCATAAAGGCCCTGGGGCTGAAGGTCCCCGAGGACATGGAGGGAGAACCCCTCACATAGTCTGTGGTCTCAGTTCTCCTAGAAAAGGTTAAGAGCCGCTCCCTAGTAGGGTAAAATGGTCCGCAGGGTGAACCAAGCAAAGATGAAGTCCACCTGTACCGGGGTTACCGTTTTATGAGCGACGTCGAGAGAGTGGAGTATACCCCAGTCTCAGTCCGCGAGACCCTCATCCAGATGAAGGACATCTCGGAGCTCATGATAGACCTCGCCTACTCGGCTGCTCTCTTCAACAACCGCGGGCTGGCCGAGGAGGTCATGGAGCTGGAGAGGAGGATGGACACCCTCGTCTACGTCCTCAACATGAACCTCATGCTGGCGGCACGGGACAAGGAGGACGCGGAGTCCCTGGCCGGCGTGGCCAAGGTGGGCTCCCTGACCAACAGCATATCGGACGCCGCGGCTGACATCGCGGGCATAGTCCTCAACAACATAGGGATCCACCCCATCGTCAGGCAGGTCTTCCAACGAACCGAGGAGCACCTGGCCCGAGTCCAGGTTGTCGAGTCCTCGATCTTGGCGGGTAAGACGGTGGAGGACATGGATCTGGCCGCCGAGGTGGGCGCAGACATCATAGCCGTGAGGCGCGGCCGATACTGGATGATCAACCCCGAGAAGGAGATAGTGCTACCCGAGGACATGCTCATGGCCCGTGGGACCGCCGAGGGCCTGGAGAAGCTTCAAAGGGCCGCGAGGGGGGAGGTTACGGAACTTTGACTGAGGACACGCAGCTCTTCGAGAAGATATGCAACGACCTCGTCGAGCTTAAGGATACCTCCGAGATGATGATAGACCTAGCCTACTCCTCCCTCTTGCTGAACAGCAGGCAGCTCGCAGAGGAGGTCCTAGAGCTGGAGGACAGGATGGACAATCTGCACACCGAGTTCGAGCTCCTAGTCCTGTCCAGCAAGGACGACAACCACGAGGCCAGGGGCCTCCTGGGCCTAATCCGGATGGGCGTTGTGACCGAGAGGATCGCCGACGCAGCCGCTGAGATAGCCGAGGTGGTCCTGAGGAGCGGGAAACCCCATCCTGTTCTGGCCATGGTGATCCAGGACGCAGAGGAGACGGTTGAGCGCCTCGTCGTCTCGGAGTCCTCGTCGTTGGTGGGGAAGACGCTCCGGGAGGCCAGGATACCCGAGGAGACCGGGATGTGGGTCCTTGTTCTGAGGCGTGGAGACAGGTGGATGAGACCTAGACCCTACACGAGAATAGAGGAGAACGACATAATAATCGCCTCGGGCTATGCTGAGGGTGAAGAGGACCTTAAGAAGCTGGTAAGCGGAGAGGAGTAGAGCTTCTCTAACCTACGATTATTGGTCTAGAAGCTGCTTGAACCACTCGTCCTTCATGTTTATCCGCTCTATCCGGGGCATACCAACTCTCTTACTCAGGTAGTTTACGAACGTCCTTCTGGGTAGTAAAACCACTTTCAGGGGCTTGTAGCGCATGAAGTCTGTGAGGTCTCTCCAGTCCTTGTCGACCCTCAGGAGCTCTTCATGGATGCGGTCGGTCACCTCCTCCACCTCCATAGGCGTGGCGAGTTCGAGGTACATTACCATGTACTCCCTCGAGCCGTGTAGCTCCATCCTCGCGGTGAAATCGACAAATGGTATCCCCGCCTCGCTGAGCACGTTTAGGAGCTCGTCTTCAGCTATCCTCGTGAAGTTGTGCAACACCAGGAGCCTGTCCATCCTCGCGTAGTATCTGAAGATAGGCTGATCAGTTCCCAGAACGCTATCCCCCTTTGCCACGCACTCGAAGATGTCCGGGGTTACGTACCTCGTCATGTCATTCTTCATTGGCGTGGCTATGAGTTGATACCTTCCTCTGACCTCGACGTCAGATGATCGCACTATCTCAGAGGTATCTTTGAGCAGGTCCTCATTAGGGTTGATAGCTAGAGCCTCGGGGAGGAACTCGGTGTAGACAACCCTCCAGTCGAAAAAGAAGCATCCGGGGTGCTCTACCGAGGGCATCCCACAGAAAAGCGTCTCCGTGGAACCGTAGGCCACCTTCGGGTAAGTACCTGTAAACTCGTTTATCTTCTCTCGTAGTGCCATGGCTGAACGGTCTTGGGTTACGAACCCCTTTAACTGTAAGGGCTCCTTGATCCTCGGTTCTATCTCGTCAAGGAGGGTTGTCACTGTCATGCTGGCCACATCGATGTCCTTATAGTTCTCAACGAAATAGTCCACCTTATCATGGAAAGGCAGGTTGAGATCTGGAACCTGCTTGATCCACCAATCACTGTTTCTACTCAGAGAGTCGGATAGGAAGCCCGTGATGTATGCCCCCCCGGGGACGTTCCTGTACATGGTATCACCGAGCTCGAAGGTTATCTTCTCCCCGTCGTGGGTGGAGATGAACAGGAAGCTCAACCCGGCCTTCCTGACGTTGTCCCACATGGCTGTCTTGGGGAGGAGGAACGACTTGGGTTTCCCCATGCTACCGCTCGTGTAGACCTTGACGTAGTCGTCGAGAGAGTACATCATGTCCCCCTCCTTTGGGTTCTCGAAGAATGACGCGTAGAAGTTGTATGATGTGAGAGGAAGGCTCTCTATGCTACATCCGGGGGTGATACCTATTTTCTCCCCGATGACTGACTTGGACTGCTTCATGAACTTTGACTTCAACAGCTCCCTCTGTTTCCTCTCAACATGCTTCTCTTTAAGGAAACCAAGAGCATATCCTCTGATTAGGGGGAGAAATACTCTCCCAAGGGTTCGCAGGATCGTATCCTTTACCATTTAATCACCTTTTTTCATATCTTGAGGATCCTATCTGCCATCTTCTCAAATTTTGTGATCTCTTCCATCTGGTGGGTCTCTGGGAAGTATATCTGGTACATCTTGACATTGCTTGTCTTCAGGTCTGCTGTCTTGGAGGCGAGTAGATGGAAAACCTTCCTCCATCCATGGGTATGGATGACCCATGAAAGGGTGTAAAGAATGATATCGCATCTGATCTTACGCTCGTCCGAGAAGTTGATTATTTCCGTGATCAGTAGGTTAAGCTGATTCAGGTCGTCGTTCATAGTTGCCATGTTGTCCTCGAAAGACTGGATGGAATGGTCGACTCCGGGAAGCATCCTTATAATATAAAGACTCTCCCGGTCTAATCCGTTGGCCACCAGATCCGAGGGTGTTAACAGGTCATAGAGGGTTACAAGAATAGTTCTGATGCCTCTGTGAGTATTCTCAGCTGTTTTGTTTATTATCCAGTCGATCTCCTTGTCTTTCTCCATCGACTGAAGATTGACGAGGGTGTAGTGCTCCTCGATGCTGTCGGGATAAGCTTCTGGGACGCCCGAGATCAGGAAGCGCTTCATGTCATCGACCAGATATGTAAATTGAGGTCTTATCATTCCGAAGAATATAATAGCTTTTCCAAAAATTGCTGATAAATCAACGAAGATGGGATTCATCATGTTCAGTGACCAAGCGATGTTAACGAATAGAAGGAAGAACCAACCCACCACGAACAGGTCCACTGCAGCCCCATACTTGCGTCGAATGAAGAACTGGCTAAAACTGATCAAGAAGTAAGGTGTAAGGGCCGCTATCCATCCCAGTACCTCTGGATTGGCCACGTTATAAGCAATCAAAGGGACCGCAGGAATTAGAAGGGCTGACATAAGGGCCATCCGTGTCTTATCGATTAAGTCCCCGATCCCTGTCATAATGAAGACCGAACCTGTCATAAATAGGAAGAGCGTGAGCCATTGAGGCATCGTCGGCTTTAGGACCGGGTTTGAGTCTATTATCGCCCTTATTATTATGTTTAGACCGTATGATAGAAAACCGATGCTCCATAGGAGATAAAATCGTTTTCTGTTTCTTTGATAGATCCGGTATATGAAGACGGATATCAGAAGTGTTGTGACTCCGTTGAGCAATCTCGCAAACATCCTCAACTGGAACTGGAGGATGCTGTCCGAGATTATCTCAAACATTTCATTAAGTGCTGGTTTTAATGATATATAAGAATAGGTTGCATTTTTACTGGTTTATATATATCATGAATAATATGTGAAAAATGCATTATTATATCATGTCTTTTGTTTAATTAGAGAAACAATAATAAGAAAACTACTATAATAATGGTACGTGTTTAGCTCAGATTAAAATAAGCGAGATTTATTTATATTCTATCTAGTTTTTGCTAAATAAATCATGAAAATGTTAAAATAAGCACTGTTTAGAATTTAATTTGACTTATATGCGTAACGAGCTAAACACG
>JADHWN010000051.1 GCA_016783455.1 Candidatus Bathyarchaeota archaeon
GGACCATTCAGGTAGCCGCTCGGATTCAGCCCAGTCTGTTTACGGGTCTCATATGGACCAGCCTAGCGCGGGGCCTAAGCCACCCTGATGCACCCTCAAGGCTTCCTCAGAAAACGTTTCTCATACCGTCTGTTTAGAACTTAAGAGGCACCGCTCCAATAATAGATTAAAAAAAACAGTGGAGATAAAACAGGTGTTAAACTCCTTCAACGCCACTCACATTAAGGATTATTTTCTCTCGCCCAGTCTTAGAAGCTCTCACGTGCGTGTATCAAGCCACATCATCCCAGCAGCGCCAATAAAACAACTCACCGCCGAAATCAGGCATTAAAAAATACTCGAAACCTCAAAAAGTTTATTAACAAGCTCCCTACATAGGTTACAGCCTCTGCAGGGATTTGACGGCTTCTGGGTCGAATGAAAACCACTGGCACAGGGGGAATAAGTTTACACGGGATGGACCAAAACCCCGATTCGCCGTCCTCAAGTTCACACAGTTAATCGTAAAGGTGTTTAGGTTTGCTTATAGAAGATCAAGATTATTGGGATGTAATGAAGACTTTCTTCAAGGAAGAGGGTCTCGTAAAGCAGCATCTGGACAGTTACAACGACTTCGTCCAGAACACGCTGCAGCATATTATCGATGAGATCCAAGGAATCACGATAGAGGTGCCCAACCACAAGTATGACATCAAGTTCGGCACCATCGAGGTGGACGAACCCCGGATCGTCGAGGTGGATGGGACTGTCCGGGAGGTCTACCCCAGGGAGGCCCGGATACGGAACCTCACATACTCGGCTCCCCTCTTCCTCGACATCATACTCAACGACGAGGGCCGGGAGAGCCTAGAGTGCGTCAACATCGGGAACATCCCCATCATGGTAAAGTCAGACCTCTGCCTCCTCTCCAAGCACAACGTCGACGACCTGGTCCGCATAGGAGAGGACCCAAACGAGGTCGGTGGCTACTTCATAGTCAATGGCTCCGAGAGGGTCATCGTCTCCCTCGAGGACCTCGCCCCCAATAGGGTCCTCATCGAGACCGATAACAGGGGCTCCAGGCCAGTTTACAGGGGCAAGGTATTCTCAACGACCGTGGGCTTTAGGGCCCGCATCGAAATGGCTCTCAAAGCCAAAGGAGAGATGGTGGTCTCCATCCCAGGTGTCCCCGTGCCAGTACCCTTCGTCGTCCTCATGAGGGCCCTTGGAGTCGAGACCGACAGAGACATCGCGGAGATGGTCTCCCTAGACACCGATATCCTCAATGAGCTCGAGACCTCGTTCAGGGACGCCGCCAACACCCATACCATCGAGGACTCCATCCTCTTTATTGGTAACAGGGTCGCCTTTGGCCAAGTTAAGGAGTTCAGGATCAAGAGGGCCGAGACCATCGTCGACCGCAACCTTCTACCCCACATCGGACGGGAGCCCGACGACCGCATCGACAAGGCCATATTCCTCGGAGAGATGGCCTCCCGCATCATAGAGCTCAAACTAGGGAGGAGGGAGGAGGACGACAAGGACCACCTCAAGAACAAGAGGATAAAACTTGCGGGCCCCCTCCTAGCCGAGCTATTCAGGAGCGCATTCTGGAGCCTCTACAGGGACATGCGCTACCAGTTCCGCCGGATGAGCACCCGGAGGAAAGGCGTCCTCATCTCGGCGTCCGTCAGGCCTGGGATAATCAGCAGCCGTATCCAGCATGCCATCGCAACGGGCAATTGGAGGCGTGGACGCGTCGGCATGACGCAGCTCCTCGACAGGACCAACACCCTCTCAACCCTGAGCCACCTGAGGCGGCTTCAGTCGCCCCTCAGCAGGAGCCAGCCCAACTTCGAGGCCAGGGACCTCCACTCCACTCACTGGGGTAGGCTCTGTCCCAACGAGACACCGGAGGGAGCCAACTGTGGACTGGTAAAGAACCTCTCCCTCATGGCCAGCATCTCCGTCGGCACCGACGCGGAGAAGATCAAGAGGACACTCCTCTACCTGGGGGTCACCCAGGCAAAGCTGGCGGACGAGCAGCTGAGGCACGAGGGCGCGAAGATATTCGTGGAGGGCTACCTCCTAGGATACACGAGAAACCCCAACGAGCTCGTCGATGCTATCAGGGAGATGAGGCGTCGGGGCGAGATAAGCACCGAGGTGAACATCGGCTACTATGCCGATCACAACGAGATCTACGTCAACTGCGACGAAGGGCGTATCAGGAGGCCCCTCATCATCGTTAGAGAGGGCAAGCCCCTCCTCAAGTCCCGCCACATAAGGAACCTCCAGCAGGAGCGCTGGCAGTGGAGCGACCTGATCAGGGAGGGCGTCCTCGAGCACCTGGACGCTGAGGAGGAGGAGAACGCCTACATAGCAATCAACCAGACCCAGGTCTCCGAGGAGCACACCCACATGGAGATCTGCAGCTACGCCATCCTAGGAATCACGGCTTCCATAATCCCGTTCCCAGAGCACAATCAGTCGCCGAGGAACACCTACCAAGCGGCCATGGCCAAGCAGGCTCCTGGCATGTACGCCCTCAACTACAGGGACAGGACAGATACACGCGCACACGTCCTCCACTACCCCCAGAAACCCCTGAGCCAGACCAAGCCCATGGAGATAATGGGATTCAACGAGAGACCTGCGGGTCAGAACTACATCGTCGCTGTCCTCAGCTCCAACGGATACAACATGGAGGACGCCATCATATTCAACAAGTCCAGCATCGAACGGGGTCTAGGCCACTCCAGCTTCTTCCGCATCTACAAGGCCGCCAGCAAGCAGTACTTGGGGGGCGCCAAGGACAGGCTCACCATCCCCGAGCCAGGCATCCGAGGCTACCACGGTGCCGAGGCATACAGGATGCTCGAGGAGGACGGACTAATCTCCACGGAGGCAGAGGTGCACAGTGGAGACATCCTAGCTGGAAGGACCAGCCCGCCCAGGTTCCTCGAGGAGTACAGAGGATTTGAAGTAAGGGGCCCCCAGCTGAGAGATACCTCTATAGCGGTCAGGCCCACCGAGGAGGGAGTCGTAGACTCAGTCTTCGTCACAAAGGACATCGAGGGATCCCACCTCATCAAGACGAAGGTACGAAGCCACAGAGTCCCCGAGCTAGGTGACAAGTTCGTCTCACGCCACGGCCAGAAAGGCGTCATAGGGATGGTCATACCCCAGGAAGACATGCCATTCAGCGCCCACGGCACAATACCTGACATCATGATCAACCCCCACGCCTTCCCGTCGAGGATGACCGTCGGGCAGTTCCTCGAATCCCTCGCAGGGAAAGTAGGAGGGATGAGAGGCGAGATGGTCGACGGAACCCCATTCATCAACGAGTCCCACGAGTCCCTCTCGGAGGCACTGAGACGCCTCGGATTCAATCCTGGTGGCAGGGAGCTAATGTACGACGGCCTCAGCGGAAGGAAGTTCGAGACCCAGATATACATTGGACCCACGTTCTACCAGAAGCTCCACCACATGGTCGTTGACAAGATCCACGCCAGGGCACGGGGACAGGTCCAGATGCTCACGAGGCAGCCCACCGAGGGTCGCGCCAGGGGAGGAGGCCTCAGGTTCGGAGAGATGGAGAGGGACTGCCTCGTCGCCCACGGCGCCGCCATGCTCCTCAAGGACAGGCTCCTAGAGGAGTCCGACGCATACACAATCTACGTCTGCGAGCGCTGCGGCAAGCTGGCCTTCTACGACATACGGCAGCGCAAGTACGTCTGCCCCATGTGCGAGAGCAAGGGACAGGTCGAGCCAGTCGTGGTCTCCTACGCCTTCAAGCTTCTGCTTCAGGAGCTTCAGAGCCTATGCCTCTCGCCTTCGTTAGAGCTGGCTAAGGAGGTTGAATAGTTGTCCAAGGTCATCGACGCCATAAAGTTCGGCGTACTACCACCCGACGAGATACGGAGGCTCTCAGTGGTGGAGATAACGACATCCGACACATACGACGAGGACGGCGGACCCATCTCCGGAGGCCTCATGGACCACAGGTTAGGCACCTTGGAACCCAGACAAAGATGTAGGACCTGCGGAAATATATCCATCAACTGTCCAGGACACTACGGCCACATCGAGCTGGCGGTCCCCGTCGTCCACGTGGAGTTCGCCAAGCAGACCTACAAGCTTCTCTCCACGACGTGCAGGAGTTGTGGAAGGATCCTCCTCTCTGACGAGTTTATCGAAGAGCTCAGTGCAGTGCGTCAGAAGGAGATAGATCTCTTCGGCAAGGTCAGCGACGGTACCAACAAGGAGATCGTGAAGCAGGCCAAGAAGAGAAAGAAGTTCAAGGAGTGCCCCCAGTGCGGGATGGTCCAGTCCAACGTCAAGTTCGCTAAGCCCACCAGCTTCCTTGAGATCGAACAGGAGGAGTTCGACACAGACGACGAGGCCATCGTCGAGGAGGTGAGCCGGAGGCTCACGCCCAGCATGATCAGGGAATGGTTCGAGAGGATCCCCGATGAGGATCTAGAGCTTCTGGCCATCGATCCCTCCGTGGCGAGGCCTGAGTGGATGGTCCTCCAGGTCCTTCCTGTGCCCCCGGTGGATGTCCGTCCAAGCATCATCCTCGAGTCGGGCATAAGGGCTGAGGACGACCTGACGCACAAGCTCGTCGACATCATCAGGATCAACCAGCGGCTCAAGGAGAACATCGACGCCGGTGCCCCCACCCTCATCATCGAGGACCTCTCGGAGCTCCTCCAGTACCACGCCACCACGTACTTCAACAACGAGGTCTCAGGCATCCCTCCGGCCCGCCACAGGTCTGGAAGAACCCTGAAGAGCCTCGCCCAGAGGCTGAAGGGAAAGGAAGGCCGGTTCAGGGGCAACCTCTCGGGGAAGAGGGTGGACTACTCGGCTAGAACCGTCATCTCCCCCGACCCGAATCTGGACATTAATGAGGTAGGCGTCCCCATGCACATCGCTGTCCGACTGACGGTCCCGGACATCATAACCGAGAGGAACCTCGAGGAGATGAAGAGGCTCGTATACAACGGCCCGTCTATACACCCCGGGGCCCTCTACATCGTCCGCCCAGACGGGAGGCGCATCAGGCTGGAGTTCGTGACAGACAGGACGACAGTCGCTGAGGGGCTGGAGCCCGGTTTCACAGTGGAGCGGCACCTGAAGGACGGGGATATTGCACTATTCAACAGGCAGCCGAGCCTCCACAGGATGAGCATCATGGCTCACAGGGTGAAGGTGCTGCCTTACAGGACGTTCAGGATGCACCTCACGGTCTGCCCGCCATACAACGCCGACTTTGACGGGGACGAGATGAACCTCCACATCCCGCAGAGCAAGGAGGCCCAGACGGAGGCTAGGCTCCTCATGCAGGTTCAGGACCAGATACTCTCGCCCAGATACGGCGCACCCATCATTGGCGCCACCAAGGACTTTATTACAGGAGCCTACCTGCTGACGAGGGCAGAGACGATGCTCACTGCCAATGATGTGGGCAAGCTCCTCGCCGCCACAGGCTATCAGGGCAAGATGCCGAACCCTACGGTGAAGAAGCCGGAGAGATGGTCCGGGAAAGACATTTTCAGCCTTTTCTTGCCTGAGGATTACAACTTCGTCACGCGTGCTAATATTTGTCAGCACTGCGCTACTTGCGAACGTGAGGGGTGTCAGTACGACGCCTACGTCACCATTCGAGACGGCCATCTCCTGACAGGAGTGATAGACAGGAATAGTATTGGGGCGGAGCGGGCCGAGACCATCTTCCACAGGATCATCAAGGACTATGGCACTGATGCCGGCCATGACTTCCTCAACTCTGTCACGAAGCTCATCAACGAGTACCTCTCCATTAAGGGTTTCACGTTCTCCCTCGACGAACTGACCATCGGGGATAAGGAGATAAAAGAAATCAGCCGGGTCATGAAGCGGATGGAGAGGAACGTAGACAAGCTCATCGATGACCTGGGCAAGGACCAGTTGGAGAGGCTGCCAGGCCAGAGCCTCCAAGAGACCTTCGAGATCCAGGTGATGAGCGAATTAGCGAAGGCAAGGGACAGGGCCGGTGAGACGGTGGAGACCGGGCTGGGGATGGGTAACGCCGGGATCATCATGACGCGGAGTGGCGCCAGGGGCTCAAGCCTCAACATCGGTCAGATGATGGGGTCCGTCGGGCAGCAGGCCATCCGTGGCAAGAGGATCATGAGGGGGTACATGAACAGGACGCTCCCCCACTTCAACGAGCACGACCCAGCCCCCGAGGCCAGGGGATTCGTCTACAACTGCTACCGGGACGGCCTCAACCCGATCGAGTTCTTCTTCCACTCAATGGGTGGCAGGGAGGGACTCGTCGACACCGCCGTCCGTACCCAGCAGAGCGGCTACATGCAGCGCCGCCTCATCAACGCCTTGGAGCACCTCAGGGTAGAGTACGATGGCACAGTCAGGGACTCCCAGGGCCGCATCATCCAGTTCCGGTTTGGAGAGGACGGGGTCGACCCAGCCAAGAGCGACCATGGCGTCGCCGTGAACGTGGGGCTGCTCATCGAGAGGATCAAGATAGCGATAAAGGAAGGTCCTCCTGCCTCGAAGGAGTTCATCGAGGAGAAGCTCGTGGAGGCTGCGGTAGTCCTAACCCCGAGCCTGATCGATGAACTTCGAAATAAGCTCTCTGACTCTGAGATGACCGAAGAGGGCGTGACGAGGACCGTCCAGACTGTATTGAGGGACTACGACTTCAGCCTCGTGGAGCCAGGGGAGGCCGTGGGGACCGTGGCAGCCCAGTCCATCGGAGAGCCAGGCACTCAGATGACTCTCAGGACGTTCCACTACGCTGGGGTAGCCGAGCTCAACGTCACCCTCGGATTGCCCAGGCTCATAGAGCTGGTGGACGCCAGGAGGTCGCCTTCAACGCCAGTGATGAACATCTACTTAGATTCAAGTCACAAGAGGAGCCAGGAGAAGGCTCGCGAAGTTGCTGAGAAGCTCAGCTACACAGTCATCGACGACGTAATCGAAACCGTTATGATCGATCTCAGGGAGGACGCTATGAAGATCACCGTCTCACCGGAGAGGATGAAAGCCCTCAACGTAGTTGCAGGTGATCTCGAGGAAGCCCTCCCCTACAAGTACACTAAAAGCGATGATCAGACGTACCTCATCGCCTTGTCCGAGGATAAGAAGAACAACTCAGAGAAGTTTATACAGAAGATAATCGACGCCCGCATAAGAGGCATCCCTGAGATCAAGAGGGTCCTGACCACTTACGAGAACAGGGAGTGGGTGATACGCACCGACGGCTCCAACCTTGAGGGAGTTCTCGCCATTGAAGGAGTCGATCCCAGAAGGACGACGACCAACGACATACATGAGATCGCTAAGATCTTGGGTATCGAGGCAGCTCGGAACGCCCTGATCAAGGAGGCACACGCAGTACTCGAGGAGCAGGGCCTCGACGTCGACATTAGACACGTGATGCTGGTCTCCGACATCATGACGAATACGGGCGAGGTGAAGCAGATCGGCCGTCACGGCATCAGCGGGCAGAAGAGCAGCGTCCTGGCTAGGGCGGCCTTCGAGTTGACCATCCAGCACCTGGTTAACGCCGCGATCGCTGGTGAAACCGATCCCCTTAAAGGTGTGATCGAGAACATCATTGTCGGCCAGTCGATGCCCCTGGGCACAGGGAGTGTCGAGCTGTTTATGTCCATGGGAGGAAAGCGAGACGAGTAGCGTCGATCACGAGCTCAGGATGGCCATCAATACCGGCCGCCTCCACCTAGGCTCCAAGGTAGCGATAAGGGAGCTTCAGCGAGGCAGGGCGAAGATAGCCATACTGTCATCCAACTGCCCCGAGAAGATACGGGAGCAGATAGAGGAGTACGGCAAGCTCGGAGACATACCTGTTCTACAGCATCAGAAGGACAGCCTTGATCTGGGGGTCCTCTGCAGGAAGCCTTTCCCGGTCTCAGTAATTGTTATAAACGAAACTGGCGATTCAAAGATACTCGATTTGGTGAACACAGAGAATGCTCAGTAACATCAAGATAACAGAGAACGAGATGAAGTTCATCTCCCTGCTAGAGAACATGACCGGCGCAACGATCGTTGACTGCATCATCGACGAGGAAGAGGACACACTGATCTTCGCGGTTAAGAAAGGAGAGGTCGGCCTCGCTGTCGGGCGGGGCGGAGAGAAGATCAAACGTTTCCGCAGGATGACCAACAAGCAGGTCGAGATCTTCGAGTACATCGACGACGCCGAGAAGTTCATCAGGAACGCGCTGAAGCCGGCGAAGGTGAAGGAGATCAGGCTCGTGGATAGGGCGAGCGGAGGCCGGATCGCCATGGTGAACGTCGAGACCAAGGACAAGGGCATTGCCATCGGTAGGAACGGTCAGAACATCAAGAAGATCAGGTTCCTGGCGAAGCGGTATTTCGACCTAGATACCGTAGTAATCAACTAAGGCATGCGCCTGCCTCAGGATATCCTGGGTTTCACGTAAATTTCTTAACATTCGTTGAATGGGTATAGGGTGTAGTGTCTTCATATGGCAGAGAAAGGCGTGTTCCTCCTGACTGGCTTTGAGCCCTTTGGCGGGAGTGATGTTAATCCCTCGATTTTGGCCTGCAGGAAGCTTGAGGGGGAGACCTTCAACGGGTACAGGGTCGTGGTTGAGGAGATACCTCTGAGGTTCCATGAGATCAATGACATCATCAAGGGGCATGTATCGAAGTACAGACCGGCCGCTGTGGTCTCCACGGGCCAGGGTGGAGGGGGAGGCCTCTCAGTTGAACGTGTCGCAATAAATGTCGGCAGCGCCAGGATGCCCTACAACTGCGGATACAAGCCGGTTGATGAGCCACTGAATGCAGAAGGCCCCGTGGCCTACTGGACGAGGCTTCCATACAGGAGAATGCTGGAGGGATTGAAGGAGGCGGGGGTACCGGCGAGGCTCTCCAACTCCGCTGGTGCGTTCGGGTGTAACCAGATCTTCTACCACCTGATGGATCACCTAGTCAGCGAGGGCATCGAGATCCCAGCGGGGTTCATCCACGTCCCGTTGCTGCCGCAGCAGGCCTTGGAGAGGGGATCTGCGTCGATGAGCCTTGACCTCATCGCCAAGGGTTTAGAGGTCGTCATGGAACTGATTTCTAAAGAATTTTCTGTACGTGTTTAGCTCAGATTAAAATAAGCGAGATTTATTTATATTCTATCTAGTTTTTGCTAAATAAATCATGAAAATGTTAAAATAAGCACTGTTTAGAATTTAATTTGACTTATATGCGTAACGAGCTAAACACG
>JADHWN010000021.1 GCA_016783455.1 Candidatus Bathyarchaeota archaeon
TATTACCTGGGCCAGCATCCAGAGAACTGGGGGAACGGATCGCAGAAGGTTTAGACACTGTTCCCCGGCCGGTTGACTACCGGGTTTTTCCTGACGGGGAGAGCTACATCAAGATTTTCCCTGATCTCAAGGGCGAAACCGTTGTCATCGTGCAGACCACAGCGCCATCGCAGGATCAGAGGCTAATTCAGCTTTTCATGATGGTGCGGACGGTGAAGGAGCTGGGAGCAGCCAGGGTGATCTGCGTCGTGCCCTACCTCGCCTACTCCAGGCAGGATAAGCGGTTCCTGGATGGGGAGACTTGCAGCCTAGATCTTGTCATCAAGATGATGTCGGATTTAGGAGTTGACGACCTGATTGTGGCTGACGCCCATAGCAAAGCCTCTTTGGACAGGGCCAACTCAGAATACATGATCAGGGTTCACAACATATCTGGAGTCCCCCTGTTAGCCGAATACCTGAAGGATAACAGATTCGACGGTGCCTACAGCCTGTCACCTGACGAAGGGGCCATCCACCTAGCCCAGGCTGCGGATGTTGTACTCGGTGGAGGGTACGGTTTCTTCGAGAAGGTGAGGGATCTTAGGACGGGGGAGATCGAGATGAAGGTGAAGGACCTCGATATCTCCGGGAGAAAGGCCGTGGTCTTCGACGACATCATTAGTAGCGGTGGGACTATGGCTCGGGCCATCGAGGGTCTGAAGAGTCAGGGGGCTGAGAAGGTGGCGGCAGCCTGCACTCATGCACTCTTCATGGGCAAAGCAGGGGATAGGATCAGGGAGGCTGGAGCAGACATCGTGGTCTTCACGGACTCGGTGGAGACGAGTACGGAAGGCGTGTCGATAACTATCGCCCCACTTGTAGTAAGAGAGTTAAATAAACTGATTTTATAGCGAATTAGGCGTATCATGTATGAGATTACGCCTCTACCGGAACCTATTTCATTCAGATATTAGCCATGATTAGTGGTCATCGGAAATGTTGACTTCAAAAATAAAAGTGAAGGTGCAGTCCGTGAAGGCGGTCAGGGACGTCGAGGCTAGAGATGGTTTCCAGATCGACTTCGTTGAGGTCAGGTCTCGCCCTCCCATGATGACCATGACGCCTACGGAGCTCCCCCAGGAGATAAGCCAGATGGTCGTCCAGATAACGAAAGGGGTCCAGAATATCATGCCCGGGGGAGATGCTAAGGAGTACGAACTCCGGAAGCTGACCCTCATCTTGACGGCGGAGGAGCTTGAGGCCTTCAACCTGAAGCCCTATCCCAATCAGCTCTACGAGCTCACTATCTCCAACGCCTCTTTCAGCTTCAAGGAGATATGAAAAACATCGGAAAGCATTAAAAGAAATTGCTCCGAGAGAAGTCTTGGAGTGTCTTCATTGTCCAAAGTTATCGAACTCCAAGCAGAAGCGTGGGATAAGGAAGTAAAAGCCGCCGTAGGGCCGGTAGTAGTAGACTTCTGGCATAACATGTGCGGCTGGTGTCTCAAATTGAACCCCATATTCGAGCAGCTCCCGGAGCATTTGCAGGACGCAAAATATGCGAAGATGAACGTCCTCGATAGCACCGAGAACAGGAATCTGGCCATGGAGCATGGCGTAATGGGAACCCCCACGATAAAAGTGTTCTGCGAAGGAAGAGACATCGGAGAGATAGTCGGTTTCCGAGCTCTCGAAAAACTGGTAAGCGAGCTCAAGGATATATTCGCCAGCAGGGAAGACTGCATAGCCCAAAGCACACCTCTAGAATAACCACTCATTCAAGGGGATCATCCTGTACGACGTCATCATCATAGGGGCCGGTCCAGCAGGGCTGACAGCCGCCATATACACCTCCAGGGCGAAGCTCAGCACCCTCGTTCTCTCGGGCCAGATGGTGGGGGGACAGATAGCTCTGACATATCAGGTCGACAACTATCCCGGTTTCCCTGACGGCATTACCGGTCCGGAACTCGTTGATCTAATGAAGAGGCAAGCAGAGGGCTTCGGGGCGGAATTCCTCGAGGAGGAGGCGACAGGCGTGATCCTTGGTTCCACGCCATTCGGAGTCTTAGTCGACGAAACCGAGTATCAAGGACGTTCCGTGATCATAGCCACGGGATCCAAGAACCGAAGTTTGGGTTTGGAGTCGGAGGAGCGCCTCATGGGGAGAGGCGTGTTCGTATGCGCAACCTGTGATGCTCTTCTATACGAGGGGAAAAGAGTCGTCGTCGTCGGGGGAGGAGACTCAGCAGTCCAGGAAGCCCTGGACCTAACAAGGTTCGCCAAGGAGGTCTACCTAGTCCACAGAAGAGATAGGCTCAGCGCCTGTAAGTGCCTGACTGATCGGGCCAGTCAAGACGAGAAGATCAAGTTCATATGGAACACGACCGTCACGGAGATCCTTGGAGAGAAAAAGGTCGAAGGAGTTAGACTGAGTAACCAGGAAACCGGTAACGTCTGGACATTGGAATGCGATGGTGTCCTCCTCGCCATCGGGTGGATACCAAACACGGAGATATTCAGAGGGCAACTCGATGTGGACGAGCGAGGTTACATAACCTCGACAAACGGGGTAGATACGAGCAGGGCCGGTGTCTACGTCTGCGGTGACTTGAACGATCGCAGGTACAGGCAGGTCGTCACAGCATGCGGGAGTGGGTGCATGGCCGCTCTGGAAGTCGAGCGTTACCTAGCTGAGAAGGGCTAGCGCCTCTTGAGAGCAGGAGGGTAACATGTTTAATTTAGCCCTGCTTAATCAGTAGATAGCTTCGTGGACCGTTACTAGAGGGGCTTCTGATTGAAGATTATCTTCCTTGGGACGAGCGGGAGCATGCCCACTCAGAGTAGGGGCTCCTCATCAATAGCGATAAGGAGGAAAGGCGAGGTCATCCTCCTGGACTGCGGGGAGGGCACCCAGCGTAGGATGGTGGAGGCGCGCCTAGGCTTCAGGCGCCGTATGAAGGTCTTCATATCTCACCTCCATGGAGACCACGTTCTCGGTTTACCTGGTCTATTGCAGACTATGACCTTGTTGAAGAGGGAACGTCCCCTAGAAATCTATGGCCCTCAGGGGCTCGCAGGTTTCATCGATGCTTTCAGCTCAACCTTGGGGGGTCCCGGGTTCCCCACCGCAGTTCATGAGATCATATCAGAGGGGGTCATCTTAGAGGCCCATGAATACGAAGTACGGGCGATTCAGGCAGATCATGACGGCCCATCCTGGTCGTACGTTATTGAGGAGAAGCCACGCCCCGGAAGATTCCACCCAGATAGAGCCCTTTCTCTGGGCATACCTGAGGGGCCTCTCTGGAAGAGGCTTCAGCTCGGTGAAGATGTAGAGAATAGCGACGGGGCACTCGTGAGATCCGACGAAGTAGTAGACACGCCAATCAAGGGCCTGAAGGTCGCGTACAGCGGTGACACGAGACCCTCAGAGGCCTTCATGGCTGCCTCGGAGAGGGCGGATGTCCTGATTTATGAAGCCACATTCGACAGCTCTCTAATTGAGAAAGCAGAGGAGAACGGTCACTCAACGGCGGCCCAAGCCGCCCAGATAGCTAAATCAGCTGACGTCGACCTGCTACTCCTCACGCACATCAGCTCCCGATATCCCGACCCCACATTGCTGCTGGAGGAGGCGAAAAATATCTTTCCCAACACGAAGATAGCTCAAGACCTCATGGAGCTCGATGTTTGAGTTCGTAAGATTCTAGAAACACTGACTTCGTTTGCCAGTAAATCCTTTTATTACATCCTTACGGAAACGTCAGTGTCGTGATCGATGATGATTAAAATGAAGCCAGGAGTCTACTGGGTTGGCGCTATCGACTGGAATATTCGCAACTTCCATGGCTACATCACTCATAGGGGAACCACCTACAACGCGTACCTAGTGGTAGACGAGAAGATCGCCCTCGTTGACACCGTGAAGGAGCACTTCTACCCGGAGATGATGAAGCGGATTCGCGAGATCGTCGATCCCCAGGATATCGACTATCTGATATCCAACCACACCGAGCCGGATCACTCAGGATCGATTACGAAGTTCATGGAGGAGGTCGAGGGAGTTGAGCTCATAGCCTCCCCTCTTGGGACACAAGGTCTCAGGAGATACTACGGCGACGACATGAAGATTACCTCCATCAAGGATAAGCCGACCATCAGCCTGGGAAAGAAGACCCTGCACTTCGCCGCAATACCCATGGTTCACTGGCCGGACTCCATGGTCACATACATCCCCGAGGACAAGCTCCTACTCCCCAACGATGCTTTTGGCCAGCACCTGGCCTCCTCGAAGAGGTTCGACGACGAGGTTGATACCGCGGTTCTAATGCAGGAGGCCGAGACCTACTACGCCAACATCGTCATGCCCCTTTGGATGAGCGTGAACAGGGCATTCAAGGCGCTTGAGGGCCTTGAGATAGACATGATCGGCCCCAGCCACGGCATCATCTGGAGGGGTAACCCAGGGATGATCCTCGAGGCCTACCAGCGATGGGTTCAGGGCGAGAGCAAGCCGAGGGCCGTGATTGTGTATGACACCATGTGGGGGAGCACTGAGAAGGTGGCGAACGCCCTTTTCGGGGGATTGGCAAGTGAAGGAGTGGAGGTAAAGATCCACAAGCTAGGCTCGTCCCACAATAGCGACGTCATTGCGGATATCCTTGAAGCGAAAGCGGTTCTCGTCGGCACACCTACGCTCAACAATGGACTGTTCCCCACAGTCGCCTCATTCCTAGCGTACATGAAAGGTCTGAAGCCAAAGAACAAGATAGGCGCTGTCTTCGGCTCGTTTGGCTGGGGAGGCGGAGCAAAGAGGGCGGCCGAGGAGGAGATGAAGGCCGCGGGGATAGACCTTGTGGAGAGTGAGCTCGACTTCAGGTTCAGGCCTACCGAGGAAGAGCTTGAGAAGGCAGTCCAGTTCGGCGTGGAGCTCGCTAAGAGGATACTTTCCTCTTAATTTTTTTTACATCAGGGGGAACAGGAAGTTCACGTAGAAGACCATCTGGAACCAGGTTAGTAGCCCGCTGAGTATGGCTCCTGCTGCCACTTGGCGCTTGCTGTGGGCCTTGAGCTCCACCCTCGCCCATGCGACCGGGAACAGGATGAAGAACAGAGGTATCATCTTCGCGCCCAGCTGGAAGACGAGGGCGGTGATGGGGCCGCTGACACCGACCGCGTGGATGCTGATCTTCCATCGGAGGGTAATGGTGAGCATGATTACGGCGTTGCCGAAGTAGCAAGCCATGAGGGCGGTCACCGCGAGTGGCGCGTTGAGGTAGAGTAGGACGGTCACTCCTAAGAGGTATGATGCCATGGCCCAGAGGAAGGGCTCGGTCCGGGTCTCCCTGACGGAGGCGTAGATGTCGGGGATTATGCCTCTTCTGACGAGGTAGTACGTCGACGAGAGGGGCAGAATGGCACCGAATATCGTGGTTATAAGTATCAGAGTGGTTGCATTTGGGGGTTGCTGAGAGAGTATCAGGGGTATGAACGTGAGTATGGCTATAAGGGGCGCATTGAGGGCTGCAGAGATTACTGTAGCCAGCTTCTTTCTGTCCATAAGCACCCCTTTCTTTAATTGTATCCTAGTTCGGTCTACTCATTTTTAACCTTTTTTGCCTGAGTCTCGCAGCAGTAGACGGTCGTCTTGTCTCCCTCTACCTTTTTCACAATGGCGAAGATGCAGTCACCTGCATCCTGCTGCTTCTTGCACATGGGACATTGCACGATTTCCTTAGTCATTTTCAGGCTTCTCCCTTCTTCTTCCGGTAGTCCTTGACGGCTTCGTGGAGGGCGTCCGCCGCCAGGTTGGAGCAGTGCATCTTCACGGGGGGGAGCCCGCCGAGTTCATCAGCCACGTCCTGCCGGGTAATCTTCATCGCCTCATCCAGGGTCTTCCCCTTAGCGAGTTCCGTGGTCATGCTCGTGGTGGCGATCGCGGCCCCGCATCCAAATGTCTTGAACTTGACGTCGTCGATGCGGTCGTCCTTCACCTTGATGTAGATGGACATCATGTCGCCACATACGGGGTTGCCCACGGTTCCGACGCCGTCTGCGTCCTCGATCTCCCCCACGTTGCGGGGGTTCTTGAAGTGATCCAGCACCTTCTCAGAGTACATCACATCAGCTCCTTCGGCGTGAGGGGCGACATCGCCCGCAGCCTCTTGACCACGCCGGGTAGGCTCTGTATCACGTATTCCACGTTTTCCTCCCTATTACTCTTTCCTAACGTGAAGACCAGGGAGCCGTGGGCCTCCTCGTGCTTCAGGCCCAACGCCCTCAGCACGTGGGACGGCTCAAGTGTCTTGGCCACGCACGCGGAGCCCGAGGACACGCTTATTCCCAGGTCGCTGAGGCTTAGGAGGATGGCCTCTCCCTCTATGTAGCTGAACCTGATATTGGCGTTGTTGGGGAGCCTCTCCGTGGGGTGGCCGTTCAGGTATGACTCTGGTATGGCCTTCAGGACTCCCTCTATCAGCTTGTCCCTAAGGACTGCTAACCGCTTCGCTTCCTCACCCATCTCGTCTCCGATCAGCTCAGCGGCTTTACCCATGCCGACTATTCCCGGGATGTTCTCTGAGCCAGAGCGGAGGCCTCCCTCCTGTCCGCCTCCGATCATGTGGGGCTTGAGCCTCAGCCCCTTCTTGACATAGACCGCTCCCACTCCTTTGGGACCGTAGATGTCGTTGGATGAGAGGGTCATGAAGTCGAAGCCCATCGAGACATCGAGGGGTATCTGTCCCACTGCCGCCGTCGCGTCCGTGTGGAATAGTGCACCGTGGTCGTGGGCTATCTTCGCGGCCTGCTCTATGGGTTGGACTGTGCCGATCTCACCGTTTGCAGCCATTATTGATACGAGCACCGTGTCGTCGTTTACGAGTTCTCTCAGCTGTTCCAGGTCGACGATTCCTTCGCTGTCGACGGGGGCGTTCTTGACCTCGTATCCCTGTCGGGTAAGCTCCTTGCTGATATTGATGACCGAGATGTGCTCTATCTCCGAGATCACCACTCTCGTACCGCGTTTACGGTATCTCTGGGCGGCCCCGATTACGGCCAGGTTGTTGGACTCGGTAGCCCCCGATGTGAATACGATCTCCGAGTCCTGGGCTCCGATTAGGGAGGCGACCTGTCGTCGGGCCTCGTTCAGGGCCTTGAGTGCCTCGAACCCCTTTGAGTAGAATGAGGCGGGGTTTCCGTAGCTCTCGCTGAAGTGGGGCTTCATGGCCTCCAGCACCCGTAGGTCGACGGGGCGCGCTGCGGCGTGGTCCATGTAGGTCTCCATTGGGTGTTCCTCTCGTTATGGAGGGCATGGGGTTTAAAAAATATTCATTATTATAGGTGATATATCGGGGTCTTGGGAGGTGCTTTGAAGTTGAAGGCTGTTGAGTACGTCGAGGGAGACGGGAGACTTCTTGCCATCGTCGTCAGGGCTAGCTTCGATGAGAGGGGGACGGTTCCCCTCACCGATGAGTCGCTGCCTCTTCAGATGTCTGTGATGGTTAAAGAGGAGGGGGAGGGTAGCCCCGCCCATATCCATATCCCGTCGGTTGCAGTGGATCAGGAGGGGAGATACAGGCATGAGATGCTCCACGTCCTGGATGGGCGCGTGGACGTCGGCGTGCATACCGGAGCGGGGGTACTCACCGGGAGGGTGGTCCTTGGTCATGGGGATACTATCCTCCTCTTCGAGGGGCATTCCACTGTTTTCCTTGAGAGGACCAGGTTGGTTGAGATTAAAGAGGGGCCTTACCCAGGTCCTGAGCGGGATAAGCGCTGGCTGTAGTTGGGTTAGAGAATGGTCCCGCCCCCCGGAGTTGAACCGGGAACCCTCCGGTGTCTGCTCATGGCCTGAATGCCATCGCCCCGCGGGGCGGTGACTACAGCCGGATGCTCTGCCATTGAGCTAGGGCGGGCGGGGGTCTCTTTTTGGGAGACCATGAATGGATAGATGGTCTGAGATATAAGCTTAATTGGTTATGTGAACCTGCCCAGCTGTCTCGATGGGTGTTGCGGTCCTCGGCTTCCAGTTCCGTTCCTCGCATTTTTTCCTTAAGAGGGTGTAATGAATTTTGGTGGGTATGTACGGTGCTTTTGACATGATCGGGATCGTGTTCGAGGGTTTCCAGCGCTCCTTTCGTTGGTCGGCGTGTTTTTCAGGTGTGTGTGCATGACCCCCCCCTCTCCTTACCCGGGTGGGTGCGGTTTTCGCAGTGTGGCTTCGGTTAAATCGCGATTCTTTTAATGGGTTGGTGTATCGATGTTACGTCCCACTCATCTAGGTTTGTTTACCATAAAGCCTTTCATAAGCTCTAGCACCGTTTCTCTAGGATTCGGTGGATAGGTTTGTCGCTTGTAGTCGAGGATATCATGGCTAGAGATGTCGTTACCATTGAGGCGAATTTCTCAGTGAAGTACGCCGCGCGGGTAATGAGCCTCTACGGAATAAGCAGCGTCATCGTTTTTGATGAGGGGAAGATGAAGGGCATCCTCACGGAGAAGGACATCATGACCCGGGTCGTCGCCAAGGGTCGCGACGCCGAGAAGGTCTATGTCCGGGAGATCATGACGTGCCCCGTCATCGTTGTTCAGCCGACCACCCCGCTTGAGGACGCGGTTCAGACGATGGTGATGAAGAAGATCAAGAAGCTTCCCGTGATGAGCGGCGACAACGCTGAGGCGGATCTGCTTGGTATCCTCTCGCTGACGGATGTTGCGAGGATTCAGCCCCTCATGATCGAGTCCCTGAAGGAGCTGGCGCAGCTGGGTCAGGTTTCCCAGGAGACCGGGACCGGTTTCTACGTCCGATGAGTGTCAATCGTGGCTCGGGAAGTACTCCTTAGCCCCGGGTATGTAGAGGGCCTTCGAGTACTCTTCTATGAACTCAACGTCTACGAGGAGGTCTACGTAGACCATCTTCTCGGCGATCTCGTTCGCCTCCTTCCTCTTCTCCATGGACATCAGCGTTGAATAGGCCCCCGCCAGGGAGCCGTTGCCGATTGGATGTATCTCCACGTTGGGGAACTCCGGGAATATCCCGAGCTTCATTGCATTATCGAGATCGGTGTATGTGCCAAACGCTCCCGCCAGGTAGAGGTGCCTGACGTCCTCTATCCCGATCTTCAGCTTGTGCATGAGGACGGTTATGGCCCCACATGCCGCGGCCTTGGAGTCGATGACGTAGTCCAAGTCGGTCTGTGTTATGACTATGTCCTGCCCTATCGCCGTCTCGTCGGCTGGAACCACGAGGTATTCCAGCCCCCACTTTCCCTCCCGTATCATCGGTGAACGCCTGGGCACCAATTTCCCCACGAAGTCGATGATGCCAACATTGAACATCTCGGCGGCTAGATCTATCAACCCTGAGCCGCAGATCCCCTTGGGCCGCGTGCTCTCTATCACCGAGACCTCTGCCTTGCATGTATCAGGGTCGATCTTGACGTGATCTATCCCGCCTTGGGCGCCTCTCATGCCGTGTCGGACGCCTTCACCCTCGAAGGCGGGCCCTGAGGCGCATGAGCTTGAGAAGAGCCAGTCGCTGTTGCCGAAGACGACCTCACCGTTTGTTCCGAGGTCCACCATGAGGCTGATCTCGTCGGATCTGTGCATCTTCGAGACAAGGACGTCTCCCACGGCGTCCCCCCCTAGGAATCGGCTTACATTGGGGACGCAGTATGCGTATGCCTCCGGATTTGTGTGTAGTCCTAGGTCCTTGGCCTTCCGGATTATTGGGTCGCGTGAGACCTTGACGTTGGCCAGCTCAAGGTACGCAGGATCCAGCCCCGTGAACATGTGGTTCATGACGGTGTTGCCCCCCGCGCAGATATCGGATATGTCTTCAGGGTTCACATCCGCTTCCGAGGTTAGTTTCCGGATCACGTCGTTGATGGCCTCTATGACGCTCTTCTGGAGCATCTTCAGCCCCTCGGGTTTTCGGGCGAAGGATATCCGCGTCACGAGCTCCTCGCCATAGGTTATCTGTCGGTTCATCTCGGAGGCTCGGCCTAATATCTCTCCAGAGGATAAGTTGACTAGGAAGCCGACGATGGTTGTCGTGCCGATGTCTATCGCCAAGCCGTAGTTTGAGAGGGTTAAGTCTCCCGGGCCGACATCGATGATCTCAGGGAACTCGTTCGTCCGTGTGACCGTGGCGGTGAGAGGCTCCTGCTCTCCCAACATCTGAACCTTGCTGTAGACATCGTCGTCTACTCTGGGCTGTAGCCCCCTGTAGCCTTTGAGGGTAACCCTCCGGTGGGATACTAGGAGGGGGCTGTCAACGAAGGGCGAGGTCTCAAGCAGGTACCTAGTAGTGCTCGGATCGAGCTCAGCCAGGTCGACTTCGGCGGTGAGGAGTATCTTCGGGCTGTCGATCCTGCTCTCCGTTGGGATGGTGAACGTGCAGTCGCCTTGGACCCTGACCATGCAGGCGAGGTAGTATCCCTGGTCAAGCTCTGCCTGGGAGAGGAACTTATCTGGTGTCCTTGAGACCTTCTGGATGTCTCCGCTCTCGAGGATGACCTTGCACTTCCCGCAATTCCCCTTCCCGCCGCAGAGGCTCTCGACCCTGATGCCCGCATCCCGCATTACGTCTAGAAGGTTCTCCCCTCGTTGGGCCTCAACCTGCCTGTTGATGGGGTTGAAGAGGACGGTGACGGGCATCTGATCTCACTTTCTGAACGTCTGGGGTTTTAAAGCTCTTCCATTTTCACCTACGCAAAGGCCTTTCTGATGCTCTCTTTGAACGGGGGTTCCAGTATTCCCTCCTCGGTTATGAAGGCCGTGACATACTTGGAGGGAGTCACGTCAAAGGCTGGGTTCCTCACATTCGCCTTCTCCTCTGAGATGAGGATCCGCATGGCGTTCCCCTTTTCATCCACGCCCCACATCTTCCGCACCTCGTCGTGATCTCGTTCCTCGATCTCGACGTCGTCACCCTTCTCACATTTTAGATCGAATGTCATCCTCGGAGCGGCCACGTAGAACGGTATTCCGTTCTCCTTCGCAACCACTGCCTTCTCATATGTACCGATCTTGTTGGCAACATCCCCGTTCGCAGCCACTCGGTCGGCTCCCACGATCACCAGATCCACCTCCCCCTTCCTCATGAAGTACCCTGCAGCGTTGTCGACGATGAGGGAGTAGGGTATGCCCTCCTGTTCCATCTCCCAGGCGGTGAGCCTCGCCCCCTGGCAACGGGGTCTCGTCTCGTCAACATAGACATGGACTCTCTTCCCCTGCTTGTGGGCGGACCTTATGGGGCTCAGGGCCGTCCCGTAGTCGATGAAGGCGAGGGCCCCGGCATTGCAGTGCGTCAGGATACAGGCGCCGTCCTCTATGAGGGAGTTACCGTATTCCCCCATCCTCTTCGAGGCCGCTAGGTCCTCCTCCGCTATCGCATCTGCCTCGGCAACGACGGCTTCAACCCGATCACTAACAGAGACCCCTTTTGCTGCATCCAGACACCTCTCAATGGCGTGGAACAGGTTGGCAGCCGTAGGCCTCGTCTTCCTGAGGCGTTCTGCGGCGGCGTCAAAGTACGCCTCAAACTCGTTGAGGGATAGATCCTTTGCTTCGAGAGCGGCTTGGGCCATCCCGTATCCCGCCGCCACGCCGATGGCGCCTGCCCCCCTCATCACCATGTCCCTGATGGCTGCTGCGGTCTCCCTGTGATCCTTCAGGGAGGTTATCTCGAACGTGTGGGGGAGGATCCTCTGGTCGATGAGCCTGATCGTGCTCTTTTCCCTCCAGAGCGTCCGGACGTCCCTCTGCTCGCCTCCCACTTTGACCCTCATGACTCCTTCTCCAATCTAGTTTCTAGCTGGATGTAGATAATAGCTTGGAGTCCTGGGGCTACTTGAGGACCTCTCCGGTCTTCCTGTACCAGAGGTAGAGGTCCATCTCCCCCAGGCTCAAGTTAAGGTCATCAGCCATTTTCTGCAGGATCCCCTCGTACTCAAGGTACCGCCTCTTGGTGAGCCCCTTCTTGTCGTCCGGGATCACGCCGTGCTCCCTGAGGTTGGAGAGGATGTGCCTGTCTATGATGGCGACGTCGAAGTAGCCTACGTTCCTCAGGAAATGGCTCGCCTCCTTCCAGCCCAGCCCCTTAACGTTCTCGATAAGCCAGGCCCGTGCTTCACCGGTCTCACCGAAGCCTTGGATGGTGGCCTTAAGAGTCGGAGCGAGCCTCCTGGCCTCGACGATGTACTCCGCCCTCTTATTGTAGAACCTGTGCCCTTGAACCCTTAGTGTCTCAACGACGTCCTCGAGAGGGCCCTCAAGGAGCGTGCCGCTGTCGCATAGGGCTTCGACGCAGAGCTGTCCCAGTCGGGCGCTGGAGTAGGCTGTGAGGAGGCAGTAGACAAGCTCTTCGAACCAGGCATGGGAGTCCTTGCCGTTGACATTGAGGAACTCGGCCACGCGGCCTTCCACGGTCGACCTGACCTCGGAATCGTCGCGGAGCTTTATGACCTCGCCCTCAAGCCTCTCTAAGCCTCTGATTGGGTTCAACATCTGCCGGTTCTGCACCAAGAATCGAAAGGGACGGATATAAAATGTTGTCTGATGCATCCACAAGGGTTTTTTGACACATCTTTCTGAGACAAAATCCATATTATAAGCGTCCTGAGACCATATATTTTGTTGATAACGGATGACATCGTCGTTCATGGAGGCCCTGTACTTCGAGTTCGAGAACATGCCCGTCCGCATCGTCGCGACGAGGAAGATCCCCGAGATCAAGACCCCAGGCTTAGATGTAAAGGAGGCCGACGAGGGGATGGAGCTCACGGTCAACCTCTGGGTGGCATGGGAACTCATCGAGGCAGGGCTTGCGCGCCTCTCCGACGGGGGCGTCAGCGACGGTGAGTGGACGCAGACCCATTATCGCGAGCGGATCCAGCCGCTGGGTCAGCCGACTCCCCTCCCTGAGGACTTCTACTCCCGGGCATACGTCACGTTCAGGCAGGCCGAGAAGTCGGCGGGGGATGAGACAAGCCAGGCCAGCGGGAGGATGAAGGGGCGGTACAGGGACATCGTTGAGAGCAGGATCGCCAAGATCATGAGGCTGGCTTCCGCGGAGGCGAAGTCTAACTTCAAGGGCCTTCAGCCTGAGGAGACTGCCCTCTACGATGAACTGCACAAAGTCATTGAGCGCTGGAGAAACGAGATGAGGGAACTGAGCGGAGATTAGAGGATCAAACATTTGATCGATTGTGATTCATGTATTTTTATAACTTAAACTTCTTAGAAAGATTGTATTTCCAGAAGAATAACGAATTCAAGTTTTTTCTTGATTTACGTTTGATTTCACCATTCTTACCTGATGAAAATATCGTTAAATGAATGTGCATGACGTCATCTAATAAACGTGTTAATTTAACAATTAGAATCAAGATTGGAGATATTGGCTTTTGGTGATATAACATCAAGGGCTTTTCATTGAAATCTAGTGTTACTCGAAGAACCTCTTTTTGTCCTATCTTAATGTGACAAATTCTTACATTCAGTGACCTCTCCGCTCCCAGGATATCGACAAGTCTTATCTTTCCGAGGGGGAGTCTCCGAGAGCAAAGTGCGTAATGTAATGAATGTTCATGAGCTTCTAGAGAGCATTAGCCCTGGCTGGTTACTTCGATGGCGAGTCTAATCCAATCTGAAGAGGCTTTCACTCGATTCATCGAGGAGTACAGGGACGAGAGGGAGGAGGTCAAGTACGAGCAGGCCCTCTCCGAGATGGCGGTGAGGGGGCTCAAGTCCCTCGTCATCGACTTCACCGACCTCTACGCCTTCGACGAGGACCTCGCCAGGGTGGTCCTCGACAACCCGTTGGACCACCTCCCTCACTTCGACATCGCCGCGTTCTCCAAGCTCCGCATGCGAGACCCTATGTACGCCGACCAGATCCGCAGGATCCACGTAAGGTTCAGGGGGCTCCCCTTTGAGACGCCCCTCCGAAGGATCGGCGCGGAGCACATCGGCCGGCTCGTACTGGTTACAGGCATCATCGTCAGGGCCTCTGCCGTCCAACCCTTCATCACCAATGCCGCGTACAGGTGCACCTCCTGCGGGGAGATGATCCTCATGGAGCAGACGGACCAGTTCTTGAAGACGCCTGTCCAGTGTCCCTCCTGCAACAGCCGCCGGGGCTTCGAGCTCGTCCCCAAGGAGTCGGTCTTCATCGACTCCCAGAGGATCTCCATCCAGGAGCGCCCGGAGGAGCTCCCGGCGGGGCAGCTCCCCAGGTCGGTGAACGTGGAGCTCAAGGACGATGTCGTCGACGTAGCCCGGCCCGGCGACAGGATAAGCCTCACGGGGACCCTGGGGCTCCTGAGGAAGCAGGGGCGGGGGGGCACCCTCAGGGTCTTCGACCTCGCCCTCGAGGCCAACAGCGTCGGCGTGAGCGGCCGGGAGGCCGAGCTTCTGGAGATCACCGAGGAGGATATCGAGGAGATACGGGAGGTCGCAAAGGACCCCTGGGTCTTCCGCCGCATGCTCCAGTCCATCGCGCCCTCCCTCTACGGCCTCGACACGATCAAGGAGGCGGTGATGTACCTCCTCTTCAGCGGGGTCAGCAAGGAACTCCCAGACGTCAGGATAAGGGGGGACATCAACGTCCTCCTTGTCGGTGACCCGGGGACCGGGAAGAGCCAGCTTCTCGGGTACGCCGCCAAGACCGCCCCGCGGGGGCTCCTCACCACAGGTAGGGGCTCCACCGCCGCTGGGCTCACCGCCGCTGTCGTCAAGGAGGGTGGCACTGGGAACTTCGTCCTCGAGGCCGGTGCCCTCGTTCTGGCCGATAAGGGCATCTGCTGCATCGACGAGATGGACAAGATGAGGGACGAGGACCGGGGAGCTATCCACCCCGCTATGGAGCAGCAGGTCGTCTCCATCGCCAAGGGAGGCATCGTTGCAACCCTCAACGCCAGGACGAGCATCCTAGCCGCGGCGAACCCGACCCTCGGGCGGTATAACCCGTACCAGACCATCGCCCAGAACATGAACCTCCCCGTCACCATCCTGAGCCGCTTCGACCTCATCTTCGTCCTCAGAGACCTCCCCGAACCCGAGAAGGACCTCAAGATGGCGGAGCACATACTGAACCTCCACAGGGCGGCTGGGACCCCTGTGACGGCTCCCTTCAGCACCGAGTTCTTCAGGAAGTACGCCAGCTACGCTAAAACCATCGACCCGTTGATGACCGACGAGGTCTTCGAGAGCTTCAGGGACTTCTACGTCAAGATGCGGACCGCCTCCATCGAGGGAGGCGAGGCTTCAGCCATCAGCATCACCGCCAGGCAGCTGGAGTCCCTTGTGAGGCTCTCCGAGGCGAGGGCCCGTGTCCACCTACGTGAAGAGGTGACAAAGGAGGACGCTGAGGCCGTCATCGCACTGTATTCAAGGAGCCTTGAGCAGGTAGGCATCGACATATCCACCGGAGAGATAGACATCGACATCCTCTACACGGGTAAGCCCAGGAGCCTCCAGATGCAGCTCCAGAAGGTACTCGGGGTCATCGGGGAGATGGAGAGGGTCTCCGGGACCGTCCAGGACGAGGACCTATTCACCGCCATGCTGGAGGACCACGGCGTCTCCAGGTCCGAGGCGGCGAGGCTCATCGGGGTCCTCATGAGGGACGGGACAATCTACTCGCCGAGGCCCGGCTACTACAAGAGGACCTCCTAGTCCCGCCCACCTTCCTCCACCCCCCACAGAGGGGTGGACATTGTTTTTATGGGGCGGGGACCCGTTATTTCCAGCTGGGTTAAGTTGACCGAGGAGAACGTTTTCTCAAACCTCTGCCGTCCGGTCAGGAGGCTCCTAGAGGGGAGAGGGTTCACTCAGCCCACGGAGCCCCAGAGGCAGCTTATGCCCTACATCCTGGAGGGGAAGAACGTCCTCCTCATCTCCCCGACGGCGACGGGGAAGACCGAGGCGGCGATGCTTCCCGTATTCCACAAGTTCCTCATGAGCGAGAGGAAGCCGGGGGTGAGCATCATCTACATCACCCCCCTGAGGGCCCTGAACAGGGACATCCTGGACAGGATGACCTACTGGTGCAGCAGCCTCGACATCAAGCTGGCGGTACGCCACGGGGACACCACGACCCGGGAGAGGAACAGGCAGAGGCAGGCGCCCCCGGACATGCTCATCACCACCCCGGAGACGCTTCAGGCGATCCTCTCGGGACGGGTGCTCAGGAGGTTCCTCAAGCCCCTCCGATGGGTGATCATCGACGAGATCCACGAGCTGGCTGACAACAAGAGGGGGAGCCAGCTCAGCATCGCCTTGGAGCGGGTGAAGGAGCTGTCTGATGAGCCCCCCCAGCTCATCGGGCTAAGCGCAACCATAGGCAGCCCCGAGAAGGTGGCCCAGTTCCTCGTTGGGAGCGGGCGAGAGGTGGACATCGTCCAGGTCTCGACCACCAGGAACACCACGTTAGACATCATCTACCCTGAGCCTGGGCCCGATGACTACGAGCTGGCCACCAAGCTCTTCACCCACCCGGAGGTGGCCTCGCGCCTCGAGGTGATGAGGAACCTCATCGAGGAGCACGAGACCACCCTCATCTTCACGAACACGCGGTCCACCTCCGAGATGCTGGCGAGCAGGTTCAAGGTCTGGGACCTCGACTTCCCTTTGAGCATTCACCACGGCTCCCTGGCCAAGACTAGTCGTATAGCCGCGGAGAGGGGGCTCAGGTCGGGGGACCTGAGGACCATCGTTTGCACCTCTTCCCTGGAGCTGGGAATTGACATCGGGGCGATCGACCTAGTGATCCAGTACAACTCCCCGCGGCAGGTGACCAGGCTCCTGCAGAGGGTGGGGAGGAGCGGCCACAGCATCGGTGAGACGGCGAAGGGCATCATTATCGCGTTGAACAGTGACGACGCGTTGGAGTCCATGGTGATCTGCCGTCGTGCCCTTGAGGAGATCATGGAGCCCCTGGTCGTGCCCTCCCAGCCCTACGACGTCCTCGTCAACCAGATCGTCGCTGAGTTCATGTCAAGGCCCCGCATCTACTTCCTTCAGGCCCAGACCCTGTTCAGCAGGGCCTACCCCTTCGAGAACCTCACCGAGGACGACATCAAGTTCGTCGCCAAGTACATGCACAACAGGTTCCCCCGCATGGCCTGGGTCTCCGAGGAGGACGAGGTCATCATCAGGCCCAGGGGGAACAGGAAGACCCTCTACCGCTACTTCTTCGACAACCTCTCCATGATCCCCGACGAGAAGACATACCTCGTCATAGACGTCACAGACGAGTCGCCTGTGGGCATCCTCCAGGAGGCATTCGTCGCCGAGTACGCTAAGCCCGGGGTCAAGTTCGTCATCAGAGGCAGCCCCTGGAAGATACTGAACATCCACAACGACAAGATCTACGTCAGGGCGGAGAACGACCCCACGGGCGCCATCCCCAGCTGGGTAGGCGAGGAGATACCCGTCCCCATCGATGTCGCCTTGGAGGTGGGGAGGATCAAGGCCATGGTGGAGGAGTGTGTCACCGAGGGGCGTCCGCAGAGCGAGGTCATCTCGGAGCTCGCTGAGATCTATCCGGCTAGAGAGGCGACGATCAAGAGGGCTGTATCCGAGATCGTGGAGCACGTCGAGCTGGGCTATGCCGTGCCCACGGATAAGAGGATAGTCGTCGAGGACTGGGATGAGAACGTGATCATCCACGCCAGCCTAGGCACCCTGGTGAACAGGACCCTGGCTAGGGTGATAGGTCACGTCATCTCGGAGGAGACAGGCTACCCCGTGGGGGTCCAGCAGGACACCTACAACGTGGTCGCTCAGACCGTCGGTGAGGTGGACTCAGCCTACGTGGAAGCCCTCCTGAAGAAGCTCACCGAGTCAGACCTGGAGGCCCTCATGCGCGACGCCGTGACTAAGACGGGGCTCTTCAAGAGGCGCATCATTAATGTCGCCCGTAAATCCGGGGCCCTCAGCAAGTTCGCAAACTTCAGCAACATCACCCTGGGGAGGCTGATGAAGAGCTTCGAGGGGACATGCATCTACGAGGAGGCGATGAAGGACACCCTGAGGCAGGACCTCGACATCGAGGGAACAATCGAGATCCTCAACAAGATCGCGAAGGGGGAGATAGAGGTCGTCCGGCTCAGGACGGGGGACGAGGTGAGCCCCCTGGCCAAGCTCGCCATAGAGGGCACCAGCATGAAGACCGACATCGTCCCAGCCGAGAAGATGACCCGGATAATCATCGAGTCGGCGCGCGCCCGGCTCCTCAACGAGACGCGGACCTTAGCCTGCCTGGGGCGATTGGACCACGTGGAGACCCGCCGGGTCAAGGAACTCCCAGAGAAGATAGTCTGCCCGATATGCGGGTCCACAGAGCTCGGTGTCTACGACAGACCCATAGACGAGGTCAGCAATGAGCTCTCAAGGGAGAGGCTGGGGGTCCGGAGGGAGGGGGAGCGCTGGTGGGAACGGGGCAAGGACACCGCGAAGCTAGTCTCCATGTACGGGAGGAGGGGGGCCATAGTCGCCACGGCCCGGAGGGTTGACTTCACCGAGGCCTGGGACATCCTCGCCGAGACCGTCGGGGAGTCGGACGAGTTCTTCGGGAAGATCGTCGAGGCCGAGAGGGAGGCTCTGAAGAGGCGTTTCATCTGATCCCGACGCATACTATTTTAGAATAGACCGCCATTATGGTAACGATGACCAAGATAGGGATGCTCACCATAGGGCAGACCCCAAGGGTTGATCTTCTGCCCGCGTTAATCGAGATCCTTGGCGATGAATACGAGATCGTTGAAGCTGGAGCCCTGGACGGCCTGAGCCTGGAGGACGTCAAAGGCATCGAGATCCTACCCGACGATTACGTCCTCGTCTCCCGGATGAGGGACGGAACCGAGGTGAAGATAACGAAGAGGTTCGTCATCCCCCGCGTCCAGGAGAAGATAACTGAGCTGGAGGAGAAGAGCGTCAGGCTGACGGTCATCATGTGCACTGGGGCCTTCCCTCAGTATGAGTCAAAGGGCCTCGTGGTCACTCCCCAGGAGATCCTCAAGGGGGTCCTCAATGGCTCCCTGAAGAAGGGAAGGCTGGGGGTCGTCTACCCCACCGAGGAGCAGATGCCCGGGGCACAGTCAAACTTCGGAAGCACCGACGTCGAGACCTACGCGGATGCCACCTCCCCCTACGAGGGGAGCGAGGAGCTTGAGGCTCTAGCTGAGCGCCTATCAGCACAGAACCTAGATCTCATACTCCTCAACTGCTTTGGCTTCAGCTCTGACCTGAAAAAGTACATAGCAGAGAGGACAGGCGTACCCACCATACAATCCAACGCCGTCGTCGCCAGAGTGCTGAAAGAGCTGGCTATCTAGGCCTGCGCCCCCGTCCCAGGTGTCGAGCGACCAAGTACACCTCGGCGCTCCCCTTCCTGCTGGCCAGGGGCTTCACGACGTTCACCTTCCTGTACGCAGACTTCACGTCCTTAAGGTAGGCTTCGTACTCGGGACCCATGAAGACCTTCACCACGAACCAGCCGTCGCGTCTCAGGAGGTCCTGCGAGACCTTCAGCGCCATCCTAGCCAGGTCGATCTGGAGGAACTGGTCCACCTCCCAGGCCCCGGAGATGTTGGGAGACAGGTCGGAGAGGACCACGTCGACCGAGCCAGGCAGCAGTTCCCTGATCTCATCCAAGGTCTCCTCGTCGAGGATGTCGCCAACGATGGTCTCCACGTTGTCGAGCTCCAGGTTCTCAATCGGGTTCTGGTCCACGCCGACAACGAGGCCGTCCTCCCCCACCGCCTCACTCGCGACCTGGAGCCAGCCCCCGGGGGCGGCGCCTATGTCCAGTACGTATCGGGCGCCTTTGAAGAGGTGGAACCTGTCGTCCAGCTGCTTGAGCTTGTAGGCCGCCCTGGAACGGTATCCCTCCTCTTTCGCCATCTTATGATAGTGGTCGCTCTTCCGCTCAGTCCGCCACCTTCGAGACATTTAAGCACCTTCCCTCTCCTTCAGGTCCCTGAACGCGGCCGCTACGTCTGAGGCTGAGGCGTCCGTCTTTATCCCCCTGTTGTCTATATGGGACTCGGTGGCTCTAAACCCTTTCACCCTTAAGGCGTTCAGCGCCTCGGCGAGGTCAATGGAGGCTATCCCCACCTCGGAACAGGCCCTGTCCACGTTGAAGAAGCCGACGGGCAGACCAACCTCGTCCCTCACTCTGGCGATGATCGACGTGAGCCTCCGATTCGAACCCGCATAGGACCTCTCGGAGAGGCTGAGCATGTCATCGCAGAACGAGGCCTCCGCGAGCTCCCCCACCCACATGGGGCCAGCCGCCTTCATCTCTGAACAGCAGACCTCGCATCCGATCTCGGTCAAGACGAACAGAGAGATAGTCCTCCTGTGTCCGCAGCCGAAGCAATGCAGGACGTAGCCCATCTTCCTCAGGCTCCCGTCGGCCTTCTTCTTGCCCCTCTCCATATGAGCGTAGACCCTGACGTAGTGATCGGCGGCGTAGCTGAAGACGGGCGTAGAGGCTACCTGATGCCTGGCGGCGGTCACTGCCAGGGCCCCCGCGACGAGCCGAATGGCCAGCTCGTGGCAGTACTCTGTCCTCAGGGAGCGCCCCCCGTACTTCCTCAGGCATGCCCTGGGGTTCACGCCGCAGAGGGGGGCCATGTCCGTGGCTGTCAGCCCTATCAGGCCGCCTCGCTTACAGGCCCTCACCGCCGTGTCTAGGTAGGGGGCCGGCGTGCCGTAGGGGTCAATGTCGATGTAGTCGAACCTGCTGAGGGGCCTGGCGTGGAGGGAGAGGAGGAGGTTCGCCTCCATGAGCCTGACGGCTACCCTGTCCGAGACGCCGTTGAGGGATACGTTCTCGGTCGCCAGCTGCACAGCCCTGAGGTTCATATCGCTGAGCACCACCTCTTCGACGCCTTCCACCTCCAGGGCCAGCCTGACACCCCTTATCCCGGTGCCGCACATGGGCTCGCAGGCGGAGACGCCCCTCCCCAGCCTCCCCTGGTGGACACCGAGGGCGAGTACGGCCGAGTCCCTGTTCAGCCTCATCCTGGAATTGTAGAAGACGGGGGCCAGGGAGCGGGCTCTGTCGATGTGCCCCGCAGTGGACTCGTCGAGTTCCGGCACTAGGAGGGAGGCGGCCCCCTCGTTCACCCGGATCTTAGGGTAACCCATGTTCCTTCAACTGGCCCTTCCGCTGTTCCTTCGTAGAGGGATAGATATAAGAAATAGGGCGGACGATGGTTGATCTAAATCCCGAAGGGGGGGCCCTGCAAGCTTGAGCTATAAAAAGCGACCTGATTCTGCTGATCTTACCATGGATCGTAGGGTCCAGCTCCTCCTCGGTAAGTTCCTGAGCGGGGAGATAAAGGTCCTCTCACCCACCCTGGACCGTGAAGCCGGCTACAGGTACACCTCCGTGGAACCCCTCCTGGACAGCCCGGAGGAGGCTCAGGGGTTCCTCGACAACCTCCAGGCTCACGGGTTCCTGGAGACGGAGACCTGCGGAGTCCTCATCAGCTGCGGGAACTGCGGCTCATGCAACGTGGAGCACGTCGCTCCCAAGGGGGGAAACAGCGGCTCATCGGAGACAGACGAGCTCCCCCTCCTAGGCGACTCCGGCTGGCGGTGCAAGAGCTGCAAGGCCACCTTCGGGGAGCATGAGCTCAAGGCCCACCTGGTCCCCTGCTACAGCTTCAGTGAGAAGAGCATCGCCGACGTCTCGGACTGGCTGGTCATCAAGCCCCTCAGGGACTTCCTCCATGAGCGGGGATACAGGACGGAGAGCCCAGGTTTCCTGATAGGTGAGTCTGAGGTCCGGCACCAGTTCGACATCGTCGCCTACAGCGGCGGTGAGGATGAGGGGACCCTGGTCATGGACGCCGTCGTCTCCGTCGACCCAATAAGCGAGGACGACGTGAAGTCCCTCTTCGCCAAGGTATTCGACACGAACCCCCTGAAGTCAGTCATCGTGGCGTTCCCGGAACTCACGGACGACGCCCACAAGCTCGCTGAGCAATACAGGATCGGGGTGGTCGAGACGACCGAGGTGAAGGACATCTGGGTGAAGCTGAGGGAGGTGGTCCCGCCCGTGGACGAGGTCCGGTTTGAGCCCCTAGACGTAATGACCCTCCTCTCACTCCCCGACCACCTGAGGAAGACCGCCACCGTGACCGGCAGCCTGGGGAGGGCTACGGCCGACGAGATCTCGGAGAGGACTGAGAGGGCGAGGGCCGTGGAGAGCGGTTACCTCAACCAACTCGTAAGGATGGGGTACCTCAAGAAGGAGAGGGATGGGAGGAGGGTTCTCTTCTCGGTAATATCGTAGGTGATGTATGATGGTGAAGATGTTCTCAATCCATTCGAGTCGCGGAGGCACGGGGAAGAGCCTGGTCGCAAGCAACATCAGCGCGTTACTCGCCTCCGAGGGGCACAACGTCGCCCTCCTCGACTTCGACTTCAGGGCCCCCAGCCTGCTCACCATATTCCAGGCGAAGAGCAGCGTCAGGGACTGGATCAACAACTACCTAGACGGGAAGGCCCGGCTGGAGACGGTGATGGTCGACTTGACCTCCAACTACGGCACCAAGGGCAAGCTCCTCGTGGGCTTCGCAAACCCGGACATGGAGGCGATGAGGGAGATCGCCCGTAAGGACCGTAAGTGGCAGATGAAGGCCCTGAGGAAGGTCATGGAGATGAAGGACGAGCTGGCCAAGAAGATGGGCGTCGACGTGGTCATCATCGACACGAGCCCAGGAGTCCAGTTCTCCTCGGTGAACGCAGTCGTCAGCGCGGACGTCTCCATAATCATCTCGAGCCTTGACCAGCTGGACATCGAGGGCGTGGAGCGGATGGCCGAGGATCTCTACGAGCCCTTCGAGAAACGGACATACATCCTGGTCAACAAGGCACGACCCCACATGTTCTTCTCGGACGAGAGCAGGAAGAACCTCCTCAGCGAGGTCGGGGGCAAGTTCTCAAAACCCCTCATAGCCATCATCCCCTGCTACTGCGACCTCCTCCTAGCCCAACGGGTTTCGCTTTTCTCCCTCGACAACCCAAGCCACCCCTTCACGTGGGCTCTCAGGGAGGTCGCCCGCAGGCTGCTCGAACTGGCCGGTTGATTCACAGGGCTAGAAGTCCTTGAGGATCCGGTCCATGTTCTTCAGCATCGTCTCGCCCTTAGGTAGGACCTTGTACACCTTGCGCTTCCTCTTGCCCGAGTAGACCTCCTCTGCTAGAATGAGCCCATCTGCCTCCATGGAGTCCAGCAGGGGGTAGATCACCGGGGGGCCCACCTTGACCCCGTACCTGTCCCTCAGTACCCCCATCATCTTGTAGCCCCAGAGAGGCTCCTCGAGGAGCATTTTCATTATGGTTACATCCAGGAAGCCGCGGACGAAGCGGGTCCGCAGCTCCGCGAGGCCGGGCTCTTCTTCACTCATTTAGACCACAAGATGTGTTCTGTCTGCGATATATAGGTATACTGTAGTATGCAGTAGGGAGAGTTCACGATTATTACGCTTTAAACCCGGAGAAACGAGGAGGTCGGTTATTTACCATCCCTCCATAAGCTAGCTCAGAAGAACACTTATGAACGATCTAGTTCGTGCATAAAGATTTATAAACTAGTTCTGGTGGTAATGTCCGAATATGTCGTAAAATCGATATATTGTAGAGGTGTGCAACACCACTACACAAAAGGCGAAGGAGGGACAAGAGATAGAGGCTGTAGTAGTCATAGGCCAAACATTCTCATACGTAGCCCTGGCCTTCGGCATCTTCTTCTTCCTCTTCGCCTGCAAGTACTACTTCGCGATCCTCATCGCCCTATTCGCCGGCAAAGCCAGCAACGGCAACGGAAATGGCTCCAATGGGACCAACGGCGTAAAGTCAATCCAAGACGGGGTTCTAGGCTACATCGCCAGCCTGAGGGGGAGGAACAACAATGGATCTGCCTACAACGGTGGGTTTGACAACGGTAGGAAGATCGATGAGCCCTTCATCTCGATCCAGCTCCCCTTCTACAACGAGAAGAACGTCGCTCGCAGAGTGATAAAGGCCTGCTCAGACATCGACTACGAGAACTATGAGATCATAATAGCGGACGACTCCAGGGACGAGACCATCGAGATAATGAAGGAGCTGAACCTCAACACCGACGGGCCCACCGTCAAGTTCGTCCACAGGAACGACAGGTCGGGGTTCAAGGGCGGCGCCCTCAGCAAGGCAACCAACTACATGAACCCCAAGGCCAAGTACGCCGTGGTCTTCGACGCCGACTTCATCCCGCCCCCCGACATCCTGAGACGTTTCCTCTGGTACTTCGAGGGGCAGGACGGCAACGGGAACAACGGGCACAGTGAGACGGCAAACGGGAACGGCCACAGGTTCGCCGATGATGTACTCAGGTACTACGAGAACGGTCAGAACGGTAAAAACGGCAGGAACGGGAACGGCGAGGAGCTCCTTGATAAGGTCGACGACTGGTTCGAGCGTCGCAAGGTAGGCGTCGTCCAGGGCTACCAGCTCCACCACCTCAACAAGAACGAGAACTGGATCACGAAGGGGATACGGGCCGAGTTCAGCGGGGGCTACATGATAGAGAGGGTCGCTCAGGAATTCTTCGGCGCCATGAAGATGATCACAGGCAGCGTCTTCATGATCAGGGCCGAGATACTTAAGAACCTGGGCTGGACCCATAGCATCACCGAGGACTGGGACCTAACCATCAGGATGTACCTGGCGGGCTACAAGGTCCTCTACACCCCCCTCATCCAGGCCCCGGCCGAGATACCCACGACCATCAGGGCCCTCGCCCGCCAGAGGATGCGCTGGGCTGAAGGGCACACCTTCGCCGTTAAGAAATACTTCTGGGACGTCCTCAAGTCCCACAACATGACCGGTCGGGAGAAGCTCGAGTTCGTCTACTTCGCCCCCTACTACCTCCAGTCCTTCTTCTTCCTCGTCGGGACGTTCTTCTGGGTGGCGGCCGAGCTCCTGGGGGAGCACCCCTTCTTCTGGACGGCCACCTTCGGGTGGTGCCTCATCCTGAGCAACCTCTTCGCCCTCCCACTCATGAGTCTGTCAGGGCTCTTCCTGGAGCAGACCGCGAAGGAGGACTACTCGGGTATATTCTCGTTCATAGTGCTCAGCTACGTCCTCACGCCCTTCCAGGCCTACGCCGCCGTGAAGGGCCTCCTTGAGAAGGACGAGGGAGGCTGGGTCAGGACCCTCAAAACGGGCAGCGTCACCGACCGGATCCTCCAGATAAGGGTCAGGAGGCTCTTTAGCTGGATACTTCCGCGAAGGGAGGCCTCCAGGACTCAGAGGCAGGAGGAGCGAGATAGGCAGAGGAGGCGTAGGCCGTCAGCGATGGCGCTTCTGTTCCTGCTCCTCATGTCGACCCTGATAGTCTGGGTCACCGCAGCCGCCATGTCGGTGCCGGTGGACGATAGCCCAATCACCGCCCTGAGCCTCGAGTACGTCGCCTCAGGCGTCACCATCAACGGAAAGTACACGAAGATGATCCTCACCCATCCGGACTACACCTCCAATGGGACCACGCGGACGGACGGCTACACCCTCTCTGGCACGGACTGGCAGAAGGGGTGGCAGTTCTACCTGTTCGGGCCCCTAGAGGAGGACTACCAGATGAAGGGGAGCCTGAACCTCCACCTGTTCCTGTACTCGGACGAGGAGCATGAGGTCGACATGAAGGTCCTCGTCACTGACCTGGATGAGGACGGGGAGACGGACTCCAAGTTCTCCTACCAGTTCAATGACGTGGAGGTCGACGACGAATCCCCGGAGGAGGCACTGACGCTCCCCGCCGAGGTCATCAAGTCGATAAAGTTCAGGGAGGGGCACAGCATCATCGTGGAGATACTGTTCAAGGGAGAGGACGCCTGGACCTTCTACGTCGACTACGACTCCACGGAGAAACACTCCCGAGTTGACTTCCCGGGGATGGTGATGCCAGAGTCACTGCTACCCCTCCTCATACTAGCCCCCTTGATTCCTGGGATCGTAATGAAGCTTCGAAGGAGGAAAGACGATGCTTAATCGAGTGAAGGAGTTCCTCCTAAAGTTCGGAGGCCGGTACGAGGGCTTCATCTGGTTCACCCTGGTGGGGCTTTCGATCCTACCCCTCATAACCACCATCAACGATCTCCTCACCCAGTTAGCCCTCGGTTCAGGGCTCTACAAGATACTGGAGAAGTACACGGTTCCGGTTATGGTCCGCCTGGCCGGGACCGTATTGGATGAGATATTCAAGATAGAGACGGTCATAAGCGGATCCAGCATATTCATGATGACCGGTGGTCTGCCCTACGAGATAGACATCGTCTGGAACTGCGTGGGGTGGCAGAGCTTCATACTCCTGGCGTTAGCCCTCGTCACCGTCCTCCAGGGAAAGTACACCCTCGGGAGCAGGATCAAGTGCGTCGTCCTGGGCATCGAGGGCGTAGTCATCCTGAACATCGTCCGGGTTACCTCCACGTGCCTCCTCCTGTTGAACGGCGGGTACGGGCCAGCTATAACATTCCACGACTACTTCTCGACGGTCTTGACGTTCATCTGGCTGAGCGCCTTCTGGTATCTATCCCAGAACTTCATCCTCGACTACAAGACGGAGGACGACGCGAAGCCCCTGCTCGAGAAGATCAAGACGTCCTTCGAGGGGTTAAACCTAATCGGGCTTCTGCCTGACTTCATCTACGGCAAGAAGGCCATGGGCCTAGCGACGATGGTGATCATCCTCCTCGCGACCTTCCTGAACGGAGTCGCCATCCTTTCGGTCAGGGCCACCGGGGTCGATCAGACGATACTGAGCTTCGAGCACCTGACCTCCCCCGTGACGGTCAACACGATCTCAACGAGCCGGATCATGACTATGCCAGAGTTCACCCAACTCAATCCATCGGCGTACGAAGACCCCATCCAGGCCAGCAGCTCCTCGGAGTTCTACGAGATGTGGAACTTCTATCTGTACGGACCCCTTGGAGTCGACTACAGCCTGCAGGGCTCGATAATATACACTGTCTGGCTGAAGTTCACGACCTCCCAGAAGCTGAAAAATTACGACACCCAGATACGCTTCAAGTTATACGACGTGGATGAGACAGGCGGGTCGACCCTGGTCAACTCGGACACCTTCGACATCAGGCTCAAGAAGAAGATGACGCAGTTCCAGTTCACCGGGAGCTATATCGACGAGCACGTCTTCGACAGCGGACACACCCTCCGCCTGAGCATCAGCATCTACGATGACAGGGAGCTGACGTACGTCCTCGAATACGACAGCTCGCAGAGACATTCGAACATCGACCTCCCGGGGATGGTCGTCCCAGAGAACCTGACAAATATGATTCAGGTATCGCTCTTCTTCGCAACCACGAGCGTCGTCTCTGGTCACCTGAGAGCGACCCTGAAGCGGAGGAGAGAGCAGGATGAGTGATAAGATAGTTCAGCGCGCCCAGGGAAAGGTCTTCCAGAGGATAATCATAGTCGCCTCTGTAACGTTCGTCATCCTACCTTTCGTTACGACGTTCAACGAGTTCCTGACGAAGGTGGTGGAGAGCTTCCAGCTCGTCGCCCTGATCCAGGGCTCCATTGCCCCCTTCATCGTGAGGATCGTAGCGGTCCTACTGAAGACGCTCGGTGTGCCCGCGTCCATCAACGGATCGAACCTGTTCCTGACCGGGGCCTGGATACCCCTCAGGATATACATTAATTGGAACTGCATCGGCTGGCAGAGCTTCGTGCTCCTAGCCTTTACTCTCCTGACGGGGCTCCAGGGGCCCTACACCAGGAGGAGCAAGCTCATGACGGTGCTCATCGGGCTGGAGGGGACGTTCCTGATAAACATACTCAGGATCCTGATCCCGACCCTTCTTGCCCACAGCTCGGGGTACCTCCAGGCCATCATCTTCCACGACTACCTGGGCACCCTGTTCACCCTCCTCTGGATGGGCGTCTTCTGGAACTACGCCTTCGAGAACCTCCTTCTGAGGAGGCCAACGGAGAAGGACGGAGAGGACAAGGCTCCCCCCGTTGGGAAGAAAGGAATATTTGACGACTTAATCGGCGGAGAGTTAGGGAGGGAGAAATAGTTGGGTAAATACTATTCGAGGATCGGCGGGAACCTGTACATCTACGTCACCAGGGGAGACTCCCTCATCGACCTGAAGTACTTCCCCAACGAGCTCAACCTCTTCACAGCCGAGTCGGCCTGGCGGATCAAGGACAAGATGGCCATCGTCAACGACGCCGACGATGCCAACGTCGACAAGGCCGAGATCATCCTCAGCCTCAACTCCTACAAGAGATGGGATCACAGCGCAGAGATCCTGGAGCAGTACTACGCCTCTGACGAGGAACTGCTACTACAGGAGGAGCCCGAGGTAGCTGCACCCACTCCGACGGTTGAGGTTGAGAAGCCTCCCGAGATGGAGGTCATCATACCCGAGGCGAGACCACCGGTCCTACCAGGAGCAGACAGGGTCGTGGTACCTCCAGCCGAAGAGGTGAGGGTCACAGCCCCCGGACTCCCGGCAGAAAGACGCGTGATATCCGTCGACGTCTCGGATGACGAGTTCATAGACCGAATAATAGATCGCATGATGAGCAGGGGCCTAGTCTTCCAGTACAGGCCCACCCCTCCACCTGCGATACCTCAGCCCGTGAAGACGTCCTTCGACGAGCTGTGCGGGCTCCTCGTAACAATGCTCAAGAAGGAAGCAGGAGACACGCCGACTGAGGGCGTCATCTCATCCCTCAACGAGCTGATGGGCGCGATGGCTGCCTACATCAGGAGCCAGACACCGACCCCTGAGAGCGAGAAGTCGCCTTCAACAGAGCTCATGGACGCATTGACCGATTACCTGAAGGACAGGACTCCTAGCGAGGAGGAAGAGGTCGTGGAAAAGAAAGAGGATCCTCTGGGACAGCTTATCGACCTGCTGAGGAAGGAGGGCGATAGGCGGGGGGGAGCACCCTATGAACGTTCTCAAGTTAAAGAGGAGGGCATGGAGGCCGGGTATTCTTCATCCGATGATAGGCTTCAAAGGATAATGGCCGAGGAGGTCTCCGACTTGTACGTCCACATGGCCTACACTGTCCTCCTAGGTGAGGTCAGCGCGCGCAGCTCCGACTGGCTCAATCACATCGGGGACCACTGGATGGAGCTAGAGCATGTGCTCAAACTGATAGCAGAGGCCCCCTATTACGCAATGGTAGAAAGGACAGAGAGGAAGGCCCTGGGTTCGCTAGAGAGCCTCAAGCCGGAGCTCTCTAAGACCATCCTCGACGAGCTTTTAATCCGGAAAACAGAGACTGATGGTGAGTTCTCCGAGGTCAGGGAGCTTCTCAAGGAGATACCTGTCAACGTCATCGAGACCGGCGTCGAAAGGAACTACGACACGTTCGAGAACAAGATGCTGAAGGCCCACCTGCAGGGACTGGTTTCCCAGCTGGACGCCATCTCAGAGGTGAGCACCGACATCGAGGGGGTCCTAAACAGGGCGATAAAGTTCTCAGAGGGCTCATCTACGGCTAGATGGACGAAGGAGCTGACGAGAAACCGGGAGATCATCACCGGGATCGAGGAGCTGAAGGGAAAGATACAGTGGTACCGAGAGACCGCCGTCTTCCTAGATGAGGTCAAGATCACACAAGAGTTGCCCCTCGAGACGGAGGTCCTCACGTCCCATCCCAACTACAGCCGGTTCTACGCCATGAAGAAAAGCTACGACGTGAACACGCCTTCACCCCTCTACAACATCCGGGCTTCGCTGCCCGAAATGGACGGACCCTCCCATCTATACGAGAGATGGTGTGGGATCGAGATCGTCAGGTCGTTCATGAGGATCGGCTTCCAGATAGACCCAGCATCGACTCATCTCCTCGACGAGGACCGAGGATTTGTTGATATGGATGACATGAAGTTTACGTTGAGTGATGGGGAGTTCTCGGTCAGATTAACGATCTATCAGAACGTCTCAGGGTTGGATAGGGTTCTCGACCTCGAGATTGAAGACTTCCGCGGGAGAATAGTAAGGTATGCTTTCAGGCCTCTGTTCGATACAGCGCTCTCACTGCTTGATTCAAGCATTCAGGAGCTTCAGAGGCTGAGGGACGCCTACAACCTTGTTGTAGTGGTTCATCCCTACGATGTGGAGCCCTCATTATCTAAGAACGTATACGCCGTCCCTCTTGTTCCCGGGGGCTCCAAGCGTAGCTTCCGTGAGCTCCTGGGCGCCCTCCTCTCCGAGGGCTAGTCGGGCTTGCGTCCGAAGGCCAGGACGAGGTCCACGAGCTGCTTCTGGTCGACCTCCGCCCTGCTCCTCCAGTCGATGTATAGGTTGCCGCTCTCGTCCTCGCCGAGGTAGCCCTCATCTATGTACCTGTCGACGTTCATCTTCGCCCGCCAGCCCGGAAGCTTCTCGGCGAGGGCCCTCTCGACGTCGACGCGGGGGGTCTTCCCCTGCCTCGAGATGAGGAACGCGATGGTCACGGCCAGCCCGGCGATGTCGTCTATCCTCCAGCCTATCGTCTTGGCGGTCTTCTGGTCGACGGAGCCCCTCATGGTGATGTAGAACCTGGCGTCCGCTAGCTGAGCCCTCGTGGGCTCGATGATGTCGGGGTCGTCGAGGGCGCGCGTGACCTGAAGATCTAAGGGCTTAAGCTGGTTGTCCAGGACGTCGACGACGTCGAGCCACTCGGCTCCCAGATCCTGCCGTAGCTCCCAGCCCCTTACGCCGGGGAGCCTGTGGTGCTTGAAGAACAGAAGGTGGACCGCGTCCTTGATCTTCCTGGAGTATCTTGTATCCGAGCTCTTTACCCTTCTCGCCATCTTCTCCACTCCTCGTAGTCTACCATTACTGGCAGCGATATCATCTTCTGCGTCTTGGCGCCCAACTGCTCCTCCAGGGGTGTGAGGTAGACGTTGTCGCCGAACCTGTCCATCTCCACGATGGCGTATCCGTAGCCCACCAGGTAGCACGTGATGTAAGCCCTCACCAGGGTCTCCCGGTAGGTCTCCCTGCCGATCCATTCCCAGTAGGGGATACGCCCCTGCCCCTCTGAGACCTCTTTCATCTCCGCCCAGTAGGATTCCAGGGTCTCCGAGAAGCCCTCCAGGGGTATCAGCCCAAGCTCTTGGGCCTCCAGCCACGTTGCGGAGCCTGCGTCGACTGGGCTGACCTGATCCTCCGACCACCTCTCCTCCATGGGGAGGAGGTCGCTCCAGTACCCGAGGGCTCCGCCAAGGGTCTTGGCTGATATCTGCTCGAGCTCGACGACGGGGTGCCAAGACTTGAGGAAGGCCTCGGCAACGGCGCCGACATCCATCATCATGAGCTGCTGCTGGAGCATGAAGGGGTCCTTGTAGAGCGTCGTTGACTGGTGCTGGATCCAATCGCTCTGCTTCTCCAAGACGTTGGACAGCTCCTTGATGGCCGACGCGTCGAGGCAGAACTCCTCCAGTGACACCACCTGGGGATAGTGCCGCCTTATCACGGAGAGGACATAGTCTACGTCCACCGCGAAGGGGTCGAGGGCGCCCTCGGAGACGGAGCGACAGATGGCGATCACGCCCTCCAGTTGGGCCCTGCCCTTCCTATCACTCAACGTCCTCTACCATCCGTATGGTGGAGACGCCCTCGGTCTTGTGGATCATTACGACGTGGACGTCCTGCCCCCTGAAGGTGATCTGGCTGGGAGTGATGGCCAGATACTGGTTCTTGGAGTCCTCGAGGGTCTGGACGATGAACTCGGAGACGATCTCCTTATTCCTCGGATCCATGTGGAGGTCAAACTCGTCCACCGCCCTGAATGGGGAGAGGACGTTCTGCTGCAGCGAGAGGAGGAACGCCATCACCGACGTGCTCCGCTCCCCGCCGCTGTGGGTGTAGGGGTCGAGCCTGCTCGGCTCAGCACCCTTGAAGCCGACCCATATCTCTAAGCCGGCGGCCTCTATGTCGTGGGTGTTGATGAGCCTCACCTCGCCGGTGGCCTGGAGCATGTAGAGGAGGCTCTGGTAGCGGCTGTTAACCTCCTCTAGGAGGTCCCGCATCACCTCGGCCCACATCCTCGTCCTCTCGTCTATCTCGCCCATGACCTGGCGGCGGTTCTCCTTGACCTGCTCAACCTTCTCCTGGAGATCTTTGAAGGTCTGGGAGTAGGACTCGAACATCGCCTCGGCGTCCTCCGAGACGTTCGCCAACCCCAATAGTATCCCGCTGACCTTCCTTATCTCCCCCAGGATGTCGTCCGACGAGCGACCCGTCTCAACCCTTGAACCCTTTATCAGGGCCTCCGCCTCGGCGTCGTTGAGGTCCCGCCTCAGCCTGTCGATGTCCGCCCTGAACTCGTCAATCCTCCTCTTGAGCCGCCCCCGGCGATCCGTGAGGAGAGCCATGCTGATACGCCCGTCGATGTACCTGTCGTTGGCCTCATCGATGCGGGCGTTGGTTATCGCGATCTCCTCCATGACGTCCTTCAGCCCCGCGTCCGCCTCGCTCAGCTTCTTGCTCAGGGAGTCGACAGAGGTCTCCATCCCCGAGCGCTGCTTCGAGAGGTCATCCTGCCAGGAGTCGTAGGCCTCCGTCTGGCTCTCCTCGAACTCGCTCACGAGGTTGAAGTAATCGTCCAGGGTGGTGGGCCCGTCCTTGAGCCGCTCCTTGAGGGCCTCTGCGCTGATCTCGAAGCGCCTCTTCGACTCTTGGAACGTCGAGGTCATACCGTCGAGCTGAGTCAACCTGTCTTTCGAGTTGCCGATGGTATACTCGCAGATACCGACTGTCCTCTCAAGCTCAACCCGCTTCTCGACGAGGAGGGCGTAGTTGTCCCGAT
>JADHWN010000052.1 GCA_016783455.1 Candidatus Bathyarchaeota archaeon
GGTAGGAGCCTGGGCTGCATCGCCTTGGAGCTGGCCGGCAAGGTGGCCCTCTACAACATGCTGGTGAACATGTGAGGAGATTGTGGGAACCGGTGGATGGGGTTACAACCGATAAATGATGGTCCACAAAGCAATAAATGGGTCAATAATGTCCAAATAGAGGAGGTAGCCGGTATGGATGGTCGTTTGGAGACCGATGTGCTCGTCATTGGAGGGGGGCTGGCAGGATGCTTCGCAGCCGTGGGGGCGCGTAGGAGCGGTGTTGATGTCGTCCTCGTTGATAAGAACTATGTGGGGAGGACGGGGTCCAGCGTCTACGCGAGTGGTATGGGCCTGTACAACCCCGACTGGGGGGACGACATCGAGGAGTGGCTTGAGCAGTACTCCCGTGTCGGCGAGTACATCGTCGACAGGAGCTGGGCGAAGATCCTGTTTGAAAACTCCTACGCTAGACATAGGGACCTCGTGGACTGGGGCTTCACATATTACAAGAAGGACGGGTCAGTGGGGACCCTGACCCCTGGAGAGGAGCCGGAGAGGCCGCTGTGGCTGAAGAGCAGGTTCAGGAACAAGTGCACCCTAGCAATGTTCGGTTCCAAGGACAAGATGATCCACGTCAGGAAGGCCGTTCTGGACAGTGGATGTCGGATACTCGACAGAGTAATGGTGACCGACCTCATCGTGGAGGATGGGCGTGTCGCGGGAGCCGTCGGCTTCCACGTCAGGACAGGAGAGTTCGTCGCTGTGCAGGCGAAGGCTACCGTGCTGGCATCGGGGATGGTGAGCTTCAAGGGCTCCGGATTCGGACGCCACATGGGCACAGGCGATGGTCAAGCGATGGCCTACCGAGCTGGGGCTGAGATGAAGAGCATGGAGTGGGGGGGCCTCATGTACTGCATCAAGGACTGTGACTCCGTCATCGTCGACGGCCCCACCTGGGAGGAGGACAGTAGTCAAGACAACGTCACAAACGCCCTCGGGGAGCGGTTCCTAGGAGACGAGGGCAACCCCGGCACTGTAACCCTCGTGCTCTGGCCCCAGGAGGTCCACGCAGGAAGGGGGCCCATCTACCACGAGCCCTACGGCGTAGACCCGGAGAAGTACCGGGAGGCCATCGTGGAGTACGAGAAGAAGGCCGAAGGGCCTTGGATCACGATGCTCGACAGGGCAGGTCTAGACATCTTCAACGACCGCCTTGAGCAGATCACCGCCTATGTCGGCGCACGTCCCGGTGGAGGCGTCAAGATCGACGAGGAATGCGCCTGCAGCCTCCCTGGGCTTTACGCTGCTGGGGACGCCTCAGGATGCGGCCTAGGAGGAGCAGCCTATCCCGCAGGGGGCACAGGTATGAATAAGGCAGCAGTCACGGGGCATATCGCGGGTGAGAACGCCGTAAAGTACGCCAAGAAGGTTGAAAACATTCAGATCGACGACTCTGTCATTGAGAAGTACAGGGAGATGACCTTCGGTCCCATGCGGAGGAAGTCGGGCTTCTCCACCGACCACGTGCTGAAGCGGGTGCAGCAGACATTGTTCCCATACGAGGTCCATATGGTGATGCACGGTAGGCGCCTGGAGGCGGCGCTTACGATGGTGGAGTTCTTCAGGGATCACCTGCTACCGAGGATGAGGGCTGTCGACCTCCATGACCTCCGGAAGGCACACGAGGTCAGGAACATGGTTCAGTGCGCTGAGATGATCCTAGGGGCATCCATCGCGCGGACGGAGAGCCGTGGGACGTTCTACAGGGAGGACTACCCCGAAAGGGACGATGAGAACTGGCTCAAGTGGATCCTGTTCAAGAAGGAGGGCCTGGGTATGAAGATATGGACTCAAGAGGTTCCGGAGGACTCCCATGGTGACACTTCAACACCCTACGAAGAGAGATACCAGCTGAAATACAGGAGGAGCTAAGATGCCCATTGAGAAGATCGACCATGAGCTCTGCATAGGATGCGGAATCTGCCAGGATTCCTGCTCCCTGGATGTGATATACATGGACGAGTCCGGTAAGGCATACGCCCGCTACCCTGAGGACTGCGTGGCATGCTACAGTTGCGAGAAGGACTGCCCCGCAGAGGCGATCAACGTCTCACCGCAAAGGGGCAGACCCGTCCCTCATCCGTGGTAGAGAAAAAAGGAGCTCATGTAGATGGGCAGGGAGGGCGAGCCTACCAGAAGGCCAGGGGTATCTTTACCTTGATGGCCTTCACCGGGCACTCGACCTGGCATATGAAGCAGAGCTGGCACTCGTCAGGGTACTTGACGTAGGGCCTGTTCTCCTCCTCGTCCCAGGCGATGATGTCTAGGGGGCAGAGCTCGTAGCAGCGCCTGCAGCTTGTGCACTTCTCGTAGTCGAATTCGGCGGTCATGGCTTGACCTCCTTCACGGCCTCGTACTCCTCCAGAGTCGGCGGCCTCTGCTCCACCGTTTTACGCTTGAAGAGCTTCATCTCCCCTTCAACTTTCTTGACCACGACCCTCTGCCGGTGCCACGTGGGGTGCTGTGTGGGGTGGTCGAGCCTGTGGAGGAAGTGGCGTCCGTAGGGCACCGACTCGGTGCGGAACAGCGAAGCCTCCATGTGTATCTCCGCGACGTTCATGATGTTCCTGATCTCTGCTGCCCTCATCAGTTCGTGGGGGTTACCCGCCTTCACCTTGGGCCACCACTTCTCACGGACCTCGCGGAGCAGATTCAGCCCGTGCTCAAGCATCCCGCCTGTCTTGGATATGTAAGCGTACTTGGTCATGATGCTCCGGACCTTCTCCTCAAGCTCCTGTGGCGGGATCCCCTCCTCCCTCTTCATGGGGGCTAGGGCTGTCTCTTCGAACTCCCTCAGCTGGCCCTCATCTATTGGCGTCCAGTCCTCCTGCAGCCCGGCGTACTTGGCCGCTGCTATCCCGGCTCGTCTGGCGAAGACGTAGGCACCCGAGAGGCTGTCCTGCCAGATCTCGTCGCCCGCCGCGTAGAGACCCGGGAGGGTGGTCCCACCATAGTAGTTGAATACAGGTCCCCCCAGGAATCCGATGGGCTGGCTCTCGAACTCGGCGGGAGCCTCCCTCCGGTCGATCCCCCGTTGCTTGTAGTACTCCGTGAGGAGGACGTCCGGGTAGTTCTTCTCGTCCCCTGTGTAGGCCAGCAGCTGCTCCATCTGCTCCTCCGTGAGGTCCCTGGCGTCCCAGAAGAGGGGGCCGTTGCCCTTGTGCTCCTCCATGTGCATGGAGTAGCTCCTGCTCCACCTCTTCCTGTAGGTCTCGGTGAGGAAGTCCTCGCCCTTGCCGTTGATGCATTTACCTCCCCAGAACCTGGCCATGATGTTGCCCTGCATGTGGTCTGTCCTTATCAGCTCCATCATGGTCAGCTCGGCCCCCGCACGGTAGGCCATCCCCCTGCCGTCTCCGCAGTTGGTGCCCATGTCACGCATGAAGAACCACTTGGTGCCCGGGTTGACCACGTAGGTCCTGCTGGCGCTGCCCGTGCACATCACCACCGCCTTGGCGTGGAACGCCGTCAGCTCACCTGTCCTGGTGTTGAGCCCCACGGCGCCAACCACCTTCCCTCCGTTCGTGAGGAGGTCTACCGCCATGGTGCGCTCAACGACCTCTATCCCCCGGCGCTCCACCTCGTCCATGAGGCATTTCTTCATGGTGCCCCCCTTGACCCAGCACCCGCTCTCCATCCTCTCGCCGATGTGTTTGTGCCAGTAGTTGTCCCAGCTGCCGTCCTCCTTCTTGTAGATCTCGAGCCCCCAGCTCTCCAGCTCCCTGACGATGGGGGTGAACTCCTCCGCGATGATGTACTTGTCGAGGGGTCGCTCTATCCCCGACCAGCCGGAGCTGCTGCTGAGGTAGCCTTCCACGAACTCCATGCTCGTGGGGCCCCCGGGGACGTTGCACACGGGGTTTATCTCGCTTGTGAAGTGCCCGATCCCCAGGGATCCGCCGCTACGGTGGACGGCCTTCTCCAGGACGATGATGTCCTTCGTGAAGTCGCTCGCCTTGATGGCTGCCATGCTGCCCGCCGCGCCGGCGCCAATGATCAGAACGTCGGTCTTTACTTGTTCCATGAATGTAATCTGGCCGACTGGATGTATAATTTTATTCTTAGACTACCGATAAACCGAGGAAAAAACATATTAAAAATGACTTTTTGGAGGCTACCATGAAAAAAACAGCCTCTTGATACGCTCCAGCTGCGCGCGCACATGCAGGTCTATTCGGATCTTACCTGTAACTTCACGTTATCGATGTCTAAATCCGTGCTTGGTTCCTGAGTCTCCTTAAAGGATGAGAGTACGTTCATGTCCTCAAAGCAGAACAGGAGGCCGCTCCTGAGGAAAGAGGAGAACATCTCCCTGAACCCCAGGAACGCCACAGGAACCCCCCTCTGCGCCAGCTGATCGCTGATACCTCGGAAGCCCCCGTCATGTGTGCCGATGATCACCAGGTCCACGTCCGCTTCCCCGACAATGTTGCATATCGTATATCCCATTATGGCATCGGAGTCGAAGGGGGACTGGAACACGATGAATCCAGTGTTGTAGAGGAAGTTGATCATCCCGTTCGATAGGTTTGTGCTCGTGTAGGCGTAGTGGCCCTTGAGGTTGTAGAGCGTTGAGAAGATGTAGACGAGGTCCTCGATGTCTATCCAGACGGAGTAGTCATGGGCTCGACAGAGGATGTTCGACAGATCTAGGAACATCAGCACGTTTTTTCCCCTATAATCGAAGTGTCGAGTGTAGGAAGGGTTCTGCTGAAGCGACTCTACGATGGAGTTGATGTAGTCTTCCTTATCCTGCATTAGAAAGCCTCTCCGAGTTGTTATTTTAATGATTGTGGACAATAAATATCGTATAGGGGTACCCTATAACTCGCCTAATTTAAAGCCTTGAACGCCCTCCCCTTCCTGAAGGCCATGCCCAGGCGCAGCCGAAGACGGGGGTATCCTCTGGCGGTACTCATAGGGCTTGAGGGGAGTCAAGCCGCCACATGGAACATCTTCAGCGAATCCGTGAGGCCCGGTGACCGGATTCAGAATGACGATGAATACTCGTTCTATGAGTCCATCGTTGACCTCCTGCGCCCGAGCCTTAAACAGGGAACCAAGAGCGTCTTGATCGCTACAGACGACGAGAGAGAGTACCGGAGGTTCCTTGGGCACATCGAGAAGCACCAGAGCTGGCTGCTGAAAGGGTGGGGCCTCAACACGGCGACCTTCGAACACGTGTCTGAGCCCGCGATGAACATCGAGCAGGTCAGGCGCCTCGTGAAAGCTCACGGCTTCAGGGAGAAGCTCTCCGAGGTGACCCAGGGGGACATCGGGCAGGTGATGAGCGTCCTCGAGAAGCGCCTCAACGACCCCCAGGGCATCGAGACGGTCCTCTTCAGCCTGAACGAGGTAGAGGACGCTGTATACCGTAGCGGGGAGAGCCCCGAGTACATCCTTGTCACGGAGCTCTTCAGGTCCAGACGCCGGCGGAGGACTGACAGACTCCTCCAGGTCGCCGCCAACAAGAAGGTGAAGACTAGGATCATCAAGACAGATACCCCGGCAGGGACCCGGCTATCCCAGTTCGGAGGCCTAGTGTGCATGCTCCGTTCATAGAGTTCCAAGAGCGCCCTATTTTCAGGTGAATTTCATCAGTGTCCTCGTTGAGTAAACGCATTCTTATATGACAAATGTGCAATGCACCTCCGATTGAATTGACCTCGTCAGGTGGGAACCCCCGAGTCCTGATCAGCACCTCCCACGGAGATATCGAAGTCGAGGTATGCCCAGATAAGGCCCCGATCACCTCAGAGAACTTCCTCCGCTACGTGGATGACCGGCTCTACGACTGGACAGCCTTCTTCAGGACAGTCACCATGGAGAACCAGCCCAACTCGGAGGTGAAGATAGAGGTGATCCAGGGGGGCACGATGCCCAAAGACAGAGCCTATCCTTCAACCTACTCTCCCATCGAACACGAGACCACCGAGACAACCGGGCTGAGGCACGTCGACGGCGCCATCTCGATGGCCAGGATGAAGCCGGGCACCGCGACCTCAAGCTTCTTCATCTGCATCGGAGACCAGCCCGAACTAGATTACGGGGGCAAGAGGAACCCGGACGAGCAGGGATTCGCGGCATTCGGACGTGTCACTGAGGGTATGGACGTGGTCAGGAAGATCCACAAGCAGCCTTATGAAGGACAGAGGCTTGAGCCCCCCATTGAGATCCCTACCGTTCGACGGGTTAGCTGACCCCCTCTGTGAGACATGGGATACGTCAATAACCTTACCAGCACGGATCATACTCTGCAAACGATTTCTTCTCCCGTTTTTACGAGAGTATTTTAATCTTGATAAGAGACACATAGATGATTTCAGTTGAACACTGACCCCGTAAATCCATTCGTCAGCTCCGTACCTGTGGGAAAGCCCTACTCCCTGAATCATAGGAAGATCCAGAAAACCGAATTAGGCCCAGAAGTAATCCATGTTTACGAAGACATCCTAGTTGAATCCAATCCCTGGATTGAGCTGGCATGCGAGGAGGCCGTGAGATCCGTGGAGACGGGAGGGGGGCCCTTCGGGGCAGTCCTGCTGCAGGTCGATGACGAGACCAACGAGGTGATCCGATACTGGAAGGACCACAACCACGTCGTGGAGCACAGCGATCCGACTTCCCACGCCGAGATCTCGGTGATACGGGCCGCCTGCCACGAGCTGGGCGTCCACGACCTCGGCAGGATTGATAGGACCCAATCGAGGATGCCCCAGAGGGGGGAGACATCCCATTGCGAGATCTACTCCAGCTGCGAGCCATGCCCCATGTGCTACTCCGCGATACACTGGGCGAGGATACCCGTACTGGTCTTCTCGGCCACGTGTCTGGACGCGTCAGGGGAGGGGGTCGGCTTCTCCGACGCCGAGATATACGACGATATCAGGAAAGATCACAAGGACAGGAGCATTCGAGTGTACCAGTCAGTGTGTGATGGCACTCTTGATGCGTTTTTGAGCTGGAAAAGGTCCGAAAACAGAAAGTACTAGCCCTTTAATTCAGTCGTTCGCTCTATCGGACTTGAAGCTAGGCTCTGGGATCAAGGGTGTCGTCTTTCCTACGTATAGTCGACCATTGTATCAGGATTCCTCTGATGAGGGTACCCGTCTTGTCCACGCCGTATCTAGAGCCCACTGACTTCAAGTTGACGGTCCAGACGCCACTGCCACTCCGGATTAATGAGAGGACGTTATCGGTTCTCTCACCCCCAATACTCGTTTGTCCCTCAACGTAGCTAAAATCAAGTGTTCGAGACTCGCCCTCCTCCCCGCGTCTCATCTCTTTAACCCGGATGTACGGGTTCATCTCTGGGTTCCTGTATCTGCTTAGGCGGTCCAGGAGGAAGTCGGTGAAGGCGTCTAAGGACTCCTCCTCAACCAGTAGGGGGAGGGGTATCTCCCACTCGTTGTCTTTGGATTTCAGATTTCCTCCTGAGAACCATTTCTTACTCTTTGAAGGGGTCAACTCTGTCGATCTCCTTTGAGCGATCAATGCACCGAACACAACTGACGAGACTGAGATTCCGAGAGCTGCGACACACCAGCCGATGGAGACCTTCTGGGCTACGACGGGTGCGAAGGAGAACTGTGCCATGAGCGGGTACCATCCCAGGCCCAGCAGGTAGCCTAGGCCTCCGCCTATCACACCTATGATGGTGGCCTCTGCGATGAAGATGCCTGAGATGTGCCCTGGGTTCAGCCCTATGCTGGATAGTATGTCTATCTCCTTGCGGCGCTCGTACATGGAGTTCAGCATCGTCACGACTACGTTCAACATGGCTATGGTCCATGGCACAAGGATTGGGAGCCCCTTGCCGCCTATCTGGCTGCCCATGAATGCAGCGTGGGCTACGCCCCCGCTCGCCGCCCAGAACCTGTACTCCCGAGAGAGCGCCATGCTCTTCACCAGCACGTCTGCGTCTGCATCAGGTTCCAGTTCCATGTCTATCCTGGAGACGTACACCTTGCCTATTCCTTGAGCCGTTTCCAAGTTCGCTATGACGACCTCTTTCGGATCGCAGGTCCACACCTCCACTATAGGGATTTCGTCACCGGGGTTGACGATGACCTGATATTTTGGGAGGATGGACTCGCCATCTGTATCGATAACCTTTCGGATGCTATCGTCGAAGAAGCCCACAACCTTGAGGGGCACGCCCTTGATTGTGACGATGTCTCCGATCTCCACTCCGCTAACCCTAGACGAGTAGCGATGCAGCAGGCACTCACCATCTGCTTTAATCGGCTCCCCTTCCACGATGCAGTCATTTATGTTAGCGATTAGGGGCTCTCTCTCGATCTGTAATCCTAGTATGCCAAAGATCGATGTTCCCCCTATCCTCCCGTAGGGTCTCACGGCAGGATAGTTCTCCGCCTTGAGGGCGACGTTAACTACGCCCTCGCAGCTCTCGGCCCATTCAACCACATATGCTATGATCGGGTAGAACCAGCCCTTCTCGAACTCCCCGTTGGGGTCATACTCGGGCATCCTCATCATGATACCCCCTACACTCGGCTCGTCGGTGCCCGACCTATAGTAGACGAGGCCGTAGCTCGTCGATAGGGAGGTCAATGCAACAAAGCTCATTGTGAGAACGAGGATGGAGGACAGCGTGAATGCTAGGCGGAGTCTCCGCCTTCTGAGGCTTCTCTTCGCCATCGAGAGGATGGGGATGATGGTCTCCCATGTTGTGAACCCCCTGTCCGTTGACCATTTTGTGAAACGGGGGGACAGAGCTACTATCGCTAGTGCTTCGTGGATTAACTTGATTCTCGGGTTTTTTGTCCCCGTGTTTCCGTTCTCTTTTCTTCCGTTTCACATGTTCACCAACATGTTGTAGAGGGATACCTTGGCCACCAGCTCCCGGGTGATACAGTCCATACTCCT
>JADHWN010000022.1 GCA_016783455.1 Candidatus Bathyarchaeota archaeon
CTCGGCATCTCCATCTCGGGGACCGGCTCGCTCATGATCGAGATCTCCGTGGTCGGGGAGATCTTCACTATCCCGTTGGGCCTCGTGTTGACGACGAGGAAGGGAACAGAGTGGCCCAGCATCATGATGAGGAGCGTGTCCCCCCTCGTAGCAGGCCTGTCGATGAGGCGGTCCTTGACGAACCTGACGAAGTCGTTGTCGACGCTGATGCGGATATCGACGGGAGCCAGCTTGATGGAGACGGCGTACTCCGCCTCTGCCTTCCTCACCGAGACGAACTCGTTAATGGACGCGCCGGAGTTCTTCCGGATGAAGCCGTCTATCCTGAGGAGCCCCTGCCCCTGGTCCTCGGGGTAGGCCGGCCAGGCCTTGGCGGCTGTCTCCTTCTTGCCATTAATCTCGATAACGTCTCCTACCGTTACGCCGAGGGACTTCATGGTCTCGGAGTCTATTCGGGCTATACTCCTCCCCACGTCCCTCTGCTGCTTCGCTTCAGATACCTTCAACTGCACGGAGGTCAAAGTGGAATCCACCCTTGATAATCCAAAAAGAAGGGGAACTTGCAGCTAATAAACATTAGTCTGTGAATTTCGCCCCCTTTCCGGGCACAGCTCTATATTACACCGCATTCCGTGGCGAGGAGTTCCGCCGTCTCAGGCGTCAGGTTCGCGGTGTCCAGCACGGTGTATCTATCCGGCCTTATCTCCCTCGCCTTCACGAGTGCCTCCACGACTGTGGATTTCCCCACACCTAGCTCCTCGGCCGTCGTCGGCGCCCCAATTATCCTCAGGCTCTCCCTCAGCTCACGCCAGTCGAGGCCGTGGAGCTTCGCCATCATGATCGCGCCCACCCCGCACTGCTCGCCGTGGAGGGCCGCCCCAGGCGCGAGTACGTCGAGGGTGTGGCTGAAGAGGTGCTCAGATCCGCTGCAGGGTCTGCTGCTGCCGGCTATGCTCATCGCGACACCGCAGCTCACGAGGGCCTCCAGAAGCGTCCTGTAGCCCTCCTCGAGGCGCTCCCTGATGAGGAGGGCGTTCCTCATGATGAGGTTGGAGCTCATGAGGGCCAGACTCGCGGCGTACTCACCGTAGTACTCACCATTCACGTCGTGGCTCATCCTCCAGTCCTGGACGGAGACGGCCTTCCCGACTATGTCACCGCAACCGCTGGCAGTGAACCTGTAGGGCGACTCCTCGATGATGTTCGAGTCCGCGAGGACGGCTATAGGGGACTTGGCCTTCACTGAGTAGGGCTTGTCAAAGCCCTTGATGGAGGCGGAACTGCTCGCGATGCCGTCGTGGGAGGCCGTGGTGGGGACGCTTATGAAGAAGGCGTCGCTCTTGAAGGCGCCTAGTTTTGCGACGTCTATCGTCCTCCCTCCTCCAACGCCCAGTATGGCGTCAGCCCCCATAGCTTCGGCCTCCTTCCTGATCCTGTCCACTGTGGTCAGATCCGCCGCTGAACAGTACGTGAGCTCGACGCTGAACCCCTCTTTCGCCAAGATCCCCTTGGCCCTTCCCCCTGCTATCTCGTATGTCCTCTTCCCGGTCACTATGAGGGGCCTCTCGATGGCCAGCTCTCCACAAACGTCGCCTATTGAATCGACTACGCCCTGTCCAACAAGCACTATACGGGGCAGATCGATCCTATGGACGTGGTTCAATACGCACCAGCTTGTTAAGCACTATGCAACATGATAATAAGCCTTTTTCGTTGTCTCCCCACACGGGGAAAAAGTTGAAATATATCGCTTTTTTCGACCCGAGAAAGGTTTTTAAAGGAGACATTTTTATCTTACTTGGTTTTCCTTTCTAGGATTACTATCATTCACACCCGATCTGAGGATACTGAGATGGAAAATACGATAGGTGAATACAAGGGGACTACTACGGTTGCGGCTGTCTGTAACGACGGCGTCATCATGGCGACTGACACCAGAGCCACAATGGGCAGCTACGTAGCGAGCAAACACGCCAAGAAGGTGTACCAGATCACGGACCAGCTGGCGATGACAATCGCCGGAGGAGTGGCCGCGGCGCAGAGGGTCGTCGACATCCTCAAGGTGAACGCCAAGCTCTACAACCTCGAGAAGGGCAGACCCATGCCCGTGGCGGCGGCCGCTATGCTCGTCTCCAACATCCTGTTCTCAAACAGGGAGGTGGGTGCCCCCCTTCCGCTCCAGGCCCTCATAGGGGGCGTGGACCTGACTGGGCCCCATGTCTACAACCTGGACCCCTACGGAAGCCTCACCGAGGAGAAGATGGTCTCCACGGGCTCCGGCTCTCCGTTCGCATACGGAGTCCTCGAGGACAGATATAAGGAGGGCAGTACAATCGCGGAGATGGCGCCCGTCGTGGTCAAGGCGGTGGACTCCGCCATGAAGCGAGACGTCGCCAGCGGTGACAACTTCGATGTCGCCGTGATAACCTCAGACGGTTTCAGGGAGCTATCTGAAGAGGAGAAGATCGCTCTACTAGAGAGTTAGATTCCCGATGCATGCGACCCAAGGGATCTCCTTCGCCGAGATAAGGAATACTATCTTCGAGAATATCCCCACTGAGATAGGTATAACCAGGATAGAGTTCGAGGGCCCACGTCTGGCCATCTACACGAAGAAGCCCGAGGTCCTCCAAGAGAACAGCCACATCGTGGCGGATATCGCAGGTAAGATCAAGAAAAGGATCGTTATCCGCTCCGACCCCTCAGTGAGGGCGAACGAGATCGAGGCCGAGAACGTGATCAAGGAGATCTTCGAGGAGGCGGGCCTCGTGCAGTGCTACTTCGATCCTGCCCTGGGGGAGGTGACCCTCGAGGTGGAGAGGCCTGGGGTCGCCATAGGGAAGGGGGGATCTAACCTCCTGGAGATAGTCCAGAAGACTCACTGGACCCCCAACGTCGTCAGGTCGCCCCCGATCCCAAGCCTCACTATCAAGCAGATCCGGGGATACCTCTACTCGAAGAGCACGGAGAGGGAGAGGTTCCTCAGGGAGACCGGGGAGTCCATCTTCAGGCCTATGTACAGTCAGTCCCAGGACGTACGCGTGACCTTCCTGGGGAGCAGCAAGCACGTCGGCAGATCCGCCATACTCATACGCACAATAGAGAGCAGTGTCCTACTTGACTGCGGGATCAACCCCGGCACCAACAGGCCCCTACAGGCCTTCCCCAGAATCGATGTCGAGGAGTTCGATCTGAACCGCCTTGATGCAGTGATTATCACCCACGCCCACCTGGACCACTGCGGCTTCCTACCCTACCTATACAAGTACGGATACAAGGGGCCGGTCTACTGCTCGGCGCCCACCGCCAGCCTCATGACCCTACTCCAGGGGGACTACCTAGACGTCATGACCAAGGAGGGGCGTGTTCCCCCGTACGGCCCCGACGACATACGTGAGGTGATAGTGAGGACGATACCCCTCTCCTGGGGGGAGGTGACGGACGTATCGCCCGACATACGCCTGACACTGCATAATGCAGGTCACATCCTAGGCTCCTCAATGGTCCACCTCCACATCGGACGGGGGCTGCACAACGTCGTCTACACGGGGGACTTCAAGTACGGCCACACGGAGCTCCTGGCCCCCGCGATCTCCGATTTCCCGAGGGTCGAGACCCTCATCATGGAGAGTACTTACGGAGCCCCGGACAACGTCACCCCGCCCAGGGCGAACACCGATGCCATGTTCGTTGACATCGCCAACAGCATCCTCAAGAACGGGAAGGTCATCATCCCAGTGCCCGCCGTCGGGAGGGCCCAGGAGATACTGATGGTCATCAACAGGTACATGGAGGAGGGCGAGCTCACAGAGGTCCCCGTCTACATCGAGGGGATGATCTCGGAGGCGACGGGGATCCACACCGCCTACCCGGACTACCTCTCATCCAACCTGAGGGACCTGATACTCAGGGAGGGCAGGAACCCCTTCGAGTCCGACTACTTCACGGTCGTCAAGCAGCACGACAGGAGGGACGAGATCGCAGAGGGCGGCCCGTGCATCATAATGGCCACGGCGGGCATGATGGAGGGGGGCCCCGTCATAGAGTACTTCAAGCGCCTCGCCCCATGGGATGAGAACGGCCTCATATTCGTGAGCTACCAGGTCAACGGGACCCTGGGCCAGAGGCTACAGGCTGGGCTGAGGTCTGTCCAGACCTACAGCAGGGACGGGAAGATGGAGATCACCAACGTGAAGCTCTCGACGCACACCATCGAGGGCTTCTCCGGCCACTCCGACAGGAACCAGCTCATCAACTACGTGAGGAAGATGAGGCCTACGCCCAGGAGGGTGTTCATGGTCCACGGTGAGGAGTCCAAGACCGTAAACATGGCCAGGACCATCTCGAAGATGAGGGGCGTGAAGGGATTCAGCCCTGGGATGCTTGAGACCTTCCTACTTGCCTAGAATTATTAGATCAGGCTCGCCAGATCTTGACGCTCTTCGGGGTCAGGATCACCCGTTCCTCTCCGAGGCGGGCTATGTCCCCCTTTATGAGGACGGCGTACTCGTTGAGCTCGTTTATTGCCCGCTTGACGTCGTCGATGTTCTGTTTGGCCAGGGGCGAGACGTTGGTGATGACGATGTTCCCCGCCCTCACCTCGGACTTAATAATGTCGACGTCCTCATACGCCTTCAGAGGAATCGCCTTGATGTACGTCTCGCTCGGAGCTACAGCGGTTTCTTCACTCTTGCCTATGATCTTGTCGATGACGCCTCTCATTGAGATACCTACCATCGGAAACCCTCAAGTACCATATATAGGGTCGTCCAAAAGGTTAGTGCTCTCATCTGCTTATTAGCTTTGTCAGTTGATGGTGTGTTATGGGGGATATTTCGGGTCCTAAACTCGTAAAACGGCGCACTATGCGCCGCAAAGACGTCAGGAGATTGAAAGACGAAGCCGGCGACCTCCTGCGGGACGAGACCAACTCAATAGTACAGGCCGAGACCGAAGGCGGCATTACAGTCTTCATCATCGACGGTGACATCAAGCTTGCACGAAGAGATGAGGTCCTATTCCCCACACTATTAAACGAGAGCGTCGAGGAACTACCGTCAGTTCTGGTGGATATGGGGGCCATCCCCTACGTCTGCAACGGCGCTGACGTTATGTCACCGGGCATAGTGGGCATCGACGGAGATTTCAGTGAAGGCGACCTCGTCATAGTTAAGGACGAGAGGTACAGGAAGTCACTGGCTGTGGGCGTCGCCTTGGTCCCGTCGGAGGAAATGAGGGAGATGCCCAAGGGGAAGGCGGTCAAGAGCATCCACTACGTGGGAGACAAGCTCTGGAAGGCGACTTCAACCTAACCCTACCTATGTGTACAGAACAACTGCGATGATAGAGAACAGGATCATGATCACTGAGAACAAGATCATCGAGACCGTGAAGACCGTCCAATAGATGCCGAAACGCTCTTTTCCTATCCTGTAGCCCTCACGGGCCTCGAGGAGGAAGCCTTTGACACGGTCGACGAAACCTTCGCTCATCGGTTGGAGACCCTCTTACCCTCATAAAAAACTGATCGGACTCCACATAAAACTTATTTTATATGGAAGAGGTCCCATCTGGAATGGTGATTAAGAGATGGGAATGCTTGACGATATCCGGATATTAGATTTCAGCCACGTCTACTTCGGCCCCTACACGACGATGGTCCTTGGGGACATGGGGGCGGACGTGATCAAGATAGAGCCACCGTGGGGCGAGATGGCGAGGATGTACGCCCCCCTTTACGGCGGGATGAGCTCCGTCTTCCTCTACCTGGACAGGAACAAGAAGGGGGTGACCCTGAACCTGAAGGAACCCAAAGCCCTGGAGATCGCCATGGCGCTCGCCGAGAAGAGCGACGTCATCGTCGAGAACTTCAAGAGGGGGACCATGGACAAGCTCGGGCTGGGCTATGAGGCCGTCAAGAAGGTGAAGCCAAACATCATATACGCCTCTCTGAGCGGCTTCGGGCTCACTGGGCCGTACATGCCCCGCGCCAGCTTCGCCCCCATCGCTTCAGCCATGGCTGGATGGTACTGGCTCACAGGCAGAGGAGTCGACCCTGAGGGTCCGCCCATCAGGCCAGCGGAGTGGCACGGAGACCTCGACCCGGGGCTCTGGGGCGTGATCGCCATCCTAGGCGCGATACGCTATAGGGACAGGACGGGGGAAGGGCAGCTCGTCGACGTGGCTCAGCTTGACACGATGATCGCTCAGACGGGCGTCGGGATCACGAGGCACACCATGAGGGTAGATCACCCTCAGCCCGCGATGGATAGGCCGACGATCGCGCTTAGCACCTTTGGAATGTTCAAGACGCTTGACGGCTGGGTCTACATAGCGGCTGACCCCCATATGAGGGCCCGTCTCGAGAGGGGTATGGGTGTGGATAGCCTCGAGACCACGGATGAGCTCAAGGAGTGGGCGGAGTCCAACAAGACCATGGACATCGTTAACGCACTTGCGCCCCAATCTGTGCCCGTAGCCCCGGTCTACGACATAGAAGCGATGCTCGAGGACCCCCACGTGAAGGCCAGGGAGATAATCACAGAGGTAGAGCACCCGGCAGCCGGCCTGGTGAGGTCTCCGGGCTTCCCGGTGAAGATGGAGAAGTCCCCGGCGAGCATCAGGCTCCCGGCGCCCACCCTCGGGCAGCACAACGAGGAGGTCCTGACCGAGCTGCTGGGGTACTCGAAGGAGCAGGTCGTCGACCTCAGGAAGGCCGGGGTCATCACCTGACCCTCCTAACCATTATATGCACACACCCTCCCTTTTCTTCTCAGGGTTCTAATGCCAGATTTCTCCGAGCAGAGGCGGCAGATGGTCCAGCGCTACATGAGGTCAGGGTACATCAGCTCGGAGGCGATGGCGGAGGCTGTCCAAAGGGTGCCCCGTGAGGAGTTCATGGACTCAAGCTACGCCAGCTACGCCTACGTCGACAAACCCTTCCCGATACCTGGTGACGGGGGCCAGACAATATCGGCTCCGTACATGTACCCCATCTTCTATGAGCCTCTCAGCCTGAAGGGGGGGGACAGGGTCCTGGAGATCGGGGCGGGCTCGGGATACGGGGCGGCGCTGGCACGGGAGCTCGTGGGCGAATCAGGTCTAGTCGTCTCGGTGGAGATAAACGAGATAACGTACCGATTCGCCCAGGCTAACCTGGACCGGACGGGATATCGAGACATCATCCTCGTGCTGGGAGACGGCTCCCTGGGATACGAAGATGAGGCTCCATACGACGCCATCTGCGTCACAGCGGCCTGCCCAAAGGTCCCGGAGCCCCTCGTTGCGCAGTTAGGATCCCCCGGGAAGCTCATGGCTCCCGTGGGGAGCAGCTACAGCGTCTTCGGGCAAGACCTCGTGCTCATGGAGAAGGACGGGGACGGCAAAACAAGCACGAGGACGCTCATGAAGGTCTCCTACGTACCCCTCATCGGTGAGCACGGCTGGACCCGGAGTAGGTGAATAGATCAATTTTAAGGGAAGAAGGACACTGCTACGGTGATCAATATGAGGATCGGCATCGTTTCCCGCCCGGACAAGGAGCAAGCTGCTGAGGTTGTTGGAAAAGTGGTGCGATTCCTCGAATCCAAGGGGGTCGAGACCATCATCGAGACCGACACCGCCCTGATGATGGACTCCCCGGTGGAGAACACGGATCTCGGGAGGATTGACGCTGACTTCATGGTCACCATCGGCGGTGACGGGACCATCCTGAGGACCGCCATGCTGTTGAACGACCCAGGTATCCCGATCCTCGGCGTCAACATGGGGAGCAGGGGCTTCCTCACCGAGGTGTACCCCGACGAGGTGGAGGCAGCCCTTGAGAACATGCTTATGGGTGACTACGGCGTCGAGGAGTGCATCAAGGTGGCATCCAAGAGCCTTGACACGGGTGACACGTACCCGGACGCGCTCAACGAGATCCTCATCTCATCATCCATGCCCTCCAAGATGCTGGACATGCGCCTTAGCATCGACGGCGTCCATATAATGGACATCCAGGCGGACGGCGCCATGGTCGCCACCCCGACGGGCTCCACGGCTTACAACCTCTCCGCCGGTGGCCCCATAGTCAAGCCCGGGGTCGAGGCGATGATACTCACCACCATCTGCCCATACAGCTACTTCAGGAGCGTCGTGGTCCCCACGGACAGCCGGATCACGGTGGAGCTCATCAAGCCCAGGGCGGAGGGGATAGTCATCGCCGACGGGAGAGAGTACGCGCCCATTAAGCCCCTCTCGTCGGTGGAGATCTGGAAGAGCGAGCACACGACGAGGTTCGTGAGGTTCAAGCCCTTCTACGAGAGGCTGGAGAGGCGGCTCATCTTCCGCAAGGTACGCTGACGCAGGCTTAGAGGATCACCAATGGGGAAGGCCATAATCCTGGACACCTCTGCGCTACTGATGGGCTACGAGGCAGCAGAGGTTGAGGCCGAGCACTACACCGTTCCATCCGTCCGCGAGGAGATGCAGCGAGACGACATACGGAAACTTAGATTAGACAGCGCCATCGACGCCGGACGCATCACCGTGACATCCCCGGACCCCAAGTATCGAGCCGAGACTGAGCAAATCATCAGAGAGATGGGGGAGGCTGACGCGTTGTCCGAGGCCGACGTCGAGCTCCTTGCCCTTGGGGCTCAGCTGAAGGGGGAAGGGTGGGAGACCACCCTAATCTCGGATGACTACTCAGTTCAGAACGTGGCGAGCGAACTAGGCCTGGGGTTTAAGGGCTTGGCCACGCAGGGCATTAAGCGTCAATTCAAGTGGGTCACTTACTGCCCGGGATGCCGGAGAACCTTCGAGGAGCCTCAGGATGAGGGGACCTGCCTCATCTGCGGCACGAGGTTGAAGAGGAGACCCTCACGGAAGACACCATTGAGGACCTGAACGTCTTCAGGGATCCATTCTAGGGACGTACTCCCCCTGACCCTCAACTGCGACCACCTCTCCATCCTGCAGGACGGGTTCACCTCTCACGAATGAGTGGACGGCGATCCCTTGTACCTCGTATCCGTCGTACGGGGTCCAGCTGCATGCGGTTATCATGTCCTCGTTCCTGATGGTCCACTTCTGTTTCATGTCGACTATGACGAGGTCCGCGTCGGAGCCAGGCATCAGGGCCCCCTTCTTGGGGTATATCCCGTACAGTCGGGCCGGGTTCTCCGAGACGACCGCGGACAGCCTCTCCAGGCTCAGGCGCCCCTGGTTGACCCCGGTGAGCAGCAGGGGCAGGAACGTCTCCACCCCCGGTATACCGTTGGGGGCTGCCCAGATGTCCTCTAGCCCCTCCTCCTTCCTCTCTCGGGAGTAGGGGGCGTGGTCTGTGGCGATTGTGTCGATGAGCCCGGCCTGGAGGAGGCGCCACGTCTGGGCCACTGTCTCCTTGTCTCGTGGGGGCGGGGCGAACTTGACCCAGGGCCCCCTCTCCCTGACGTCGTCCTCTGTGAGGTAGAGGTACTGGGGGCAGGTCTCCACGTTGACCACCACGCCCTCCTCCCTCGCCCTCTTAGCGTTCATGACGGTCTCCGGGAGGCTCGTGTGAACTATCAGCCCCCTGCACCCCGTCTCCTTCAGGTACCTGATGATGCGCTGACCGCACTCGGCCTCGGCTATGGGGGGTCTCCACTCTAGCTGCGCCGCGTAGTCCCTCCGGTCCGCCTCCTTCAGCCTCTTCTCGTTGTATCTGAGGAGAGTATCGTTCTCAGCGTGGATCAGAGCGAGGCCGCCTATCCCAGCGAGCTCCTTGAAGGCAGCATATATCTCGCCGTCAAAGGTCTGGGGCCACTTGGGCCCGGCTGAGGAGACGAAGAACTTCGCCCCCGTCGAACCCATGTTCCACATCTCGGTGAGGGTCCCCTCGGGATACCCCGCTGCGCATCCAGCGTGGATGCAGAAGTCGACGTAGGATGTGGCCTTGAATAAATCCCTCTTCAGGGCGAACTGTGTGCCATCGAAGCCTCCCATCTGGGTCCCGGGCATCTCCAGTATGGTGGTGAAGCCTCCCTTCGCGGCTGCCTTCGTCCCGGTGCTGGAGTTCTCGGGGGGCAGGATGGTGTGGATGTGGCCGTCCAGCATCCCAGGTAGGACGACCTTCCCGCCTGCGTCAAGGACCACATCGGCTTCCGGGAGGTTGGGCTCCTTCGCTAGGGCGACGATGACGCCTCCATCAACGGCTACGCCCCCCTCAAGGATGCCCCTCGGGGAGACGAGCTTTGCGTTCTTCACGACGAGGTCGACGGTCATTTGGAGTCGCCTTTTCATTATGTCATCGTGTACTTAAAACTGGGAGGTGGTCCGCCATTCGTAAGATATATCCGTTCTTCGTATGGATGTTGGGTAGGAGTGTTTCATTTGGCTGTTGACATGGTCGTCCGAAACGGGAAGGTTTACACACCATACGGATTCTACGAGGGGAGCATCGTCATCGACGAGGGAAAGGTCGTCTCACTGATGAAGGGGGAGACGCCTAAGGCAGACGAGGTCATCGACGCAGGTGGGCTGCACGTCCTCCCCGGGATGATCGACATGCACTGCCACTTCAGGGACCCCGGATTCACCGAGAGGGAGGACTTCGAGACCGGGACGCGCGCCGCGGCTGCTGGAGGGGTCACGACCGCTGTCGACATGCCGAACACGGTGCCTTCAGTGACCTCCGTGGAGGCCCTCGAGGAGAAGATCAAGATAGCCGACGCGAAGGCCCTTGTGGACTACGCCCTCATCGGTGGCGCGGGGGAGGTCAGCGCAGAGGCCTTGAGGGGCTTGGCGACTGGTGGGGTTGTTGCTTTCAAGACGTTCATGATCGCCAGGTTCAAGGAGCTGGCGGCGTCGGACGCCTGGATGATGGACAACTTCAAGGTCATCGGGAAGCTGGGGCTGCCCTGCCTCATCCACGCCGAGAACCAGAGCATCGTCGAGAGCGGGATGGAGAAGGCGATCGCCAGCGGGCGGGTTGACCCCATCGCCCACTGCGAGTTCAGGCCGGCAATCGCCGAGACCGAGGCGACCATGAGGACCATCATCCTGGCGGGGGGGACTGGAGTCCACCTCCACATCTGCCACATGACGACTAAAGGGGCCGTCGAAGCCCTGAACTGGGCCCAGTCGACGGGTAGATGCGTGACGGGGGAGACCTCACCCAACTACCTCCTCATGACCGAGGAGACCATGAAGACCAGGGGGCCCTACGCCAAGATCGACCCTCCCCTGAGGAAGGCTGAAGACCAAGACGCCCTCTGGAAAGCGGTCAACGACGGTACCATCAGCGTGCTGGCCAGCGACCACGCGCCCTACCCCAAGTCGGAGAAGGAGAAGGGCTGGAAGAACATCTTCGACGCCCCGTCCGGAGGGGTGGGGGTGCAGACCTCTCTCCCGCTGATGCTCAACAAGGTCAACGAGGGAAGGATCTCCCTGGAGCGACTCGTCGAGATCTTCTCAGTGAACCCGGCGAAGCTGCTGAAGCTCTACCCCCGGAAGGGGGTGCTGATGCCCGGATCGGACGCCGACCTGGTGATAGTCGACCTGGAGAAGGGCTTCGAGATACGCGAGGAGGACCTCTACTCCAAGGAGAGGACCAGCGCCTTCGCAGGGCAGAAAGGGAAGGGGATGCCCATCACGACCGTCGTCCGCGGGAATGCCATCATGAAGGACGGAGAGATCCTCGGGAAACCGGGATACGGTGTCTACCTGCGCCCCTGTAAATAGGCAAGGCAGAGCTCGGTCAAGCCCCAGCAGGGGCTATACTGTTTTTACCTCAAAGGTAGTTGTACACTTGTCATGGTGGATCTGGTCATCGAGGGCGGCAGGATCGTTGACGGCACGGGTAAGGCGTCCTACACAGGTGACATAACCGTCTCCGAAGGGAAGATTGTGGAGGTCGGGGTGATCCATGGAGGTGCCGAGAGGAGGATCAATGCTAAGGGGCTCGTGGTTGCACCCGGCTTCATCGACAGCCACAGCCACTCGGACCTGATGCTCATCGCCGAGCCCGAGGCCAAGCAGAAGATAATGCAGGGAATCACCACCGAGATGGTAGGACAGGATGGCCTCGGAGAGGCACCCATCAGGGAGGAAGACATTGAGAACTGGAGGAGCTACCTCTCAGGACTCAACGGCGACCCGGATATCGATTGGAGCTGGAGGAGCCTAGGGGAGTATCTGGACGCCATCGAGGAGGCCAGACCCGCCACGAACGTCGCCTCACTCGTGGGCCATGGCAACCTGAGGCTGGCTGCGATGGGCATGGACGACCGCCCACCCACAGACTCCGAGTTCAATGAGATGAAGGCTCTCCTCCGGGACTCCCTGAGGCAGGGAGCATACGGCCTGAGCACCGGGATGATCTACCCGCCATGCGTCTACGCTGCCACCGAGGAGCTTACTGAGCTCTGCAGGGTGGTCTCGGAGGCGGAAGGGGTCTTCGTCATCCACATGAGGAACGAGGGCGACGCGCTTCTGGAGTCCATCGGGGAGGTCGCCTCCATTGGAGCCAACTCGGGGGTTAAGCTCCACATCAGCCACTTCAAGGCAGCAGGGAAGAGGAACTGGGGCAAGTCTGTCCAGGGCCTGGAGGCCATAGAGAAGGTTCGTGAAGCGGGCCTCAGCGTCACTGTCGACCAGTACCCCTACACCGCCGGGAGCACCTTCCTCAGCGCCCGTCTCCCGAGCTGGATGCACGAGGGAGGCGTCGACGCCATGCTGGATCGCCTAAGAGTCCACTCGACAAGAGATAGGGCCAACGCCGAGATGACAGAGGACGGGAGCTTCTTGATGTGGGGGGAGACAATTGTCACTTCGGTGAAGACGGATGCGAACAAGCACCTAGAGGGGAGGAGCCTCGCCGAGATAGCGGAGATGAGGGGCGGGGACATCGTGGAGGCCCTCTTCGAGCTCGTCCTCGAGGAGAGCAACGCCGTGGGCATGGTGAGCTTCAGCATGTCCGAGGAGGACGTCCGCACCATTATGAGGAGCCCCATCCAGATGTTCTGCACCGAATAACTAACGGTAAGATACCTTTTACCTAGAAACGTACCATTAAAACCCATTCATACAGCCTTCAGGAATTCCTCGATGAGCTCCAGGTCCTCCCTTATTCTGGGGAGGCTCGACCGGATCCTGTGCCTCAGAACGTCTATCCCCGAAAGCCTGAGCCCATCATCCATGTACATCCGGATGATCTTCTTATCCCCTTCAGATAGCAGATACGCTCTCAAACCTTACACCTGTATAGGTTACAGCCAACGTAATATTTAAATAATACCCTTACAACCATTGTAATAGAGATGAGCGTAATGAGCGAGAACCTGAAGACCCGAATCGATTCCCGGATCGCTTACTGGACGAACGAGCTCCATGGCCTCCCCGATGACTTCTCCCAGAGTGCCTACGAGAGGATGAAGTGGATACAGGAAACCATCGCCGGACTCCAAGATATTAAGACGAAGTTCGTAAAGGAGCCCCGGCCCCTCAGCCCAGAGCAGAAAATCTTTGCGGAGCTGCTTTATTGATATGGCCGTCGGACTGAAGCCTGTCCAGGCCGTGGAGTGCGCCCTCCACAAGAGGCTTATCGCCGTGGAGGGCTGCCGACTCTGCGAGTTCTGCGAGGAAGTCCGGAGCCCCTGGAGGCACTACGCCGTAAAATGTGGCTTCCCCGGTGCTACATCGTCGGCGGTGTACCCCTGATGCGTTCACCGATCTGGGAGAAGAGCACCCTCCTCACCCTCTCCAACGTCGAGAAGGGCCTAGAGGCCGCACACGGTGGCCTCGATATGCTTCAGGATATGGTCGACCAAGCCCGCGAGAAGATGGACGCCGGTGATCATGAAAGCGTCGAGGCCTACGTGAGGAGGCTCCAGAACGCCCTTTGCCTGTCCTTACCCCTGACGCTCGCCCGAGAATCTGATCTACCGTGGGAAGTTTAGGGGCTTAATTGTCCCATTTTTTTGGGATTATTTTATATATCGGATGTGCAATACATTTATTCAGGATCACGGTGTGGTCCCCTCAGCCCCGAGGATAGAGAACTCGGGTGTGCGCTTGCTCCGATGGGCGCATGCCCGGGCTCGTAGGGAGGCCGAGTCTGGTTTGGTGGGGAGCGGTCGTGTCGCCGCTGGTAGGGGCTGAGGAACTTTTTTAGAAGGTGGCCCGGCCCCGGTTGACCCAATGGAAAACGGGAGCTAGACTCGCTCTCGACTCATTGACCGAGGCCAGGCCACGAATTTAGAGCAGCCCTCCCTTAAAAATGTGCCACGTCCCACAAAACTTTAATCATCCACCCCTCCCCATCTTGCTCTATGCGCGAGTACATACTCACAGCCTCAGAGAGGGAAATAATTGAGGTTTTCAAGGCTCAGGGGTTCAAGCTCGAGGGGTTCCACACCCTGAGGACCCGAGGAAGACAGGCCATAAAACGCCTAGAGGAGGATCTCGTTCTCCTCCGCGATCTCCTTGAAGCCGAGTGAGCCCTCCCCTTACGACTGCAGAGAGCCTTACATTCACCTACCTCTCTAAAACTTCAGCTCCTAAACTTCTTATACTAGATTACAGTAACAGTAGGTGACCCAAGGGCAGACCGAGGCAAGGCCTTAACGCTCTCCAGGCTCGCGCATGAACATGGAGGGAGCCCCGGGCTCTGCTCCCCGGTCTGCAGGGTCAACACCTGAATTAAAGGTAAGGAAAATGGATCAGAAAACGAAGAAGATGCTGAAACAACCTATCGTCGTACTGCTACTCGTTGCTGTAATCGTAGGAGGCGTCGGAGCCGTCTACGTCATCAGATACCAGTTCCAGACACCTGCCTCGGTCACCATCGGAGCCAACCAGTACAAGCTAGGGATCTACAGCGATGCAGCATGCACCTTGGCCGTCACAACGTTCACCTTCGGATCACTCCCAGCAGGAGACCCCTCCGCTGTAACCGTCACAAGCCCCGAATACTACATCAAAAGAGAGCCCGGCCCTGCAGCCAAGAGTCTCTGGGTATCTTGGGATCATGACCTGACACCGAACGGAGAGACAGTCAACGCATTCTGGAGAATGGTTGGAACCGTACCTGGCGACGAGACTGAATGGCCTGCTGGACCACTCGACGGAGTACCCGGCGACAACCGCTATCTGAGCCCGACTGCAACCACCGCCATAATCAGATTCACAGTAACAGCCATCAGCGCAGAACTCGGTACCGTAGACTTCAACGTGATTATCGACAGCTCTGACTCGATAGCATAGAATCAACCAACCCCCTTTTTTCAGGAGGACACGACCCATGATTGAAAAAGAATTAACAGTTTACAGGGTGACTGCAGACATCTACATAGAAGAGGAGGGACCCGGCGAGGCCGAGGAGCTCCTCGCCTGGCTGCTCTTCCACCACCCCCACGTCATCCGGGAGACCGTACCCACGGGAACGCGCATCGTACTCCAGGAGGCTCCCCTCCTCCTCGACGTCGACCAGGCCCTCGACCTCTTAAGGAGGCTTGACTGATGGGAGGCGACCCCATCCCCGGACCCCTCGACCTCCTCAGGGAGCTCTACGAGGAGTTTAAAATAAAGGACATCGAGCCCTATCACTTCAACCCTCGAGCCCATATCAGGAGGCCCCGGTCTTGAACGTCTCCGTCGTCTGCTCCAAGTGCGGCCGACCCTACACCTCGGCCTATCACCCTCCCCGAGGCGCGCGCTGTCCCTTCTGTCGAAAGACTCAGATCCTAAGCCCTCGAGCTCTCAGGGAAGCCACGACGGATCCAGTGAGGCCAGGCCTCCCCCTGGGGATCGCAGCCATGAGGAGCGCCCGGTCATGAGAGAACGCATCGGGAGAATCATATCGAGATGGGCTCTCCCCGTTACCTGGCTCATCCTCGTGGCCCTGGGATCCTACATCCTGATCGTCGAGATGGGTGTAGAGCTCCCATACATCGCCCTCGCGCGCGCGGCTCTAGTGTCAATTTGTCAAAGTGGGAGCCTTCATGTCGAGCCTTCGCAGCTCCTCCAGGACCTCACCGATAGGATCCTCACGACTGAACACGCTGACCTGGCCCCCGTACTCCAGCCGCACCCGGCCATGATGGTCCTCCCCGAGGCGCACATCGCGAAACCAATCCCAGAAGCGGGATTGAAATTCAGGCAGCCTCAGCCCTCCGCTTAGGATAGGGCGCGCGATCACGCCGGTAGACCTCGCCCCTCCCGAGGGGTGACTTAGAGGGTAGGATCCTGGGAAGCTCCTGGATGCGGACCATGAGTCTGAGCCACCTGTCGACTGTCTCCCAGGCGAGGCCCGAGTCCCGTGCGATAGCCTGAACAGTAGTATCCCTCCGCACAGGCAGAGCCTCCATGATGTCCTCGATGATGTCCTGCGATGTCGCCCGTTTCCTCGAACCCATTAACCCCGCTCTCCAACTGGCTAATTATTGGTATCCATACCAATATAAGCAGAGAGGTATCCCTGCAAACGTCGGGAAGAACTCCCATTAAACTGAGTTAGAGCATCGTCTCCGACGACACCCTAGCTTATTTGGTGACGAACGCTTCCCTCGTCAGCGGGTCGCCAGGCCCAGCGTTCTCCATCCAGTCTTCGTATTGCTGCGTGATGTCGTCTTCTGTGAGGCCTATCTCGGCGAGTGCCTCCTGCATCTCAGCTTCATTCTTTGTGAGGGGTGTGCGGGCTTGAACCTCCCTGGCCTCCGCTTCAGCTTTGATGAGCTCTGGGTCTCCGCTCTTACGCATGTTCTTAATGTCTTTCTTGACTGTTGATGTATTCACTCTGAGGTTTTCGGCGATGTAGCGTGTAGCCATGTTCGTGGCGATGAGGTCAAGTAGTCTGGGGCGTCTTACCTCCCTTTTTGAGATTGCAGCTTTTGCAGGGGAGAGATGTTCGCTACTCTGTTCGACTGTGATCCTGTCGCTCTTCAACAATTCGCTGACGTATCTTGAAAGAGTGGACGAGGAGACCCCTGTTTTGCTGACCAAGTCCCAGGGCTGGATGTTGGGGTTGTCTTTCATAAGTCGAATGATTATCCGTTTCTTCAGCTCCTTTTTTGCGCCGGCGGGACCGGGTGCGACGCGCAGTGTTTTTCCGTGTCCTGTCAGGTAGCCTTGTCGCCTCAGCTCTGTCCGGTCCTTCTCCACCGTCGAAGTTGAGACATGGAGCTCCTGTGCGAGGTCTTTGACTGTGAGTGTGAGATCCTTCTTTATCATTGTGAGCAGCCGTTTCCTCCGACTCCTAGGTGTTTGCTTCGTCAATGTTGACACCTTCAGGATGGTTATGCCTGGGCGGCCTCTTCCAAGGCCTCGAGCCGCTTTTTGAGATCGTCCAGGTCCGTATCCCTGAGAAGCTGGCTTGATGTTTTGATTGCGTTAACCATGATCCGGCCCCACTTCATCTTTTCCGGAATAGTGGTGTTCTTAGTATCGATCTTGAATGTGCACAATTCGATGAGGCCGTTCAACCTGGACAGAGCCTTCGACCTAGAAAGCCGACGCTGACCCCTTATTTTCGGCTGCCTTTTCCGGCTCTTTTTAGAATCCCCCGTCTAATTGACCCCCATATCATTGGTCCCCACACCAATAAAAATCCTAGGGAAAACCACGCCCCCGGGAGGCCTAATATCCCCCCATGGAGGCGAATGGTAACATTATTTTATTTTGATGGTTGGGCTGCGTTTGCTTGAAGCCTTCTGAGCTCCCGTGTGATGAACGTCACCGTTTTACTGTACTCATCGATGTCGGCCTCCAGCTCCGATGATTCTAGGAGGTTGAGTCGATCCATGGCAGCCCATAACTCGACCTCGTCCGGGTAGAATCCTTTAACCTTCTCGACAAGCTCCTCCAGCCTCACCTCCGGTGTCGGTTTTTCAGCATTAATGAGCTCCAGGTTCCTAAGCCTTCGCTCGATCTCCCTCGACAAGAATCTCACCTCGTTTTAAACGCGCGCCTGTTCTCCTCAGCCGACTCCGCGTACATCTTCTCCATGATCCTCTTGAAGACGGGGAGATCCTCTTCGTCGATGAATGGGGTCCTCTCGTGCTGGATTAGCATATGAAGAAGCCCCGTCAGCATCAGGGATTTAGGGAAGTCTGGATAGAAGGCGCTGACGTCGACACCCTTACTCTCGAGGTATTTGATTATCTCACGTGCGAGTCTGCGTCTTTCCTCCACTGTCATGACCTGGACATCTCCTTGAACACTGCATCTCTGACGTCTACCTGCAGAGGCCCCGGGACGTCCACGCGCCTTATTGCCTCGTAGACGGGCCCAAGCTGTGTGCCACGTGGCACAGGGAGCTCCGCCAGGACCCTCTCAGCCCAGGCCTCCACATCAGCCTCCTGTTGTATAGACAACACCTGAAGAGGGACGGGGTCCATCATCCTGCGCGGCCGAAGTCTCCGCTCGATGCGCATGGTCCCGATCTCCACCTTCACCTCAGGTCTATTGCTTACAGTTAGACCCGGGGTTAACCCCGAACCTTCAGGTAAACCTTTCATGCCTTTATGAGCCTCCACAACAGCCACCATAAACCCCTCAATCGGATTACAAATAGACCCGTATAAATCCCTCGCAGCACCCCGGAACCGATTATAAAGCTCCTTATCAACCCGCACACCCATCACAACCCGCTCATTCCCCCACACACCTTTACCGTGAGTCCTAACTACAGGGTTAACCCGGGGTACAACTGTAGAAATATCTGTGTCGTGGGGGAGGTCACCGTCATGTTTTTGAGTGTCTTCAGTCAATTATTTCACAGCGGTTTCGGGGACGGTCAACGGTCGGCGCCTTGCCGTCCCCATGTTTTTAACCTTTCAGTTTTCACCTCTTATTTTGAGTGTGGAGCCGGGGCGTTGGACGACTGGTTAGGTGTTCGAAGCACCCCGGCCCCTATGCTGAGATCTGGTGGGCGCCTAGATCTCTGCACCATGCTACTCCTCTTTCTTCTCGGGTTTTCTCTCGTCGTAGATGACTCGACCGAGTTCCTCGCCTAGGGGGAGGCCTACGTAGAACTCGTGTCCACTATGGCCTTCAGGCATCAGCTCCAGGTCGTCCCGGATTGTGCGATCTCGGGCTCTCCCCTTTCGCTCCATCACACCACCCCCGGGCGCCGCCTCCCCCAGGCCTGATTGTTGAAGGCATCGGAGGCGAAGGGGACCCCTCTGTCCTCAACCTGATGCAGGATCCCTTCGCTGAGAACGCCGCCGCCGTCGATTGTGTGGCCATGCATGGTGTACCCAAGCTTCTCGTAGAGGGTGGCCTGCGTTTTCTTGATTCTGTCATGGGCTTCTCCGATGAAGATGCCGGTGTTGAACATTCTCAACTGTGAGTCTGAAAGGCCCTGTACGTAGGCTATCCGGCTGGGGTTGTCGCGCCAGCCAGCCTGCATCATTCTGATCTGAATCCTGAGCTCGTTTTCGATTCGCCATCGTTTATCCGGGGGGTAGATGAGCCCAATCCTGTCGATGAGTTCATCCTTTGACAGTTCGCTCATGTCTTCAGCCCTCAACGCCTTATCGAGTTCGTCTGCTGAGAGTTTGCGGAGTTCCTCTATGTCAGCCATCCTCAGCCCTCCCTCTTCAACCGCTCTCGCTCGAGCTGCGCTTTTCTGAAAATGTCTTCATCGAACCCCTCAACCCTGCGATGGTCGGTTCCGGTGTTCTCCGCGCGGACGTCGTGAGAAACCATCCTAGTCGGGCCCATCTGCAAGACGTCGAGGGCTGACCGAGGAGGGCGGCCCACTCTGCGCGGGGTCTCATTTATTCCAAGGGCCTCCAGTAAAACCTCGCGCCATGGCCGACCTCCCCTAGCCTCCGAGACCTCGTGGTACTCCCTCTCGTCGACCTCAACCACAATAGTTGGTATTGCTAGGGCCTCCTAGATTCCTTCAGCTCTCTTAAAAGCCGTGTGGCTTCGATATAAAACGAATCGGGTATTTTACTTCTTTTTTCATTCACGTCTGTGACTACTCTTTTCGTTCGGAGTTTAGTCACAGCCGTCTGTGAAGGGGTTCGACCAAAACTGGTCCGGGCCCACGCCACTTATTGTACCGACATCCTAGTTAGCCGCGCGAGTGCGCGCTGGGAACTATGTAGTCCGCCCCCATGCGGCGGAAGGTTTCTACCATCCGGTCTGGGCCCACGCCCGTTTTTCTATATTAAAATATATAATAACAAATATTTAAATATGCTCTTTTAGCTGATAAAGTTGGCGCATTGCGCGCCTACTTCTTCAGGCCATCTAGGAACTTTAGAAACTTGTCTCGAACCTCTTTGTCCTCGAGGAGCCGTGTGAACTCCTCCTGGAATAAGCTCTGTTCGATGGTCATCTTCTGGCCTAGGTTGATGTATTCCTCGTAGTGAGTCCGGTACTCCTCGAAGTATCGACTTTTGAGCTCCAGATATGCGAAGTCATTATTCGGGATCTTCTTCCCGGCGATGTACTTCCCCGTATTCAGCTTTCGAGCCCTCTCCCAGTCGTTGAGGAACCTCTTCCGGAAGCTGTGAGCGGAGACCTTGATGCCCTCCTCTCTGAGGGGCTTCACGAGGCTCCAGATCGCCATCGTCATATTCTTCCGGCTCATCGGGCTTCCTATCTCCGTCCTCTCCTCCGTCTTGACCCTGTTACCGTCCTCGTCGGTGGTCCAGTGGTACATGCCCTTCTCTCTGAGGAAGATCGGCCCGGTCTCACGGCCTTTGATGTAGTTACTGATCGCCTCTATCGCCTCCGGCCCCAAGCATACAGGTATAGCTACACCGGTCTTCCTGGAGGACAGGGGCTCCCTCCACGTTCTGAACTCTCGTCCTTTTTCCTCCACCTTCTTCGCGTTTCTGAAGTCCTCGACTGTGAGCTGAGCCACATCGGAGCACCTGAGCCCCGACTGGTCCAGGGTCAGTACGAGAGCTCGGAGTCTCTCTGACATGGGGAGGGCCAGCACTCGCCTGACCTCGTCAGTTCTGATCGTATCCTGTCCTCGGTATTGGACGGACTTGGTTCCACCGTTGATCTTTGGGAGCCCATTCGCCTCAAGGAACTTGTTTATCGCCTTCCGGTAGTTCGAGGCCGTGTTCTTGTGGACCCCTCGTTCAATCATGCCATCGTAGAAGGCGACCCAGGCCTTCTTCATGGATAACCTCTCAGCGGTCTTCTCGCTTCGGCTCCACTTGAGGGCTAGATCGTACAGTTCCTGGGGGTCCGTGTTCATCTCCTCGCAGAAGGCCTTGAGGTAGCGCCGGTATCTGTTCCTTGTCTCGGGCACTAGCTCGATGAGCGCCTTCTCGAACTCCTCCATGGGCGTGCCGGCGCTGTAGCTCTTCAACTCCATGGTTAGGCCTATGGGTCCATCTTTAATAAAGGTATCGTCCGATTATTTGTTCTGCACCGACGGCATCGTCCTTGGGAAGCCCCACCCGAGGGCCTACGGTAGTTTCCCCAGGGTTCTCGGGAGGTACGTCAGGGATGGAGTCTTGGAACTTGAGGAGGCCGTAAGAAAGATGACCTCGCTACCAGCTGAGCGATTCGGCCTCCAGGGCAGGGGAGTCCTGAAGACTGGTGCCCACGCCGATATCACCATCTTCAACCCCGAGACCGTGATCGACACGGGTACCTACGAGGATCCCATCCGGTTCCCAGAAGGCATTGAATACGTAATTGTGAATGGCAGAGTGACAGTAGACAGGGGAGTGCACACTGGTGAGAGGACGGGGATGGTGCTCCGCTCAGGATTCTAACGGATGTTCCTTGGCTAGACCATAATACTGGTTATGTCGAGACAGGTGCGGTCCTTGAATAGAATTATTAAGCCGTTCTGGAATTGAATGGAGAGTGAAACTTGATGGATGACGCCATCGAAGTAGAGGCACTTGTGAAGCACTTCGGCAGCGTGGAGGCCCTGAAGGGCGCCAGCTTCTCTGTCAAGGACCGTGAGATCTTCGGGCTCATAGGACCCAACGGCGCCGGGAAGACTACCGCCCTCAGGATCCTAAGCACCCTGATAAGCCCGACAGCTGGTTATGCCAAGGTGTTCGGCTTGGACGTCGTCAAGGAGCCTGTGAAGATCAGGGAGATGATCAGCTATCTCCCGGAGGAGGCCGGCGCCTACCAGAACCTCTCGGGCCATGAGTACCTCGAGTTCATGGCCGAGTTCTACGACAACGGTGATCGGAGCGCCGTGGATATGCTGGAGGAGGGGAAGTACATCTCCGGCCTCGAGGAGAGGCTGAATGACCGGGTGAAGGGCTACAGCAAGGGGATGAAGAGACGGCTCCTCCTCGCGAGGGCCCTGATGATGAAGCCCAGGCTGGCCATCCTCGACGAGCCCACCTCGGGACTCGACGTCCTCCACGCGGTCCACGTCAGGCAGACCATAAGGGACTACGTCGACAAGCAAGGGGTAACCACATTGATCTCTAGCCACAACATGCTAGAGGTGGAGTACCTCTGCCACCGCGTCGCCCTCATCGACGAGGGAGTGATTATAGCGGTGGGCACTCCCTCCGAGCTGATGGACAAGTTCAGTGCGGAGAACCTGGAGGAAGCCTTCATGGAGGCGACTAAGCTTGGGTAACCTGAGGTCCCTCGTCGTCAAGGAGATAAAGGAGCTCATCAGGGACCCCAAGATCCTGCTGGGAGTCGTGCTCATGCCCCTGATCATGTACCCCATCATGGGCTCAGCGATGAACATCTCACAGCAGTCGATGATGAGGGCCATGGCCTCCGCCTCCTTCGCCATCTACAACGAGGACGAGGGCGCCGTCGTGGACTCCTTCCTGGAGTACATCTACACCGACAACACGGTGCACACCATCGAAGCAGGGTCCCTTGAGGATGCCATCGTGGCATTCCAAGACACGAACGCATCCACCCTCCTATACATCAGGGAGGGGTACTCGGACAACGTCACCCAGGGGGTTAAGGCCAACCTCAAGCTCTACGCTAACCTGAAGAGCCTCACCATCGTCGAGACGGAGAGCCCCAACGCTGTGAGCGGCCTCATCAACATCTATAGCTACTACCTCTCAATCAGCAAGATCGAGGGATACATCGCTGAATCTGGGGGAGTAGCCGAGCCGGACTCCATCAGGAGCCCGATCCGGACGACCTCGGCTTCCATCATCAAGGGGAACGTTCTTGAGGTCGCTCCATCGGCTATCTTCAGCCTCGTCATGAACCAGAGCATCACCCTTCCCATGATGACCATGCTCACCCTCGTCTTCGCCATCCAGATGGCGGCCACCAGCATCGCGCTGGAGAAGGAGGAGAAGACCCTGGAGACCCTGATGACCCTGCCGGTGGGCCGCATGACGATACTCAGTGGCAAGCTGGCGGGCTCCATAGTGGTCTCGATCTTCGGGGCCATCGCCTCGATGGCGGGATTCGGCTACTACATGAACTCCGCCTTCGCCTTCGCACCGGAGATGACGAGCATGACGACTGAGGGGTTCAGCCTCGGCCTCAAGCCCTTCGGCGTCGCCCTCGTGGGACTGAACATATTCATAACCCTCATCTCAGCCCTCGCCCTCGCCATCTGCCTCTCGGTGTTCTCCGACAGCGTGAGGGGAGCCCAGAGCCTGACGGGGATCCTGTTCATACCCATCTTCATCCCCGCCCTGATCCTGATGTTCAGCGACATCACAATGCTACCACCGACGATGCAGTGGATACTCCTGGCGATACCCTACACCCACAGCATTCTCGCCTCCAAGGCAGCCTTCCTTGGCAACTACTCAGCCGCCATCGGCAACATAGCCTACATCACGGTGTTCACGGTGGTCGTGCTCTACATCGCTGCCCGCATCTTCTCTACGGAGAGGATACTCACTTCGAGGTTCACGCTCGATGGCATTCGAAACCTCCTCAGAAGACGTTAGGACCACCTCCCCTCTTTCTTCTACCCCCACCATAACGGTTATATCAAGAGGCATCAACTTCACGGATACTTCGGGTGCACGTTATGGTCTCTCGCAAGTTCAAGGGCATCGTCTTCGACCTCGACGGGACGCTGATACACTCCACCATCGACTTCAGGAAGATGAAGAGGAACATGATCAAGGTCCTAGAGGAGAACGACGTCCCCAACGGAGTGCTGACCACCACAATGATCACCGTTGACATCCTTGAGAAGGCCGAGTACTACTGGGACCTGGCGGAGAAGCCCGAGGAGAAGAGGGTGGAGCTACGCGCCATCATGGAGGAGTTCATGAACCAGGGCGAGCTTGAGGCCATCCCCCTCGTCGATGAGATCGAAGGAGCATCCAAGGCCCTCCGCGAGCTCAGGGAGCAGGGATACGTTCTCGCGATCCTAACGAGGAGCCACTACGAGTACGCCGTGGAGGCGCTGAAGAAGATAGGGGCCTACGACTACTTCGACGTCGTCCTCGGCAGGGGGCAGACCCCGCGACCCAAGCCCTACCCGGAGGCGCTGCACCACACGGCTAAGCTGATGGGCCTCGACATGGACGAGCTGCTCTTCGTGGGGGACATGCACCTGGACTTTGAGAGCGCCATCAACTCGGGCTGCGCCTTTATAGGGGTCAACACCAGCGGCAGAGGGAGGCGCTCCTGGAAGGAGGAGGTACCCGATGTCCTGCTGGAGAACGTGGCGGAACTACCTAATTACATGTCGAAACCGTAGCCAGCTAATGACTAAAATTCGGATATTCGTTTGTTAAAGAGATAGGTTTTTATCGATACTTCGAGGATGTATTATAAAATAAGATAGATACAAATCATAAATATTATATATTCGGTCAAATATAGATATGTTAGGTAAGGTGGAAGGTAAAAAATGATTGAATTGGGAGAAGAAGCAGATGCTTATCTTGCTCTCAAAAAGAAATCGACGAGGACAACATATCAGAATCAACTGAGGCGATTCTTGAGATGGTATAAATCCAAATATGGTGAAGATAAAGGATTCGACCATTTATTGGACCAGATGGATAAAAATCAGAAGCTCCCCCGGCGTGATAGGAAGCATGTTGCTGAGACAATCATGGTTGAATATATCGATTTCCTCAAAGATGAGGAGGGTTTAGCGAATCACACAATCAGGACAGGTTTTACAGCTCTTCAGAATTTCCTCAAATCAATGAATTATGAGATGTCGGGAATCTGGATTGGGAATCTCCCGTCAGCGACATCTCGAAAAGAGAATAGTAAACAACGATGGACGATTGAACAGATCAGCGAGTTTGTAGAAAAGGCTCCGTCTTACAGAGATAAGGCAGCGATCTTGGTCATGTTCCAATCGGGAATGGCGGTCAATGAACTTATGAGCTTAGATTACGGCGACATAGAGGCGCAACTCAAGAGTGGGAATTTACCGATCTTAATCGATATGACGAGGAAGAAGACAGGAGTTGAATACAGGACTTGCATAGGAGCTGACGCAGTCAACTATCTAAAGACATATCTAAAGACGAGGAAGAATCTAAAATCTAAATCTCCATTATTCACGAAAATTGGGTCAGAGAAGAGGCTGACGAGAGTAACATTACAGGGACGCTTTAGAGAAATTGCGGATGAGCTGAGCTTTGTTACTCTCAAAAAGGACTCGATGAATCCTGCAAGACCCCACTCGATGAGATCTGCGTTCAGGTCAAGATTGACGAATCGCGCGGCTGAGACATTTATCGAGTATCTTATGGGTCATAAGCTCAATGGTACAGAATCGGCTTATCTAAATATGCCAAACGAAGCCCTCGTGAAAGACTATTTGGAAATTGAGAAATATCTCTCAATCGAGACCACTTCAAAAGATATTTTGGCGGGTCGTCCTAGTGAAGGAGAGCAGTCACATATCCTCAGAGCTTATCAAGAACAGATGGGCGATTTACAAAATAAGAACGATGCTCTCAGTAAGATGGTTGATAGTCTAGCTAAAAAGAGCGAGGAACAGGAACGACTCCTCCAGATGGTTGTAGATCGCCTAGTCTGGTTAGAGGGTGAGGAGAAAGATATGCCCGAGGACGCACATATGATGACCGCAGCGGAGAAAGAGAAGTACGGGAAGATATCTAATTTCTAAATTTTTAATTTCTAGTCAATTAGATTTATATTGTACTAACCATTATTATAAATTGACTAGAATTGACTAAACACAATTATCCAAAGAGCCGTAGATCCCCCAGAGCACACGTTGTTAAATCACACATGCGTGAGGATGCTCGGGTGAGGGCATTCGAGAGAGGCTCGGGTAAAAAATATCAAAGATCCCGCGTGGTTGGAGACCCGAAGGAGGATTCAACATCGATAGGAGTACACGGTTTTGTGTTCAATTTCAAATATTCAGATAAACCCGGAGATGGAGAAGTTGTGTGCATTTTCTCCGATGATTACGAGAATGCACAGGATGAGGCTTTTGAGGAGCGCAAGGATAAGAGAACACCAATCTCTGTCGAAGCCATAGACCCACCGATAAGAGATGTGCTTGAAACAATATTCACAGGAGCTAAAAATGCTACAAAGATCGGCGGAAAATACGCAATACGTGCAGGGAAAGCAGGGTTGGGCGCGACAAAAGATGTAGTACGAGAATCTGGGAGATTGGTGGCGTTTGGAGTCCAATCAAAACTCGTGGAATCGTTATTGCGCCTGTGTTATCAGAAAGATCCGGCTAAGAGAAATGCGGCTCGTGCGGCTCTAAAATCCAGATATCCTGAGATTTGGCGAATGTGTGACTTTTCTCCAGGAGGATACCGATATTGACATCAATCAATAATCGCGAAAAAACTCGCCCAACTCTAAAGATCGGTGGAGCCAATTTCACACTTGCAGCTAAGGGCTACCCCTCCACAATAAACAAAAAAGCCCACGATATTGCGGAACGAGGCTACAAGTATCGCATCTTCCACGATGGTAGACAACGAGTACTCTACATCGGACCACGTCGCGAACGAACCAGAGCACGGCGTAAAGACATTACACTAAACCGCAGGAGGGTCAAAAGATGAAATTTTATTCGATGATAACTTATTCCGACCCCAAAGCGCCACAGGTGGAGATGCTAACCAATGCCGACGACTATCACCAGGCGGGCGAAATATTTTTGGCACGATGCTATGAGGAGCCCAAGTCGATTCGGATACGTGTACTGGGCGTAGTAGATGAAGAGATTCCTGTCGAGGTTTACATAGAGAAGGTGAAGAAATGAGCCCCAAAAGAAAAACACCCTACAAGCACCCCGTGAGCGCCCACACCCGATCTAATAAACCCGTCACTAACTACGTCCGCGGTAAGGGAAATCAAATTATCCAACAGAGACGCAGCCGGGTAGTGGGAGAGACAGGATATGTCGGTCCATTTGATATAACCATAAATTATGTTTCGGATAGTGAACAATTCAGTGTTGAAGCTAAAGATTATGGTGGTGCTCTTACTAGGGGAATGGAGAATCGTGATGATGTTCAACGCCCCAGTTCAATTAATATGAGGCTGTTCAAGCCAGAATGGCCCAAGTCGATAACAATGAGGATGATGAAATGACATTCGATATTAAACCCCTAAAGATCCCGGCAATGATACTTGTTATATTCGGAGTTGTGGTGTTCAAAATATCGCAGAGTAATGATATTTATGATGCAATGATCGAGATGTGTGGTATTCTAGGTACTATACTTGGTCTTAGAGCAGGATGGAATTGGAAATTGGGTGGAAACAAAAATTCCGATGAGGTGATTGAAAAATGAGTCGTGTAGTGACCCCCAGAGCTCCTCCCGAAGGATACACTCCTGTGCAGATTTCTGACTACGAGAAAGCTACCAGAACTCTCACAGCGATTAGTCGAAAGAGGATTGAGGCTAACGACCTAATAAGATCAAATCTGAGTGGACAATCTACGGCTAAATCTGCTTATGCTGCGGAGATGGTTAAGAACAGGAATATAAAAAGAAATCTCTATCCGCTATACATTCTGGCTGAATACGATAAAAATTGGAACGAGTATAATACTGGAGCACAGAAAAACCTTAGTGCCTATGAATCAAACATCAAGAATCTGCAAGGCGCTATAGCAGGGTATAATACCTCAGAAAAAGAGATCAATGCTTGGATTAATAATTACAACAACTATCTGAAAGCGGTAGAAGGGCAAAGACAAGAACTCGGACGATTCTACGCTAGTCAAACTCCCGAGTCAGTTAGTACCAAAACTATTACAGGAGTATCGGGTGCTCCTAGACTACCCACAGCTGAACAGCATAGAGCGTGGGAGGATCCCAAAGACATCAAGGTATCTGGAACCAAAATACTTACACCGACTGAAACCGAAGCGATGTTATCCCAAGCCGGATTAACAATACCAGATCTTAAAGAAAGAGTGGCTCAAACTGGGGAGATAACATCATTAACTCCTAAGGAATTGGAACAATGGAAAAAAGATGTTAAAGAAGGGGTGGTTCGTGGTGTAGGTGAAGCCAGTCAATTACGTCACGAAGCAATTGTTCAACGAGAGCTTTTACAATCGAGAATAGATAAATTAGTATCCTCAGGTCTACTAGAAATTGGTAAGGCCAAAGAGACCGGCGACATTGTCTATAATACAACCAAACCCGTAAAAATGATGTCAACAGAGGAGATAGCACAACTCAATGCTGTAGGATTTAAAATAGATTATCCCGAGGAAAGATCTGTTAGTGAAGGTCTATATGCTTGGGTTCAAGGTCAAGAAAGAAAACTCGAAACAGGAGAATGGGAAGTTCCGTCAGAGTGGAAAGATGAGGTCAAAAAGGGTCTACGAGAAGTTGCTTTAAGCACAGCCGCAATAGGTAAATTTGAAAGTGAACTCTTCGGTATTCCAAAAGCGATAGCACTAAAAATGAAAGGGCAGCAACCTTTCGAGTACATGACCACTGTAAATATGGATACAATTACAAAGGCTGAAAAATTAACAGATCAGGAACGCGGACAACTAGCGTTGAAGGTTGGTATAGCAAATCTTGCAGCGGATTATGTCAGAGGTAAACCTATTGGTTATTTATTTAAAGTTGTCACACCAGTAATTGGTGGGTTAGCAAGGGGATTAACAACAAAGGCAGGAAGGTTCGCGTCAGCAGTATCATCCTCATCGATAGGTCAAAAAGTTCCTACAGAAATTGTGCAGACGGCTGCATTGATAAAAAATATCGGTATGAAAGTTCCTTGGTATGCAGCACGAGTTATAACTAAACATCCAAGGGCATTGGAGATAGCAGCATGGACTGTGGGGCTTGGGAATGAAGCTAATAAAGCGTTACTCGATATAGAAAAAGGCGAATCATTAGCCAGAGTCGCTCAAAATGCTTTCATCAATATCGCCGGGATGGTTGGCACAGATATAGGGATACGGTCGGGGTATAATTATGATATTCCTATAAAATATGGTAAAGTGGAATGGCCACTCTGGGGTGGTGGCAAAGCTAAATGGAACGGGTTCTATACACAATATGGAGATGATGTAGCCCGTTTAACAGGCACAGTCTCTGTTTACGACGATGCTGGTAAATTAATCAGTAGCTCAGATGAAATTGTTGCACAAGGCGGTATCAGGGGTGGTAGTAAAGGTTTTACTCCCGAAACAAAAATTCAGACACAGATTACATGGGATGCTCTAGAAAAACTAGGTTATCATGGTGATCAGATAGCTCTACTTCAGGATATTGATGATACTGTAAGATACACACGAGGTTTACGTTCTGCCTATATCGATGATGTTCTTCCTGGTAAAATAGGTGCATTAACCGATGATGGTGGAAGAATACTCAAAGAATATCTGATGGATAATGGTGATCTAATTGAACAAGTTAAAGGATCATACGCTACCAGAGCCCAATTAAATGAAGCATACGGATTTAGACTCAGGGGCCAGAACTCGTTACGTGCTCCTAATGATATTGATTTAATGGTTTTTGGAACTCAGGACGATGCTATACAATTTGCTGATGAATTATATTCTAAGTTACAGGGTACAGGCAATACACTCCGAATAGATCCAAATAATCCCACCAAAATCCAGTCGTATATTGATGGTAAATGGAAACATTGTGTAGAAGTATTTCCACATGGTGCACCAGGTCTAGGAGATACACCGACCGGAATGAGATGGGGGCACAAATTAGATACAGGAAGTATAACTATTGAAGGATTGCCCGCATTATCCCTTGGTGATCAAACAGTTCGTAAAGGTACCAATGTGATGGGATTCACAGAAGGATTTGAAATAGGTCCCGACGCATGGCGGTTAAAGGATATAGTAGATTTTGAACACGCAGCTAGAACACTCCTCGATTCTGAAGAGGTACTAAACAGAGCCATATTTGCTAAGTTACAACGTGTCCAAGAATATTACGGTGTGATAAACGTCGCTGACTGCCTAGATATTCGTGACGAATTTACGAAAATCATATATGAAGCTACTGGCGGTGGACAAAATGCCGTAAATGCATTATCAGCCAGTGGGCTCGATATTTACACGTATATGTACGGTCTAGGATTACAAGATTATATTCCCGTGCTTGGTCTACCAACTCTATCAAAGGCATCTTATGAAACAGGATACTCTCAGAACGATCTTAGAAATCTGTTAAAGAATGGGTATAGCATGAATGACATCTATGATGTCGCAGGTAAAACATATACATACACACCTGTCACCGGGATAGATAATTCGTATTTATCGGCTAGTCCACATTTACCAGATACATATACTTTCTTGTCTGTTCTAGGAGAGTATAAAGTACCTCCTTTACCTAGTTATGATGATATCGCTCCACTACCTGATGTACCAGGACTCTCACCTCCCAGTTATCCATATGATGGGGACGATTTTGATAAAGATCTACCAATTCCTTCACCACCACCGGTACCAGAGTCTCCAGAACCTCCTGTATTACCTTCAATTCCCGATTATGATGATGGAGATACTATCCCAATACCACCAATACCACCGATACCAAAACCCCTGAAAGGAGATAAATATCCACATGAACGAGAACCACGTGATAGAGAAGGATATGGAAGAGGAAAGGATAAAATTGAAGTAAGAAGGTGTGATCCTAAAGACAGAAAGGAAGATAAAGACACTAAGAAAGTCGAATCGTACCGCGTAGTATTCGACTACGAAACAGGGGCTAGTGAGACTAAATGGGTCAGTGCTAAAAACTTCTTCCACGCATATAATCTGGGTAACCAAAGTAGGAATATTAAACTCATACCCCGAAATGTTCTAGTAGAACACCGCCCCGGTAGTACGGGACGCGAAACCATAATCGAAAAGCGTGGCTGAGGGAGCCGGTATTTCTACAGGAATATGAAACCTAGTTTAGTGTTTAAATCAATTTCTAAAAAGTGATAGGAATAATTTTTTTGGTTTTTTCGGTTATTTAAATACTAAACGCTAAAACCGGGATTTTTCGGGGATATTATGATACTGTAATACTCGTTGGGATGATCTTTAGACCAATTTAGATAGACCTTTTGATGGTCAATATGCTCAACAAACTCAAATATAATATCATATTTGATCCCTCCAACAGTTGAAGGGGATAGATCAGGAAAAGATATTAAATTTAATATCTTTTAGTGATGAATCGGGCAGAGGTCAGGAGGGTGGTGAGGATCAACACAGGAGATGAATCCATCTCCTTGGAGCAGTTGAAGGGAATGTATCTGACAGATCAAGAATCAATAATAAATTTATTATTGATCGGAAGAGGTGGGGATAGAAAAACAGAGGCCGGTACGGCCAAACTCTCCGACATCCTCGGGAACCAGGAAAAATATCCAGTTGGGTAGCTGGGGAGACTGGGTATGCCATAGGTACTGTACAAGGTTATCTTGATGAGAAGTACAAAGATAAGTTCTCAGTAGAAACGGGAAAAAGAAAGAGACCCCTCGATCTGATCGAGGGGTTGGAACAGGCTAAAACCAAACTCACCCCCACACAACTCAAAGAGATGCGGGATGGAGAATACGACCGGTTAAAAGATCTTTTAACCGGTGGACAAGAAATTTCTGGTGGTGCTGATCCTCAAAAATCCGGCTACTCCGAACTCGCCCGACAACTCACCCAACAAGAGATAGCGAATGTGGTGGGGCCATCAAGACCCAGAGTCGAGCAGATTGTAAATGATAGTTTTAGAGAATTCTCTAAAACTATCAACGAAATGCTCTCCAAGGGATTTACGATATCTGAGATTATGACAAGGAAGGGTTGGAAAGACGAAACCTTATTATGGTCGCTATCTCTACAAGACGAACCAGATGATGTAAAAATGGTCAAGTACGATAGGGGAGATCCCAAAAAACTTTAATACTAAAGAAATCATAAATCTCTACCACGACAAAGGATTCTCTCCCGAAAACCTGATAAGATCCCACTCGGTACCCTAGACTAACTGGGGTTGGTTTGCTCAGGGAGCCCTCACTCCAATATCACTGACACCCAGATGCTCAAGAATGTCTTTCTCTCCACGTCTACCTGCATAATGGGAAGGCATTTCTATTGAGGCCCACTCAAACCACTCTTTCATGAGGTAAATATCGAACTCACGACCACCCTGCTCAATCTCTGCGGATAAATGCCACGATCTCTGGTCACGTATCCAGTGAGGCC
>JADHWN010000053.1 GCA_016783455.1 Candidatus Bathyarchaeota archaeon
AAAAGCTGAACGTCCACTAAGTCAAATGTTACTTCCACATCATTTGATTCGAAATCAGAGACCCGATACTGTGCATCGGATATTCCCGCCACTCTAAAAGTTTTCTGACCTATTTCAGAAAATGTCAATCTGTCATGATTCAATGTAATATTACCTATGAAAGGAGCATGATCTGTGGCATAAACAGCGCCATAGTCTATGACAGCAGAATCGTTAACACTTATGCGAGGATGTAGAGTACTCAAGTCTATGATAACTTTATCCCAATGACAAACAGGATCAGGTACAGTTTGATTAAAACTTAGCTCATCGGCTCCCCAAATTATTCTATTAATAGAAAATGTTTTCTTTTGTACACTGAGTGAGGTTTGCCGTGAAAAAAACCATCCATTAGCATCAGTAATATACGTACTTCCACTATCCTTCAGAAACACCCTTCCAGCCATGAAAGGCGTATTATCAGCACTCCACACTATTCTGAATCCAACGAATATCTCATCTAGGACGTTTGCTCGTTGAGTTGAAACATAAATATTAACGACGGTCAGAGGCACATCAACAGATGCTGAAGCATTATTTAGTATCACCAGAAATGGAAATAGCACTAAAAAAATGAATATAAGTTTATCAAATCTCATCGTGCTCTTTCTAAACAGATGTATGTGTTATTAATAATCTCCTTTACGAACACATGATATTAAACTTGGGAAATTCCGACCACATTTTCCCGCGTGAGTTTACAACCCACGTTAATTATAAGGCTCCTACCTGCTGAGCCCAGACGTTATTCTGTCTGTTCTCTTCAGGAGAGACAGAACTCTTCCTGCTCTTTAACGCTTGTTGAAAATCTAATAGAGTGACTAAACGCGGTGAGTTTGTATCGAGAGCGCCCTGTCTCCTAAGCTCGTGAATGGGAATATACCAGGCGTCCATACAGAGCTTCTTAATATCATCCCCTGTATAACCCTCAGTTAGTTTTGACAACTCATACATGTTAATATCTCCCTTGAGCTGGAGGCGTGGCAAATTCTTGATGGATATCCGAAATATTTCAGTTCTAGTCTCCTCATCAGGCAGCGGCACCATGATCCTTTTGTCAAACCTCCTCAAGAGCGCGGTATCTAGATTCCAAGGTCTGTTCGTCGCGCCTAAAACCATGATCCTGTCGTCGACTTTCGAGGTGACCCCGTCCATTCCTTGGAGCATCTGGGTGAGAACACGAGTTGACACTGCCGACTCGCCCCCGTCACGCTTCACGCCGAGGGCATCAACTTCATCAAGGAAGATAATGGAAGGCTGCATCTTCCTAGCAAGCTGGAATAGGGTCTTGATACGCTGCTCCGAGTCACCGACCCACTTCACCATCAGGTCGGCGGCGCTCAGATTGAAGAACGTTGATTCGCACTCGGTGGCAGCGGCCTTCGCGATGAGGGTCTTCCCACAGCCTGGAGGACCAAAGAGGAGAACACCCTTCCAAGAAGGCATTCCCTCGAAGATCTCGGGGTGCCGTAAAGGTAAGATTATTGAGTCTTCTATGGCCTGCTTAGCGGACGCCAACCCAGCGATGTCAGCCCACCTGACATTGGGTTTCTCCGGGACGATTGTAGACAGGATAGCTGAACTCATCTCATCGTCCAGGTCATCGGGGGCAGACTTAGAGCCCGCAGGGGCTCGTCTGGCTCCCTTCTGCTGCTTCAGCTCATAGCTCCTGTTTAGATACTCCTCGGCTCGCTGGGCGTAGAGATCCTTCATACGCTTAGAGTCGGTGTACTTAACAAGCGATATCAGTAGATCATAAGCCTGAAGATAGTGATTGACCGCAAGCTCCCACTCCCCCTCACTGTCGTACTTCACGGCGTCATGGGCAGCCTTCTTGGCCAACTCATACATTTTCGTTGACAGCGAACTCCCCTCCATATACTTTTTAGGTAAATTATTTAATCTTACTCTGGATAAAGTACTTTTAGTACTGATCGTTAACGTTAGATGTGATAAAATGGAACGATTGAAAAGGTTCATTTCAGGCCCCTCACTGGACGAACTGATAATCGATATCTCAATGTACACCAAGCAGATCAGCAGGACCCAGAAAAAGTTCGAGAAGAGGAAGAACGAGCTCAGGGCGAAGGCAAAGCAGGAACTCCTTAACGGCGAGACATCGCGCGCCAAAATGTACATGCAGCAATCACTCAAGGCGAAGAACACAGCGTTCTCTCTCGACATGTTCAGCTTGGCGATGGAGGATCTTGTGTTCGACCTCAAGAATACCTCCAACGTCAACCAGATGGCCCCTGTGATGGGTAAGATCAGCAAGACCTTGGAGAAGCTTGACCTCCTGAAGACCAGCAATGTCTCCCAGATAATGGGAAAGGTGAACAACCAGATAGAGAAGGCGGGCTTCGGCATGGAGCAGATCTACGACGAGATCAAAGACTACGAGACCTTTAGCATAACTGACCTGACTGACAGTGACGTGGAAAGGGAGCTTGACATCCTCACGGAGGAGGCCATGGCAGAGGGCCCGGCGATGGGGCTACCGCCAAGCAGGCTCAGCGAACTGAAGAAGAAGCGCGACGAACTAAGGGACCAGTAGGTGATGTAATTGTTCAGATCCACTCCAGACAAGACGCAGCTCCTCGATCAGCTGGATCTGGAGATCGAGGAGCACCGCAGGACCAGCCGCTCCCTCAGGAAAGAGTTCCAGCAGCTCCGAGAGGAGGCGCAGGAGCTCCTCGAGGATGGCCTCGAGGACGCCGCTAAGGGGAGGCTGAAGAGCGCCCTCTACGTGAGGAAGCTACGCGGGAACAAGGAGAACATGATCACGAACCTCCAGACGACCCGGATGCAGCTCATGGCAGTGAGGACTGAACGACCCACGAGCAAGACCCTGGAGAACGTCAGCAAGCTCCTGAGGCAGTCGAGGATAGACAGAGAGCGCACCGAGTTAGAGTTCGATGGGATCTTCACGGATATCGAGATGGAGTTCGAGGAACCCAGCCTAACCGAGACATTCGGAGTACAGACAAGCGCCCTCGACGCCGAGTTCGAGAAGCTGATGCAGGAGACAGGCATGAAGTCGGAGGCCCCAGCCGAGGCCGCGGCGCCCGTGATGGACATGCTCCCCTCTATTCCCACGAGTGAGAAGCCCGCCGAGGAAGAGCCGGAGTCCGACGAGAAGAAGAAAGAGAAGATATCAGAGGACTAGCCCTTGGACGGAGCCTCTCAGTCTGCGGACCCCTGGGAGGGTAAACCCTGGATGTACTCCAAGCCGGCCGGTAGCAGTCAGCTGAAGTACTGGAAGGACGAGTGGGGGAAGGTGCTCCTGAGCAAGGCTGAGGAGGAGAACATCAGCCTCATCGACAGGAATGACCTCAGGAAGCTGCAGCCCTTCGGCAGGCTTAATGACGACGCCCTCAGCGCTGTCATTGACGGCCTCGTCGAGTCAGGAGGCGCGAAATGGTGGGAAAAGGACAAGAGCCTGAGGATCTACTGGCGTTCTCTCGAAAGTTGGGCGGATATCGTCCTCGCCGAAGCGAGGCGCAGAAACAAGAGCCTCATCTACGGGTTCCAGGGCCTCCAGGAGGTCTCCCCCGGGACAAGTGGGCTGCCGATAGCGGATAAGCGGAAGATCCTGGATATCCTCGTCGAGAGGCAAGTTGCCCGATGGGTTGAGGAAGAGAACAATATCGTCAAGGTAATACAGTGAAAAGAACCCGGGGTTTTATCCCCCATTTTTTAGTTCAGCGGCTCAGTAAAGTTAGTTATCTCCAGTGAGACGAGCTCGATGCCGTTGTCGTAGAGCTCGGGACCCAGCTTCGCCTCCAGCTCCATGAGGAGTTCGTCCCTGTCGATGGTGATGAACTCCGGGTAGTCGTAGTTCTTGGCTATGTCCTGGAAAACCGAGTTGAGGGGGCCGTCCCTTAACCAGGCCACGAGCTCCTCGTATGAGATGGTCTTCCGGCTGGCCACTATTTTCGTCAGGAATTTACCAATGTCCAAGCTGCTGTCCCCGACCCTGCAGGTTATCTTACCGCTGAACCCGAACCGAGCGCCATCCTTCGTCAGGGGCCCCTTGGAGCGTGGGATACCGAAGGGCATGTCCCTCGGCGCTGTGTCCACGAAGATTACCTCGTCGACTCCCTTGGGGATATCATGCCTCCCCTGTGAGAGGACACTGCTGTAGGTCCCCGAGATGTAGAGGGCCGCCCTCTCGTATTCGTTAGCGACGATCTCCGCCATGGACTTGACGTTTGGATAGACCTCGTTGGGGAGCCTCCAGATAACACCCTGAGACTCCCCCTCGCCCCTCTGCCATGAGATAGAGCGAGTGCTCTTGAACTTGCCTTTGACGCCATCGACTATCTTGCGTGTAATCGACATACAATCAACTCACATAGAGCGCGTCCTTCTTGACCTCGTAGGCCGCCTCGGAGAGGCCGGGGAAGTAGTACTTGGACTCGTGCTTCCAGGCGATGTCGTCCTTACTGAGCTCCTCGAGGACCCGCTCCGAGAGGTCCGATGTCAGCCCCAACCTCTGCATCACCTCCTCACGAGTGATCCCGTTGTCTATGAGGGCCTTGTCCATAGCGACTAGGGTCAACACCTGTTGATAGCTGTCAGTCAGCTTCAGGGGCTTCAGCTTCACGATCTTATAGCCGCTCTCCGACGACTCCAGACTCTCCAGAAGGCCGAGGTCACAAAGTCCTGTGACAGCCCTCTCGAGGTGCTCCTGGCTGTACTCTATCCCTGGGTATTTCCGATTGAACTCGGCGCTGAGCTCCGAGAGTCCTACTACGGGCCCCCGCTCCTGTGAGAGGCCGTCAACTATCTCAAGGAGTGGCCCCTGCAGCTTCTCATGGTACCTACCGTCGAAGTACTTGGGGGGCTTCATCTCCTTCGCCTTGAAGAGGACCGTAGCCAGACCCCTGACGCTCTCGAAGATATCCGGGTTGGAGTCAGCAAGTAGCTTCAGGAGCTGCTCGTCCCTGACCTTCAGGGACATCCTCCGGAAATCAAGCATCCTCTCTATGCTCCTCATCCGGGACTTGACCCCGTCGGCGTAGGCCTTCACCGCATCCTCCGTTAGGTCCGCGATGGCGTCGGCGTTCTTCTTCGCCTCCTCGAGGACTGCGAAGCTCTCGGTCAGGACCATGAGGTTCACGAGCTTGATGCCCTCCTCGTTCACGTCCCTGAAGTTGATGGGTATGGCCTCGGAGAGCTTCACCCGCTCCTGGCTCCTCTGGAGCTGGCGGCTAAGCGTGAAGAGGCCCGTCTTCACCTCCCTACCCATGTCGTTCCGCTCAGCCAGCTGAAGTGCCAGTTGGGTCTCCTTCCTCGCCTCGTTTAGTTTGAGAGCCGCCTCGTCCCGGACAAGCCTATCATAGCCCCTCACGTCCAGGTCCTCCTTTTCGAAGAGGATGGCCCCCAGCTGCGACGCCATCTCAAGACCGAAGCTGACCCCAAGCTTCGTTGACAGCGTCTGCGTGAGCCACGCTATGGAAACTACTGCCATCTACGCTCCTCCGAATATACACCTAATAATACCATATTCTTAATATAATTATTAAAGAAAACGCTGTTCAAGTCCTTGAAAAAAGGATACTGAGCCTTGTTTCCCGGGTGGGGCCTCTATCCTGCGAACTTCTCCTTGTAGGTTATCTTGACGTACCTGTCGCAGTTAGGTGCCAGTATGATGGTATCGTTGTTCTTGAGCTCCCGGGTCTCCTTTGCCCTGAGCTTTTGATCGTTGACGCAGGTCCCGTTCTTGCTTAAGGCGTCCTCGAGGCTGCATTTGAGCTTGGTGATGAGCTCCTTGCTACCGTTGACCTCCCTGGACATGGATACCTTCTCCACTCTTACTCGGGCGTGGGGATCCGATATGTTGTGAGTCCTGATGTTCGGATACTCCCTGATGGAGTCGAAGTCCTCATAGTGGAGGTTTACGAAGCCCTGGGAGTCCCTCCCGATGACGATTGTCTCGTTAAGCTCGTAGACGAAGGAGTCGAGGTTGTGGCGGTCGAAGACGAGCTGAGACACTATCCTCTTCTCAGGATAGTAACTGTACCTAGTGCTGCAGGAAGAGCATACCTGTTCGACTCCATCCTGGATTTTTATCTCGGCTCCGCATTCGGGGCAGTAAACATCCCTCTTGAATAGCCCCGTGTCTCTGAGTGCGCTCATTTAATGCTTCCCTTCGTCAGCGTCCCCTCATGGTGCTTAACCGTGTGATCCTTATCAGCTCATTTAAATCTGGCCTCTGCTGGGGGCTCCTGCTCGTCATCTTCTCCACTAAGTCGAGGACCTGGTTGATCCGCGACGGATCCATTACGACGCTCTTATCGACTGACTGCAGGTCACCTCTAGGCGAGCCGGTGAGCATCTCCTTGAATAGCACGCCGAGGGAGTAGATGTCGCTCTTCTCCGTTATGACGGCGTCGGCCTCCCGGGTTTCAGGGGCCATGTAGGCTATGGTGCCCCCGGTCGAGAAGGCCTCGCGGCCCCTCATCATCTTCGCCATGCCGAAGTCGCCTAGCTTCCAGAAGGCGTTCTTCTCGTCATAGAAGGTGTTTGAGGGCTTGATGTCGCAGTGGATTATCCTCTGCTGGTGGGCGGCTATGAGAGCGAAGCATAGGTCCTGTATGATGTAGCAGGACTCCATGAAGTCCATGGCGCGCCCTGGGGTCATCTTCTCGCGGAGCGTTCCACCTGAGATGTGCTCCATGACGATGTAGGGATAGGATTGCCCCTGATACTCAACCTTGTCAGCATCATAGACTGTAAGTATGTTAGGAGAACGGAGGTTAATGCTCTTGTTAGCCTCATCGATGAAATCACCTACAACACTAAGATCGTTAATGAAAGCGGGTTTAAGGGCCTTTAATGCTTTCTTTTGCCTCGACATGACGGTGTCTTCAACCAGGTAAACCTTTGAGAACCCTCCCTCTCCGATCTCCTCAAGAATTTTATACTTTTTTATCTCAGCACCAGGATAGAAAGGCCATTCAAGTTCTCTCGTGCGCGTCTCCATCTTCCGAACAGTAATCTGTAAGGGGGGGAACTCAGTGGTAAGCATGTTCCCTTCTTCATCATCGAAGCCAATGTCGGTCGTTGAGAATGTGATAACTCCGTCTTCTGGTGCTCTAAGCTGAAAAGCAATCAGATCCGTCATATTTGGATTGAGTATTCGTCTTCTATATTGAGTGGGTCCTTGTAATCGCGCTTCAGTAGGAACGACGGAGATGTTAAACCTGATGTTTTGAGCGTTGCCTTCACCGATATTCGAAACACTGAGGTTAAGAGGGAATATCTCTCGGGAGCTCACTACCGGTGTCGTGTCTATATCAATCTTAATCTCGGGCTTGAAAATGGACACCCTGAGAGTGATCGAGGATATCGGTTCTTGGAATGAGTTACTATCTCCATCCTCATAGGCTACTACTAAATCGTCTAAGATAATATTTCCACTCATCAAAGGACGAATCGTTATTGGGTGCTCTATGCGACCCCCCGCACTCAGAATACCAACGTTTTCACCCCTTATGAGACGGATCCCCTCATGGTTTTCAAAGCCAGCTATCTTCACATTCTGTGCTTCACCCTGACCAGCATTGCTAATCCTAAACTTAAATTCCAAGTCATCATTATACATCGCTGACACAGTGGAAGTCATAGAAATCCTTTCAACACTTAGTTTTGGCGGGAGAGAAATGATTCTCAGCGATGGAATAGATAAAACCTCTCTGACCTTTACGCCTTCAATAAATCCTTCAAAAACGACATTTACGTCTATAGGACCATGTCTTAACCCAAGGAAATGGAAACGATCAATACGAGGCGCAGCCATTAGGTTCTCGGGAAGAGTCGACTCGTATACAAGCTCAATATCAGAGGGGAAGTCCAAGATATACTTTGGTTGATCGATCTCCTTCTCGGTAAACAGCTCTATAACAAGAGATACCTCATTACCTACAAGAATTTTCTCAGGCTCAAAGAAAGCCCGGAATAAAGGCCTCTCCTTAATGTTGACATAATGTTCAAAAGTTTCTTGAGAGATGGCTTCCAACTTGTGGAGTTGCTCAAGGAGCCTATACAAATGGAGGCTATCTATCTGAAGACTTTCTGATATGGTGGCAAATGATGCGTTAATCTCGACACCATTGGAGATAATATCTATATCCTCTTTTTCAACGACGAAAAGCCCCTTTATATCCTCATTAAGGATGAAGTAAGCGTCGGGGTTCTTCTGAGCCTCCTCCTCCTTAACTTCAACAAGTTCAGTATAAAGAACATCCTCGTCGAGATTCAGCTCCTCTGAAAGTTGCTTCGCGCTAATATATTTCATATATTATCCCCCATGTAAAGATGTAAACATAATGTATGTATCAACCTTTTTTATTTTTTTGATGAGTTTAATATAAATGTACAACCCGATGTTAAAAATCCTCGCAATATGGATTTAAATATTACGGAAACATGTAACTCATAAAATGTTAAAAATATGCATTGTGGACTATTAGGAAAAACTTATAGATCAGACCTGGCTACTCCCTAACCAATGGACTGGAAAGCAGTCGATGAGAGGCTCATAAAACGAGGAGAACTCATCTTGGACCTGGAATCCCTCAGAAACCACGAA
>JADHWN010000054.1 GCA_016783455.1 Candidatus Bathyarchaeota archaeon
CCTACGAGAACAGGAGCATCGAGCAGACCCTGGAGATCGCTTGGGATCTGCTCTCCATTCTTCCAGAAGAGGATCTGATTCGGATTAGAGAGACGTATATCAACAAGTATCATCCGGCCCACAAGAGTGAAAGTTAGCATTGTCCGCCACGACGGGAGTTCGGCCCACAAAGGGCTACCTCATGGAGATGAAGAGGCGGATAGGCTTCATTGAGAGGGGGACCGAGTTCCTCAAGCTGAAGCGGGACCATCTCGCCAAGGAGCTCACGGCCTCCATTGACATCCTTAAAGGTCGACGCGGCAGGTTATTGGAGGAACTCCGGGTCGCTTATCGGGCCGTGACAGCCGCCTATATCTCCCTCGGTCCCACTGAGGTGCAGAGCCAGGCAAAATCCATTAAAAGCCGCCTCAAGCTGGAGGTCCTCCCGAGGAGCATCATGGGGGTTCGCTATCCATACATTAAGGTCGAGAAGGAACCTCAAATCACGGGAGAGCTCGACATCACCCTGAGCGAGGCCGCGGAGAAGGTCATGAGCGTTCTCGATGACATACTCCAACTGGCGGAGTACGAGGCCCGGGCGGAGAGGATAGCGGACGAGTTGGGAAAGACGAACAGGAAGGTGAACGCCCTGGAGAACACGATAATCCCCAGCTACAGGGGGATAATAAAGTTCATCCAGGACAAGCTGGACGAGGAGAGCCTAGAGGAGCTCGTGAGGATGAAACTCATCGGAGGTGCCCTGGCACGGCGACGAGGGTGAGCCCAGGCCTCGACTACGTGGTGATCAGGAGCCACGCCATGATGGCGGACCTCCTGACCCCGGAACAGATGCGCGCCCTAGCCGAGGGGGAGAGCCTAGAGGTCTTCGTGGAACAACTGGCCGATACACCCTATGGTGAGATATCCATAGCGACAGATGGCGACACCTCCATTGCCTTGGAGAAAGTCTTCTATCAGAAATTCATCGAGCGCATGATGGGGATCGTGGACCTTGCGCCGACCAGGGTCGGAGACTTCCTACTGTCATATTATTATCTTAGGTTCGAGGTCATCAACCTTAAGCGTATAATCAGAGGCAAGTACAGCAGCATCCCGACTCCCCAGATCCTCGAATCCGTCATACCTATTATACCCTACAAAGTCGAGAGCTACGAGGAGATTATGGAGGGGGAGACTTTCCAAGATGCCGTAAGGCGACTTGAGGGCACGCCATATGAGTCTCTCATTTCAAGCCTAGAGCTCTCAGAGAAATATGACGCCCTCTGGCCCGTCGAGATAGCCCTGAACTACCTGAGCGCCAGAGAGATTTTCAAGTCTCTGGAGCGGCTCCCTCAGAGCGACAGGGGCCTAGTTCGAAGGATCGTCCAGGCTGAGGCTGACGTCGAGAACTTCCTCGTCGCAGCGAAGCAGAGGAGCTCCCGTGAAAGTGCTCACAGCCCCGAGGAGATGTTCCCAGCGACATTCGGAATAGGACTCGACATACTCAGTGAGGTTATGGCTGCGGATGACCTAAGGACTGTCATCCAGGGGCTTAACCCGCCGTACAATGAAATCCTCGCCCCTCTCTACGAGGGGGATGTAGCCCTGATTAGGAGCCGCCTCCGCCAGCACGTCTACGACATCGCCCGTAGGGGGCGCGCGGTGAACGATTTCGGGTTCAACGTCGTCATGGCGTATCTCGTCTTCAGCGAGATTGAGAAGGCCGACCTCGTCGGCATCGCATGGGGGAAGACCCAGGGGATCGCGGCCGAAGATATATTGAAGTATCTGGCTATCCCAACTATCCCTGAGCCGTCATCCTAATTTTTGGTTTTTTTCCACTCAGAGCTGGATACAACCATTATTTAATGATGAATATAATAATCGCTGACCTTCAGTAAGATAACTGTGTAAAAAGAGAAAATAAGGGGGGGCCTGAAAGGCTAACCTATCAGTAGTATCGCCACGATCAATCCGTAGATGGCCAGACCTTCGCCGAGAGCTACGAAGAGCAGAGACCAGATCGAGAGCTCCGGCTTTTCTATCAACATCTCAGAGCCCGATTTTACGGCCGTCATGATGCACAGGGCAGCCGCGAATGCGGAACCGATCATAGTCAGAGCTCCCATCAGAAGCCCCCAAGCTGATTCAGGTATCATACCACTTTCACCTCCTCCACCAATCAATATGAATATTATACTGAAGAAAATCACAACTGTCGTTATCTTCCCATACGAGCCTAGGTTATCCAGCGCTGCAATAATTGTCTTCTCATCTCCGCCGCTACCTGTGATCGAGACCACTAGTACCAACCCGAAGATGATCATCACTCCCATGAGCAGAGTCAACAGTGGAGAGACCTCCTCCATCAACAGCATCTGCCCTCCAAGGAACCCGTAGAAGATGAGCAAGACTCCCATAAGGTTGAGGGAAACTCCCCAGACCGAGGCCCTGCCCCTCTCGCCCGTCGTTGAAGCATTTATTGTGGCGCCTTGGGTCATACACCAAGCAGCGGCTATCATGGAAGCAGCAATCGTGAGTGCCGCAGGTATAAGGTCAACCATATTTACATCCTCGGTAAAAGGCGCAACGTGTGGGAGATATTCAATGACTTCATATGTTACTTTCCACCTTTTTCTCGTTACAATGCCCAAATCAGAATATAACTCTTTTCACAGAGCGTACTGGGGTAAAAAGGGAAATTCAGGTCAGGATTTTCTGATCCTGAAACTGTAGGGTCTGAACTGCACTCCACCGCCGTGATAGAACTTGCCCATGAACTCGTAGTAGAGCAGCCTCAGGGACTGTACGCCGCTCGACATGAACTCGAAGCTCATCGCGATGAGGTTCATCAGGATGAGGCTTGGGATAGTTCCCATGAAACCGGACAGCTGGTGGGCCGCGCCTGCTAGGCTGGCGTGGGCGAGTGCGAAGGCGACGATACGGAGGAAGGAGAAGAGGTTTGCGAGTCCCTCTACGAAGGTCATGAGGAGCGCTCCCACTCCCTCACCGATCACCTCTATGCTAAAATGTCCTCCCGCCACGGCGGCGATGATGGGCTCCACCATTGCCAAGAACATCCCGCCCAGCATGACGTAGAAGCCCCAGTAGCCCATGGTGCCCATGAAGTCGTTGGTCCTGATGAACTCGAACACGGATAATGACAGTCCTCCAACATAGAGCATCATGCCGAGGCCGTGCATCCCGAGGACGCCCCACTTGTGCCCCGCCTTCCACTGGTTGATGGCGCCGAGGACGAGGCCGAACAAGATCTCGACTGTCGCTATCTTGAACACCCACTTCATCAGCGTCGTCGTCTCGTGGATGGGGTTCGGCATGAACTGGTGGTGGTGGAACAGGAGCCCCTCCACGAGGAAGATAGAGTCGTAGCCTATGCCGAAGATTATGGCGAATATGCCCATGGGTATGAAAAGCGTTCCCAGCTTCGACATCATGCCCCGCTTGTACTTTCGGGAAATGATGAGCCCTGCAATTAAGAATATAGCCCCCTGCCCTATATCGCCGTACATGAGGCCGAATTGAAAGCTGAAGACGAGGATCGTGATGTACATCGGGTTAATCTCGTTGGCTGCTGGCCATCCGCGGAGGGAGGTCAGTTTCCAAGCTGGCTGAAGGATCGAGGCCATCTTCGGTTCGGGAGTAGGGATTGCATGGTCATCGTGCCCGGGGTCTTCGTACTCCAGGTAGAACAGTTCTCCCGTCTTCTCCTGCAGATCGTCTATGATCTTATCCAGGGCGTACACGTTGCCTTCTTGGATCCATCCCTGGACGACGCTGATCACGTTCGTCCTGAGGGAGGGGACCGACTCATCGGACAGGATCCTGAGCATCTGGTCCAGGAACTTGGCGTTTCCCAGCACGGGGGAGTACTCCGCCTTTATCTGCTCGTACTCTGCCTCGGCCTCTGTCAGGACTTGGAGCTCCTGGACCTCCTGCTCGTACTCCTTTATGACCTCCTCACGTCTCCCGGAATCGATCGCCAGGAGGATATCTTGTGGGTTGAGCACCTCGAAGATGTCCTTCACTTCGAATATGAGGAAGATGGTCTCGACCCACTCCCTCCTCTCCTCAGGACCGAAAACAAAGACGTACCCCTTATCAGATGAAAACTCCACTACCTTTGAGCTTAAATCCTCGAACCTCTCGAGGTACTCATCTAGGCGCTGTTGGATACTGAGATCGGCCAATCCCACTGTGAGGCACTTCTTCAGCTCCTCCGGTTCGAGCGCCTTAAGGCTCTCCAACCGCAGCTTTGCCTCTACAAGCTTTCTCTCTCCCTCTTCCCGCCTTGCGTCGACTTCCTTTATTTTCTCCTGAATATCCCGGAATTTGGCGAGAAAATCATCCACTGATGCCGCTGGGTCTTCGGTGAACTCCCTCAACTCATCGGCTTCGAGATCCATGCCTTCCAGTTCGAGTATAGTTGATTCCTCAAGGACCTTGTATTCGTCTTGGAATTTCTCGTAGAGGCCCTTGAAATCTACGATCCTCTCCCCGGTTTTTCTCAGCCGTTCAACATCTACACCGCTCACGGCCTTTAACTGGACAACCCTCGCCGCACCTAGATCTCTAATAATCTGGTGCTCGTACTCCGGGGGAGTAATGATCGTGAACTTCTTCATCAATGTGAATCAATATCAAACTAAGGGTTTGATATTAAAGTTTTTTTAATTAACGCGCGCGCAACATGGCGCCTTTACTTCATGGATAAGATCGATAATTAAAAGTAAAACCTCGAACTAGCTTATAAATCGTCGATTTTTTTCTTGATCCATCCGACTAAAAGCACGTACTGGATCATAACAACGAAGATTATCGGTATCGCGGTCCATGTCATGTGTGGGAACCTCCAATATATGAGGAGAATCGAGATGGCCATCCCTACAACGGGCAGCATGAGGACAGCTAACAACAAGTTTCTCTTCTGTTTTATCATCTCTACGTTGTCGGAGTCGCTACTCATTTCCACTGAAGCTCCCATACACGTGTAGATAAATGATACGCTCTGCTCCTCGGTTAATCGCGCCTGCGCAGAAGTGAGCTGAATGAGCCAATAGAGGCAATAGAGACCCCCCTGGTTACGTCCCGCTCTGACACGATCCCCTCAAGGACATCTCCGTCCATGACCAGAAGCTGCGTGATCGAGTGCTCCCGCATTTTCCTCATCGCCTCGAGGATACCGGCATCCTTGTTAATTGTGATTACAGGGGTGGACGAGATCTCATTAACTGTCACTATGCATGGGTCCAGGCACGGGACGACCAGTCTTTGAATGATATCGGTCTTCGTCACTATGCCCTTTATCGTCCCTCGTTCGACTATGACCAAGCTGCCTATGCTCTTCTCCGTCATGAGGATGGCTGCATCTCTGATGTTAACACCGCCATCAACGGATATGACTGGAGAGCTCATTATATCGGACACGATCGACGGGAACTTCTCCACTTCCATACGAAACCTCCTATTGTGTGATGGTTTTAGGGTTCGCTTCAAGCAACGTGGTGGTGGATATCACTCCATCGATCACCCTGAGCTTATTGAATACGAAGTCATCGAGGGCCTCAAGCGAGTTCGACTCGATCTTCAATATGAGGTCGTACTCGCCGTAGGTGAGGATCACGTCCTTTACCTCCGCGAAGGTCTTGACGCTCGCGTAGACGTTTCTATCCTTGGCGGGGAGCACCCGTGCAAGCGTATAGCTAGTTATCATCTTGATCTCTACTCTCTTCGTCGTTCTTAAAATCTTGTTGCTCGACTGAATGAAGTAAAAAAGGGGGTAAATATAGGTCCTTGGGCTAGCTTCCCTCGGAGACTAGGCTCTTCAGGTCCGCTATTAGCTCCTTCAGACCCAGCTCCTCGTATATGGCGAACGTCGCCTCAGCGTCCACCCTTATACTCGCGTCCGATAGGCTGTATATCCCCGTGGGCGTTGCAAGCTGGTCTTGGCGCCAGAGGTATATTATCTTCTTCGCCAGTTCAGATGGAACAGCGTTCTTATCCTGTGAACCCAGAACGATATCGATCAGCTTCTGGGATAGATTTCGATGCAACGTCGCCGGGATCTGCTCCGTAATCTTCTCCATTCCGGTTCACTGATATCTAATGATCCATACCATGTATATAGTATAAACAGTATACGCACATCTAGAATAACAACCTTTTTCTAAAGAAAATTATAATCTATTTATGGAAAACTAAAGAAAATATATCGACGTCTATAATTCAATGTATGGAAATATTAAGAATAGCCTCCTAGATGCCTCATTTTTATCGTTTCAGTACAAATGTTTTGAGTCGAAAATCTCTTCAATAAATGTGTTGTTTTAAACAGATTCAGTGTGATTTCCTTTAATCATATTAAAGAAACTGCAAGTCTTAAATACAGAGAATATGGTACTCAATCATATGTCCATCGACGTTCTCGATATGAAGATAATAAAGTGTTTGAGCGACGATGCCAAGCGCACCTATCGCTCCATCGCGGAGGAGTCAGGGGTAAGCGAGGCGACTGTGAAGAACAGGATCGATCGCCTCATGGAGAGGGGTGTCATCAAGAAGTTCACGGTGATGCTCGACTACCACAAGCTGGGGCGGGCGATCAAGTCCTTCATAGGGCTTAAGGTCCAGCCCGCCAAGCTCCAGTCGATCGTCGAGCACGTCCGGAAGAATCCCGATGTCCATGTCCTCTACAGGACCAGTGGAGACGTCGACCTACTCTTCGAGGTGATCTTCGAGAAGATGGAGGATCTCAACACCTTTTTGGAGACCGAGTTGGCCCTTGATGGGATACTCGGCACCGTAGTGACCATTGTCATCGGTCCCTACAAGAGGTGTCCGTGGACAGGGCTCTAACGCCAGGTGTCGAGCTTCTGCTTCCCCGCAATGAAGACGGTGAGCCCCTCGACCTTTGTCAGATGCTCCTCCATCTCCACCTTGAACATGGTCTCCAGGTACCCCCGTAGATAGGCCTTTGGCACGGCGTTATACTCGACCTTTATCTCGTTACCTATCATTGAGAACACCCCCCAGCCCAGGTTCTCGAGCTCCTTCAGCACTATCATCCAGTTCGACTTCTTAGTGACGTCTATATCCCGGAACTCGGGTTTCAGAACCTTCCTCTTCAGGGCTGTCAGCTGACCAGCGCGATGTGTCTCGTACTCGGTGAGGAGCTCAAAGATGTCCAGGAGCATCCCTCTGTCCATAATGATCATCCTATGCTCCCCTATGCGATATATGTCGGGGAGCCAATCATGCATGGAGAGCCTCTTGAAGAGCGTAAGAGCCTTCGTGACGGCCTCCTCCTTGTTCCGAATGAACCTCATCCTCTCGAGGAACTCAAGGTAGTTGTAGAGGTCGTCATCAATTTCTACTTCGAGGCTCTTCACCATGAATCCTCATTAAGAACTATATCTAAACAATAAGGTTTACGAATCGGTTTATGAGCATTATTTACAGGTTGATACCTACGACGCGATTAGTTTATCCATTTATCCAGTTATCCATCGTACTAGGAGGACATGTTGGACCATGATCACGAGGATAATGCCGACTGTCCGGATGGCGTTTGGCGGGGACCTCCACAGGATGAGGGTGGTCGCGATTACCATGCCGACCAGGGGGTGCACGAGCACCGCTATGAACAACGTACGACTCCTCCTCCATTCCCGATAGTCGTAGTCCTCGTCCCTCTCATGTGTCTTTCCGATGCTCTGGAGAACCTATGGAAAAAAGGTGCTGTAGAAATGGGGGAGCGCCTCGCTACTCCTTTAGGACGAGCTTTGCTGACTGGGGGTAGACGTTAATGATTAATCTATTCTGGTCTTTTCGTGTTGCCGGAAACCAGAAACGCCGTCTCTGGGATGGATGCCAGTAAAGGTACCACCACCGCCACTTCTCTGCGGTGACTGAGTCGTCTTCGAGCTCAGCCCGACCTTCTATCTCATAGTAGGCGCCTTCGTCTAGGCTGGGGAACGTTATCAGAACCTTTGGGTTCTTCTCGATGTCTGCCACCTTCCTGGTGTCCCTCTTCGTGGGGAACCACATCATCCTGTAGGGGTCGTTGTTGAAATTGGTCATAGGGCGGTTGCGCTCCTCTCCCTCATGGAAGGTTGTGAAGTAGACGGCCTTCGCCTCACTGAAAGCCTCCTGTAAACCCGCTATCTCATTCATGGTCCTCTAGTATCCTTTTATTGAGGTCAGATTAATAATCTTACGTCTGATAGGGGCCTGAAGGCTGTCGATATGTCCGAGGTCAACTGCGTCGTCTGCGGGAGGGTTCTCACACCCCAGGAGAAGAAGATCAACGAGCGGCGCATGGGGGTGGGCCTGAAGAGGGCTAAGTATCTCTGCAGCAGCTGTCGGAAGAGGGATTACAACTCCTATCGAGAGTCTATCGAGAGGCTGATAAAGAAAGAGTGAGATGAGCGTTCTCTCGTACTCTATTTTACCTAGGCCTAGCTTGCCTTAGGTAACGCCAGGGCTTCATCGGGGGTCGGGATGGGCTTCTTGAGGACGTCCTCGAGGCCCCTGA
>JADHWN010000008.1 GCA_016783455.1 Candidatus Bathyarchaeota archaeon
CCATGGGTAGGAGCCTGGGCTGCATCGCCTTGGAGCTGGCCGGCAAGGTGGCCCTCTACAACATGCTGGTGAACATGTGAGGAGATTGTGGGAACCGGTGGATGGGGTTACAACCGATAAATGATGGTCCACAAAGCACAGTTTAATACTAGCTATAGTTACAGTTGGTGGACTGAAAGTACGTGCAAGATTTGCACGTGACCCCTGGTTTTACGGATTTACACGTGACCCCTGGCTTCTAGCTAAGATGGCATTCGTTGGAACTTTCATAATGGTTCTTGTACAGGGTTCTACAACGGGTTTTTTCTTCATCTCTCCGACCGATGGCTGGGTGGAGAAAATCGCTGAGGCCCTAGCTGTTAGTCTGATGGTAGCGGTTGTTGAGGTATTAGGGACAGCATATTTCAGGTCGAGGAAGGAAAAATAACACCATGCACACGTGCAGTTGAAAGAGAAGCTAATAGATATGCTAAGAGAATTTAGACATTCACTGAATCCAACTAAATGTCAATTACACTCATTTTACGTTAACGAAACCCTGTTATTGTACCTCTGAGACTCATCTAAACGTCAGATTGGATAAAACATTAGAGGGACGACTTAGGTGTTCCGTAGGATTCAATATCTGGTTGTGTTCCTAACTATCTCCCTTCTGTTCGGGTATCCAACGTATCTGCATGTAGTTGAGGGAGACCTTGAGGGGGCTGCCCTTATGTTTGTGACATTGGTGATTTCATCCTTTATCTCGTATGCAGCCTATGTTGGCTGGATTCCGATAGGTGCGAGCGTGGTTATACGAGAGCGGTACTCTGGTCGGAGTGGTCAGTATCCTCTGAGTCATGATGAAGAGATTATGAATCAGTATGCATTTTTCCTGCAAGGGATAGAGAGCATCGTTAGAGATGAAGACATTGAGCAGTAGTATGCCTCGACTAAATTTATCTTCACCATTATCACGATTAAAAGGAAAACTGAGACTCACGTTTATAGCTTCTATTTTTATTATCGCCTTCTTCCCAATACCCCATATTCGCGAAGTTGAAGAAGAACTCGTCAAGACGCTGGAAATCAATACATATCTGTCCGATGGAGAATCTCTCTCGGAGATATGGAATTTAAGGGGCGTAAATATCGTCAGAGTAAACATCTCGTGCACTACAGATATTTTGGTACATCTTATCGATAAGAAAGCGTTGAAGGGTCGGGAATACAAAGGACTCCTCGCGAGGGTAAGTAAAGTCCATGAATACGATTATCGGGTAAATACTACTGGCGTCATGGAGGTCAAGGTCGCTAATCCTGCATGGATCGGAGATGGTCCAGCACTTCACCGCTTACGTGGAAACATACAGGCATATAGCATCTCTAGAAGCGTATGGTTGCCATGGTGGTGGCCATCATAACTGCGCGCGCTATGAGGGGAGGGGGGGTCATCCCGTCAAAGCGTGAAAAGCAACCCAAACACCACCCCGTTCACACCAAAATGAGTGCCTATGCACACCCAGAAACCGCTATCCTAAGCCAGCCGCATGAGATGGAGCCCCGGGCGGGAGTCGAACCCGCGGCCAACAGCTTACAAGGCTGCCGCTCTGGCCACTGAGCTACCGAGGCGCAACAACACAATACACCAACCCCACATATATTTCTGACCCGAGCACGCACATCAACGCCTCTCACCGAGCACGCCAAGGACCCTATCATCCCACCGCAGCCCCCGGAAACCGGCGCGCCTCAGCCGCTCCATCACGCCCCGCTTGAGGTCGACACCCCGAAAACGCGAACCCGGCTCGCCAGTGTAATGGAACAAACGCCCACCAGGCCGCAGCACACGAGACAGCCGAGAGTAGAACTCCCCCCCGTACAGGTGGCCGGCATGGGAGAGCGTGGGGGGATCGTGGATCACGCAGTCGAAGAATCCGTCTGGGAACGCCTCAATGGCGTGGAACACGTCCCCCAAGAGAAGACGCACATCACCGCCGATCAGTCCCCCCGACCAGGGATTCAGCCCGGCGATCCGCAACACCTCCGGCCAAAGCTCCACGCTCACAACAAGCTCCGCCCCCCTCCCTACAGCCCCCAGCGCCGTGTATCCCAACCCGGCGCAGGTGTCCAGCACCCGGCATCCCCCCACCCCCAGTGCGTCCAGTTTTAAGTCGGCATCGGCGTCCGGCGTCGTCCCCCTGGTCCTGTGCATCCTCACACCGTCGATCTCCAACGTCGGTGCACCACCCGTAGGCAACAGTTTAAAGAAGTGGTCACCCGCCACGGCGACCTGGAGGATTATGTCGTCATGGGGGAAGAAGACGGCTCCCTCCTGAGCCACAACCCGCTCCAGATCCGCCATCCCCACAACGCCACCGTCCGGGAGCAGGACGCCACCCTCAACGTGCTCCACCCCCACCACCGAGAGGCCAAGATCCAGGGACACACGCAGGGCTCCCCCTAGGAGCTCCCGGGCAACGCTGGCCGTCAGAAGAGGCGGAAAAACTCCCAACCCCACACCCAGAGAAGCAGACAGCCGCCCCACATATCACACTTACCCACGCGCAAAGCTCAAAAACAGACGCCCACACAACAAACATGGGACCCACAGGACCACGAAGCAATTCGCTGGTTTCATGCGTTTCCCAACGATCTGTGGGTCCCACCCCAGAAGGCAGTAAATAAATCAGAAAACGTCAGATGATAGCCGATCGTCACCGAGTAGCTATTCCAACGGTCACATACGCCCGGCAATGACTCATGGCAACAGATACCGACACTGCAGTGAAAAGAGAAAAGGAGGGCGTCAGTCCCTCAGCACGAACTTCTGAACCCGAGCCCCAGCCAACGTCTCAGCGACATAGAGATCGCCATTCGAGTCCACATAGACGCCATGGGGAGCGTAGAACTTCCCGGGCTCATGCCCCCTCTCACCGCCCAGGCGGGTGAGGAGCCCCCCGTCCCCGTCCAGGATGGTCACCCTCCCCTGGAGCTCCGGGACATAGAACCGGCCCCCAGCCATGAATACATTACAGGGCTGCAGGAGGTCCCCCCACTCCTCCAGGTACTCCCCGCCAAGGGTGAAGACCTGGATCCGGTTATTCTGGCGATCCGCCACATAGACGCGGTCACCCTCAACCCAGACACCGTGAGGGATCTCGAACTCGCCGGGACCGTCACCCGGACCACCCCAGGAGAACTCCAACTCGCAGTCAGCCGAGTACTTATGGACCCTGGAGTTCACGTAGCCATCAGCGACGTAGAACTCGCCAGACGGCAAGAGGAATGTGCCCGTAGGCCGGTTGAACGGAGCCCCCTCTTCGCCGGGGACGTCCTTCACCCCCAGCGTAAGCAGGAGCTCCCCCTCGGTCGTGAACTTCCGAACAGTGTGATCCCCGGAGTCGGTGCACCAGACATGATCATGACGATCAATTTCGATGTAGTGGGGCGTCGTGAAGACCCCGTCCCCCCACGAATCCAGGACACCCCCGTCCCTGTCGAAGACCACGACAGGATGGGTGCCCCTGCAGAAAACGTAGACCCTGTCACGCGAGTCCATGGCCACAGCTAGCGCCATACCCAGCTCCCAGCCTTCGGGGAGCGGCCCCCAGCCCTCGACCACGTCGTACACGAGCCCCTCTGAGCCGTCTCGCATAAACTCACAACCTCAGAAAAGGGTCTAACCAACATCTACTTAGAACTATCGAACTGGCCCCCAAAGCACGCATTTTTAAAGGTGAACCATCCAAGAAAAGCGATATGACCTCCACCACAACGGTATGCATCTCCCACGGAGAGGACGCGGACGGGCTGATCTGCGCAACGTACATGCGCCTCCTCAAGGACGCGACCCTCATACTCGCGACATACGACGAGCTCAAAGACGCCCTGAAGAGCGTGCAGCCCCCGGTAGAGGAGGTCTACATCTGCGACATGAACCTGAGGAAGGACCTCATAGGGGAGATCGAGAGGATCCGGGGCTTCGCCACTATAACCCTCGTGGACCACCACCCCACAGAGGAGAGAATACTGGAGCAAATACAGGAGATGGGGGTGACTGTCATCCACGACACAAGCGACTGCGCCAGCGTCCTCCTGTACAACCAGTACAAGGGTGAACTGGGCAGGGACGCCGGAAGGCTAGCAGCCTATGGGGCGTGGGCCGACCAGTTCGAGGATGGCCCCATCGCCACTGGACTCCTCAGGGAGTACGACAGGCAGTTCACCCAGCTGGAGGCCCTCATGCTGGCCTACGCCCTCACTCGGGACCACACCCCCGATTTCAGGAAGCCGATAGTTGATGGGCTCAGCAGACTCGACTATCCTCACCGCATAGAGGGAGTGTATGAGACCGCACTGGCGCATCTGGAGGAGATGGCGGAGATAGTCGAAGTCCTCCCCAAGATCTGCAAGAGGCTCAACGTCATGGCCTACTGCGAGACCCCTGAAGGGAAGCCCATCGGGACGGTGGCCGGACTGATAGTCGATGCCATAGGAACCAAAGTAGGCCTCTGCTACGTGGTCAAGGACGACGGGCGGGTCAACATCTCCCTCAGGAGCAAGAGAGGCCTCGACTACCACCTGGGGAAGACCACGAGGGAGATCGCAGAGAAGATAGGGGGATTCGGCGGAGGACACAAGAGAGCCAGCGGAGCCAGCATCCCCCTCCCGTCCCTCGATGAATTCATCCAGGAGTTCGACGCCAAGCTATAGGCCTATACCACCCAAAAGGTTCAAAAACCGTCGATACGACCTTCAACCATCGGTGATAAAATGCTCTACTGCCCAGACTGCGGAGCCCAGAACGAAGACGATGCAGACTACTGCATAAAGTGCGGTGCCCCCCTCAGGGAGGGAGTGAGACGCATATACCGCAGGGACGAGAAGGACGAAAAGGAAGAGAGGATCGAGAAAGAGGAGAAAGACGAGAAAAACGAGAAATCCGAGGGAGACGCAAGGAACTGGGGGCTCCTCATCGGCCTCCTTATCCTCGCCTCCGGACTAATCTCCCTCGCAGAGGACTGGTGGGGCTACACATGGGACAGCCTATGGCCGTACATGATCATCCTAGTAGGCCTATTCATCGTCTACAACGGCCTGAAGGCCCGACAACGATCTCCACGACCCTAGAGCACTGACACTCATCCGACGTCGAAGGAGATCTCAAGGACCCCTTTATTCGCCCTGTACCTGTACTTAGAGATCGTCAGGGAGCCTATCTTGCCAGTGGAGGAGCAGTGCTCCCGGTTGCAGGCGTTCACATTCCACCCGGGTATATGGCAGATGCTCAGCTCGGTAACCGACTCCGGGATGGGGAACAGGTCGTAGACTAGGTCGCCCCACCGCTCCTCCGCCTCGGCCCTACCCATCACCATCTCCTCCACCCCGACGTCCTCGGTGATCACCCTGTTCGCCGCATCCTCGACTCTCCGCATCTCGTCCTCGGTGGGCTTCCTGTCCAGCTGCAGGGTGAGCCTCCCGTGGGAGTCGTTTACGCTCACCCCAGAGGTCCATTTCACTCCGAGGACCTCGACGGCTGCGCCCTTAAGGACGTGAAGCGCCGTGTGCGCCCTCACCTCATCAGACATATCCGACCATCTCCCTCATTCGACCATGAAAACATAACCCTAGGCGACCTGGGTCAACCTCACCCCGGAGGACGTCAACTCCAGCACACGACGATCCACCAGATGCGTCAGCGCCGCCTCGGTCTCGCTCCGTGTGAAGCCCCTGCGCGCCATCTCCTTCACGAGCCAGGGGGACGTGTACTCGAACCCCGGGATGCGCACGGTCCTGAGAAGCTGCTCGTAGCACACCTTCATCCGGAGCTCACCCCTGGTCACCGGCCCATGGATCGTCTCCTCACGGCTCGTCAGGGGCCCAGCGTCGATGCCAAGCCTCTTCCTCACGTACTCGGCGAAGCCTTTCGTCATCTTCCCCCCGTGGAACGTGAGCACCCGCTTCGGGCGGCACCTCCTGATGAAGCTGAGGAGCTCCCTGAAGTCCGCGTGGTCGCTCAACGGGAAAGCCCTCCCCCTGTTCCTCATCATCACCGCCCACCCCGAGGCGAGGGCTGTGTCCAGGTTCTCCCGCTTGAACTTGGAGCCCTTCGGGGCGACAAGGACGCACTTCCCGTCGTCCAGGAGCTCCCGTCCCTCCGGTGAGTCCGCGTCCACGTAGTCGAGGTCGTGGCCGTACATCCTGTAGACATCGCTGACCCTGGTGGCGCTCCTGGAGGTCACCACGGGGACGCTCGTGAGGAGGTTGAACGCGGAGATGACCTCCTGGGCGTTCCCGATGGAGTCGGTCCTGAACGTGGGGACCCTCCCAGCCGGGATGGCCTCCATCACCGCCCACCTCACCATCTCCAGGGCGACGTCCTGCCTCTTCGGGAACTTGAACATCGGGGCGCCGAAGGTCGTCTCGATCACCATGAGATCGCACCTCACCACCTCCGCCGCCTCCATTGTGTAGCTGTTCCCGAGGCTGAAGTCCCCCGTGTAGAGGATCGTCCCCTCAGGGGTGGACGCCTCGAACTGCACCGAGCCCAGGACGTGGCCGGCGTTATGGGCTTTGACCTCGATGTCCCCCACCCTGACGGTCTCACCTACGGAGATGGGCCTCCAGTTCCCCAGGTTCCTCCAGCCCAGGACCTCAAGGAGCTTGTACGTGGGCTCCGTGGCGTATTTAACGAGATCTAATTTCTTGAAAGAGGACGCGTGGTCTGCGTGGGCGTGGCTCACGAAGATAGGGTGCTCCGAGGAGTTGGAGGGATCGAACGCGACGCCCGAGTCCCCATACTCGACGATCACTCCTCTGCTGCGCCTCACCGTCAGCGCCAGTTATAGACCTCCATGTCCAGACGCGATCCTCGTTTCATCTCGCGGAAAACATCCCAGCGAATATCAAACCATAAGGAGTGCGAATGATTAAAAGGATTAGGAAAACGTGGAGTTTTCAAGAACGGGGCCTTCACCCCGTCGTGAGCTTCAGGATGGCTCTGGCGAGATCACCCTCAGCGTCCTCAAGGGCAGCCTTCGCCCGCTCCATGCTGACCCCGGTCTGCTGGGAGACGAGGAGCACATCCTCCTCAGGGATCTCGACCCCCTTCTCCAGCGCCTGCTCGGTGACGTTCCCACCGGCTATCTGGTACATCTTCTGTCCCTGCATGTCGATGGAGGTGACAGCGGCCCCCTCGATGACGATCTCCCTCTTCGGCCCCTGTAGGATGACGCGATCTATGTCGCCGAGCTCATCCATCTTGAGCCCCATCTGCTTCATCATCCGGCGCGCACGCCTTGAGTTCCCACGCGACATTGTCTGCTCGCAAAGAAAATAGGGGAACTACCTTTTAAACGCTTGACAGAGAGGCCGCCTTCACTGTGTTGCTCATCAGCATCGTCACGAGGAGAGGCCCTACCCCGCCGGGCACAGGCGTGATGGCGCTCGCCTTCTCCGAGACTGCATCGAAGTCGACGTCGCCGAAGACCTTCTTGCCCTCGTAGTTGTTCCCGTTGTCGATGACGATGACCCCATCCTTCACCATATCCGCGGTAACGGCGTGCTTCTTGGACAGCTCCGTGCAGACCACGTCCGCTTCCCTCACCAGCTCCGACATCCTCAGGTCGTCCTTTCCGCAGGCGGAGACCGTGACGTTCATGTTGGCGAGGGACGCGATGAGGGGCTTCCCCAGCCAGTTGGTGGACCCAGCCACGACCCAGTGCTTCCCCTCGGGGTCGAGGTCGTAGCGCCTGAAGAGCTCGAATATGGCATCGACACCGGCTGGGAGGAACGACTCCTCGCCCAGCAGAATCTTGCCCAGGGTCGAAGGGGATATGCCGTCAACGTCCTTCTCGGGGGTGACGGCTTCAACTATGGCCCCCTCGTCCAGACCCTCTGCCACTGGCAGCTGGACCAGGACTCCGTGGATCTCGGGGTCCTCACAGAGCCCCTCGACGATCTTGACGACCTCCTCGGTGGTGGTCTCCTCTAGGTGGTGGAAACGGGCCTCCATGCCCAGATTCTCGGCTCTCTTGACCTTCATCCGGACGTAGCGACTAGAGTATTTGTCTGTTCCCGTCAGCACGAGGGCGAGGGTCGGGGTCACTCCCTTCCCCTTCAGCTCCTCGACTTGAGCTGCGAGCTCCTCCATCACCTTTTCCGAGGTCTCTTTCCCGTCTAGGATTACGGCCATCTCAGCTCAGCCCCTTGATGACGCCGTCCTCGTCGATGTCCATGTCGTTGGCGGCTGGCTTGCTCGGGTGGGCGGGCATCGTGCTGATGTCCCCGCAGAAGGCCACGATGAACCCTACGCCGGTGCTCGGCTTGAGCCTGACGATGGGAAGCACGTAGCCCTCCGGGGGCATACCCAATATCCTGTCGTTGTCGGTTAGGCTCAGCGGAGTCTTGGCCATGCAGATGGGCATCTTGTCGGCGCCCAGCTTGTTGATCTTCCTCAGATCGCTCCGTGCCTCGGCCGATAGCTCGATATCGGCCACCTTGTACATTTTCGTGGCGATGGTCCTTATCTTCTCGTCGACCGGCATGTCCAGCGGGTAGAGGTGGTGGAAGTCGCTCCCCTTCTCAACCTCCTTCAGGACCAGTTCTGCGAGCTCTGTACCTCCGGGGCCGCCTTTCAGGACGGTATCGGTGAAGGCCGCGGGGACACTCTCCTCCTTCGCCCAGTTCAGGACCACGTCGATCTCCTTCTGGTCGTCGGTGTAGAAGTGGTTCATGCAGACGACCACGCGCAGACCATACTTCCTGGCGTTGTCTACCTCGTTGGCGAGTATGGGCAGGCCTTCCTTCACCTTCTCTGGGTTGGACTCCTTGAGGTCACGGTACTTGACGCCCGCGTGCCTCTTCAGCGCCTTGATTGTGGCGACGACCACGACCAGATCCGGCTTCAATTCACCCGCCCTGGCGGCGATGTTGCAGAACTTCTCCATGCCAAGGTCGGCTCCGAAGCCAGGCTCCACTATGACATAGGGAGACAGCTTGAGGGCCGTCTTGATGGCTGCCAGGCTTGGGCAGCCGTGGGCGATGTTGGCGAAGGGACCGCCATGGATTATGGCGGGTGTGTTCTCAAGGGTCTGCACCAGGTTGGGCTTCACCGCCTCCTTCATGAGGATGGCCATGGCGCCTACACCGCCGATCTCCTTAGCCTTCACTGCATCACCCTTGCCGTTGTAGGCGACGGTGATCTCACCCATCCTCTGCTTGCAGTCCATCAGATCGCTGCTGATTGCGTGGATTGCCGCTATCTCGCTGGCCGTCGTGATCTCGAAGCCAGTCTCATAGGGGACCCCTCCGTTCTTGTCGCCGAGGCCGACGACGATCTTCCTGAGAGCCCGGGATTCGATGTCTAGAACCCGCTTCCACATGACCGACTTTAGGTCGATGTCCAATTTGTTGCCTCGGAAAACGTGGTTCTCCATGAGGCTCGTCAGAAGGTCGTGGGCGCAGGTTATGGCGTGGAGGTCTCCGGTGAAGTGAATGTTAATGTCCTCCATGGGCAGGACCTGGGCGTATCCGCCGCCTGCCGCGCCACCCTTGATACCGAACACGGGACCGAGGCTCGGCTGGCGTAGGACTACGATGTTCTTCGTGCCTATGTGGCCCATCGCCTGGGCGAGGCCCACGGCCATCGTTGTCTTGCCCTCGCCGGTCCTCGTCGGCGTTACTGCGGTGACTATGATTAACTTCCCATCGGGCTTGTCCTTCCTGTCCCTCAGCACACTGGGATTGATTTTCGCCTTATACTTCCCGTAGAGTTCGATGTCGTCCTCGGTTAGCCCGAGGCTCGCAGCGATCTCGGTGATTGGTTTAAGCTTGGCGCCTTGTGCAATCTCAATATCCGGTGGTATTGCCATCTTGTATCAACTCATCCTGATACACGAGTAGTATCTTAAGAGTTTTATTCAAGGGGAAAACTACGTATTCTTGGGTGTTTAGATGGTTAAAGTTACTATACTTAAGACAGGATATATTGGGGCCACCACGCTTATCGACGCTCTTCTCGATGAGCGAGCCTCCCGGAACGATATCTCTGTCAGAGTCGTCTCTTCAGGATGCAAAATGGACGATGATGAGGCAGTGGACGCAGCTAAGATAGCTGCCTCAGTTCCAACAGATCTCTACGTCATCATCTCCCCTAACGCGGGTCTCTCGGGACCCACCAAGGCTAGGGAGATCATCAAGGAGACGGGGAAGCCCATCATAGTTGTATCAGACGAACCCTCGAGGAAAGCAGCTAGAGCCCTCCCAGAGGAGGGGATAGGATACATCGTGCTCTACGGCGACCCCATGATCGGGGCCAAGAGGGACTTCCTCGACCCGGTGGAGATGGCCCTCTTCAACGCCGACGCGATAAAGGTCCTCGCAGTGACAGGCGTCTTCCGTCTGCTCCACACGGAGATAGACAGGGTCATCGAGGAGATAAAGAAAGGCGAGGAGCCCAAGCTGCCCGAGGTCGTGGTCAACAAGACCAATGCCCTGGAGTACAGCGGACTGAACAACCCCTATGCGCGCGCGAAGGCGATGGCCGCCTTCGAGGCCGCTCGACGGGTCGCAGTTCTGGATACCGAGGGCTGCTTCAAGACGGAGGGAAGGGAGAACTACATGCCGATCATCGCTGCGGCTCACGAGCTGATGAGGAGCGCTGCACAGCTAGCCGACGAGGCGAGGGAGATAGAGAAGGCGAACGACTCCGTCAGGCGAGTGGCTCACTTCCGCAGCGGGGAGCTGAGGGAGAAGGACGGCTTCCTGGAGAAGTACAGGAAGTAGGAGTCAGCCATTCCTACCCCTCCTGATCCTGACAGCCACACCGGTGCCGAAGGCTAGCATCTCCTCCGCGTTGAGGAGCGCTCGACCGACGGCCAGCACCTCCTTTTTCGAGTTCAGGATTAACACCTCATCCCCTGGGCGGATATCCTCACCTGCTGCGACGACATGCTTTGCGAAGACGTTCTTCCCATTGGAGGCGAACTCGGACACATCATCCATGATTGTAACGGTGTAGCCTAGTTCTGGCATCCCCGATAGAAGCCTCTCTGCCCCCTTGATGGTCAGGGTGAAGAGGCTGTCAGAAGCCCTGAGGGACGCCAGGAGAGCGCCATGCAAGCGTGCAAACCTCAGCTTCCCCGTGTTCTTGGATCGTTCAACCTCAACCTCATCTGAGAAGAGGGCGGTTCCGCTCCCACTCCCGAACTGGTAGTCTGCTATAGACCTGATTCGCCTCAGCTCGCCGACCATACAACAGTTGAGAGGCGCTGAGCATTTATAGCCGATTCGCCCCCCATCTTACTGGGATATAAGATGCTCTGTGAAGTCTGCGGGGCCGAGATCAGAGGGGAGCCCTACTACAGGATTATCGAGAGAGGGAGGATGACCGTCTGCGGGAGATGCGCGAAGTTCGGCACTACCGATTGGGATCCATCAAGACCCCAGGTCCGGAGGACAAACAGTAGACCCGCGCCGAGGCGCCCCAGAAACGAGATGGAGGCAGCCGAGGTCATGGAGCTCGTGAACGATTACGGAATTATGATAAAGAAGGCGAGGCAGAAGAAAGGGCTCAGCGTTGAGGACTTTGCACGTATGATTAGCGAGAAGGAGTCGGTGGTAAAGAACCTTGAGCGGGGGCAGTTCACTCCAGACTCCAAGCTGGTACGCAAGATAAAGAACACTCTCCAGGTTGATGTCCTCGAGGCCCCAGAGACTGGTACGCGGACACAAGTCACATCGAGGCCGACATCCGGGAGGACCCTCGGCGACCTCCTCAAGGAAACTGAAAAGTCCGAAGAAGACGATGAAGACTAGTCGAACGTTCCCGAACTCCATCCACCACCCACATGACAAACGGAAATCGGTGTAAGGATGTCCAACACGAGGAAGGTAATCCTCCTTACCGGCGTACCAGGCGTAGGTAAAACGACAATAGCCTCCTTGCTCAGTGAACGTCTCAGAGGAGTCCACGTTAACCTCTCCGAGCTGGCCCTGGCTGAAGGATTAGTGACCGGATACGACAGCATGAGGGAGACCTCAATAGTCGATTTGGAGAGGACGACGACAAGGCTTATGGAGATAGTCCAGGAGGGGCAGGACCCGTTGATTATAGAGGGGCATTTCTCTCAGGACATTGTCCCTCCCGAAGGAGTGTCCAACGTCTTCGTGCTCAGAAGGGCACCCTGGAGGCTCAAGGATGAACTGGAGTCCCGAGGATATAGTCCCGAGAAGGTGAAGGAGAACGTCGAAGCGGAGCTCCTAGACGTCTGCCTCGTCGAGGCCGTCGAAGCTTACGGGAAGGAGAAGGTCTGTGAGTTGGACACAACGGGTATAGAACCAAACGAGATAATCGAGACAATCACATCCGTACTCAGAGGCGAGAGGTCGTGTGAGATAGGAGTAGACTGGTTAAGTCATCCCGAGTCCCGAGAGCTTCTGGGAGGTGGGGGTTAATCTACGTCGTCGTAAGATGCACCCGTTGCGGGAACTTGGTCCTCGGAAACAAGAGGTATAGGACGCGGTCATGCCCCAGTTGCGGTCATCGGAACGACCTTCGGGGCTTAAGAGCACTTGGAAAGGCTGACTCCCCGCAAGACGCGGTAGCCCTCATACAGTCCATGAAGAAGAAGGAAGCCGAAGGAGACCACATCTAATAGACCTAATCCTCGGCTTACCCAAATATCTAAAAAAGTTTCCAATTTTTATAGGACGTTGTTATAATCACTTAGGGCAGGTGTAAAGAATGGCCGCTGTAGCGAGTAGGAAGTTCTTCGAGGAGCTGGGACAGCTGGTCGGCAAGCCCGTAAGAGTGGAGGACACGAGAGAGAAGGTGTATGACGGCGTCCTCCTCGGCTACGACAGCAACACCATGACCATCTGCCTCGGGGACGTGCCAGGCGAACAGGGAACGAAGATACACAGGGTGTTCATATACGGATCCACGGTCGCAAGAATATCAGCGTCCGAACGCCCCTTCAACCTAGGAGGCCTCGCGGAGAGGCTGGAGAGGGTCTTCCCAAACATGATCAGAACCTTCACGGACGCGAACATCATAGTCGTCATGGACAAGATACGGGTCAACGAGACCGGAGTGGTAGAGGGGAGCGGCCCGGCGGCTGACAGGGTCAGGGACATCTACCAGAGGTTCATCAGCGAAACCAGCTAGCACAGGGCACTAACCATTATTTCTTTCTTTGTTGAATTCTCTTAGAATTCAGGTTCTTGCCAGCCACCAAAATGAAATACCCCTCTTGGGCTTAATGTTTGGGTGTTATGTCCTTCGAGTTGCGGGATAGGGACCTCCTAGGCAGGATAGGCAGGTTAAACACCAAGGGGGGAGCCGTGGAGACACCGGCCTTCATGCCCGTCATCAACCCCGTCTCCCAGGTCCTGCCGCCAAAAAGGATGAGGGAGGAGTTCGGATGCGAGATCCTCATCACCAACTCCTACATCATAAAGAAGCACTTCGGGAACCTACCAGATCTCAAGGTACATCAGCTACTCGACTACGACGGCGTCATAACCACCGATTCAGGGGCCTACCAGATACTGGTATACGGAGGGGTCGAGACCTCACCGGACGAGATTATAAGATTCCAGCAGAGCATCGGCTCGGACATAGCGGTCATACTTGATATTCCGACCGGGTGGAACGTCCCTCGCGAGAAGGTTGAGTGGACCGTCGAGGAGACGCTGAGACGGGCTGAGGCAGCCCTCCCCCTGATCGAGGGGGATGACACGCTGTGGGTCGGCCCCGTCCAGGGGGGAGCTCACCTCGACCTTGTGGAGAGGTCAGCACAAAGGGTAGGGAAGATGCCCTTCCCCATTCACGCCCTCGGGAGCCCGACCGAGGTCATGGAGAACTACAGGTTCAACGTGCTCGTGGACATGATAATGGCTGCAAAAAGGAACCTCCCCCCTGATCGGCCCTTCCACCTGTTCGGAGCAGGGCACCCCATGATGTTCAGCCTAGCTGTCGCCCTGGGATGCGACCTATTCGACTCAGCCGCATACGCCCTATACGCCAAGGCCGGACGCTATCTAACCACCTTGCGGACTATGAAACTCAAGGACCTCAGCTACCTCCCCTGTTCATGCCCGATTTGCCGCAAGTACGGTGCGGATGAGCTGAAGGGGATGATCAAGGGGGAGCGGGTCAAGGCACTCACCGAGCACAACCTCCACGTCACCATGGCCGAGATGGAGACCGTGAAGCAGGCAATCGTGGAGGGAACCCTATGGGAGCTCATGGAGGCGCGGAGCAGAGGACATCCAGCGTTGGCCTCTGCGGTGAAGGGGCTGTTCAAGTATAGAGACTTCCTGGAACGGGGCAGCCCATCCTACAAGGGACGAGGGGTCTTCATCTTCGACTCCATGGGACTGGCGAGACCAGAGGTGACGAGACACCTCAGACGACTCGAAGAACAGTTCATACCATCGTTGAATCAGAAGAAGGTGGTCCTGATACCAGCTCCACCTAAGAGGCCCTACAACAAGACACAGGAGTATAGGTCCCTTGAGAGAAGGCTGAGGAATGAGCTTGACGACTCGGAGAACGTACAGATCTGCTTCTACTCAGCTCCTTTTGGGGTAACCCCTGCGGAGCTCTCCGAGACTTATCCCCTCTCCCAGTTTGAGATAGCGGACCCACCGGACATTGAGACCCTCATCTTCACCGCGGAGAACATAGCTACGTTCGTCGCTGAGACAGACAGTAAGACTGTGATCTTAATCTCGGGGGGCGATGAGCTCGATAAATGGGTCACAGCAAGATGTGAGCAGGTCTGCGAGGAGAAGGGGAGGGAAATTGAAGTCATATCCTGTCCTGATGCGTGGAGTGAGGAAACCCTCAACGAGCTACTCTCGATCCTCAAGCGTAGCGGAAAAGGTGTGGTCTAAACAAGTCATCTGCCGTGTGTAAAAAGAGAAGAGACTATGAAAAGAGGGTTTAGGAGATATCCTTCATCTTTCTGTAGAAGACGTAGTCCACGTACTCCTTGTGAGGGCTCTCAATCTGATCCTGAACAGGCACGGACCGCTCCCTCTTCTCAGCGATCTTGTCGGTCACAGTGAAGACGTAAGAGTCGCTTCCGGCACCGGAGCCGTACGCAGTCATCAATATCTTGTCCCCAGGCTCCGAGATGTCCAAGACAGCCCCCAGGGCAGCGGGACACGACCCTGAGTAAAGGTTGCCTATCTTAGCCACCGTAAGACCAGGGGCGATCTGCTCCCTTGTGAAGCCGGCCTGAAGAGCGGCCCTCTGGGGGAAACTAGCGTTGGGGCTGTGGAGGATTACATAGTTGATGTCCTCAGGTGCGAGGCCGCTCTTCTTGAGCATCGCCTTCATCGCTGTTAGGACGTGCTTGTAATAGGCGGGCGTTCCGGTGAAGCGCCCTCCGTGGCGGGGGTACTTCTCCCCCTCCCTGCGGTAGAAGTCCGGAGTGTCAGAGGTGTACGACAGGTAGTGGTCGAGGGTAGCGATCACGTCCCTGCGCCCGAAGATGAATGCGGCTGCACCTGCCCCGACCGTGTAGTCGAGGGGATCACCGGGAGAGGCCTGGCTGTTGTCAGAGCCTATCACCATGACGTGCTCTCCCCCGAAAGCTGGATAGTTGACCAAGGCCGCGGCGTCGACGTACAGGTCCGTGGCTGCCTTGCAGGCAAACTGGGAGTCTGTTCCCCCTGAGAAGTACCCGTCCTCGAACTTCTCCCCCAGCTCAAGGGCCTGGGTGACGGTGGCCATGATCGGCTTCACAGCATATGTGGGTGACTCGGTTCCCACGAAGCACTTCTTCACGTACGTGCTATCTAGAGCCGCGTGGATGAGAGCCCTTTTACCGGCCTCGACCGAGAAGGTTGTGGTGTCCTCGTCTGCGAAAGGTAGCGTTCTCTCTGTTACCCCTAGAACCCCCCCTCCCTCATTCTTTATTCTGTATTTGGGCAGGTAGACACCGTACCCCACGATTCCTGGTTTCTCGACCTCCTCCGAGGGCTCGATCTTGACGTACTCCTGATGCGGGTAGTACTCATCTCCGAAGCTGAAATTCAGGCTTGAATAGTGGACCAAGCCGTCTTCGCTCCCAGAGTAGTTCCTCCTGAACCTGGGGACAACCTCCCTCCCAACGAGGCTGGATAGGTCTACACTGCCCTCAGGCGGGATGTAGTCGGTTATCCTACCGGGTATCCTCAAGCTGTGCTCTGGGAACTCGAAGATGCCTGAGATGTGTGCCCCCACGTCCTTGAACTTGCTTGACGGGGTGTTGATGACGGTCCCCGAGTACAGCGCACCCTTCTTGTAGAAGAAGTCCAGGTCCTCCATGTGGCTGGCCCTTCCCTCGTTGTAGCAGAAGGATTTAGGGGGGAAGTACATTGTCCCACAGTCCTGACATTTTGTGGCGTTTATCCTGTAATCGACTATTATCTTCCTTCTCGCGATCGGCTCACTCATCAGGCCCCCCTCCCGAAAATATGCACCGTACAGATGCCACCAGTTCCCCCAATGTTGTGGCACAGGGCAGCGTCAAGGTCTCCGTCTGACTCCACCTGACAATCCCCCGCCTCGCCCCTCAGCTGCCTGTAAACCTCGAAGACCTGCCTTACGCCGGTGGCTCCGACGGGGTGACCATCAGCCTTGAGGCCACCTCCGGGGTTGACGATCACCTCTGCATCACCGCGGACATACGGGATGTGCCTCAAGCCCTCATAGTCTTTGTAGCTGTCGAATATTCCCTTCCATGCCTCACCTGTGTTGTAGAAGCCCGAGTCCTCCATGTACATGACCTCCTCTATGGTGAAGCAGTCATGGACCTCAGCAAGGGGGATCTCGGAGATCTTCATCCCCGCCTGCTCAAGAGCCGCTCCCATTGCGAGCCTCGTGGACTTGACGCCAGTCAGGTTATCTCTAGCGGAGAGTGCCACGCTATCTGTCGCCTGCTGGCTTGCGTAGATGTAGATGGGGGTATCTGTCATTTCCTTCGCCTTCTCCGGACTGGTTATTATCAATGAAGCAGCGCCGTCAGATACCGGTGAGCAGTGCAGAAGCCTTACAGGATCCGCCACTAGCGCGGAGCGCTTCACAGCCTCCACGGTGAACTCCCTTCGGTACTGCGCATACGGGTTCCCCATTGCATGGTGATGGTTTTTACTTGCGACGATGGCCATGGCATCGAGGCATCGCTCATCTCCCTTCCCATAATCGTACAGATAACGGGACATCATGACGGCGTAGAGACCGATGAACGTGAAGCCCGCATCGAACTCGTGAGGGTCAGCGGCGAACATCAGGTCGTCCATTATCTTATCTACCCTGTCACTCATCTTCTCGAACCCCCCCGCCAGGACGATATCGAACTTCCCTGACTGGATGCCGAGGACGGCGTTATAGACCGCTGCTCCACCTGACGCGCAGGCTGCCTCAGTCATGCTTATGGGGATGTTGAGACCAAGCTCCTGGGCCATGTAGCCAGGTATGAGCCCCCGCTTGTTCGTGTGCTGGTACAGGAAGCTACCGAAGAAACATGCCTGAATGTCCTTTCGGCCTATCCCCTTGTCCACTGACTCAACACACTCCAATCCCGCCTCCACGAGCAGCTTCTCAGGGTTATCGTACCATAATTCGCCAAATTTGGTCCTGCCGGCGCCTACAACGGCAGCGATCGGTTTAGGACCATCTTTCTGAACCATACAATCAGCGAACTATATCTGCAAGTGGCTTAAACCTTTTTGTTGAGCGCAGTACTTCGGGTACAAGAAATGTTGGTAATATATCGAATATTATCTGTGATCTGATATAAAATCGACTTTTTTTTGGCGGGTACTGATTTTTATGCAGTATCTCCATTTGTAATAACGCATTTCATTTCTTCAAATCCACTTATTTTAAAAACAGATTAGACAACCATAGATCGTCAAGAGATGCCACTGAACAGAGAACGAGCAGTCCAACTGATGCAGGACAAAGGAGTAGACGCCCTAGTCGCATCGTCAACCGAGAACGTATACTACGTCTCAGATTACTGGAGCCTGGGTAAGAAACTTGGCTGCGGCGTAGAGGCATACGTCGTACTGCCCCTGAACAATGATCCGGCTATTATCGCGCCCATGAACGAGGCCGACCTGATCATCTACAGCGGAACCTGGATCGATGACCTACGATTCTATGGAGAGCCGAAAGTAGCCGTGGGCGAGGTTGAGGAACCCTCAGAACAGACAGAGAGCCTTCTCAAGATACACAAGGAGACAAAGGCTGAGACAGACGGAGCTTCAGCTCTGCTAAAGGCTCTGGAAGACCTGGGAGTAAACAAAGGGGTGATAGCCCTCGACACCTCGGATCTCTCACCTGCCATATTCGAGCACATCAAGGGAAAGATACCCTATTCTAAGATTATCGACGGATCCTCGTTGCTTAGAGAGATAAGACAGGTTAAGACGAAGCCGGAGGTGGAATGCATCCTCAGAGCAACTGAGATCACGGAGAAGTCCATGGAGGACGCCTTGGAGATCGCACGCTCTGAGATCTCGGAGCTCGACCTCGCCGGGATGTTCACGTACTCCGTTACATACGATGGCGGTGAGGTAAGCCAGAACCTCATAGGCATAGGCGAGAGGAGCGCATACCCAAACCCCGTGCCCTCGATTAAAGAGGCGAAGAGACGAGACCTGCTCAGGCTGACCCTTGGATGCACTTGGGGCCACTACCACTCCAACATCTCTCGTACGGGCGTCATAGGACGCCCCCTTGGAAAGGCCCAACGGCTTTGGGAGGCCGTCCAGGGGGCACAGGACGCGGTGTTGGACATCATCAAACCAGGTGTCAAACTCTCCGAGCTCTACGCTGAGGCCGAGAAGGAGCTTGGGAAGGCGGAGGTGAAGATGAGGACTCCTAGTATAGGCCATGGTCTCGGAGTCGAGTGCAACGAGAGACCGTGGATAGAGAGGGAGGGAGAGGCGGAGTTGCTGCCAGGGATGGTCGTCAACGTCGATATACCGATACTCGAACTTGGTTGGGGCGGTCTTCAGATAGAGGACACGATTCTGGTGACTGGTGACGGCTGTGAGCTCCTAACGAAGACGGACAGAGGACTATACCTCCTTTAAGCAGTTGTGAAGAGAGCCATCTCCTCACCATTTTAGATAAAAAGGGGAATTTACTCGACGTAGATAGCTGGTCTGAAGGGTTTAGCCTTGGAAGACCTGTTGGCGGGGTCATGTATCCATGGGTCGCTCTCGTTACCGACGATGACTTCGGACTTGAACTCTGACTCGAAGAAGCCTGAGGCGTCCTCTAACAGAGTGGTTACGTTGACTACGCCCATCTTGAGCCTTCTACTCAATGTCTCGGCTGGTGTCCGTGTGACGTCCTCCACTACGACTCTGGCGAACGCGGGCACCTCCTTGTTGTGGGCCCTCAATTCGTCGTCCTTGAAGGACTCCCTGATCAACGTGCCGATGTCGAGGTTCCCCGCCTTGGCTAGCTCCATGGCCTTGAGGTAGACCTTCCACTTCCAGCCCGTGGCCGTGTAGAAATGGATCTTCGATGGAGTGATACCTGTCACCTGGGTTATCTTCTGGACGTCCTCGATGCTATCCCTTATGATTGCCTCGAGCTCCTCAGCGTCGTGCCTGACCATGTTCTCGTCGGGCTTGGGCCAAGGAGCGAAGGCGACGAAGACCTCGTTGCCCATGGCCTCCCAGATCTCCTCGCACATATGGGGCGTGAAGGGCGTGAGGAGCCTCACCTGGGTCTCGACGATGGTCCTGAGGACGTGCTGTATGGCCTTTCCGCGGGAACCTCTATCTCTCTGAGACTCTACCCGCTTCGTGTACCAGTCCAAGTCCTTGTTCAGGTCGTACAGGGCGGCATGGATTGTCTTCCTGACCTTCATCTCGACCATCGCCTCATTGGCTTCTCTGAGGTATGATTGTAAGCGGCTCAGCATCCAGAGGTCGATCTCCAGTAGCTCGAAGTCATCTTCCGCTGGAGATGAGATTATCTCCATCGAACGTGTGTAGAACTTTTCCAAGTTATCGGCCATGGACCTGGCTAGATCGGGGCTGAAGTCGGCGTCTTTGAGGGGCTCGGCGGTTATCATGAGGGCTAACCTCAGGGGGTCTGTCCCGAATCGGTCGATGGCGTTGGCTAGAGGGATTATGTTGTTCATGGATTTGCTCATCTTCTGCCCCTCCATCAGTACGCTGCCGTTGACGATGATGCCCCTGGGCCACTTCTCTCGGGGAAATATTGCGTCGTGGTTGAAGATCATGAAGGTCAGGTGGTTGGGTATCAGGTCGCGACCAGAATGGCGTGCATCCAGAGGGTAGAAGTAATCGAACTGGGCATGGATCGTCTCCAGTTCCTCGACGGAGATGCCTGTGGCCTCGGAGACCTCGTCGACACTGCCCTCGCCGAGATAGATGTAGTCCCAGAATGCCTCGCTGAGGACCTCGGGGTCGGGTTTCAGCCTGTTGATGTCCTTGATGACGGTGTAGTAAGCCATGTAGATCACTGAGTCGGAGAGAGCCTCTATTATCCAATCAGGCGCCCATGGTAGCGGTGTACCCACTCCCACGTTCCTTGCACAGGCCTTCCGGTCCAGCCAGTCGATGACGTGGACGTACTCCTGCCTCAGCTCCCTGGGGATGATCTCCATGGCGTCAAGGTTCTCGTGGGCCAGCTCTTTCCACGAGGCGTCTCCGTAGTTGATGAACCACTGGTTCTCGAATATCTTCACCAGGACGTCCGACCCGCATCGGCACATGACTTGCTCGATGAGCTCGTACATGGTCGTCGCCCTGTTATCTGCGACCATGTCCTCCTTGACGGCGTCCTTGGCCCTCTCAACGGGCAGTCCAGCGTACTGGCCCGTGTTTCCCCTCAGCCTCCCGTTGTGGAACTCCTGACTGTAGACCTCCTTGGTGGCCTTTTCCAGCTTGGGGTCCTCCTGATCCACTATCCCCATCTTCTCAACGATGTCAACAGCCGGGCTCTCGCCCCAACCGGGCAGCTCTATGAGGGATATGGGCTTGAGCTTCGCAATCTCACTCTGTTTGAGGCCGTATGAGTCGAAGAACTTCTTCTGCTCATTCTTCAGCTGCTCCAAGGCCACGTAGTCAAATGGTGCGTGGGCTGGAACTGACATGACTACTCCCGTTGCGTTCTTAGGGTCCACGAAGGTTGCGGGGAGTATAGGGACCTCGTTTCCGGTCATGGGGTTTGTAAGGGTTCCCCCTATCAGCTTCTTCCCCTGGAACTCCGAGATCACCTCAACCTCATGCCCAAGGAACTGGAGCTTGTTGGCTGCCTCCGCGCTGACAACCCAGGTCTCATCATCCACTTTCACCTCAACATACAGCGAATCGGGGTTCAGCCACATGTTCGTGACTCCGAAGACCGTCTCGGGCCTAAGGGTGGCCGCGGGATAGTAAGTGTCCCCCCTCCTGAACTTGATAACTGTGAAATCCTCTATCTCCGGCTCCTTATCCCCGATGGTATCGTGCTGACCTACAGGATTCCCGCATTTGGGGCACCAGCCCACGGGGTGGCTACCCTGGATAATATAGCCACGTTCCCTCAGCTTGGCGAACTGCCACTCGATGAATTTGCTGTAGATGGGGTCGATGGTGGTGAACTCACGGCGCCAGTCGATGCTGAACCCCATCCTCTGCATGCCCGTCTTGATCTCCTGGGCGAAGTAGTTGGCCATGCCGACGGGGGTCTCCAGCTCGTGGAGCCTGTCCCTTGGGATGTTGTAGAGGTTCAGGAAGGTGTCGAGGAGGTCTGGATCCCGTTCCTTCAGCCTGTCTACCATGGCTATAACAGGAGTCCCCGTGAAGTGCCATGCCATCGGGAAGAGTACGTTGTAGCCCTGCATCCTCCGGTACCTGGCGTGGACATCCGTCAGGGTATAGGTGCGGCCGTGGCCTATGTGCTGCGGAGAGTTTGGATATGGGTATGCTACGGTCAGGTAGTACTTCTGCTTCTCTGGGTCGGGATCGGCCTCGAATACACCTGCTTCAGACCATCGTTTCTGCCATTTCTCCTCAATCCGCTTCCAGTCCATCATGTCATCTACCCTGTCCTGTCTTTGTATTAACCCAATGGCGAATGGAATAAGTGTTATGAGTAAAAATTGTTGCGCAGCGAATCGGAAGTGTATCATATTACCTGAGCCAGAAATGTAGCGTAAGTGGGAGCGAGTTCTGTTGTCTGCGGGTTCATACAATCCTTATGAGAAATACGGTGTCAGGCGGGCCATCAACGCCGCGGGTACTCTAACCCGTGTAGGGGGATCCATCTCTCACCCGGAGGTCTTCCGAGCTATGGAGGACGCCTCGAAGGCTTTCGTGCACATCTCCGAGCTCCAGCAGTGGGCGGGGAAGATCATTGCAGAGGCGACGGGTGCCGAGGCAGGTCTCCCGACAGCGGGGGGGAGCGCCTCCATAATGTTGGCCGCGGCCGCATGTATCATGAAGGGGACGGAATTAGAGGAGTACGAGCCCAAAGGGCGAGCTGTCTGGAGGCATATCATCCAGAGGATACCCGCCCATGCGGAAGGGCTGAAGACCAAGTTCATTGTTCAGAAGGCCAATCGGGACGAGTACGACCATGCCGTTGAGATCGCCGGCGGGCGGTTCGTCGAGGTCGGGAACGAGGAGGGGGCCACGGAGAAGGATCTAGATGAGGCCTTCGACCCCGAGGAGACGGCTGCGTACTACTACACTGTTCAGCCCTCATCCAAATGCCTCGCCATCGACACGGTTGTAGAGATAGCTCACAGGCATGGCGTGCCCGTCATCATCGATGCGTCGGCTGAGCTCCCCCCTAAATCGAACCTGAAGTACTACACCTCTAAGGGCGTTGACCTCGTGGTCTTCAGCGGTGGGAAGACCATAGCAGGGCCCAATAACTCGGGGCTGCTCGCTGGGCGCGGCGACCTTATCAAGCTGGCTCACCTCCAGTCCTATCCCTTCGAGGGAGTGGGAAGGGTGGCCAAGATGAGCAGGGAGACCATCGTGGGCCTCATCACAGCGCTCCGCATCTACCTGGAGCGGGATGAGGGTGCTCATTTCAAGGCTTGGGAGGAGAAGGCGAACTTCATGGCAGTGGAGCTGGGTAACCTACCTGGTGTCGAGTCGGGTGTCGTGGTCGCGACCACGGGGAAGGAGGAGACACCGAAGTTCCCTCTGGTCACAGTGAGGTTGGATGAGGGGGTCTGCGGGATCGGCGGCGGGGAGCTACATCAGCGGCTAGTCGACGGGGACCCGAGCATCGAGGGCATCTACGAGCCGTACTATCTGCTGGAGGATTACAAGGGCATCCTCATCTTCAACACGCAGTACATCCTGGAGGGAGAGGAGCAGCTGATCATCGATCGGATCAGGAACATCATATCTGACGCAGCTTAATCTCTCATACCCAGGAGCGTGTCTCCACGTGTCGCGTTGATGAGTGTTATCCTAGGCCTGTTTTTTTACTGCATCCTTTATGGCGTTGGTGCTTCGCCTGAATTTCTCCACGTCCCCCGAGGGCCGCGTAGACCCCTTTAACATGATGCAGGATTTTTAATCGCTCATTGTAGCTGATACCCACAACCAATGCGTTCTTTTTTCGCTCTTCTTCCTCTGTTAAGTGCGGTGGGATTGGGTTCGAATCCTATGAGTCTAAGACCGCTCTTATCCTCCGCACACCGGCAGAAATCCCCTCTTCCTTTATTATTCTAAATCGTCCAAGCTCACCTGTATTATTCACATGTGGCCCACTACAGATCTCCAGCGAGAAATCACCTATAGTATATACAGAAACCTGTTCCCCATATTTTTGGTCAAATACCGCTTGGCTTCCCATCTTTACTGCTTCGTCTAACGTGGTATCAATTCTCTTAACAGGAAGAGCTTTCCTAATCTGGCTATTAACAATCTCTTCTATGTCCTGCAACTCTTGCTCAGTTAGCTTTCTGTCGAAGTTGAAGTCAAACCTTAGACGCTCCTGTGTTATGTTTGACCCCTTCTGGATAATTTCTTTCCTTAGAACCCTTCTCAGCGCCTCATTGAGTAAATGTGTCGCGGTGTGTAGTTTCACCGTCTCAATAGAGTGGTCAGCTAGACCACTCCCAAACTTTTTTTCAGCGCTTATTCTGGACACTTTCTGATGCTTTTGAAACTCTTCATGAAATCCATCTACATCCACAAATATACCATTCTCAAGCCCTAGTTCCTTTGTTATTTCTATTGGGAAGCCAAAGCTCTGATAAAGGAGGAACGCGTCCTTGCTGTCAATTTTATTCTTTTTTCTGGCTATTCTATTGAATCTGTTTAAGCCCCTTGCCAATGTGTTGTTAAATTTCTTGTACTCATTTTTTAACTCGGTTACGATAAAGTCCTCATTCGACTTTAAGTGAGGATATTCGCCAGAGTATGTTTCTATAATGATCAGAGATAATACGCTTAGGAACTCCTCTTCTATACCTATCAGTTTTCCATGTCTGATAGCTCCTCTAATGATCCTCCTTAGAACGTATCCTTGCTCAACATTCCTTGGTGCGATTCCTTCAGCAAGAAGGAAGGTAGCTGCACGAGAATGATCAACGATTACTCTAACGCTTTTAATTTGCTCTTTAGAGATTGTTTCAATATCAGCTAGGTTTTTAATTCTTTTTATTAAGGGGGTGAATATTTCGGTTTCATATACAGTATCCTTTCCCTGTAGAACAGCAACTGTTCGCTCAACGCCCATTCCTGTGTCAACGTTCTTCTGTTTGAGCAGTTCATACTCTCCGTCCTGAGTTCTATTGTACTCCATGAAGACATTGTTCCATATCTCATTGAATTTCCCGCAAGGACAGCCAGGGTGGCATTCACTTCCACATGGTTCTTTTCCTGTGTCGTAAAATATTTCAGTGTCAGGTCCACAGGGTCCAATGCTGCCTATAGGACCCCAAAAATTATCTTCTTTCGGCAAATAGAATATTTTCTCTTTGGGAATCCCGAGTTCTTTCCATATTCTTGCGCTTTCTGTGTCCCTTGGTATTTTCTCGTCTCCTGCGAAGACTGTAATGTAAAGCCTTTTTTCATCTATATTGAGCCATTTTTTGCTTGTTAGGAACTCGTAGCTCCATTGTATGGATTTTTCCTTGAAGTATTCTCCAAGAGACCAGTTTCCCAGCATCTCAAAAAAGCTCAGGTGGAAACTATCTCCTACTTCATCGATGTCGGTAGTTCTGAAGCATTTTTGTACATTTACTAGTTTTTTCCCACTTGTATGTGGCTGACCTAGGAGATATGGTACCAGTGGATGCATTCCAGCTGAGATGAATAGCGCGGTTGGGTCATTTTCTGGTATGAGAGATGCATTCGCAATTATTTTATGTCCCTTTCTTTGGAAAAACTCCAGGTACAGCTTTTTCAACTTGTCAGAACTAATCAATTAAACCACCTTTGGTCATGGTGCAGGGTTTGTATATGGGTGGTTTATTGAGGAATATGTAGTCGACGTATGATGCGTCTCCGTAGTTTTCGGCGTCGGGGTCCAAGGTCCAGTAGTGGGGGCCGCGGCTGGGGCAGTGCTTCCTGAGGTATCCCTTCTCCTTGAAGAAGGGTATCATGAATTCATCTGGTGGGACTTGCATAGTCTAGACTCCCTTCTTGGGATGGTAATGGGTAGGGGAAAAAACTTTGGTTTCTAGCCGAAGAGGGCGCTGAGGCCCTGGAGGTCCTCCTCCTTCTCCTCTTCTTCCTCTTCCTCTGGCTCCTCCGCCTCCTCATCAGCGGCGGCAGCGGCGGCGGGAGCGGCAGCGGCGGCTGTGAGCACCGGCGCCTTGAGGGCCTCCTCGATGTCGACCTCTGCGAGGGCGGCGACGAGGGCCTTGACCCTGACGTTGTCGGGGCTGATTCCCGCTGCGTTGAGGATGCTCTCCACTGTTCCCTCCGTGATCTCCTTACCTGAGCTATGCAGGAGCATGGCGGCATACATGTATTCCATACCTTTCACCTCTAGTTGATAGTGCGGTCTCTCGGACCGTATTCTAAGGAGCATGGAACCGGCTTTTATTTCTTTCCTATTTAGGATGCAGGTGCGAAGAGTTTTATCGGCCCTCTGTTCAGAGTCTGTCGAGGGACGTTTATGGCCAGGAGGATCATGAAGAAGCCGTCGGAGAAGCTCGACCAACTTGTGGATTCGGTGCTGGGGCCCCACGCGCCACCCATCGCCAGCGTTGCCCCGGGCGAGGTCGTGGAGGTTGAGACTTGGAGCGCCCTTGAGAGGGTGACTAATCCGGTGACGGGGCCAATCGAGGTCGAGGGGGCTGAGGCGGGGGACACCCTCGTCGTTGAGATATTGGATATCGAGATGCCTGACGAGGGGACCACGGCCATCTTCCCCAGCTTCGGGGCCCTTGAGGGCTGGCTGAACCTGATGGAGCCGAGGCGTAAGATGTGCGAGATCAGGGAGGGTAGGGTTCTCTACGTCACCGACAGGGGGGAGACGGTCGAGCTGGAGGCCGATCCCTTCATAGGTACCATCGGTGTCTCCCCCGAGTTCGAGTCCATCACCACCCTCTCTCCCGGTCGTCACGGGGGTAATATGGACTGCCCGGATGTCAGGCCCGGTAATACTCTGATGCTCCCTGTGTTCAGGCCCGGTGCCCTGCTGGGGCTCGGTGACGTCCACGCCGTCCAAGGGGACGGGGAGATCTGCGGAGTCGCCGTGGAGATCCCCGCTGTCGTCACATTGAGGTTGGATCTTCAGAAGGGGAGGAGAATAGGCTGGCCCAGGGTCGTGTCCCCCGATGAGTTCATGACGGTGGGTAGCGCCAGGCCCCTCGAGGATGCGGCGCGTCAGGCGTTCAGGGAGATGGTGGACTGGATGGTCGCTGACTTCGGCTGGGTTCGTGATGACGCCTACATGTTCCTCAGCCTGGCGGCGAAGAGCCGTATAGCTCAGATTGTGGATCCCCTATATACTGCCGTGGTGAAGCTTAGCAGGAGCTACTTGGAGAGGTGATGTCCGGATGATCGAGGAGTCTGTCTGCCCGAAGTGCGGTGGCAGGATGGTCTTGGGTGAGGTCAAGTACTGGCTGAAGTCGGTGAGCCAGGGTCAGATGAGCCCCTTCGTTCAGCAGATGCCCATTCAGGATCTGACGAGCATGGCGGAGACGGAGACGAGGGCCTTCTTCTGGGAGGAGAAGACGGGTGAGAAGAAAGGATGGCTGTTTAAGAGGGATGAGGTACGGGAGATGGGGCTGAAGGGCTACAGGTGCGTTGCGTGTAGCTTCATCGAGTTCTACGCTGTGGAGAGGTAGCCCTCCCCTCCGCGTGTGGTTGGCCTCGTGCGCGTTGATGAGAGATTTTTGGGTGGTTACGGTTATCTGCCTTGTCCTGTCTGAAAGTTTGACGCTATTCGGGTCATGTAATAAGTCAGCCAGTCGTCCTCGATGAGATGGAATAGCCTGTACTTCATCACCACGGTGGAGGCACCGTCCTCCCTCACGCTCATTTTGGACACTGGCTTGCCCACGTATCTGAAGTGGGTTTCATCCGGTAGGTACATCCCTTCGAGCCAGTCGAGGATCGCCTTGACGGAGCGCTGCGTGGGCTCGACGCCCGCCTCCGAGAACATTAGGAGCTCCCTGACGGTGTCGTGGCCGTGCCAGAAGAACCTCCTTATCTCGTGTTCCGGCTTCTGGTCGAGATGCCATATGAGGAAGTCTAAGCCTGATCTGTAGGCCTCCTCGTCCGAGGGGTCCCCGGAATAGAACAGGGATGTCGTCGCGAAGTAGGTGGACCAGGGGCAGCTCCTGTCCCAGATCTTGTAGGGGGCTGAGGTCCCGTCCCTGTGGCCCTCATGGACCCATCCGCCGTCCTCCCGGGCCCACCTCTTGAGCAGCTCGAAGGACCTCCTCAGCCTCGGGTCCCTCCCCATGCCGACCTTGGCGAGGCCTGTGAGCTGGGCCGACATCCTGCACGGAACGTTCCTGGGGTCGGGGTCGCTCCCCATCTCCTCAGGGGGATCCCGGGTCTCAGCCAAGACCCCGTTGGGCCACTGGTAAGTGAGGTTGTACTCGCAGGCCCTCTTCACCCTCTCGTCTCTGACATCATATCCCATGTCGCCCAGGATGGAGAGTATCCAGGACGTCGTCACGTACTTGGGGCTCACCGGGGTGTAACCTGACTTCGGGACGTAGGACGGCTTGCTTGCCCAGGGCCCACCTGAGAGCCAGGAGCCGTCATCCCTCTGCTTGAAGAATATTTCGTGGCTGCCGGGGTCCTCCTCCACGCGCTCCCAGAGCTCCCTCATCTCCCCCGACCCGGGCGCCGCTCCCAGCAGGTGGAGGTAGGTGAGGTACCTGACAGGCGCCGAGCCGTTCTCCCGAAGCCATTCTATGTTTTTCTCGATCTGATTCTGGGATAACACGGAGCCTCCTCCTAGTGATTCAGGATATAAAATAGGGAATGTGGTAAAAAAGGTGTTTTTTTGCGACCTAACTGTCATGCATTTTCTACAACATCGGAGCCTTCATCCTCGCCCTCATTCCTGAAGAGCAGGTAGAACGAGGAGGCGTAGATCAGGTAGAGACCCCCGCCTAGTACTGGAGGAGCTTCAAGGGAGACATTCTCCATGAGATAGCCACCTAGCCTCGGGGAGACGACGTTGCTCGCTGTGGCGGCCATGGTCGTCAGGCTGTTCGCCGTCGCCTTCTCGTCCTCGTGGAGAAGCCTGTAGAAGTAAGAGGGCATCAGGGGGTTGCTGATTGAGGCGATGCTGAGACGCAGGATGTAGATGACTGAGACCCAGAGGAAGCTGGGCGCGATGGGAAACATGAGCCAGAAGGGGACTGTGAGGCCTAAGGCGAGGGATATGGTCTTCAGGGACCCCAGCCTCTTCGCGACCCTCGGGGCAACCGCGTTGCCCCCAGCCTGGACGAACCTTGAGACAAAGAAGAGCCCCCCAAGGGCGTCCGACTTGACCCCGAACTTCGTGTTCACGTAGTACGGGAATAGGCCGAAGAATCCGAAGGCGATGTTCTGTATCATGTAGAGGAAGGAGAACTTCACGACCACATCCTTCGACTTGAGGTTGAACCTGAAGCCCTCCCCGTTTCCCTCTTGCTCGGGGGAGCTTCTTATGGCCAAGTAGTAGAAGGGGAGGTCGGCCAGGAAGAACGCCATGCTGAAGAGCATGACGAGCCAGTAGGAGTGCTGAAGCGTGAAGCCGTAGCTGCTCATCAGCATTGGGGGTACGAACCCTACCAAGCTCCCCAAGGCGTTGCAGAGGATGTAGATCGCCCCCTGAAGGCCGAAGGCCCTGTCCATGTCCTCGTCATCGAAGAGCGAGGAGTAGAGGGGATTCATAACGGAGCCGGTGGCGTTCCCCACTCCTAACAGGAGCCACGCGACGCTCAGGAGCCCGATGCTCTTACTCGTCATCACGAGGGCGAAGGCCACCATCGTGACCGTCATCCCAGCCATGAAGACTCTGCCCCTCCTATACCTGTCAGCGATGACTCCGGCTGGCACAGTCAGAATGAGCATCGCCATAGGGTTCATCATGAAGATGGAGCCCAGGTCCACGCTTCCGAAGCCTAAGGTCATGAGGTAGAGCTGGATGACAACCCCGAACACCCCGTTGGCGAAGCCGTTGAGCACGTTAGCCATCAGGAAGAACTTCGCCGGCGTGGAGACCCTATTCGGAACGAACGCGCTCAGGTCCAGCTACTCCACCTCCATGACGCCTAATCGAATCGGGTCTCCGCATAAAAGAGTGATACACATGGGGTAATCACAACATGTGAGCGCAGAATACTCCCGAGAGGCTTGATCGATATCCATAATTCATAAAATGATTCAGGAATCTGGGTCGATGGACCTTATATTATTCAAAATATGAATACCGTAAGTCTCACGGAGGACTGAATATGCCCCTACTGATATTCCGCAAGGCAACGGAGAAGATACCCGAAGACGAGTTAGGTCTCTGGCGTCCGTGCTGGAGATGTGGACACCAGTTCCCTAGAGATGAGGGAGCCTGCCCCATCTGCGGAACAAAACGAGGGAAGCACCGTTAGCCATCTGCAACAAAATAACGCTCGATGGCTTAGGGGAGAGTATACGGCTTCGTGTATTGAACTAAACCTTTTTATCCTGATTCCGGGGTAAGACTTGACGACCGGTGGGAAAGACTAGATATATATGTCGGTCCCCCAGTCATTTCAAGTGCAAAATCAGAGAGGATGGATTTGACAACCGTCTACGACGTACCGGCGGACGCCCTCATCAAAAGGCTATCCGACTACATCAAGGGCAACGTGACCCAGGTTCAGCCACCCGAGTGGGCAGCCTACGTTAAGACTGGCACCCACGTCGAGAGAGCCCCACTGGACCCCGACTGGTGGTACGTCCGCACAGCTTCCATGATGAGGAAGCTCTACCTCAAGGGGCCCGTCGGCGTCTCCAGGCTCAGGAAGGATTACGGGGGCCGCCAGAGACGGGGGGTCAGGCCAGCCCACTTCCGCAAGGCGGGGGGCAACATCCTCAGGAGCATATTCCAGCAGCTGGAGGCGGCGGAGCTCGTCACGAAGGACGGAACCAAGGGACGGGTGGTCAGCGCCAAGGGGAGGAGCCTCCTCGACGCCGTGTCCGGCCAGATAAAGCGTGAACTCGACAGGGAGAGGCCCGAGCTCAAGCCGTACTGAGGGGTGGACGGTGTCTTCGGACGAGGAACTTGAGAGGCTCAGGCAGAAGCGGATCATGGAGATACAGGCTCAACAGCAGCAGCAGGACAATGTGCAGCAGGCACGGCAGGAATCTGAGGCTCAGAAGCAGTCCCTCCTACGCCAGATCCTCACCCCCGAGGCGCGCCAGCGGCTCGCAAACGTCAAGATAGTCCGTCCGGACTTCGCCGCCCAGCTCGAGTTACAGCTGATACAGGCGGCGCAGAGCAGAAGGGTCCCCATACCCATCGGGGATGAGACCCTAAAGAAGCTCCTGGCCCAGCTCCAGGCCCAGCAGCAGAAGAGGGATATCAGGATAACGAGGAGATAGAGATGGCACGGAACAAGCACCTGGCATACAAGATCCGCCTCAACAAGGCGGCGAGGCAGAAGAAGTCGGTCCCGGCATGGATAATAGCCAAGACCAAGGGGACCGTCCGCATGAGCCCCAAGAGCAGGCGGAACTGGAGAAACAGGAAGCTCAGGATCTAGGAGGAGACATGAATGTCGGACACTGAGTACGTTGATGAGAGGATCTACACCGTGCCCTTCGGCCGCGCCTGGAGCACGCCCAAGTACAAGAGGGCCCAGAAGGTCGTCGCCCTCCTCAGGAAGTTCGTCCAGAGACACATGAAGCCGACGGAGATCAACATCGACCCCACGGTGAACGAGGAGATCTGGAAGAACGGCATCGGCAACCCCCCCAGGAAGATCAGGGTACGGCTCCAGAAGGACGACCAGGGCTTCGTGCTTGTCACCCTCGCCGAGGCGGATGTAGAGGTGGAGGCATGAGCGAGGTCAAGATCTACAGGATCCACGGCCGCATAGACAAGCCCCGCCTGTTCGAGCCCATCACGTTCAAGAAGGACATCACGGCCGCCAAGGAGAACCACGCGGTCGAGAGGATCTACGCCGAGATGGGAAGCCGCCACCGGGCGAAGCGCCATGAGATCAAGATTCTTAAAGTCGAAGAGGTAGAGGAGAGCGAGAAGGAAGGCTCTCAGAGTTGACCGTCGCGAACCGTGAGGACCAGACACGGAGACTGATCTACGAGCTACAGCTTATGCAGGGGACTGCGGACACCCTCCAGCAGCGCCTCGCCATCCTCCAGAACGCCCTGGCAGACCTCAGGGTAGCCGAGGAGTCACTGAAGGCCCTCAGCGAGACGGAGGAGGGCTCCCCCATCCTCATCCCCATGGGAGGGGGCACGCTGGTCAACGCCCAGCTAGGCGACACGAGCAAGGTCATAATCAACATCGGCGCCGAGGTCTCCATCGACATGCCCCTAGAGGACGCCCAGAAGAACGTCGCAGACAGGCTGGAGAACGTGGAGAAGACCAACACCTCCGTTGAGCAGCAGCTCCAGCAGCTCCTCGCCCAGATGGAGGTCCACAGGGACGGCATCAACAGGCTGAGCGCCCAGATCCGAGGGGAAGCTCAGGGTGTTTGAGAAGCTCAAGCAGGGAATAAAGGGCGTAGTCGAGCGCATCTCCAAGAGCGAGCTTTCTGAGAAGGACCTGGACCCCATCCTATGGGACCTCCAGCTCCAGCTGATCTCCAACGACGTCGCCGTCGAGATCGCCCAGAGGGTCTGCCAGGAGCTCAAGGAGCGCCTCGCAGGCGTCCAACTCGCCAGGTTCGGGGACAAGACGGAGCCGGTGAAGGAGGCCCTAAGGGAGGCCATCGAGGCCGTCATGGCTACCAACGGCGAACTGGACATCCTGGACCTCGCCGACGGCAAGGAGGAGGGGGAGCCCCTCGTCGTCATGTTCGTGGGCATCAACGGCACCGGGAAGACCACCACCATCGCCAAGATCTCCAAGCTCCTCATGGACAACGGCCACACCGTGGTCCTCGCCTCAGGGGACACCTACAGGGCAGGGGCCATCGAGCAGCTCGAGGAGCACGCCAGGAGGCTCGGCGTCAGGGTCATCAAGCACAAGTACGGCTCGGACGCCGCCGCCGTGAGCTTCGACGCCGTGCAGCACGCCAGGGCCCGGGGAATAGACGTCGTCCTCATCGACACGGCGGGGCGTATGCAGACCAACCGGAACCTCATGGACGAGCTCCAGAAGATCAAGAGGGTGGTGCAGCCAGACCTCACGGTGATGGTCCTGGACTCACTCATCGGGAACGACGCCGTCGACCAGGCCCAGACATTCAACGAGATCGTGGGTTTCGACGCCGCTATCCTCACCAAGGTGGACGCCGACGCCAAGGGGGGGAGCAGCCTAAGCGTCACCTACCTCACCGGGAAGCCCATAATCTACGTCGGGGTCGGCCAGGAATACAGGGACCTCCAGCCCTTCGACGCCGCCTGGTTCGCGGAGAAGATACTCGCTGATACGTAAAGGATTTAAACCCGTCCTCCATGGATAGGAGCACAAGATGGGACTAGGCAGCTTCTTCCAATCGGCTTCACGCCTCCTGCGCACATTAGCCAGGCCGGACTGGAAGACCTACTGGCTGAGCATCAAGATCGTCTTCGTGGGAGTCGCCATCATCGGGGCGATAGGATACTTCGTCAAGGCTATCGCGCTGATGTTCACACCGCTCTCTTAACCTAAAACGCCTGTCTAGACCCCTGTGAAGCCTTGTTGAGAACGTGTTGGTCTCTAGTCTAGATCCTTGTTGTACGGGTACTTCACGTAGAACAGGTACATGAGGCCAACCAGGAAGATCGCCGCTAAGCCAAGAATCACCTCGAACTCGAGGAACGCCACTGAACCCTCCAACTCCGGACCTCCCGACAACCGCGTAAACCCCACGCGAGGCTATAAACAATTCCCCCGGAGGTAGCCGGGTCTTCTGGGGAAAGGTTTTCATCCCAACGGTGTGAGGATCTACCGATGATTCTGGGTCTGTGCGGGAGCCCTAGGGCGCAAGCCACGGAGCATGTCTTGGAGGCGACCCTCAAGATGCTGGAGGAGAGGGGACTGGAGACCCGCCTCTGGACCGTCAGGGGGAAGCGGATAGGGTTCTGCGTCCATTGCGATGGCTGCCTCGGTGGGGGCGGCTGCGTCATCCAGGACGACGTCCAGGAGGTTTACCCCCTCCTCAGGGAGGCGGAGGGGCTCATAATCGCCTCCCCGGTCTACAACGGGGGAGTCAGCGCCCAGATGAAGGCGGTCATGGACAGGACACGTGCGCTGCTGGCCAGCGACCCCGACTCCCTCAGGGGGAAGCCGGGGATGGCCATAGCCGTAGGGGGCGACAGGGCCGGGGGGCAGGAGCTGGCGCTGCAGCAGATCTCGACCTACTACACAATCAACGGGGTACTAACCCTGAGCGGGGGATTCTTTGGGGCCAACCTGGGGGCCTCCTTCTGGTCCAAAGACACCCTTGCAGGCGTCAAGGGGGACGAGGAGGGCTTCAGGGGGCTGAGGAAGACAGTCAAGCGCTTCAGCGAGCACATCAAGAGGAGGGAGCCTGAGACATGAAGATGGCGTGGGGGATAACGGGTGCAGGCGACAAGATGAAGGAGACCTTCGAGGCCATGAAGGCCCTCAAGGAGGCCCATGGAGACGACCTCGAGGTCGAGGTCTTCCTCTCCAAGGCTGGTGAGCAGGTCGTAAAGCAATACAGGATAAAGGAGGACCTGGGAGAGGACATCGGCAAGGTCTGGGCGGAGAAGAACGCCAACTCCCCATTCCTGGCCGGACGCCTCCAGCTCGGGGAGTTCGGACTCCTCCTCATTGCGCCCGCTACGTCGAACACGGTGGCGAAGCTGGCACACGGCATAGCCGACACGATGCTGACCAACGCCGCCATCCAGGGGATGAAGACCCTGATCCCGACTTACATCATGCCCGTCGACTACCGGGAGGGTACCACGGTGACGAAGCTGCCGAGTGGGCGGGAGCTGGAGCTAAGGGTGAGGAGGGAGGACGCGGAGAACGTTGCGAGGCTGGAGGCCATGGAGGGGATCACCCCCTTCGAGAACGTTGAGGAGATCAGGGAGATAATCAAGAGACACCTCTAGGTTTTGATTTTTCTGTCCATTGAAATTTAGGAATATATATATCCGTGTTCCAAGCATTTACGGTAGCACCGGACGTGAGTATTTGTCCGAAACTAGGCCTCGTACTTCCCTATACGCCATCAAGGTCACTGTAGGGCAGGAGAGGAACGTCTCCATGATGCTAGCAGATAAGGCAAAGGTGGAGAACCTCTCCATAGCCGCCATACTAGCCCCTACCGAACTTAGGGGCTACATAATAATCGAGACGGCGGCACCCCACGCAGTGGACCAGCTCATCAGGGGCATGCGCCACACCCGGGAGCGGGTGGGGGGCATGGTGAACCCCGCGGAGGTGGACCACTACCTGGTGTCGAGGCCCGTCGTCGAGGGGCTTGAGCTGGGAACGCTCGTCGAGGTCGTGGCGGGACCCTTCAAGGGGATGCAGGCCAAGGTCGTGAGGGTGGACACCTCCAAGGAGGAGGTCACCATCGAGATCCTCGAGGCCGCCTTCACCCTGCCCATTACAGTCCACGCAGATTACGTCCGGGAGGTAAAGGGAGTCTAGCGTCATGGTACTGAAGACATATAACTTCATAGTAAACGGCGGGGAGGCCACGGGGGGACCGCCCATAGGTCCAGCCCTTGGCCCCCTCGGCATCAACATAATGTCCGTGGTCGCCACCATCAACCAGGAGACCGCGGAGTACAAGGGAGTACCCATACCCGTCGAGGTAACTATCGACACCGACACCAAGCAGCACACCGTCAAGGTGGGGATGCTCTCCACGTTCGCCCTGATCACCCAGACCATAGGCATCGGGAAGGGCTCCAGCACCCCTAGCACCGACTTCGTCGGCGACCTGACCTTCGACCAGGTGGTAAACATCGCCCGGAGGAAGAGGGAGGGTATACTGGCTTCTTCGCTAAAGTCAGCGGTCAAGGAGATCGTTGGGAGCTGCCAGAGCATGGGGGTCACCGTGGAAGAGAAGCCGGCTGGTGAGGTGCAGGTGCTGATAGGATCCGGGGAGTACGACGCAAAGCTCTCAGAGGCCGCATAAAGGCTTAATTAGGTCTGAGGTGAAGGAAAGGAGGCTTTGAGATGTCGGTTCCCAGGGAAAAGATACTTGACACCATATCCAAGGTGAGGGAGGGCGCCCCCCCGAGGGGCTTCGAGCAGTCAGTGGACATCACGGTCAACTTCAGGGACCTGGACATGAGGCAGCCCGACAACAGGGTGAACCTCAGGATCTCCCTGCCCAACAGCATCGGAGACCAGAAGGTCCTAGTCTTCGCATCCGGGGACCTCGCGCTCAGAGCCCGGAGGGCGGGAGCCGACAGCATCGTAGAGCCAAGGGAGCTCGACGAGCTGGCGTCTGACAAGAAGGCCGCGAAGAGGAGGCTCAAGGACTACGACATATTCGTCGCCGAGGCCCCCCTGATGCCCACCGTGGGCCGGGTCGCCGGTCCGATCCTGGGCCCCCGAGGGAAGATGCCCACCCCAGTCCCCCCCCAGGCCCCCATCGACACCATACTGGACCGGGAGAGGAGGGTGGTCATCCTGCGGAGCCGGGAGAGGGCTTTCGTGAAGTGCAAGGTGGGGAAGGAGTCGATGTCCGACGAGGAGATCGCCAGCAACGTCGAGACGATCCTATCAGACCTGCGTGGAGCCCTGAAGCGTGGCGCGAGCAACGTCGCCTCCATCTACCTCAAGCTGACCATGGGGCCAGCGGTGAGGATGTTCTGAGGTGAGCACGGTGTCACGCGTATCAACCGAGAAGCAGGGGATCGTCGACGACACGGTGAAGCTCCTGAACGATCACAAGCTCATCGGGGCCGCCGACCTCAGCAAGGTGGGCAGCAGCATGCTCCAGGACATGAGGAAGCAGCTCAGGGGGCAGGTCGTCGTCAGGGGCATCAAGAACACCCTGATGCGCATCGCCATGGAGAAGGCCGGCCTGGAGGGCACCGAGGAGTTCCTCACACGGATCAAGGGACAGAACATCTACATTTTCTCCAACGGGAACCCATTCACACTCGCAAACAGCCTCCACAAGAACAAGGTGAAAGTCTTCGCCAAGACCGGGGACAGGGCCCTGGATGACATCACGATCAGCTCGGGGAACACCGGGCTCTCGCCGGGGCCCATAATCAGCAAGTTCGGCTCCCTCGCCATCAGGACCCGCATCGAGGCCGGGAACATCTGGGTCGTCAACGACACGGAGGTCGCCAAGTCAGGGGACGAGATCTCCGCCGACCTCGCCGACCTGCTGACGCGGCTGGACATCCGGGCCGCCGAGATGGGGCTGGAGATCAAGGCCGTCTACGAGGACGGCGTCGTCATCCCCAAGGAGGACCTCATCATCGACATGGAGGCCTACGCCAACCAGCTCGCAGCCGCCTACAGAGACGCCTTCCAGGTGGCACTCAAAGCCGCGTGGCCGACGCCGGTGACCATCATGCCCCTCCTATCGATAGCGGCCCAGAACGCCAAGAGGGTGGCAGTGGAGGCGGCCTACCTCACGAAGGAGACCTCGGCGGAGGTCATCGCCAAGGCCAACGCCCAAGCCCTGAGCCTGGCGAAGGCTGTGGGCAGGGCCCAGGCGAACCAGTAATAATCTTACCTCCTTTTCCTTCTGGATTTTCCTTGTTCTAGGGAGGGTTTGAATAGTCTCCCTCTCGACCCGTTAGGGGGGAGCCACACACCCTACTTCCAAGTAGTCAGAACCTTCTCCCTCTTGAACAGGAGCACCGAGAACCTGAAGATGAGCAGGTCGAAGAAGGCAAGGAGCGCCGTGAGCGCCAGGATCACGGGGGGCCCCAGTGTCAGGGCCCCGGTCCCCTGCCCGATGAACAATCCTATGATGGGGATGACGAGGACGACGCTGATCTGCTGGGCCTCCTTGAAGCCCTTCACCCTCGACGAGATGAGCACGGTGAGCCCGATGGCTGCAAGGGAGAGCGCCGGGGTCATGAGGAAGATGAGGAGGAACCACTCAAGGGTGGGGAGCAGGAGGGCCCCGAATAGGCCGTAGGTGCCCACGTCGACGACGACGGTGTAGGCGATGAAGGACAGGATCGTGATGGCCATGGCGGGGACAAAGGAGACGAGCATCTTCCCGAAGAGGAGCTCCCCGTCGGTCAGGGGCGTGGCGAGGAGGGCCTCGATGGTCTTCCTCTCCTTCTCCCCGGCGAAGCTGTCCGACGCGATGACGCTGGAGGCCATGACCGGGATCAGCAGGAAGAACGGGGCGAACATGTACACGAAGAGCACGTAGGTGAGCTGCTGGTCCTCGGTGAACCCAGCCAGCATCTCCATGACGCTGGCGGGCGCTCCCCTCATGATGGATTCTATCAGGACCTCAGGTGAGGTCCCCGTGTTGACCTGGCCCGGCACGCTGATGACGATGAGGGGCAGGACAACGCTGAAGAGAAGGGGAACCAGGGCGATGGGGGTGAGGACCTCCCAGTTGCGCCCCACCTCCCGCCAGTCCTTCCGGAAGACTAGAAGCGCCTTACTCAGCCTCATCCTCGTCCACCACCAGCTTCAGGTAGATCTCCTCCAGGGAGGGTTCAAGCACCTCGACCGACTGGACCATGCCACCCGCCATGACAACGCTCCTCACGAGGTACGGCGTGACCCTGTCCACGTCATAGACGCTGACTGAGAGCGTCGTGCCGTCGACGGCCACCTCCTCCACCCCCTCCATGGACCTCACGGCGCCGACGACAGCCTCCGAGACCTCGCCGAGCCTGACCCTGAGGATGGGGGTGCCCGCTATCTGGCTGCGGAGCTCGTCTGTGGTCCCCATTGTCACCATGCCTCCCTCGTTGATCAGCATCACCCTGCTGCAGAGCCTCTCGGCGTCCTCGAGGCGGTGGGTGCAGAGGAGGATGGTCTGCCCCTCCCGCCTGCTCAGCTCCTCCATCAGGTCCCGGATGTCCTTCGATGACCGGGGGTCGAGCCCCGACGTCGGCTCGTCGAGCAAGAGGATGTCGGGGTCGTGCACGAGGGCCCGGGCGATGGCCAGTTTCTGCTTCATCCCCTTCGAGTACGTGCCCACCTTGTCGTCCCGGCGGGGCCAGAGGTCGAAGAACTCGAGGAGCTCCCTGATCTTCTTGGATCGGGCCTGCCTGTCGGAGACGCCGTAGGCCTCGGCGAAGAACTCCATGTTCTCCATGGCGGTGAGCCGGTCGTAGAGGCTCGGGTTCTCCGTCAGGATGCCCACCATCTCCCGTACCTTCAGGGAGTCGTCGACGACGTCGAAGCCCCCGACGAACGCGGTGCCCTCCGTCGGGGTCAGGAGGCAGGCGAGCATCCGGATGGTCGTCGTCTTGCCGGCCCCGTTGGGGCCGAGGATACCGAAGATCTCCCCCTCGCCCACCTCGAAGCTCAGGCGGTCAACCGCAGTGAAGGAGTTGAAGCGCTTGGTGAGCCCCTCGGTGATTATCTCGCTCAACTGTCTACTCATTGATCCCAGCATCGTCTAGGATATCAATGCTTGGTCCCGTCAGGCGGCGGAGTAGACGAGGGCCGGCACGGCCTCCCTTATCTCCTGTAGAACCTCGTTTATTGCCTGCTCGGAGGTCCTCCTGAGGATGTGGGCGGTGGCGTTGTCCACTTGGAACCGGCTGGTCCTCCTGAACGAGGCCTTTTTGACGACCCTGAGCCCCCTGAACCTGAAGCCGTCCTCCTCCGTAAGCTCCACGTCGAACTTGTACCTGTTGAACTCAACGAGGCCGACGCCCCGGGGCACCTCCCATGGCGAAACGAGCCTCATCGGTGTGAGGACGTAGTTGAAGTTGCAGGCGGTGCAGACGAAACCGTTACGAAAGTCCCCCCGGGAGACCTTCACCTCGACGCCCCGGAGAATGTTTTGGGTGACCTCGTAGTCGCCGGGGCCCAGCTCCTCCCGCCCCTCCCTGAGCCTGAAGAAGCGCTCCCCGACGCCGCAGACGTCGATGACATGGTGCTCGTCGAGGTCGTGGAGCATGGTCTGGCCGAAGCGGCTGAGGGGGACCTCGGTGTCCACGAGGAAGCAGCCCTGGTTGATGAGGAAGGCGGCGCCCACCCGCTTCAGGAAGCCGTGGAGGTCGGACTCCCCCATCCCTCAGCCCTCCACGCTCCCCGACACCCCGACGAGGAACTCCTCCAGCCGCCGGGGCCGAGGCACATCCGCCTCCCGGGGGTCGACGCCGAAGGGCATCAGTATGCTGCGCCCGGCCTCCTGGACCAGCTGGACATACTTCTCTGCGTCGTAGCCCGCGCCGCGCCCGGCGGGGCGGACCCTGCGGAAGGGGTTGCCGTGGCCGGCGTCGACGTAGACGTAGTCGATGAGGCTGCCCTTCACCACCCTGGTGCCGGTGAGGGCGAGGGCCTCTGCGGCCGCGACGTGGGGGAGACGGGCCTTGTACCGTTCGGGGTCCCTCCGGAGCACCGTGGAGGTCTTCAGCGCCTCGACGGGGACCTCCCTGTCCCGGAGGCGGCGGCAGGCCCCCTCGAGGACGGCGAGGGCGCGGCTCAGCCCCTCCGTTCGGACCTCCTCGGGGGTCTCGCAGCCCAGCAGGGCCTCGATGGCCTCCTCCTGGATCCGTGCGACGAAGGGGGAGGTGTCCCTGCGCCGTAGCTCGATGCCCCGGTGCTTGTGGCCGCCGTCGGCTAGGCGGCCGTAGTACCTGTTGACGGCGCCGATGCCCGTCTCGCCCTTCTGGGGGAGGAGGACGAGGAACCTGAAGCGGGCCTCGACGGCCATGGGGAGGCCGACGTGGTCTGAGATGGCGGCGGCGAGGTCTTGGAAGCCCTCTCGGGTGGCGCCGGGGCGCTTCAGGAAGAGGCTGTCGTTGTTCCCGTAGAGGGTGTGGAACCCCCGGCTCCGGGCGAGGTTCATGCTCTCCACGAGGGCGTCCCGGGCCTGCCTGTTGACCTCCGTGAAGGTGTCGAAGTTGCCGAACCTGTTGGCCCAGCAGCCGCTGTAGCCGTATGTGCAGAACAGGATCTCCTTGAGGGCGAGCTGGCGCCCCTCGCACCACCGCCACTCCTGGGAGTCCTTGGGGAGGCGGTAGCGGAGGTGCTTGAAGTATAGGCGGCGGTCCAGGGTCTCCCGGGTGAAGTCGACGATGAACCCCTCCCTGTCCCGGAGGTCCCGCACGTTCTCGTAGCTGATGTTCCTGCGGACGATGAGGTTGGGGAACATGCTCTCGAAGTCGAGGGAGGCGACGTTCTCGTGGAGCCCCACGTCGGGGGTGAAGATGAGCCCCCCGCTGTCCCTGTAGAGTAGCTCCCTCATGGTCATCACGGGCTGGAAGCCCCCCCGGTGGAGGAGGAGCACCCCTCGGCGCCGGGCCTCGTAGCACTGCCGGCTCTCGATGGCCCTCCCCGCCGCCCACTCGGCGGAGAGCCTGGCTGGGAGCCGGGTGTATTGGACCCGCTCCACGAGCCCCGCGAGGCTGAGGCGGCCGTAGGTGGAGAGGGAGACGTGGGCCCTCCCCCCGTAGAGGACGGGGCCGTCCCGGGTGACCCTGCCGAAGCGGCGGTGGCCCAAGAGGCGGCTCAGGGTGAGGAGGTCGGAGAGGTCCTTGGGGCGGGAGGCGACGATGTCGGGGTCCAGGTCGGCGAAGTGGTCCAGGAAGTCCCTGAGGACCTGCCGGGTGGGGCCCGCGAAGGCGTACTCCTGCTCGAGGTTCTCGTCGAATGTGAGTATCTCCCCCCGGCTGCTCCCGAGCTTCAGGGCGAAGGCGAGGAGGCGGATGGGCGGGGGCTCCACCTCCAGGGTCCGGGGGATGGGGGCGATGGACCTCAGGGCCCGTCCGTCGGCCTCCACCTCGACGTGGCCCAGGGGTATGAGGGATCTGTCGCAGAGGTACTTGAGCTCGTGCTCCAGGTCGCCGTCGTATGTGGCGGCGACGCAGGGCATCCTGTCGACCTCGTCCAGAAGGGCACGGTAGTTCCCCACTTCGTCGACGCGGATGTTGACCACCTCAGTCTCCGCCATCTCCCGTATAGAGGAGCGCCTGCGGGCTGTGGAGACGCCCGCGACGAGGTCGTGCTCCTCCAGGAGGTCCCTGAGCTGGGCGGCGGTCATCCCCAGGGGCTCGGCGTAGAAGTCGGGGGTGTACCGGTCACGGAGCTTCACCTTCTCCCCTTCGGCGGTCCTGAGCCAGAGGACGGCCTCGTCCCCGTCGAATCGGACGTCCAGGAGCCAGCCGTCAAACCCCACGTCTCAGCCCCTCCAGCTCGCCCCTGAGCGCCTCGATCTCCCGCCTGTTGTCCACCGCCGCCGTCAGCAGCAAGAGGTCCAGGGCGGAGAGGACCTCGGCGAAGATCATCGCCCCCTGCTCGCTGGACCAGGAGGGCCAGAGCTCGTCGAAGGCCCTCTGCATCTCGTCGTCCTTGAGGGCGGCCCTGTACTTCTTCCTCAGGTGGACCATGGCGTCCTGGAGGCGCCCCCTCATGGAGTCCCGGGTTATGCGCCCCACAGGGCCCCCTCCTCCCCGAAGTGGACGGCCAGCCCCGTCCGGGCCCTGTCCGGGTGCTTCACGGCGTAGGCCGAGGCCGGCCCCCCCTTGGACTCCCGGAGGTAGATGATGGCGTTGGCCGAGTGCCTCAGGAAGCTGCCCCCCTCCGGCAGCGGGATGGGCCTGCCCCGGTCCGACGACCGGCAGGTGGCCGCCAGCACCGCCCCCCTCTCGGCGCACGTGGCCCTCAGCCGGGAGACGATGCCCGTGAAGGCGTTGAGGGTCTCGAACCTGAGGGCGTCCTCGCCGTAGAAGAGCTTCGCCAGCTGCTGGACCGCCACCAGGGAGAAGCCCCCGTGCTCCTCGAGGAGGGCCTCCACCAGGGCGGGGGCCTTCAGGAGGTGTCTCTCCGAGAAGGCGGAGACGACGTGGATCCTGGAGAGGCTGTCGTCGATGTCGAGGCCGGAGGCGTCGATGAGGGAGATGAGGAGCTCTGGGTCCATCACCGTCCGGGAGCGGCGGTAGTTGCCGCAGAGGAGGTAGACCGCACGTGAGCCCTCCTCCCTGACGGCCTCCACCAGCAGCCGGAGGAGCAGGGTGTCCGGGAGCTCGCAGCCCTCGTCCCCGTAGAAGAGGTAGAAGAGGCCGGGGTCCATGCCGCCGGTGAGACTGTCGAGCTCAGGGCTGCCCGTGGCGAGAGCGCGGTGCCCCTCCCGCCTCTGGAGTATGGTCAGGGCCGACTCGAAGGGGGGTCCGGTCTGGGCTCCGCGGGTCTGTGGAGAATCCATGGCTGTGCGGAGTGACGCGCGTCCGGAGACCTCTTAAGAGGTACGCACCCCGGCGAGGGTGGGAGAGGAGTGAAAATGGCGTCTACTCTTCGACGAGGCCCAGGAAGTTGTCCATGAGCATGTAGGCGAGCTTCCTCATCTCGGGCTCCCTCTCCCTGCACTCGTCCAGCACCTTCTCCCGGGTCTTCCCCACCGCCTCCAGCTCGGCGGGATAGGCCTTGGCCCACCTCCCCGCCTCCCGGCGGTCGATCTCAAGGTGGAAGATGACGCCCCTCACGTTCCCCCAGCCGAAGGCCTGGATGGGGCAGGGCTCCCCCACCGCCAGCAGGCTTCCCCCCGGGGGGACCTCGAACATGTCGCTGTGCCAGTGGAAGACGGGGAACTCCTCGGGGAAGCCGGAGAAGAGCGGGTCCTCCAGGCCCTCCTCCGTGAGGCGGACCTCGTAGCCGCCGACCTCCTTCTCGGGGCTCCTCGTAACCTTGGCTCCCAGCCTCCTCGCAAGCATCTGCCCTCCGCAGCAGATCCCCAGCACGGGCTTCCCGCTCTCGATGAGCGCGCCGAGGAACTCCCACTCCCTCCTCAGGAAGTCGTGGTCGTCGACGTCGTTTGCGGAGATGGGCGTGGGGCCGACGATGAAGGCGTCGTAGAACTCCGCGGGAGGGAAGTCGTCGTCTGGCTCCAGGTCGTAGGCGTGGAAGACCGTTTGGGAGACCATGCTCTCCTTGAAGTACCTCTCGTAGAGGCCGAGGCTCTCCGTCTCGTCGTTCTGCACGATGAGGACCCTCATCTCACTCAGCCTCCTTCACGGCGTGCCCGCCGAACTCCCTTCGGACGGCCGCGACGACCCTCCCGGCGAAGGTGTCATCCTGCCGGGACCTGAACCTCATGAGGAGGGAGAGGGCTATCGAGGGGGTGGGGACCCCGAGCTCCATGGCGGTCTCCACCATCCAGCGCCCGGTCTCACCTCCGCCGACCTCACCTGTGAGCGTGTCGAGCCCCGGATCCCCCTCCAGTGCGTCGCCGAGGAGCTCCAGCATCCAGGACCTGATGACGCAGCCGTTGTTCCAGTCCCTGGCGATGGCCATCATGTCGAGGTCGTAGGGTGCCGACCGGAGCATCTCGAATCCCTCGCCGAGGGCCTGGAGCATGGCGTACTCGATGCCGTTGTGGACCATCTTGACGTAGTGGCCGGAGCCGCTGGGACCGCAGTACAGGTACCCGTCAGGTCGAGCCACGCTCTCCAGGAGGGGGATCACCGCCCGGTACGCCTCCTCGGGGCCTCCGACGGTGAGGTTCGCCCCACTCTCGGCTCCTTCCAGCCCCCCGGAGGTGCCCACATCGAGGTAGGATATCCCCTTGTCCTTCAGCCTCTCCGCCCTCCTGATAGAGTCCTTGTAGTGGCTGTTCCCCCCGTCTATGAGGGTGTCTCCGTCTTCCAGTGTGGGTTCAAGGCCGTCGATGACGCTCTCCACGGGTGCACCCGCTGGGACCATGATCCACACGACCCTCGGGGTTGGGAGCGCCCCTATCAGTTTCTCAAGGGAGTTGACCTGCTCTGCGCCGAGCTCCCCTGCCTCGGCGACCGCCTGGGGGTTGATGTCATAAGCGACGACCTCATGCGTCTTCAGGATCCTTGCTACCATCCTGAGGCCCATTCTGCCCAAGCCCACGAATCCGATCTTCAACTCAACCGTCCTAAGGTTCTCAGGATGATCTTAAGGAGTTTTCCGAACTCGTCCAGACTCAATGCACGGGTTAAGAGAGCAACCTATCCTTAATGGGACAAAGAAAAATGTGGTTAGGTTAGTCGGCTGGCTCGGGGTCCCTCACGATGGAGCCTGCGCAGCAGTGGATTGAGCCGCTGTTCCTGGGGCGCACCAGGCTGGAGCACTCCACCTCCACGACCTCGACGCCGATGCTCTCAAGCCACTTCGTCGACTTGGGCCTCCCCGTGGGCACCAGGACCTTCATGGGCTCCAGGACGACTCCAGTGCCTGGGCCCACCTTCTCCCCCTGGGCGGAGTAGGAGGACACCTCGTCGGGGGCGACGATAAAGGTCCAATCCATCTCCGCCCTCATCCACGCGACGAGGTTTGGGTCCATCTTCTCCGGGTCCTGGACGGATGTGTGCCTGTCAATCATCTTGTAGTGGCTCACGTCGAGGCGTGAACCGTACCCGGGGCAGAGCCTGATGTCCACCTCGGGGTCCTGGGCCTTCACGATGCGGGCGTACTGCTCGTGCCCCCACTCGTTGGCCCTCATCACCCCCGGGTCGTACGTGTTAGCCCTGGGATAGTGGACGGCGATGACGAGGTGCTTCTCGTCGAGCCAGCCTACGGGGCCGCCCTCCACCATGCCGTTCCCCGTGATCATGCCGACGACTGGGCATCCGGCCTCGGCCAGGGTCTGGTAGGTGGGCACCTCCTCCCCCTTCCTGATGTAGTCGTACATGCGGAGTATGATGCTGCCGTAGACAGCGGCGTGGCAGACATCGTCGGTGTAGATGGCCTTCACCTGGTAGGGTGGGTCGAAGGGGTCGGGCTTCCTGATGAGCACCTCGACTCCCTCGTCCCTGTAGGCCTTAGCCATGTTCTCGTGATGCTCTATCAGCTCGCCCAGGTCCGGCTTGAAGGTCATCCTCCAGGCGGCGAGGGAGTCGCCGTGGGGCGGCCAGGGCGTCTTGTTCCCGACGGAGAGGAACTCGGGGCCGGGGCGGTGGAGGAGCACGGTCCTGAGCTTCCCGATGGTGGTGTTCGCCTTCCACTTCCGCCCCCAGTACTTGGGCATCTCGTCCTCGAAGTCGGAGAGGACTTGGAGATGCCACTTCTGATACATCTCCTTGAGGTACTGCTCCGGGGTCATGTCTGAATCGGAACTCATGACAATCGAATTTGATCTCTCGGACATCGTATAAAAGAAGATGGGAGCCGGTGTCGCCGACAGAGAGGGTGTTGAGGGACCTGCGCCTCGCCTCGACATCATTGAGGTTGTGCTCCCTCGCACCCCGGATCCGCATCCTCATCGGTCGACCACCAGCGACCATCAAACGGGGGACACCTGAATTCAGGGCTCCTTACACCTGTATCTCATGTACGACATATTGTTCCGCTTTTGGACCCCCTTCCTCCTCACGTGTAGAAAGACGCTACACACAAACGGCTTTGATGGGCTGAGGAGAAGCAAAGAGACTAGGCGAGACACGCACATCCACGTGGATAGCAGGGACCATGTCGGGAGGGGTAGATGAGATGTCCTCGGAGACGGTCGAGATCGACGAGACCCAGGCCCAGCAGGGCGCGTTAGTCGACTACATGACCTCTGCGGCGGAGGCCGTCTCGCACATAAAGGGGGCCAAGGAGGAAGTCAAGCTCATCGTCTCCCTCCTAGCGGATGAGGGCACGGTGGTCGAGGGGCTGGTCAAGTCTCTCACGACGTCTGGCCTCCCCGTCAACAGGATCCCGTTGGAGCCGTCAGCGATGCCGGATGAGCTGGGGGAGGTCGAGGAGGCCCATCTCACCTCGGAGGGCAGCCTCATCGTGAGCCTCCTAGACGGGCAGGTGGACTCGTTCGACCTGTCCCAAGAGGAGAACAGGGGCCTCCTAGTCAGCGCGATGGTGGACATCGTGCCAAAGCTCCACAGCGTTCTGGACGGCTCGCTTGTGCTCCCGGAGCTGATCATCGAGGAGGAGGCCGTCGAGCCTGAAACCTTTGAGGTACCGGAAGAGGTAGCTGAAGAAGTAACTCCGCCTGTCCCCGAGGTCGAGGAGGAGCCTGTTGAGGTAGAGGAGCCAACTCCTGAGGAAGTAGAGGAGTCGACCTTGGAGGAGCTAACCGAAGAAGAGGTCGAAGAGCCTGAGATTATGGAGCCAACTGTGGAGGAGGACATGGTTTCGGTTTCTGGTATCGAGGAGCCCGCTGTGGAAGAGTTCTCCCTGCCCGAGTTCGATCCAGAAGCCCAGTTGAGTGAAGCCCCTGAGCCGACGAGAGCGAGGCCCGAGCTCCTTGAGAGACCGGTGAAGCCTCCGGTTGCCAGGGACGTCCAGGTCAGGAGACTGAGGAGGGCAGTCAAGAGGCAGAGGAGCTCAGCCCAGATAGAGATGGAGAAGGTTCGGAGGCAGAGGGAGGCCCAGATAAGGAGGCTCAGGACGACCAACGGTATGAGCATACCCTACGGGGAGCAGCAGGGGGAGGGGCTGCTCGACAAGTTGAAGGGGCTGTTCTCTAAGCTAAGAAGTCGAAAGTAGAAACCCCCCATCTTCTAGGGCAGTAAATTGTTTGAAGTACCTGCATAAACCGTGGCTTTCGCTAGCTGGGGAAGACAGATAAAAGACTTGACCCTTTACCTTACCGGTGTTATAATTGAAGCTGAAGTGGCTGGGACACGCCAGCTGGAAGCTCAAGGCAGGCGGGAAGACGATCTACATCGACCCCTACGAGGGGGACTACGACGAGAAGGCCGACGTCATCCTCGCGAGCCACTCTCATACTGACCACTGTGAGCCCTCCAAGGTCAAGGAGGCAACCGGGGACGGCACGGTCGTCATCGCGCCGGCTGACTGCGCGGAGAAGATCGGGGCCCCGGTCAGGAGCCTGAAGCCAGGGGAGACGGCCGAGTTCGGCGAGGTCACCGTGAAGGCGGTGGAGGCCTACAACGTGAAGCGGTTCAGGTCCCCTGGGGTGCCCTTCCACCCCAAGGGGCTGGGTGTGGGGTACATAGTCAAGGCTGAGGGTAAGAAGATCTACCACGTGGGGGACTCGGATTACATCCCCGAGATGAATGAGCTGAAGGACATCGACGTCCTGCTCATCCCAAGCGGGGGCACCTACACCATGGACGCCGAGGACGCAGCGGAGGCTACCGTCGCCATCAACCCGAAGATCGCCGTACCTGTGCACATCTGGGACACGGACCCCGGGGAGTACAAGAAGAAGGTTGAGGCCGCATCGGGCGTCAAGGTAATGATCTTGAAGCCGGGCGACACATTCGACCTCTAAACCCCTTTTTTTCTTACATTATTGATTCTAGAGGCTAAGGTTTCTCTGTCCACTGATCCAGGGGTGGTTTCGCCTCCGGTGGGACGGGGGTCTTGTATGCTCTTCCCCCGAGCCTCTCCTTGAGTTCTCCCCTAGCTGCGTTCAGGACCTCAGGCTGCGTCAGGAGGTCAAATGCTGACATGGCGATGACCTTGGCCGCGAAGATGAGGGACTTGTGTCCTATGCTCATGCCTGAGAAGGCGACGTTCTGCCAAGAGTGTCCTGGTGTTCCTATGGCGAAGGCTGATGTCGAGAACTCCATGGTGGGGGCGTGCCAGCTGATGTCGGAGACGTCGGAGGAGCCGGCGCCCACCTCCCCGTCGTTCCAGGCGTCCGGGATGGTCCGGTCGAGGTCCACGTCCACCAACTCCCGCCAGTCTGGGCGTTTCGACTTCCTCAGGGAATTGAGCTTCGCATCATCTGAGTAGGAGCTCGCGATCTCCTTGGCGAACTCCAACTCCTCCTCGGTATACTCGGAGGTGCCGATCTCCCTCATGTTCGCTGTGACGAGCTCGCTGAGGACCCTGTTGGGGACCTTGTTGTAGATCCCCTTTACGAACTCCACCTCCAGGCGGGTCTCGGTCATCATCTCCGCCCCCTTCGCGATCTTGATTATTCGGTCGTAGATGCGATCCAACTGGTCCCTCTCGGGGGCTCGTATCAGATACCAGCTCCGGGCGTATCCTGGCACCACGTTGGGCTGCCCCCCGCCCTCCTCAGTGACGTAGTGGAACCGGGCGTCCTGGATGACATGCTCCCTGAGGTAGTTGACACCCACGTTCATCAGCTCCACGGCGTCCAGCGCGCTCCTCCCCTGCTCGGGGCTGCCCGCTGCGTGGGAGGTCTTCCCGTAGAAGTGGAACTTTGCGGCGTTGTTGGCGTTGCTGCTCGAAAGGCTGGCGTAGTTGAACTGGCTCGGGTGGTGGCTCAGTACGGCGTCGACGCCCTCGAAGACTCCCTCCCTCACCATCCAGACCTTGCCGCTGAGCATCTCCTCTGCCGGGCAGCCGTAGAACCTGATGGTCCCCGGTATCCCGGCCTCCTCCATGGCCGCCTTCGCAGCTATGGCTCCCCCCATCCCCGACGTGCCGTGGATGTTGTGACCGCAACCGTGGCCTGGGGCCCCCTCAACGATGGCCTCCTTGTGGGGAACCGCCTTCTGGGAGATGCCCGGGAGGGCGTCGTACTCCCCCATGACGCCTATGACGGGCTTGCCTTTTCCCCAGGTCGCGACGAAGGCCGTTGGGATCTCGGCGACCCCACGCTCCACATCGAAGCCGTGGGCCTCCAGCTCGTCCGCGAGGAGCTTCGAGGACTTGAACTCCACGAAGCCGAGCTCCGCATAGCCCCAGATGACGTCGCTGACCTCAATAAGGCGCTCCCTGTGACTTTCTACCCACTCTACTGCTGAACGCTTAGCTTCCCGATACATCTCCAGCTCACTTAGACTTGTGGCTTCTCCTACTTAATTTTCTCCCATTGAGGCGAAGGGCTCACGTCGGCCACGCTGATAAGTTCTTTATAGATATGTGGAGACTCTTCGCTGAGGTGTTGTGTTGAGCGATTACCGTTCACAGGTTGATATCCGTCTCTCAGGGGGAGACCCCGACTTCGAGGCCCCGCCCCACGTCAAGGAGGCCGCTATAGCCGCCATCCGGGAGGGTGGGCCTTGGACCCACTACAGTTTCTCCGGGGTGCCCGAGTTCAAGGAGGCTGTCGTCGATTACTACTCGAAGTACGGAGTCAAGTATGAACCCTCCAACGTATACCCCACCGCCGGGAGCTCCCCGGCGCTCATGGCGGTCATAGCCAACCTCCTGGGACCCGGGGATGAGTGCGTCGTCTTCGACCCCACATTCGGCACCCACTTCAGGACCCCTCCCCTGTTCGGAGCAACGGTCTCCCACGTCCCCCTGGACGTCGAGGGCTTCCACATGGACCCCGACACGCTGAGGAAGAAGGTCTCGGACAGGTCCAAGCTGATGATCCTGTGCAACCCCAACAACCCGGCTGGGACGGTCTACACACGGAAGGAGCTCCAGGCCATAGCCGACGTCGCGGCGGAGCACGACATCGTGGTCTTGGCCGACGAGATCTACAACGAGTTCGTCTACGACGACAGGGAGCACATTGCGTTCCCGTCTCTCTCAGAGATGAAGGAGAGGACGGTGGTGGTGATGAGCTTCTCCAAGAACTTCGCCATGACGGGCTGGCGGCTAGGCTACTACATCGCCCCAGACGCCCTGGCCGAGAAGCTCAGAAGGCTACCAGTCGCGGCCGCACCGACGACCTTCGTCCAGAAGGCCGGAGCAGCGGCCCTCACGGGACCCTACGAGCCCGTCAAGATGATGAGGGAGGAGTACGACAAGCGCAGGAGATACTTCGTCAAGAGGCTGAACGAGATGGACGGCATCTCGTGCCACATGTTCGAGGGCGCCTTCTACGCCTACCCTGACATCAAGGAGCTGGGGATAACCTCGGCGAAGTTCGTCGAGGAGTTCGCGGAGAAGGAGAAGGTGCTCCTCAGCGACGGGAGCAGGTTCGGGCCAGAGATCGCCCCGGGCCACCTCAGGATACCCCTGGTCCTGCCCGTGGAAGTCCTCGAGACCGTGGCGACGAGGATGGAGCGTTACCTGAAGACGCTGTAGCGACCCCTTCCCTCCACATTTTTCATATCAATGCGAAGCTGCAAGCCGTATCAAGCAAGCCCCAGGGTCCCACCCCTTATGACCCTGTAAGCCGGCGAATACGCCTCCCTGTACTCAGCCGAATGATGATGAGGGGAGACCCCCTCCACCCCAAGCTCATCCACGAGGGCCGCGAGCTCACTGAGGTCGACCTCTATCAGGCCTTCCTCGACGAGACCCACGAAGACATCCCAGGCATCCATGAACTCACCCGTCGACCCCTCGACTAGGGCGGTCGTCTTCATCGCCTCGAAGAGAACCTCAAGGGAGCGTCCCTCCCTCACGTAGGGTCTGAGGTTCACCCTCACCATGGCTCCGTCTGCCGAGATAGCCTCCATCAGGGGCTCATCTGGTTGATCGTCCAGGTCGATGCCGTACGCCTCCTTCGTGAGCCAGTCCCATGCGCCGTCCCCCATTATATGCCCCACCCCGAAGACCCCCTGGTAGAGGAGCTTGTAGTAGTCGGTCCCCCTCATCAGGGGCCTCCTCTCATGGTGCTCCAGCAGAAGAGCCTTGACCTTCTCCCTGTCCGACATCCCCGAGGATAATCAGATGCGGCGAGTAAAAGGGCGTCGGGTCCTTGGAAAACCTTTAGGGCTCCATGAGGGGAGATGTTCTCGTGGTGAATTCAATGGAGCTCTTCGGCAGGACCCTGGGGCGAGGCGAAAAGACCGGCTTCAGGTATGGCGTGGCTTCGTTCCCTGACAGCTCCCCCATCTCCATAGACGTCAAGGCCGTCGTCGGGGTGAAAGAGGGGCCAACCGTGACGCTGCTTGGTGTCCAGCACGGGGACGAGTACAACGGTATGGAGGTGGTCAACAGGCTGATGGAGGGCCTCGAGCCGAGCGACCTCACGGGTACCGTCATCGGGATACCTGTCTCCAACCCCCTCGCTTTCAACACGGGGATGAGGGTCACCCCTCCATCGGTGGGCTACGAAAACCTCAACCTGAACCGCGTCTGGCCCGGGAACCCCCAGGGGCTCCTCATGGAGCGCATCGCCGCCGCCATCTGGGAGAACGCCATCGTCGGATCCGACTACATAGTCGACCTCCACGAGGGAGGGAGGGCATTCATGGCCCGCTACATCCACGCCAGGGGGACCCAAGAGACCGACAGGCTCGTGGGCGACGAGATACGGAGGCTCTGCAGTCTCTTCGGGCAGGGGGTCCCCGTCCTCGGCGGGGTCCGGACCCGGAGCCACATGATGGGCAGCCTCTCCGTCCAGGCGGGGCTCAGGGGCATCCCGTGCATCGGACCGGAGCTGGGAGGGGGCAGCCGCATCTGGCCGGAGTTCGTGGAGACCGGGGTCCAGGGGGTCAGGAACATCATGACCGGGCTGGACATGATCCAGGGGGAGCCCGTGGGCTCGGAGCTGGAGCAGATCACCGCCCCGGAGAGCAGCTGGCCCAAGACCGAGAACGGTGGGGTCATGTACAACAGGTGTGAGCTCGGGGACATAGTCGAGGAGGGGGAGCTGCTGGGCGTGCTGAAGGACACGACAGGAAATCTGCTGGAGGAGGTAAGAGCCCCCTACAGATCTGTCATCTTGGACACCAGATACATCCCGACGGTGTATCCAGGGGACTGGACATTCCACTGCGGGAAGATCGTGTAGACCTCAGGACTTATCCACGAGGCTCACGGCCTCGGTGGGGCAGGTGGAGACGCAGAGGCCGCAGCCGAAGCACTGCTCCTTGTCGTAGGAAAGGTTTCCATCCACCATCTCCCTGGCTCCGAAGACACAACGGTCGACACAAACACCGCAGTCGGAGCACTTCCCCTCGTCGTCGACGGCTATAAGGTCAGATTTCAGGACGTGCTTCGCTATCCCGAACCGGAGGTATCCAGCAAGGCTGTGGCAGCAGCAGGGGCAGCAGCTGCAGATAATCTTCGGGTACTCGTCGCCCTTCATGGTGTAGGCCATGTGGACGAGGCCGGCCTCGTGGGAGCGCCTCAGGACGTCAAGGGCCTCATCGACGGTGATCTCCCTTGCGTTACCTCTGCCTCCATCCAGCTCGAGGTCCGCACACTCGTCGAGGTCGATGTGGACGTCCATGGGAGCGTCGCAGTTCCCGTACTCGACTCGGCAGCCGCAGTCCTGGAGCGCGATCCTCCTTGCACTCCTTATGATCTCCTCCATCCTGCTGAGGTCGAGGACCCGGTGCTCAGCCTCGAGGTCCACGTTCACCGGAACGGAGACGGCCGCGGTGATGTCGTCGTAGATCTTCTCAAGGGTCTCCTCGTCGTAGTCTTTCTCGTAGCGCTTCCCTAGAAGTCGATCGTCCATGTACATCCCAAAATGGCCGTTCCATATATCCCTTTATCATGGCACTCAGGTCCGGGGTTCGCGGAGACGGGATGGGTGAAAAGGGATAAAACGGTCCCGATCATTGTTATGCTGATTGACATGAAGGTCGAGGAACGGATGAAGGAGCTCGGGATCGAGCTTCCTGAGGCCCCGGGCCCCAAGGGGAACTATATCGGGGCGAAGTGGGCAGGGAACATCGCATTCTCGTGCGGGCAGGGGCCCTTCGAGACCACGAAGCGGGGGGTCGTAGGGGCTGACCTGACCCTGGAGGAGGGCTACCAGGCGGCGAGGGAGACCGCCCTCAACTGCCTGGCGCAGCTGAAGAAGCATCTGGGCACCCTCAACGGGATCAAGCAGGTGCTCCAGGTCGTGGGTTTCATCAACAGCACCCACGAGTTCATGGACCAGCCCGCGGTCCTCAACGGCTTCACGGACCTCCTCATCGAGATCTGGGGCGACCCCGAAGGCAAGCCTGCAAGGGCAGCCCTGCCGGTCTACAAGCCGGGCTGGATCCCCATCGAGGCCTGGATGGTCGTCGAGCTCGAAGAATAAACCCCATTTCTTCTGTTTTTTTCGTCCTGCACGTGTTAAAAACACCCTGAGACATTAGGAAATAGGAGGGGAGTTCCATACCGGGAAAGCTTGAGGGCAGGGTCGCCCTGATCACGGGGGGCGCGAGCGGCATCGGAGAGGCCACGGCGAGGCTGTTCGTCGAGGAGGGAGCCAAGGTGCTGGTCACCGACGTGCAGGACGAGAGGGGTCAGGCCCTCACGGATGCGCTTGGTCCCAACGCCGTTTACCTCCACGTTGACGTGAGCCTAGAGGACGACGTCGAGCAGGCCGTTAGGCACGCGAATGAGACCTTCGGTCGACTGGACTGCATGTTCAACAACGCAGGCATCGCTGGAGCAGTGGGACCCATCGAAGAGGTCTCGGTGGAGGCCTTCGATGAGACCATCGGTGTCCTGCTCAGGGGGGTCTTCCTCGGGATAAAGCATGCGGCCACCGTCATGAAGGCCAGGGGAACGGGGAGCATCATCAACACCGCCAGCGTCGCCGGCATCAGGACGGGGTACGGGAACCACATCTACAGCGCTGCCAAGGCGGGGGTCATCCAGCTCACCCGGTCGACGGCCATGGAGCTGGGGGAGAGCGGTGTCCGCGTCAACTGCATCTGCCCGGGCTTCATAGCGACTCCCATGATCGGGAGGGCCAGGGGGCTCTCCGTCGAGGAGGCGGATGAGAAGCTGGACATCGTAAAGGAATCCTTCAAGGGAGCCCAGCCCATCCGGCGCACGGGGCTACCCGAGGACATAGCGAAGGCCGTCCTGTGGCTTGCGAGCGACGACTCCGGCTTCGTCAACGGCCAGGCTCTGGTCGTTGATGGGGGCGTGACGGGGGGTCGGATGTGGTCTGACTACCAGGACGCCATCGATGGGCTGAAGAGAGTGTTGGGGCAAGCGGGATAGGTTCGGACAATAGCTCAGCCTCGATCTTGATGGATGAGCGGTTCCAGATTTCTCCTCAGGTCTTCAAGTTCCAGACCTGCGTCTTCCTTAAGACGCTCCAGCTGTTCGATCCTCTGATTCATCCTCCGCTCGACGAGGTCACCGAGTTCCATGACATTCACCCCTATCGCGTCGTCGAATAGTACACCAATGGCACCGAGAGCTCTCTTCCCATCCCCTGATATTCCCTCCTTGATAGTCACAAGGCACACATCGCATCCGAGGACGTGTCGCAGAAGACCCAGCTCAACCTCCATGTCCAAGAGGAACGAGAGGTACTCCCCCTCGAGCCCCAGCAGCCTCATGGCCTCACAGTCGCCGCCCCATACAGGCACCGGCCTCCTTCCCATGTCTGGCTTCAAGCTACGTCGTGAATGAGAAGGACTGGCTGTCCTGAAAAGGTTCGCGAAAGCGAAAAAAGGTAAAAAAGGGATTTGTCACCAGGCGGACTTTCGGTTGAGGTAGTCCACGGTGTCGGGGTGGTGCTCGTCCCAGCCGCTGACGTACTCCTTCACCTTCTCGTTGAGGGCTACGGTCTCGTCGTACCCCATCTTCTTGATGAAGGCCTCGATGTCCTCCGGGCTCTTCCTCCTAGGCGCCCAGTCATCCGCGTTGGCGACCCTGAAGAGGAACCGGGAGTAGTTGGCGGCAGCCAGCCTCAGGTACGTCCTGTCGACCTTGTCCACGGTGTCGTACTTAGTATGACCGTACCCGCGCCCCGTACTGGTGGCCCTCGCCTCGGAGTCTCCTCCACCTCCGGAGGGCACCCCCTTCAGGAAGAAGGGCCAGTGGTCGCTGTAGGGTCCCGCCCTCTGCCCCATGGGCATCTCGGCGCTCATCTCCTCCCTCCACTTCTCCAGGTATGGCTCCAGCTCGGGGTAGTCGTGGAAGGTCACCCCCTTCCTGCCGGTTCCCCCAGCGGCATCCAGGTTGAGCATGAACCTGCAGTCCCCCAGCTCGTCCTCGTGCATCGCAGTGTAGGCGTATGAGCCGAAGAGGCCGATCTCCTCCGCTCCGAAGCACATGAACCTGATGCGCCTCTTCAGCTTGTCCTTCACCATGTTGACGACCCGGGCCATCTCCATGACGACCACGGCGCCCGAGGCCGGGTCCACCGCCCCCTGGCTGATGTCGTGGCCATCGTAGTGGCTCCCGGTGACGACGTGCTCCTTGTCGCCGGATGTCCCGTCGACGTCGCCGATGATGTTGTGGGTGGTGACCTCCATGTTCTTGTCTGTGGTGGTTATCTTGATGGTGACCTCGCCCTCCCTCTTGAGGAGCCTCTGGATGAACGTCCCGTCCTCGTAAGCCAGGCCTACTGAGGGGATGATGGGGCTGACCCCGCCGGTTGGAGGACCGTAGGCCGGGTAGTGGTTCATGAAGATCCAGCCCTTGGCGCCCGCCAGGACGCTCCTGTTGAACTTCTCGGACCTGTGGAGGCTCCGGGTCATCCCCTGGGGCCGGGCGCTGGAGCACATGACGACGTTCCCGTCGATCTCGTCCTTCCGCTTCTCGTAGATGTCGAGGGGGCCCGGACCCAGGTCCACGAGCTTCGCCTCGATCTCCCCGCCGATGCTGAAGGGCAGGGAGATGACGTCGAACTCCATCTGGATGGGTGCCGTCACCTCAAGCTTCGCCGGCCCCCGCTCCCAGCCGGGGATCTTGAACGGCTCGTAGTAGGCGTCCTCGAGGCCGTACTCCTTGAGCTTGTCCACCATGTACTTCACGGAGCCGATGTCCTCAGGGGTCCCGGGCCACCTGGCTCCGTATTTATCACAGAGGACCTCAAGGTTCTCCATGGGCTCATTGCTGCTGTAGATCTCACCCAGAATCTTCTTGTCAACCTCTGAGTATGGATTCAATCTGATCGGAAAATACTCCCCGGATTAGGATATAAGCGTAATCAGAAAAGGGGGTTTAGGACTGGCGGTCGAGCCACTCCTTCGTGTCGGGATGGAGATCGTCCCAGCCGGCGACGTAGTCCCTCAGCATCTTGGCGGTGTCCTCCCCGCCTCCCGGGCGCATACCCCTGATGAGTTCATCGATCTCCTCCGGGGTCTTCCTCTCCACGGGCCAGACATCGGAGTTGGCCATCCTCAGCAGGAGCCTGGAGTAGTTGGCGGATGCCAGCCTCAGGTACTGGAGCTCGATCTTGTCGATGGTGTCGTACTTCGTGTGGCCGAAGCCCCTCCCCGTGGATGTCCTCCCTGGGTCGCCGCCGTTCCCCGTGACCACGCCCTTCTGGAAGAAGGGCCAGTGGTCGCTGGCGCCGCTCACCCGTGAGAAGTAGGGTATCTCAGCCTTCATCTCATTAGCCCACTGCTCCACAAGGGGGTAGAGCTCGGTGTAGCCGGTGAAGATGACCCCCTTCTTGCCCGCGCCGCCCGCCGAGTCGAGGTTGAGCATGAACCTGCAGTCCCCCAGCTCGTCCTCGTGTTCCTTGACGTAGTACCGCGAGCCGTGGAGGCCCGTCTCCTCGGCGCCGAACAGGAGGAACCTGACCCGGCGCTTCAGGTCGCCCTTGACCATGCTCAGCACCCGGGCCATCTCCATTACGACGACGGCTCCAGACGCCGGGTCGAGGGCTCCCTGGCTGATGTCGTGGCCGTCGTAGTGGCTCCCCGTCACCAGGTACTCGCTCTCCCCGGAAGTCCCCAGTATATCCCCAACGATGTTGTAAGTCTCGACTGGGAGGTTCTTGTCGGTGGTCTTGATCTTCACCGTGACCTCCCCCTCCCGATCAACGAGGCGCTGAAGGAACGTCCCGTCCTCATAGGCTATGCCCACGCAGGGAATGAGGGGGCTTATACCCCCAGTTGGAGGCCCGTAGGCCGGGTAGTGGTTCATGAATATCCAACCCTTGGCGCCCGCTAGGACGCTTCTCCTGAACTTCTCGGACCTATGGAGGCTCCGGGTCATCCCCTGGGGCCTGGCGCTGGAGCACATGACGATGTTCCCGTCCACCTCATCCCTCCGCTTCTCGTAGATGTCAGGGTGGCCCGCCCCGAGGTCGACCAGCTTCGCCTCGACCTCCCCGGAGATGCTGTGGGGGAGGGAGATGACGTCAAACTCCTTCTCGATGGGGCTGGTTACCTCAAGGGTGGCCTTCCCCCTCTTCCAGCCAGGGATCTGTAACGTCTCGTAGTGGACGTTCTCCAGGCCGTAGCTCTCAAGTTTCTCGACCATGTACTTGACGGAGCCGATGTCCTCAGGTGTCCCAGGCCACCTGGCGCCGTAGACGTCACAGAGCACCTTGAGGTTGTCCATGGGCTCCGAGGACGTGTAGATCTCCGCCATAATCTTCTTGTCGACATCCAGATACGGATTGTCTACCAAAAATCACACCGGAGGAGATTCGCCCTATACGGATTTAAGATTAAGGATGAGAAATTAGATGGACTCCTCCCAGGAGGCAGTGAGCCTGTCGAGGTACGCCTTGGCCTCCGGCCTCAGCTGGCCCCTCCTCTCCGTGAGGTAGTCCTTCAGCCAGGCCCCAAGAGCGAGGGTCTCATCGTAGCCCCGCCCCTTGACCAGCTCCTCTATCTCCTCCTGGGTTCTGTGGCTCACAGGCCAGTCGTCGGTGTTCAGGATCCTCACCGCCGCCAGCGACGAGTTGGCGACACACTCCCTCTGCGCCCGGAGATCCGCCTTGTCCACCGTGTCGTGCATTGTGTGGCCGTAGCCCCTCCCACCCCGTCTCCTCGCCTCTTCGGGGTCACCCATGCCTGAGGTCGGGATCCCTTTCAGCAGGAACGGCCAGTGGTCGCTGTAGGGGCTCACCCCCTGGCTGATGGGGATATCGACGCCGATCGCGGAGGCCACGTCTCCGAAGAACCTCTCCAGTTTGGGCCACCCGTGGAGGCCGAATCCCTGCCTGCCTGAGCGGCCTGCTCCGTCGAAGTTGAGCATGAATCGGACGTCCTCCATCTCCTCCTCGTGCTCCGCGACGTAGGCCCTGCTTCCGTAGAGGCCGATCTCTTCGGCGGCGAAGGCGATGAACCTGATGGACCTCTGCAGGTGCTCCCTCTCCCTCGCGAGGACCCGGGCCGCCTCCATGACGCAGACGGCCCCCGTGGCGTCGTCCAGGGCTCCAACGGCGATGTCGTGCCCGTCGTAGTGGCCTCCATAGATCACCATCTCGTCATCGATGGCTCCGGGCAGGTCGGCGACGACGTTCCAGGACTCCACGTCGAGGTTCTCGCATTCCGTCTCCATCCTGAGCTTAACCCTCCCCTTCCTCTCCAGGAGACGTTCGAGGTAGCAGCCCTCCTCGTACGAGATGCCTATCGAGGGAACGATGGGGCTTATCCCGCCCGTCGGGGGGCCGTAGGTGGGGTAGTGATTCATGAAGATGAACCCCGCCGCCCCGGCTAGGACGCTCCTCTGGAACTTCTCGTTCCTGTGGAGGGGTCGGCCCATACCCGGGGGAGTGCGGCTGGTGACCATGACTATGTTCCCCTCGATCTCGTCCTCCCGCTTCTCGTAGATGTCCACGGGGCCGTCGCCGAGGAAGACGAGGTCTCCCTCCACCTCACCCGAGGCACTATGAGGGAGGGCGATGCAGGGGATCTCCTTCTCCTTGGGGCTAATCACCGCGAGCCTGGAGAAACCACGGTTCCAGCCTGGGAGGGTCAGGGACTCCATGTGGACATCCTCAAGGCCGTACCCCTCAAGCTTCCCCGCCATGTACTCGCAGGCCTTCCTGTCGTCTCCGGAGCCCGGCCAACGGCTGTTGTAGTCGTCGCAGAGGACGACGAGGTTGTCCATGGTCTCGGTGCTCCCGTAGACCTCCCCTAATATCCTTTTATCCAGGTCCGAGTAGGGGTTGACCAAAACATTTCACCGCCTCATACGTTTTCGAGGATGTATTTAACGCCGCTCAGGCGTCTCCAAACGGTTTTAAGGGGCTCGTCATCCCTCAGTCTTGGGCGCAGGTTTTGGGAGTCATAATCTTTACCGACAACCCCACCGTCCACGAGACCCAGCTGGTGCTGGGGGAGCTGAGGGCGCGGGGGATACCCACCAAGTTCAGGGCACCCTGGGACATCTCCCTTCCGGAGATACCGGAGTACGACGCGGACCTAGTATACGCCCCCAGCAACATGCTGAACCGGGGCTCCACGTTCGAGCTGATCCACCGCCACCTCATCCTCAAGGAGCTGGAGGAGAGGATCGGCACAGTCATCAACCCCGTGGACAGCCTCCTCAACTACTCCAAGGGCCACCTCACACTCCAGATGAAGAAGCTGGGAATCCCCCATCCGGAGACCCTCATCACCGAGAACATAGACAAAGCCTACAACTTCGCTTCAGGGCTACTCGACTCGGGTAAGAACGTCGTTCTCAAGCCCATCTGCAAGGGGCGGGGGGTCGGGGTCATCAGATTGGACCGCATACGGAGCAGGGAGGACCTCCTCCAGTTCCTCGCGTGGTATGGGAGGGCCCACGGTCAGGGGGTCTACTACCTCCAGGAGTTCATCCACAACCAGGGCCACGACATCCGGTGCATGGTGGTCGGGGACGAGGTCGTCGGAAGGGAGAAGCGCTCCAACCCCAATGACTTCAGGTACAACCTGAGCGCGGGGGGCACAGCTGAGAACTTCCTGGACCCCGTCTACGACGAGCTGTCGCTGAAGGTGGCGGATGCCGTGGGCTTCAAGATAACGGGCATCGACGTCCTACCCGCGGCAGACGGGACGCCCTATATTCTGGAAGCGAACTGCTTCCCGGGGTACACTGGTCTTATCGAGGCCACTGGGATCCCCATCCACGAGAGGATAGTTGACTACTTCGAGGGATTCATCAGAAAATAGGGTACGAGAGGCTTCACTTCCTCTCCAGCTTGTCGGCGTCCACGAGTACCATAATGACCGCGTTCACCATCACGATCCCGTGGGACTTGGCCTCCTCGGATGTCGATGCGTCTGGCCACCTCATCCCGCCCTTGATGATGTTTATACGCCTGTTCCCCTCTGGCAGGATGCTGAGCACCGCGTCGCCGTCGATCTTCTCGGGGTTAGGAGTGGCAACCGTGACATCGACCATGAGGGCCTCCGACATCTCCTTGAAGCTCCCTATCTTGAAGAGCTGCCCCAGACCCACCATGCTGCTGTGGCTGATGGCGTCCTTCACCGCCCTCTGCGCGGCCTTGGTCTCGTCCTCCCCGTGGAGGTCGACGCCGGTCCCCAGCTCCAGGATATACTTCCTGTAGTCCAAACTTTACACCGACCGAACCTAGCCCAAGCACGTTAAAAGCCTTTATCAATTCACAGGATTTCAGGAGGTGGATGCCTACCCTTATCGCCTCTCCATATGCAGCCGTTCCCCCCAGGCTACTAGGGCTCACTCAATCGGCTCTCTCAACGGTCTCCTTCGCCAGCAGCTGGATCACCACCATGGCGACCAGCAGTATGAGGGACGTCGCGTAGAAGGCGTTGACGAGGCCCAGGTTGTCCGCTATAGTTCCTAGAAGGAGGGGGCCAACGAAGTATCCGAGGTCCCTGAAGAAGCGGTAGCTCCCGATGAGGGTGCCCTCCAGCTCCGATGGGGCGATGTCGCTCACCATGGCGACGAGGGGAGTGTAGAAGAGGGCCGCCTCGACGCCGAGAAAGAGGGAGCAGACGATGAGGAGGATGAAGCTGCCCGTCATGGTGAAGGTGACTATGCTGATCACCGAGCCGGCGAGGCCGACGACGATGATCCTCTTCCTGCCGATCCTGTCGGAGGTGTGGCCGGTGACGGGCTGGAGGAGGGCCCACGAGAAGGTGAACGCAGACATGACGGTGACGACCCTATCGATGCCCATCCCCAACCCCGTCAGGTAGAGGGGGAGGAAGGAGACGACTAGGCTGTCCATGATCTTGCTGCTGAAGCCGGCGAAGTACATGGGCGCCAGTTGCCTGGCGTAGGAGGTGATCTTCACCCTCATCTTGGGTCTGGTTCTCTCCTCGTGGACGAGGGCGTTGGTCTTGGGGATGAAAAAGAAGCTCGCGACGGCGCCGACGGCGGAGATGGCCATGAGGACCGTGAAGGGCTGCCTGAGGCCGTAGGAGACGGCGAGGTACCCGGCGAGGGAGGTACCCAGCGTCGACCCCCCGTATGCGGCGAGCTGGAAGAGGCCCATCGCGAGGCCGATCCGGGAGGGGATCACCTCCGTCATCGCCACCATAATGCCGACGAAGGTGCTGCCGCCGCCGAGGCCGATGAGGGCTGTCCCCAGGAGCATCCCCGTGAACTGGTCCGCCGAGGCGATCACCATGCCGCCGAGGGCCGAGACGATGGCTCCTACGACGATGACGGGCTTCCTCCCGACGCGGTCCGAGAGGGCGCCCATGAAGAGGTTTGTGACGGCCTTGGTGAGGCCGAAGACCGATGTCACCATGCCGATCTGGGTGAAGGAGGCGATCATCAGGACCTCCTTCGCGAAGAGGGAGGACAGCCCCCTCTGGATGCCCCAGACGACGCCTGCCAGCAGCTCGATGAATAGAAGACCGACCGCTATGAGATACACTCTGTCCTTTTCCGTGGACCGCCCCACCCCTCCGGCCAACGCTCCCATGGACTTATACGCCGAAATTATAGGTCTTACTCTTTCTGAGAAGATGGAGTCCAAACTTTTCACCGTCCGAACTAGCAGGCACGAAAAAAGGGTTACCAGCCCTCGGCTCTCAGAAGAAATAAAAGCACCTATATGGTGTTGATTGTAAAACTCTTGACGGAGCGTTGAGGCATGGGTGCAGGATTCTCGGTGGAGGAGAGGCTCAGGGAGTTCCTCAAGGACGACATAGGATGGGGGGACATCACATCTGAAGCCCTCATCGACGACGGCCAGATTGCGAAGGGCCGCCTCTACTTCAGGGAGGACGGAGTGGCAGCCGGGCTGGATGAGGTGACGACCATATTCCACATCCTGGGCTGCGAGGTCAACGCCATCGAGAGGGACGGGAGCAGCGTCTCAAGGAACCAGACACTCATGGAGATCAGCGGACCAGCGAAAGCCCTCCTCGCCGGGGAGAGGACCGCACTGAACATCCTGGGACGGATGGCGGGGATAGCCACCGCCGTCTCAAAGATCGCATCGCAGGTCTCCAAGGTGAGTCAGAACACGAAGGTCGCAGCTACACGGAAGACGATGCCCGGACTTGGTGAGCTCGACAAGAAGGCTGTTGCCCTGGGCGGGGGAGACACTCACCGGTTCAGGCTTGACGACTGCGTCCTGATCAAGGATAACCACCTCGCCCTGCTGCCCTCTATCACGGAGGCCGTGAAGGCGGCTAGGAGCGCCGTGAGCTTCACCAAGAAAATTGAGATAGAGATCGAGTCCCTGGAGGGGGCAGTGGAGGCGGCGAAGGCCGGGGCTGACATCATCATGTTCGACAACATGCCCCCAGAGGAGATCGAGAGATGCCTGGCACGCCTCTCGGAGCTGGGCCTCAGGGAGGGAAGGGTTTATGAGGCGAGTGGGGGCATCACACCGGAGAACGTCGGGGACTACGCGGCCTCGGGTGTGGACATCATCTCCATGGGGAGCCTCACCCACTCCGTGAGGGCCCTCGACGTCAAGCTCGAGATTGAGATGGTCAAGAAGGAATAGCGTTGGATACATCGGAACTCCAGAGGAAGATCGTGGAGCTGAAGGAGGAGAAGAACGCCCTCCTCATCGTCCACAACTACCAGATCCCCGAGATACAGGAGATAGGGGACTTCGTCGGGGACTCTCTGCAGCTCAGCAGGAGGGCCCAGGAGGCCGGCGACGTCGACCTCATCGTCTTCTGCGGCGTCGACTTCATGGCCGAGACCGCGTCCATCCTCAACCAGGACAAGAAGATCATCATCCCCTCAGCGAGGGCTCGATGCCCCATGGCGGCCATGCTCCCCGTCAGCGTCCTCAGGGCCGCCAAGGAGAGCCACCCGGACGCCTCGGTCGTCCTGTACGTGAACACCTATGCTGAGGCCAAGGCCGAGGCAGATGTCACCTGTACCTCCAGTAACGCTGCGGAGATCATTGGGAAGCTTGATGCTGAAACCATCCTCTTCGGGCCGGACAAGAACCTCGTGTGGTACGCCGGGCAGAAGAACCCGGGTAAGACCCTCATCTCTGTGCCCGCTGACGGGTTCTGCTACGTCCACCGCTTCTTCGGTGACGGCGCTGCAGCTATGCAGCTGAAGGATGAATACCCGGAGGCGGAGCTCCTCGTGCACCCCGAGTGCGAGCCCGAGTTCCAGATGAGGGCCGACTACGTCCTGTCGACTGGGGGCATGTACAGGAGATGCCAGGAGTCTGATGCCAAGGTTTTCATCCTTGGGACCGAGGTGGGGCTGGTCGACCGCCTGAGGAGGGAGATCCCGGGCAAGACGTTCCTCCCCGCCTTGGAGCATAACGAGTGCTCCGCGATGAAGCAGATTACCCTTGAGAATACCTACCAGGCCTTGCTCGACGAGGAGCCTGTCGTGAAGGTCCCTTCCGAGATCGCTGAGAGGGCAAGGGTTCCCATCAGACGCATGCTTGAGATGAGCTGATCTTTAAATTTACTTCTACAGCACCGCGACTGAGGATAAGAATCCTAACTCAGTTTGTCCTCAGGGGGACGGCGCTCATTTCGGCCAGCATTGCCTCATCCTCGGCCACTCGTATGGCTGCCAGCTCCTCTCGCGAGCATAAGGGGCAGTCGAGCCTCTCGGCGTACCCGTGGGGGTAGTCCTCGACGTAGCCGTGGACGGGGCACCTGAATGCGTAGAATGGCAGGGATTGTCTCCAGCCGTCCCTCGCCCTGTAGCCCACGAAGGCCTTTCCGAGGAGCCTTATCTCGAGGCGCTGTATGTGGGTTATGGTGACCTCCATTTTGAACCCCAGTCGAGTTTTCTCGGCGAGGGAAATAACCATGTGTGTGGGAGCCTCGACACTCTAGTTTTATAGTTAAAGTTCACTAAAAATAATCACGCCGCCATAGCCCAACCATAAGCTTATTCGAGAAACACCGATACCATACGCCTTGAGGGAATTAAGTGTCCGTTATCGAGTTTGAGGGGAAGAGGCCGAGGGTTCACGACTCCGTGTTCCTCGCCCCCGGCTCCTGGGTCATCGGCGACGTCACCATCGGGGAGGGCGCCAACATCTGGACCGGGGCCATCATCAGGGGGGACGACGACACCGTCGAGATCGGCGCTAGGACCACGGTTCTGGAGAACTGCGTCGTCGAGGCACCCACCGGCTCCCCCGTCAAGATAGGCGACGACACCATCATCTCCCACGGCGCGATGGTCCACGGCGCCACCATTGGGAGCAACGTCCTCGTCGGCCTCGGCGCCATTGTCCTGGACAAGGCTAGGGTGGGGGACGGCGCCATCGTTGGCTCTGGGGCCCTCGTCTCCCCCGGGAAGGAGGTCCCCGACAACATGCTGGCCATCGGGATACCCGCGAAGCCCCTCCGGGAGGTCAGGGACGGGGAGAGGGAGATGGTGGCCAAGGAGCATGAGAGGACCAACTCCAAGGCCGAGAAGTACAAGAAGATCTTCGGGTGACCACGTTCATCTCTCGTTGTGAGGGAACGTGAAGGCGGAGGGGCAGAATTCGTTGAGGACGCAGCTCCCGCAGTCGGGCTTCTTGGCGTCGCAGACCCTCCTCCCGTGCTCTATGAGTAGGTAGTTCACGGCCAGCCACTTCTCACGGGGAAAGACCTCCATCAGGTCGGCCTCTATCTTGTCCCTGTTCTTCTTGTCGCTGAGCCCCAGGCGGTGGGCGAGGCGCCAGACGTGGGTGTCCACGGCGATGCCCTCCACGATGCCGAAGGCGTTCCCCAAGACGATGTTCGCCGTCTTCCGGGCCACGCCCTTCAACGCCGTGAGCTCCTCCATGGACGCCGGGACCTCCCCGCCGTGCTCCTCGGCTATCACCCTCGTCACCTCTTGGATGAACGCGGCCTTCCTGCGGAAGAACCCGGAGCTCCTTATGTCCTCCTCCAGCTCCTCCCTTGGAGCATATGCGTAGTCAGCAGCGGTTCTGTACTTCTTGAAGAGCTCCGCCGTGATCTTGTTAATCTGTTCGTCTGTGGACTGGGCGGAGAGAATCGTAGCAACCAGTATCTCAAGGGGGCTGCGGTAATTCAGTGAAGTGCCCCGGACCCCTGGGTACTCCTCTTCCAGAAGTGAGATGATCCTCTTACCCTCATCCATCCTTTCCACACCTGAATATCAACCAGTCACCTGCCTGACCCTTGAGACCTATCATGCAATATCGACCAACCAGCTTCGAACCCTTGAGACGGACAATAATCTCGCCATCCCGCCATTTCTCGGTTTCGTAGGCTCCTCTATCCCAGAGCGAGATCGTGCCTCCACCGTACTCCCCCTCCGGTATGCTGCCCTTGAAGTCGGCGTACTCGACAGGATGATCTTCCGTCTGAACCGCCAGCCTCCTTATACCCCTCTCCTCAGGAGGCCCCTTAGGGATGACCCAGCTCTTGAGAACCCCGTCCCTCTCGAGCCTCAGGTCCCAGTGGAGCCTGCTGGCGTGGTGCTCCTGGACCACGAACATGTCTCCGACGGTGGACACCACCTCTCCGCGGGGCTCGGGGGTCCTCGTGAAATCCCTCTTCGCCCAGTACTCTTCCAAGCTCACGATCCCATCTATGCCCCGGCTTTATTTCCATCTTATCATGGAGAAGACACGCAATCTCATTCTTGCAGCCCTGTGCATCTCATCTCGCTGCACAGAGTTTATCTCGTGCCAAACGAGGGAAGAAATGATAAGCTTGACTGCCTTGAAAGAGGGGCGGCTTCCCCCTAACCAGAGAGTCATCGACTCCATTTTAAGCTGGGGGACGCAGCACGAGGGGATAGTCATGAGGCTTCCTCAGGTGAGCAAGGAGGAGTTGAGCCTCACAGTGGACGGGGAGGTGGAGAACCCCTTGACCCTGGACTGGAAGGGGTTCATAGCGCTACCCCAAAAGGAGTCGGTCAGCGACTTCCACTGCGTCGAGGGCTGGAGCGTCCTCGACCAGAGGTGGGAGGGAGTGCTCTTCACGGTCCTCGCATCTATCGTGAAACCCAAGCCATCAGCTAAGTACGCTTGGTTCGAGTGCTATGACACTTACACGACCTCACTGCCCCTGGAGAAGCTCATGGACGACGATGTCATCATCACACATAGGCTCAACGGAGAGGACCTCCCCCAGCCCCTGGGGGGCCCCGTGAGGCTGATCGTCCCCAAGCTATACGCCTACAAGAGCCCCATGTGGTTGAAGAAGATCACCTTCATGGCCGAGGACAAGCTAGGCTACTGGGAATCTGGATACTACAGCAACACGGCGGATCCCTGGAAGAACGACAGGTATAGACGATGACTTTCTTCTAATTACATGTGAAAACAGAGTAGAGCTTGTTGACCGAGATCCGTTTTTAAAGAGAAGACGGCCCAGCGTTTCGCAGACAGGTTAAGGCGGGAGACAGACAACGAGGACGTGAAGCTCCTGCTGTCCCACATCATGGAGGAGGAGAAGCGGCACCACGACACCCTCATCCACATCTCGGAGAGGTACGTCAAGGACACATGACCCTGTATCCACTGACGCGTCAATGGGGACCTACGCCCCTCAGGTATGTGTGTTCCCTATCCTAGGCGGGCTTGAAGGACGGGTTCCCCATGACGGTGACCTTCTCGAGCTTGAAGTTCTCGCTCTCACCACTCATGAGCTTCGCCAGTACGTTGTTGGTGTCCACGACCTCCTCGTCCGTCGAGTAGACCAGGAACACGTAGTTCTTCACGCCAGCCCCAGGAACGGGCTCCATACTTCTCTGCATTTCATCTTTCACCCCTTTTAGTGTAGATGTGTCGTACACGTCTACATTATATCGGTTTTCCGATATATCTACCCTATGCCCACTCTTTTAGCATATAAGTATTACGGATCTATACCGGGGAAACCGAGGATATTTCCAGTTTAAAGAAAGAGATGGGGGAACGATACTAAAAGGAAAAATAGTGATTCAGTGCTCCAGCTTCCTCGAGAGCTCCATGGCCTTCTCGTCTCCATGCCTCGCCCTGTACGCCAGCAATCCAGTCCTGATGACCGAGCTTACCTGCCCGTGGCTCGGGTCGAAGGTCTCGATGAACTTGTCGCACGGGAACTCCCCGCATACGCCGCAGTGCTCAACCCCATGATCCTGGACACAGGCATAGGTTGGGCAGGACCCCCAGAAGGGCTTCCCCCTCAAGGACTCGCAGCCCGGGCACTTTGGCTCCTTCTCGCCCTTGAAGTACTCGCAGTCGTTGCAGACTGTACCACAGCCCGAAAATATGATGTCAGCGTCCATATGTGCTCTGCTGAGAGGTTTCCGTATTAAAACCTTGGTAGACGATTGAGGCAGACCCCCATGAAAGTTCACAGGACATCAATGTTATAATTATGTAAACCATATCTCAAATGGAGATTCTAATGGTCGAATACGACATTCTGATCAAGGACGCGACAATCGTTGAAGGTACGGGCAAGAAAGCCTACGTGGGGACCATCGGCGTCACCGGAGACAGGATCGCCTCAATAGGCGACGTCAAGGGAGACGCCAAGAGGGTCATCGAGGCGAAGGGCCTCAAGGCGGTCCCCGGTTTCATAGACTCCCACAGCCACGCCGATTGGAGCCTTCTCAAGTTCCCGGACTGCCAGAACTACGTGATGCAGGGGATCACCACCTTCGTGGGTGGCCAGTGCGGGGGCTCACCCGCGCCCCTCGGAGACCACATCAGGACCCCTGGGGTGCTCACGGACCACCTCCCGGACCTGGACCCCTACAAGTTCTACCCAAACCAGCCCTACTATCCCCTGGAGCAGATCAACGAGTGGATGGAGCAGATCTACGGCTGGACCCTCGACTGGAGTACGATGGGAGAGTACTTCAAGAGGGTCGAGAAGGAGGGAGTCTCGGTCAACTACGCTCCCCTCGTCGGCCACGGATCCGTGCGCACCAAGGTGATGGGCGTCGACTTCAAGCGTCACTCCACCAAGGAGGAGTGGGCCGAGATGCGGGAGCTCATCCATGAGGCGATGAGGGACGGCTGCATCGGCATGAGTACAGGCCTCGACTATGACCCGGACGTCTACGCTTCCCACGAGGAGATCATAGACGGCGTCTCCGTCCTCAAGGACTATGGCGGGGTCTACTGCCCCCACTGGAGGAGGACCGGAAGGAGGAGGGGCGTTGCCGCGGGGCACGTCCCCAACGAGAAGATCACCGCCCTCATGGAGTGCGTTGACGTCCACAAGAAGACGGGGGTCCGCCTCCACTACGCCCACATGTCCACAGGCTGGCAGATGCACCCACCCGCACCCGACGCGCTGGAGCACCACAACGTCAAGACCACCCTCGACATGATCACAGAGGACGCCAAGACCGACCTCGACATCACCTGGGACGCAATCCCCCAGCTCACCCGCAGCAGCTTCTCGACGATGCCCTACCTCGCCTCCCTCTACTCCCCGTGGCTGAGAGAGCTCGGAGGCCTGGAGGGCTTCGGCAAGTGGCTCAAGGTCAAGGACTTCCGCGAGGAGGTGAAGGACGCCGTCCGCAGCGGCAAGTGGTTCATCAGAGTAGCCTACAACCCGAACACAGCCCCCAGATGGGCGGAGAACCTCACCGTCCTGAAGAGCAATGTACTCGGAGTCGACGGGAAGACCGTGGCCGAGATCGCGGCCGAGAGGGACGCGGATCCCTGGGACACATACTTCGACATCATCGCCGAGGACCCATACACGAGGGGGGCCACGGGCTCCATGGGGCCGAGGAAACCCTACCTGCAGTACTGGACCCACCCCAGGGGCATGGTGGGCCTCGACACCAGCGTCTTCGACAAGGAGTACCAAGCCAGTAACCCGCCGTACAGCATACCCGGAATCAACCCCTTCAGCGCCTTCCCGATGTTCTACGTCAAGTACGTCAGGGACGGCGACGTCTTCACGATCGAGGAGGCCGTCCAGAAGACCTCGACGATGGCCGCCAGAGTCCACAACCTGGAGGGCAGAGGAGTCCTCAAGGAGGGCGGCTACGCTGACATCGTCCTCATGAACCTGCCGAAGCTGGAGATACAGAGCACTGAGCTGGAGCCGAGACAGCACCCGAAGGGCATCGAATACGTCCTCGTCAACGGACAACTGGCCGCTGAGAAAGGAAAGCACACCGGAGCCCGGGCAGGAAAGGTCCTGACACGCAGTAAATAACCACATCCCCCCTTTTTTCGTAGAAAGATTAATAGTGCCCCATAGAACAAATCGTCCTGTACCATTATTGAGGTGAATAGCATGAGCGTAGAACCTGAATCAGTGCTCGAGGCCATGAAGGAGATCGGCAAGCCCATACGCCCAGGCGAGGTCGCCAAGAAGCTCGGCGTAGAGAGCAAGGACGTCTCCAAGGCCATCCAGAAGCTCAAGAAAGAAGGGAAAGTCCACTCACCCAAAAGATGCTACTGGGCCCCCACATAAACCCCACACTTACACCCTCTTTTTACACCCAGGCACGCAACCATAAACACGTGAAGAAGACATCAAACAAGCCCCCGCCTTCACACTGAAGACACAACGCCAAACCCCTTATCCCCACCCACCGACACGCCCGGGAACCCTTATCCTAAGCCAGCCGCATAAGAAAAAGGAGAGACTACCCCTTCAGCTCACCGTAGAGGTCGTGAGCCTCCCTGGGAGTCGCGCCCTCGTGAACCACACTCCTCACCGCCCTGATCATCGCAACGGCATGATCGTTCTGCCAGATGTTCCTCCCCATGATCACCCCCACAGCCCCCTCCTGAAGGGCATCGTAAGTCGTCTGCAGGGCGTCCAGCTCGGTCTCCATCCTCGGACCCCCGGCGATGAGCACAGGCACGGGGCAGCCCTCCACCACCTTCGAGAACCCCTCGCAGTAGTAGGTCTTCACGAACCTGGCACCAATCTCCGCCGCTATCCTGCAGCAGAGGGCAAGATAACGGGCATCCCGCTTCTCCAGCTCCTTCCCCACAGCCGTGACCGCAAGAACCGGTATGCCATAACCCTCGGCGTTGTCCACCAGCTTAGCCAGGTTAGCCAAGGTCTGATGCTCATGGGCAGCACCGACGAAGATCGACAGGGACAAGGCCGAGGCGTTGCACCTGACCGCCTCGAAGATGGAGGTCGTGATGGTCTCATTTGAGAGGTCGTCACTGAGGATACTGGAGCCACCGGAGACCCTGAGCACAATTGGCGTGTCGATCTCGGCACTCATCGAGGAGCGCAGGATCCCCCTCGTCAGCATGAGGGCGTCCGAGTAGGGGAGCAGAGGCTCAACGGTCTTCCACGGGTCCTCAAGCCTCCGAGTCGGCCCAAGGAAGTACCCATGGTCGATAGGAAGGATCAGCGAACGACCCGTCTTAGGCCTGAGTATACGCGATAGCCGGTTCTTCATACCCCAATCCAACGAGGTCAACCTCACAACCCCATGAGCCAAATATTCTATTAACTCCTTTCCTCGAAGACGGAAGCCCCCTGAGACCCATCATTTTAAACATGCCCCGCAAAGTATTCCGAATGTGAGAGAGATGCGCGCCGCCGTCTACTACCGGAACGACGACGTGAGAGTGGAGGAGGTGCCGAAGCCAAGCATCGGGAAGAGGGAGGTCCTCCTCAAGGTCTCGATGTGCGGTATCTGCGGCAGCGACGTCATGGAGTGGTACAGGATCAAGAAAGCGCCGAGGGTCCTGGGCCACGAGGCAGTCGGCGTCATCTCCGAGGTCGGGGAGGCCGTCGAAGACTACGACGTCGGAGACCGGGTCTTCGTCTCCCACCACGTCCCATGCAACACCTGCAGCTACTGCCTGAGGGGCGACCACACCGCCTGCGAGACACTCCACAGCACTAACATCGACCCGGGGGGCTTCGCAGAGTACGCCAAGGTGCCCGAGATCAACATGACGACCGGGCTCTTTCCGCTTCCCCCCGGCGTCTCAGATGAGGAGGGGGTATTCATCGAGCCCCTCGGATGCGTCGTCAGAGGACAGAGGCGCATGGGCATCAGTCCCGGAGACACGGTCCTCGTCCTCGGAAGCGGAGTCTCAGGCATACTGCACATCCAGCTTGCGAAGGCACAGGGGGCCTCAAGGGTCATATCCACCGACATCAACGAGCACCGCATCGAGTATGCGCAGCGCTTTGGCGCCGACGAGGTCTTCGACGGCAGGGACGAAGTCAACACTCTGGCGCGAGAAGCAAACGGAGGAAGGGGGTTCGATCACGTGATTGTGAGCACGGCCGCTCTACCTGCAATAAAACAGGGTCTCCAGTGCGTCGAGGACGGGGGGACCATCCTCCTCTTTGCGCCCACACAGCCCGGAGTGGAGCTCCCCCTAGATCTGAACGACCTCTGGAGCAGGCAGCTGACCGTGACGACCACGTACGCGGCGTCCCCCGACGACCTGACTGCGGCCCTTGAGCTGATCCGATCAAAGAGGGTGAATGTCGGGGAGATGGTGACCCATAGATTGGGATTGGATGAGACGGGGGACGGTTTCATGTTCGTCGCTGAAGCCGGGGATTCGCTGAAGGTGGTCGTCGAACCCCACAGATGAATATCGACGTCAGGTGCAGTTTAGGCCACAACATCATTTTTTAAATCAGGTTATCGAAGTAGGTTCTAGTCGAAGGGGTTGAAATGAAGGCAGTGCAGGTCGTGGGAGTGCTGATCACGCTGGTTCAGCTTGGGTCTATCGTCGGCTTCGGCTTGAGCCTCCACACCATGGCGGGAGTGGTGATGGGCACCATCTCTGGGGGGGAGATGGGGATTGAGATGAACGTCGAGGAGGTGGGCGGCCCAGGCTCCATGGAGCTGAATCTTTCACCCCAGAATCCAGGGTTCCTCGAGGCAACAGCGACGTTCGAGATAATGATACTCGACGATCTAGGCGCCCCTCTGGACGCTGACTACGAGACGGTGATCCTCTCGCCGGGTGATTCGCAACCCGTGAATCTAAGGTTGGAGATCTCCGCCTCCGATATCATGAGAATCGTGGAGGGCATGGAGGCCTCGGTTGAGGTGACTATCAGTCTCCGGACCCTCTACGACCTGGTCGGCATCACCAACACGATTAAACTGGAGGTGGGTGAGACCATATGAGCAGGAGGACCTCCGCAGTCCTATCGGCTCTCTTCACCCTCGTGATCTTCGTCGGGCTCCCACTCTACGCCCCGAGCCAGATCCCGGAGGAGTACTTCGAGATGATCTCCGAGACCGGGGTGGACTTGAACGCGTTCATATATCAGATAGCGACCATCGGGCTCATCGCCAGCGTCCTGACCCTCGTCAAGGGCTTCGTGCCCATGACGTCTTACATCTACCTCCTTGCCTCCCTCTCATCCAATGCCATGATGCTCTACTTCAACCTCGTGACGTTCAGCGTGGGCGACTTCGCCAAATTTGGTCAGGTGACCGTGACCACGGACATCCCAGGGGGAGTTAACACTATGCTACTCGACATGCGCCTTTTCATCCAGCTGGCCTTTCTGGCTGTGGGGCTGCAGGTGATCTACACCGTCTTGGAGTTCATCAACGCAAGGAAGGAGGAGGCGAAGGCGGGGATAGAAGCCTCCACACCTCCGAAGTAGAGGCTGGTTTCTATCAGCCACCGAGTATGAGACCTAGATACGAATGTGTATGCCGTAGTTTAGAATGGAAAAAATGTGTGGTTTATTGTGTTGTTGCGATGTCGTCGATGTCCAGCAGCAGCTGGGCGCCGTCAAAGTAGCTAAGCACGCCCTGCCCCTTCTCCGTCAACCCATACCGCCTACGACTACGACGCTCCCCCGCCACCACAAACTCCTCCAGCAAACCCTGCTCAACAAGACTCCCCAGAATAGCCTGAGTCGGCCTCCAAGACAAGTTCACAGCATACATAATACGAGTCGGCTTATCCACCCCACCCCCAACCGCGTGGAGCACCCCCAACACCAGATCCAGCTTACTACGCCTAACAGACATAGACATCACTGCGTCGTCCCCGACTCAACGTTACACTCCGTAACGTACTGCGCGTTGTTCGTGTACACCGCCAGCCCCACCGTCGTGCCGATGTCGTCCATGCCCACGTTCCCCGGCCCCTTCACGTAGACCAGCAGCTCCCCGCCCGAGATCAGCGGGATGTCAGAGGTAGCCTGGAGGTAGAGGCGGGCGTCGATGGTGACGTTGACGCCTGCGAGGTTCGCGTAGCTTGTGACGTTGAAGTCCTCCAGTACGCTGGAGCCGGAGGGTATGCGGTAGTAGTAGATGTCGGTCCAGTCGGATTCGACGCTGCGTATGGCGACCTTGTCCATGAGTATGTCTCTGCCTCCGAGGTTCTGGATCTTGAATGCGGCCACCGCCCCGGTGTAGTTGACCCAGACGTGTTGTTTGGATAGGTGGAGTTCCTCGGTGACTGTGCGTGTCATTGTGACGTTGGTGGCGTAGTAGGCGACGACGGCCGCTAGGAGGACTGCTACGACTAGGAGTATGAGGGTTGAGACTACTTCGCTTAATCCCCTGTTTTTCAATATTGATTCCTCGAACTGTTTTTGCTGAGCTAGGCTGGGTACTTATTTATAAAAGGGATTTTGGAGGGGTGGTCAATGTTTGTGATAGGCGTCTCTGAGACGTATCTGGGTGAGGTATTCTGGGTATGGGTTATGGGTGGGGTTCGGGCTTCGGTTTTGGGGGTCTGTTTGGGTGGTTGATAAACGCTTTATAAGGTTGGGTGGAGGCTTGGGGTGGAGAGAGCTGGCCACCTTTCGTATCCCCATACGATTC
>JADHWN010000055.1 GCA_016783455.1 Candidatus Bathyarchaeota archaeon
CGTGGACGGAAGGGGGGAGATAGCGGCTTTCTGCGACTCCACCAACGGGTGGCTGCCCCTCGCCTGCACCATGAACGTCACGGTGTCCACCGAAGCGGTCAGGGGGATGCTCGGATACAGCCACAGGGAACTCGAGGAGGCCGTGAAGGGAGTTCCCCCCGGCTCCGGAGGCCTCATCCTGCTCCCCTACCTCACAGGTGAGAGGACGCCAAACGTGCCACATGGGACGGGGGTGCTCTTCGGGTTGAACGAGAGGACCTTCAGCGGGGAGAGCATGGCGAGGGCCGCGATGGAGGGGGTGACCATGGGGCTGAACTACGGGCTCAACAGGCTCAGGGAGCTGGGCATCGACCCCCAGGAGGTGAGGCTCACCGGAGGAGGCTCGAGGAACGCCGCCTGGAGGCGGATAGCTGCGGACATATTCAACGCCGACGTGGTCACCCTCAGGATAGAGGAGGGAGCCGCCTACGGGGCCGCCCTCCAAGCCCTCTGGACATATCGTTCTTCGATGGGGGAGAAGGCCGAGGTCTCGGAGATCACGGACAGGTTCGTGGGAGTAGACGAAGATAACCGCGTGAAGCCTAACCCGGCGAACGTCGAGATCTACGAGGAGATCCAGACGCTGCAGGACAGCCTCAGCTTGGACCTCAGGGCCGCCTTCGAGGCCAGGAGCCGCCTTCGGAGAGTTAACGCTTTAACCTAAGGGCAAGAGATGGGGATCGGTGCTCGGCTTGATGGACCTACGCCCCCAGAGATACGAGCGGACGCCCGAGGAGATGCTCAAGCACCTCGAGGACACGACCCTGACCCCTAAATTCTCCGCAGGAGTCTGGTACTTCTACCCCGCCGGAGGCCGATTCCACGAGGCCTATGTGGAGCCGGGCTCGATAGAGGAGATCCTGGCCAAGATCGCCAAGATGCACGATGAGGGACTCATCGACTCATCCTTTGGCGTTGAGGCCCACTTCCCCAACGAGGTAAACTGGGACAACGTGGACCTCTACAGGGACCTCGAGAAGGAGACGGGGATCAGGCTGATCACGGTCATCCCGAACCTGTTCTACGACAGGAGATACGAGTTCGGCTCCCTCTCAAATCCCGACCCCGCTGTACAGGGGCACGCAGTGGACAGGCTGAAGGAGTCCCTGAGGCTCAACGTGGAGCTGGGGACCGAGTTCGCCGTGGTCTGGCCCGGGATAGACGGCTACGAGAACCCGCTGGGCTTCGACTTCTACGGGATGTGGAGGAGGTTCGAGGAGGGGCTTGCGGAGGCCATGGACGAGGTCCCGGGCGTCAGGGTAGCCCTGGAGCCTAAGCCCTACGAGCCCAGGGGGAACAACATCTACAGGAACACGGCCAACGGCCTCCTGATGGCCAGGAACGTGGAGTCCCTCCTCAAGTCGGGTGGGAACAGGGAGATCCTCGACGAGGGGCGCGCGCTGGTCGGCCTGAACCCGGAGGTGGGCCACGTCCTCATGGGGCACGAGGAGTTGGCGTACGCCTTCGCATCGATCCTCAGGGAGGGGCGCCTCGCCCACACCCACTGGAACAGCCAGCCCCTGGGGAACTACGACCAGGACCTGAACGTGGGGGTCCTCGGGATAGACCAGATGCTCGCGGCGCTCCTCGTGATGAAGATGTGCGACTACGGGGGCTTCTACGGGATCGACATAAACCCGGAGAGGATGCCCGCTGAGAGGGCGCTTGTCCTCAACATGAACGCCCTGAACACCGCCTGCGCCATAGTGGACCAGCTGGACTACGGGATGCTGCTGGAAGCCACATACAGCCCCGCTGAGAACCGGGGGGTCGTCGAGGAGGTGCTCACCAAGTGCCTGGCCCCCTCCTCGGTGAAGCTGAAGAAGGTCCCAAGGTAGCGCAGCCATATTTCGACCGCACATCTTATGCGCTAATCCGCCATCAGTATGCTAGAGGATATCACATGAAATCAGCTTTGATGGTCTGGGGGGGCTGGGAGGGGCACGAGCCCAAGCAGTGCGTCGACGTCTTCGAGTCGTACCTGAGGGAGCAGGGCTACGACGTGGAGGTCTCGGACACCCTGGAGGTCTACACGGATGAGAGGAAGATGAAGGCCCTCGACCTCATCGTCCCCGTCTATACCCAGGGGGAGATCACACGGGAGCAGGAGACAGGGCTCCTGGAGGCGGTGAAGGGGGGAGTGGGCATCGCCGGGTGGCACGGGGGGATGGGCGACTCGTTCAGGAACAACGTGAACTACCAGTTCATGGTCGGGGGCCAGTGGGTGGCACACCCCGGGGGGATCATCGACTACGACGTAGAGATCATCGACCGCCACGACCCCATCACGGCGGGGCTCCCCGACTTCCATATGAAGTCGGAGCAGTACCTGATGCACGTCGACCCCTCCAACCAGGTGCTCGCGGTCACCACCTTCGGCGGTGAATACTGCCCGTGGATCGAGGGGACCATCATGCCTGTGGTCTGGAAGCGGATGTGGGGCGCGGGGAAGGTGTTCTACTCCTCTCTGGGTCACGTGGCGAAGGACTTCGAGGTCCCTGAGGCCCGAATCATAGTCGAGCGGGGGATGCTCTGGGCCTCGAAGTGAAGGGAAACCTGAGGGCTGAGTACCTTACCCATCTCCTAATCCACATTTTCCAGGCTTGAAAGTAAATGTTTAATCCTCAGAGGTGTACCTATCGTTGATTTTCAGGATAGTATCATCATGGGAGAAGAAGAGAAGAAGTGCGAGGGTTCGGAGACCATCGCCGAGAAGACCGAGGGTATGACCGAGTACCCCGGCTACTACGACTTCTACTGGGACGAGAAGGAGGGCAGGATCTGGCTCGAGGTCGACAAGTGGGACGAGGAGTTCCTCTACGTCAACGCCCTCTCCGCTGGCCTGGGCTCCAACGACGTCGGGCTGGACAGGAACCAGCTGGGGAAGACCAGGATCGTCTACTTCCACCGCGTTGGGCCCAAGGTCCTCCTGTTCCAGCCCAACTATGGGTACAGGGCGTTGAGCGGGGACCCCGACGAGGTCAAGGACGTCGACGACGCCTTCGCCCCCGCCGTGATCTGGGGCTTCAAGGTCGAGGCCGAGGAGGAGGGAAGGGTGCTGGTGGACGCCACGGAGTTCCTGATGAGTGACGAGAAGGACGTCATTACACGGCTCAAGGAGAGGGAGGAGGGGGACTACGAGGTCGACCCTTCCAAGTCGGCCATCTGGATGCCCGAGACGAAGAACTTCCCCCTCAACACCGAGTTCGAGGCCCTGCTGACCTACAAAGGTAAGGCCCCCGGGGGGTACGTCAGCAGCGTCGCCGTTGAGCCCAAGCTCCTCACCATGAGGCAGCACCACAGCTTCATCAAGCTGCCCGATGACGGATTCGAGACCAGGCTCTGGGATCCGAGGTCGATGTTCGGGGCCAACACGTACATGGACTACTCCGCCCCGGTGGACCAGTCCGTTCAGAAGAAGTTCATCAGGCGCCACAGGCTGAAGAAGAAGGACCCGGAGGAGGAGCATGGGGAGGCCGTGGAGCCCATAGTCTACTACGTGGACAGGGGCGTCCCGGAGCCCATCCGGTCGGCGCTGGTGGACGGCGCTGCGTGGTGGAACCAGGCCTTCGAGGCGGCCGGGTACAAGGACGCGTTCAGGTGTGAGGTGCTCCCCGAGGGGGCGGACAACCTGGACATCAGGTACAACATCATCAACTGGGTGCACCGCTCCACACGGGGCTGGAGCTACGGCGGAGGCATCACAGACCCAAGGACGGGGGAGATCATCAAAGGGCAGGTCGCCCTGGGTTCCCTCCGTATACGGCATGACTTCATGATCGCCGAGGGGCTCGTCGCTGACTACGAGGATGGCACGGAGACCTCTGAGATGCTGGAGATGGCCCTCGCCAGGATAAGGCAGCTCTCGGTTCACGAGGTTGGGCACACCCTGGGGGTGGGCCACAACTACGCCTCCAACGTCAACGGCAGGTCCTCGGTGATGGACTACCCCGCCATGTGGGTGAAGATAGGGGAGGACGGCAAGCTCGACCTGTCGGACGCCTACGAGACAGGCGTCGGCGAGTGGGACAAGGTCTACATCGACTTCGGCTACAGGGACTACCCCGAGGGAGTAGACGTGGACGCGGAGTCAAAGAAGATACTTGACGACGCCTTCAAGGGGGGGCTGCTCTTCGCGCCCGGGCAGGGCTCGGGGGCCGCGGGGGACCACCCGCTGGACAACCCCTGGGTCAACGGGACCGACCCCGTGGACGAGCTGGAGCGCATCATGGAGGTCAGGAAGATCGCGCTGGACGGCTTCACGGAGAGGAGGATCAAGCCGGGTACACCCATGGCGCTCCTCGAGGAACCCCTGGTGACTACCTACCTCTACCACAGGTTCTCCACCGAGGCGGCCTGCAGCAAGATCGGAGGCCTCTACTACGGCCACACCATCAGGGGGGACACCCAGAAGGACCCTGAGATAGTCTCCGGGGATGAGCAGAGGCACGCCCTGGAGGTAGTGCTGGGGACGGTCGCTCCCGAGTTCCTCGCCATGCCCGAGAGGGTGCTGGAGGTCATCCCGCCGAGGCTCAGGGGCCTGGGGCCCATCAGGTCGGCTATGAGGGGGCCCTCGGTGACGGACAGGGACGTCTTCCCCGGGCGCACGGGGCACCCCTTCGACCCTCTGGGGGCGGCTGAGACGGCTGCCAACTACACCATCGAGCGGCTGCTGCACCACGAGAGGGCCGCCAGGGTCGTGGAGTACCACGCCAGGAAGGAGGACACTCCGAGCCTTGGGGAGGTCATCGACACACTGATCGGGGCCACCTGGAGGAAGACGTACGAGAACGGGTACCACGCGGAGCTGGGCAGGATGGTTGACGACCTGGTGCTCTACAACCTGATGAAGCTGGCGTCCGACAAGGCGGCTGCCATGAGCGTCCGCTCGGTCGCCTACCTGAAGCTGGACGAGCTCAAGGAATGGCTCGGGAAGCAGGTGAAGAAGGCCAAGGATGAGGGTTACAGGGCTCACTACCTGTTCGCCGAGGAGCTCATCGAGCTCTACCAGGAGAACCCTGACGCGGTGAAGCTCACAGAGCCCCTCGCTACGCCCCAGGGCGCACCTATCTAACCCTATTTTTACCCTTTTTTCCTGATTTTACAGAAAGATAGTGGGGATTAGACCAGCTTGGCCAGTCCCTCGAGGAGGGCGTCGATGTCCTCCCTCTCCATCCCGTAGTGGATGACGAGCCTCGTCCCAGTGGGTCCTCCGCGGCTCTTCCAGCCCAGCTCATTGCAGGCGTTGGACCAGTCCTCACCCTTCCAACCGATGTCCGTGTAGTCGATGAAGAGCATGTTAGTCTTCAGGGGGAGGCGGAGCTTGATGCCCAGCTTCTGGAGACCTTCAGCCAGGACCTTGGCGTTGGCGTGGTCCTCGGCCAGCCGGTCCACCATCTTGGTGAGGGCGATGACACCGGGGGCGGCGATGATGCCAGCCTGGCGCATGTTGCCACCCAGCATGGAACGGTAGTACTTCGCCTCTGCGATGACCTCCTCTGAGCCCACCACCACGGAGCCCACGGGCGCAGCCAACCCCTTGCTGAGGCAGGCCTGGATGGTGTCGCTGTACTCGGCGAGCTCGCTCACCTTGATCCCGAGGGCGACGGCCGCGTTGAAGATGCGGGCCCCGTCGGTGTGGACGCCCATGTCGTGCTCCTTGGCGACGTCGAAGTCGATCTTCATCTGCTCAGGGGTCAACGGGGTGCCCCCGGAGGAGAGGTGGGTGTTCTCCATGCAGAGGAGACTCGTCCGTGGTCCGGCTCCCCGGCGCCTTCCGATGGCGGCCCTGACGGCCTCTGGGGGCAGGAAGCCCTCCACGCCGGGGACGGGCTTGGGGATGAGTGAGCCGATGACCGACCAGTGCCCTCTCTCGATGGTGTAGAGGTGGGCCCGAGCCTCGCAGATAAATGAGTCCCCCCTGTCGGTGTGGGCGAGCATTGAGACGGCGTTTCCCTGGGTGCCGCTTGTGCAGAAGATGGCGGCCTCCTTCCCGAACATCTCGGCGGCCACCCGCTCCAGTTCGTTGACCGAGGGGTCCTCGCCGTAGCCCATGTCCCCCACCGCCGCCTTCGCGGCTGCCTCCCTCATCTCGGGGCTGGGCCAGGTCGTGGTGTCGCTCCTGAAGTCGAGGTTCTTTTCGACCATAATGAATCAATAAGAGATATCTAAGCCATATTTAAGACGTTGATCTGAGTTAACAGGCTAGGGCTAAGAGAGGTATGAAAAATCTGAAACAGGTAGGGACAGGGGAGGTCTAAGGCCGCTTGGAGTTTAGGTTTCCTCTGCCCAAGCTCTTCGCCTGCGCCTTGACGGCCTCCCTGTACTTCTTCTGAGCCTCTTGCGCTAGCTCCTTGGCCGTCTTGAGGACATCCCTGGCGTTCTGGGGCTTGCCTGCCCCCACCTTCTCTAGGATCTCCTCGATGAGGTCCTCGACATCCTCCAGGTCACCGTTTACCTCAGTGGCGTTACCGTACTTCCTGGTCAGCCTCGCCTGGGTCTGCCTGAGCACCCCAAGGCGTGCCTCCAGGGCGTTTGCGCCCTTTAGGGCTTTGGAGACCTCGTCGCCGTCGATGTCGTCAAGCTCGTCGTCGACCTCGTCCACCAGGGACTGAAGGTCCTCCAGGACATCGTTCACGTCCTCGTTTGAGAGGCGGTCTTTGAACCCGTTCATCCTACCCGCCGCCTGGGTGAGGGCGTTCTTCACCCTCTGGGAGTTTGCTAGTGTGAGGTTCCCCTCGAGGCTCTCGATCTTGTCCCTGAGCCCCTGGAACCGGGCCTCGGCCTGCTCCATGAACTTTTCGGCCTTCGCCGCCTTGTGCCTCTTGATGATGCTGTTTACGAAGCCCTTGAGCCTGCTCATTATGTTCCTTGCCGCCGCCAGATGCCTGGCAGCAGTCCTCATGTCGCCCTCTTCGAGGGCTGCCGCAGCGTCGTCCAGGTGCTGCTCCGCCTCAAGCAGGGCCTCCTCGGCCTTTGCGATGTAATCCATCACCGTCGTGTTGTTCTCATATTCCTCTGCGAGTCTGCCAAGCGTCTCCCTGACCTTCTCAAGGTAAAGCCGGGCTCTCTCGAGGGCGTTCTCCAGCCCTTCTCCATCAGGCACCCCGTCACCGTCGGGTGCGCCGTCGTCACCATCATCGTCGTCATCTCCATCATCATCGACAGGAGCTGCAACGACTGAGAACCAGACAGAGACTTCCTCGACTCCAGACACGGCTGAGACGTCATATAGCCCCTCGGGGGCCGTCTCGGAGAGCTGGAGGGAGGTCTCGAATTTACCATCCTCCCCGGCCGTCAAGTCCTCGTCGAGCAAGGTCGATGTGGAGTTGAAGACCACCGTCACAGTGACGTTGGCGAGAGGGCCTGCCTCTCCTGAGATCTCCACGACCTCACCGGGGTAGTAGATGGACTCAGCGGACTCTACGGTTAGAGGCTCGTCGTCGGGTTCCTCAGGCTCGGGGTCCTCGGACTCAGCATAGATCGTGAACCAGGTCTCGGCCTCAGTTTCGTTGGCGGAGGCCGTGACGTTGTAGACGCCGAGCAGGACGTTCTGCTGAGAAGTGCTGTATTCCATTCCGTATGTTCCGTTCTCGTCTGCGGCTAAGTCCGCCTCGAGGAGGACCGCCATCGTGTCGTTGTAGACGATGGACAGGGATACATTTGCATATGGATCCGTGATCCCGCCGATCTCGACATCGTCCCCTAGTTCGTAGGTAGACTGGTCTGTCCATACGTCCAGCGTCTCCACGGCGAAGGCCAAGTTGACGCTGGGTATGAAGAGGAGGGCAATCGCGAAAAGGGATACAATCTTGCTCTTATTCATCATGATCACTTCCAAAGGGTTAGGGGTTGGACGGGCGCGACGGAGGCACGGGTCTCATCGTTTAACCCCCCGGAAAGACGGAGAGACCGCCTTGAACCTGCCGCGAGGAAAACACCTGGGATACGTAACTGCCTTCGGCTAGGTCGGAAACCACCAAACGGAGAGGAGTGGAGGTCATCAAGGCCGATAGCACCCACGTATCGCTGCACGTCCAACCCTTTCACCGCACCTGTAATGTACGCAATTAGATATGAGGAACCCGTAGGAACAGGCTGAAACACCTGTTCCATACGTCAAAGGCACTGACGCCTCATTAAAAGAGGCACAGGAAAGGGGATGGACATAATATACGATGTGATATCTGGCCTAAAACATAGAAGGGCCAATAATAAGACCCACCAAGTATCAAGAGGTTGGAAAGGGGGATATAGTGAGTTTTCGGCCTCAATTCA
>JADHWN010000023.1 GCA_016783455.1 Candidatus Bathyarchaeota archaeon
AAGGCCGTCGCCGAGTTCAGGAAGAGCCTCATCGAAGGGGGCATCCCCGAGGAGGAGGCCATGGAGATGACCCGGAAGTACCTGGGCACCCTGACCAACTGGTCGGGCATCGTTAAGGAGACGGCCCGTTCCGGAAGGCACCGTCGCGAGGAGTAGGAGCCGTGATGGACGCCGGAAACGTGGTTCGCACCATTTTTTATTCATCGGCGCTGCTGCTTAGAGCCCCGGGGATGCTCATCAAGTACAAGATGAAGCGGAGAGGCGCCGTTAACACGTTCAAGAGGGAGATGATCGCCTGCGGCGTCCCCGTGCAGGAGGCCGAGGAGCTCGCGAGGGGGTACCCCTTCGACCTCGGGGACCTGATGTCCCTGATGAGGACCGGATCCTAACCTCAGGCCCTCTTGAACACTCTTTTTACTGCATCCAAGCCGTCGCCTATTATCTCGATATCGTCGATCTCGCCGAGCCCCTCCTCGTGGGCCATCCTGATGTGAGGTATACGATGTGGGTCGAAGCCCATGGCCCTAGCGGCGGTCGCGTCGGTGGCTACCACGTCGGCGCCGGCGATGATGGTGTCCATCTTGACCGGGTCGCCCCCCACGGGGCCCCTGCCCTCCATCGCAATGAACCCGTCGATGACTGTGACGGCGGGGGGGAGCACCTTGTTGATGTCGGTGATGACCTTGTGCATCCCCCTCAAGTGGTACTTCCCCTTCATCTTGTCCGGGAGCAGGCCGAACTGGTTCTTCATCCCCAGGGTTACCTGGGTCTCCGAGTGGGTCTTCATCGTCGCCGCGCTGATGATCGCCGACTCAGCGACTATGCGGGGCACCTTGAAAGTCTTCAAGGTTTTATAGTCCGGGACCTTCAGCTCAACGCGGTCCTTCACGTGGCGGAGGTTCATCCACTCAACCCCGTTCCTCTCGCACATCTCAGCCATACCGGTAACCTCGAAGGCCTTGGTAGCGTTGGTCACCGTGGCGTCGGACTCCACGACTATGACCTCCACGGGGATCTCCTTCAGCCTGTGGATTATGGCCTCAACCACCATCGGATCCGTCGTGGCACCGGTGTCCCATGTCTTCTTGGTGATGAAGTTCACCTTGACGAGGACCCGGTCATGGCCCTCCAGTGCTCTCCTGTAGTCGATCAGGTCGAGAGCCCTGTAAACTGGGTCGTGGCCCCTCTCGCCCTTAACGATGGCGACTTTGGACATATTCTCGTTGTCTGTCGTAACCGCGACTATAATGTGTTGTTCTGTCAGCATTCCCACATTTGAGCCGCGTTTTCCGTGGATCCTGCTTGGACAGACGCTGACCCCGGATTTCTCAACCCATAGATTGAAGACCGCGCCAGGTTCAATAGAATTCATGCAGATAGGCTCCGTGTGTCTGAACACCGAGGTAGATAGGGAGGGCTTCCTTGAGCTCCTGGGAACCCTGGATCTGAAGCCCCCCGTCATCGTGAAGCCCAACTGGGGCACCTCCAACTGCTTCAGCGAGGCGGAGATCCTAGACTGGGTCCTCGAGGCCGTCAGCGGGGACGCCCTCGTCGTGGAGAGCTACGGCTGGGCCAGGTGCGAGGAGGCCCTCAGGAACGAGGGATTGGGCTCAAAGAAGCGGGGTGACCTCAGGAGGAGCGACGAGTGGTTCCTCAGGTACTCGGGGGTGGACGAGATCCTGGAGAGGCATGGAGTCGAGTTCATGAACGTCACCGAGGAGAACTGGAGACACAGGACCGCCGACCCGGAGGAGGTCAAGGGGCTCGTGGAGGCGAGGTATGAACCCGTCGCCATGGAGGAGATGTACGGCTTCATCCCCGAGAGGCTCCTCGAGATGAGGGGCGCGGACTTCCTGAGCCTCGCGAAGGTGAAGATGTGGCTGCCCCCATTCAGGGCCTCGTTCACCGTGAAGAACTTCTTCGGCATGATCCCGGGGCCCGGGCGCCTCAGGTACCACGGGAAGAAGAACAGCAGGATAGACCAGAGCATCGCCGACATCTACAAGATCTACGAGAGCCTATTCGACGTCAAGGGGGTCGTCGAGGCTATATTCTCGGCCTCCGTCGCCGAGTCGCTGCGTAAGGTGAACGTACACGAGGACCCCTGCTTCGCCTCAGCCTCGAAGCAGCCCCTGGAGCTGGACGCCGTCGTGGCGGCTCTGCTGGGTTTGGATCCCCACGAGTTGGGCTATTTGGAGCATGCATCGGGAGTCTTCGGGGAATGGGACGACGAAGCGGTGGCCCAGGCCAGGGAAAGCGGCATCAAGATCCTTTGAGATGGACTTCGTCGCCCCGGATCATGAAGCCGAAGCCCATACGTAAGCATTAAGTAAAGTTCAGACTGAGTAGTCTGAGGAATTTTAATGAGCCGCAAGTTCTACACCGAGGACGAGGTCAACCGACTCTACTCGGACGCCAAGTCGTACATCATCCGGAGGTGGGAGCCCCGACCGGGGTACAAGCCCCTGATCCTCACCGGAGGCGAAGGGGTCTACTTCTGGGACGCGTCCGGTAAGAGGTACCTGGACCTCATCTCCCAGCTCTACAACGTCCACATCGGCCTCAACAACCGGGAGGTAATCGAGGCCGCGAAGAAGCAGATGGACGAGATGGCCTACGCTTCGCCCAGCTACTTCAACGTCCCCCAGATCCAGCTGGCGAGGAGGCTCGCCCAGATCACCCCGGGGGACCTCTGCAAGACCTTCTTCGGGAACAGCGGGACCGAGGCAAACGAGGTGGCCATCAAGCTGGCCCAGCTCTACAGGGGGGCCTCCAAGATCGTGAGCTACTGGGACGCATATCACGGGTCGACGTACGCGATGGTGAGCGTCGGCGGCAGCAGCAGGAACAGGCAGCACAAGGGCCTCAGCATCATGGAGGAGTTCAAGCACGTCCCCAGCCCCTACTGCTACAGGTGCCCCTTCAAGAAGACGTACCCGGAGTGCGAGCTACTCTGCGCCGACTTCGTCAAGTACACCATCGAGAAGGAGGGCCCCAGCACCGTGGCCGCGTTCATGGCGGAGCCCATCTGCAGCTGGGCGGGGCAGGTGGTCCCACCGGACGGCTACTGGCAGAAGGTACGGAAGATCTGCGATGAGACCGGGGTGGTCATGATCTTCGACGAGGTGATGACGGGGTTCGCCAGGACCGGGAAGATGTTCGCCTGCGAGCACTGGAACATGGTCCCCGACATCGCGACCTTCGCGAAGGGCATCACCGCGGGGTACGTGCCATTGGGGGCCACCGTGGTTAACAAGAAGATCGCCGACCACTTCGACGAGAAGAGCTTCCCCCACAGCTACACATACAGCGGACACGCGCTGGCCTGCGCCACGAGCCTCGCCGTCATCGACTTCTACTACAAGGAGAAGCTGGCGGACAGGGCCGCGGAGATGGGCGCATACATGATGGACGAGCTCAGGGGTATGCAGGAGAGGCAGCCCGTCATCGGCGATGTCCGGGGGCTGGGGCTGTTCATGGGGATAGAGCTCGTCTCGAACCCGGAGACGAAGGAGAAGATCCAGCCTGAGGGGCTCACGCCTGAGGAGGCGAAGGACCCCGAGAAGAACCCCATGGTCTACCTCACCGACAAGGCCAAGGAGAAGGGTCTCATCTTCGGCTCCAGCCCGGGGACGGGTATCATACGCATGATGCCCTACCTGATCATCACCAAAGAGCAGGTGGACGAGGGGCTGAAGCTTCTGGAGGAGACCATCGAGGAGACCAGTAAGAAGTTCGACCTCCCCAAGAAGGGCTAGAATCCTCTCATTTTTTCTTTCCGTTTTTTCATAACCCTTTATTAGAACGTATCCCACATGTCTTCCGAACCCCGGCACAGACGGGGCTTACACGTGAATGATCAAAGATGAACTTCAACGAGCTATCGATAAGCGACGAGGTCAAGAGAGGCTTGGCTGACAGGGGATTCGAGGAGATGTTCCCCATCCAGGTGCAGGCCATCCCCCCGATGCTGGACGGCAGGAACATCATTGGGCAGGCTAAGACGGGCACCGGGAAGACAGCCGCCTTCGGCGTCCCGATGATAGAGAGGCTTGACTGGGAGGAGAGGCGGGTGCAGGGGCTCGTTCTGGCCCCCACCAGGGAGCTGGCGGTCCAGATCGCCACGGACATCTCCAGCTACGGCAACCACACGCCCCTGAGGGTGCTCACCGTCTACGGAGGGGTCTCCATCGAGAGGCAGATAGACGAGCTGAGGAGGGGGGTCCACATCGTCGTGGGGACCCCGGGTCGGCTCATCGACCACATGAGGAGGGGCACCCTGAGGCTGGAGGGCATAAAGAGCGTCGTACTGGATGAGGCCGACAGGATGCTGGACATGGGATTCATAGACGACATCGAGTACATCCTCAGGAATACCCCCAAGGAGAAGCAGATCAGCCTCTGGTCTGCGACCATCGACGACCGCACCCTGAGGCTCTCGAGGCGCTACCTCCCCAACTCGGAGATGCTAATCGTCAGCAAGGACGAGATCGCCGTCGAGTCCATAGACCAGCGGTACATGATCGTGGCGGAGCATGAGAAGTTTGAGACGCTGAAGCAGCTCATCGACTACATGGACGTGGACAGGGCCCTCATCTTCTGCCGCCGGAGGATGACGGTGGACCGCCTCACCGCGAGGCTGAGGAGGGAGAGGTACGACGCCGAGGCGATCCATGGCCAGCTTAGCCAGGCGCGCAGGGAGAAGGTGCTCAGGGACTTCAGGGATTCGAAGCTGACGTTCATGGTGGCCACCGAGGTGGCGGCCAGGGGGCTGGACATCGTCGACGTCCCCTTCATCCTCAACTATGATATACCCGACGACCCCTTCATGTACTTCCACAGGATCGGGCGGACCGCCCGGGCGGGTAAGTCGGGGGTCGCCGTGACGTTTGTCACATTCGATCAGGGTGAGGAGATGGAGAGGATTGAGGCCCTCACCGGGACGCCCATCAAGAAGATGAGCCTGCCACCCTCCTTCCTTCTCTAAAAAATTGGTTTACTGGTTTAGACGATAAGCTTATCGGTCTCGGTGGATGGGAGGTACTCCACGGCCCAGCTTACGCCGAGCTCGTGGAGTGTCCCGGTTCGGGGCACCCCCTCCGCGTCCCATCCCATCATCCCGTAGTATGTGTCTATGGCTCTCCTGAGGTCTCCCGGGACGACCGCTGTCTCAGAGAGGGCCCCTGAGGTCTGGGGACTGAAGAACCTGGGTGGCAGCCAGTCATCGGCGGCGGTGAACCCCTCCCTGACGTTGAAGAGGCGGGCTAGGGTCAGGGTCCTCTGGGAGACCTTCGCGAGCTCTAGGAGTGTTGTGTCCCAGCCGGTGACGGTCTCCACGAGGTCGACGTACTCCGTGAACCTCCACGGGGGGAAGCTGCAGACCGAGAGGCAGTTGGCTAGGACCCTCATTTCCATCCAGTACTTGTAGAGCCTCACCTTCCCGGGGCCCAAGCTGTCTATAGGGACCTTCTCCGTGATCCCCAGGGGGGCCACCTTGGCGTAGTTGGTGTCCCTCATGAAGGTGTCGTGTATGTTGTGGCAGTGGTCGGCCCCCGTGGGGGAGACCGCATATCCGAGGCCCAAGGCCTTCTTGAGCCTGGGCTCGTGCATGGGCACCTCCTGGCCCTTGACGTGGACGGCGTATGCCTCCGCGCCCCCTCCCAGGCTCTCGGCCGCCCTCTTGGTCCCCTCGGCGAGGATGTCCCCCAGCCCCTCGCGCCTTCCCATCATCGAGAGGATGGTGAGCATCGCCTCTGCGTTGCCGAAGCTGAGGTCAAGTCCACCCGTCATCTCGGGGGTGATGATCCCCTCCTCGTAGCACTCCATGGCGAAGGCTATGGTCGCCCCGGCGCCGATGGTGTCGAGGCCGTACCTCTGGCAGAGCTCGTTGGCCTTGCAGATGGCGGCGAGGTCGGAGACGCCGCAGTCGGAGCCCAAGGCTCCCAGGGTCTCGTACTCGGGCCCCCCGTAGCGGGCCTCCACCAGGTAGGGCTCCTCGAGGGCAACCTCCTTCTTGCACCTGACGGCGCAGGCGTAGCATGTACCCATCCCTACCCGGTACTTCTCCTTCACGGCGATGGCGTCGATCATGCGGGCCTCCTCCTCGAAGCTCCCGTCCCTGAAGTTCCTGGTGGGGAGGTTCCCGGTGGCCGCCCCTGCGTCCATCCCGGCTCCGGTGCCGTAGTCGCTGAATCCCTGGGACTCGACGCGGATGCGGGCGACGATGGCCTGGGCGAGCTCCCTCATCCTGTCCGGGTCCGCCATCTTGGGGGGGTTGTGCCCCCTCACCGCGACGCCCTTGAGGTTCTTGGCGCCCATGACGGCCCCGAGGCCGCATCGCCCGGCGGCGTGGTTGAGGTCGTTCATGACGCATGCGAGGCGGGAGAGGTTCTCCCCGGAGGGGCCTATCAGGGCGGTTCTCGCCTGGGGCTCCCCCGTCTCCTCCCTCATCCTGTCCTCGGCGTCGGCTATCTGGAGCCCCCAGAGGCCGTGGGCGTCCCTGATCTCGGCCTCCCCGTCGTTGATCCAGAGCCAGACGGGCTTCTCAGCTGCTCCGGTGAATATGAGGGAGTCGTAGCCCGCGTGTTTGAGCTCCGCCCCCCAGTATCCACCGACGTCTGCCTCCCCGAATCCCTCCGTGAGGGGTGACTTGGCCCCCACAGCGTTCCGTCCGCTCCCCGAAAACGGGGCTCCGGAGATAACCCCCGGTGCCATGACGAGGGTGTTCTGAGGCGAGAGGGCGTCAGCGCCCGGCGGGTTCTCGGTCAGGAGGTGGTAGGCGACGGCTCCCATGCCCCCCAGGTAGGCCCTGTACCAGGCCTCGGGGGGCTCCTCGGTCGTCAGCCTCTCTTCTGTGAGGTCGACACGTAGGATCTTCCCGTTGTATCCGTAGGGCATATAATCTCTCCGTTAGTCTCATGTTTCTTTCATGATTTAATTTTACGCCTTCGTGTGCCGGTGATTCTTTTAAGGGGCTCTGCTGAATACGGTCTGATCGCCTTGTCAGCATATTTCGATTCCCAGCCCTCCCCGGTGGAGATCGGGGAGAGGGTGAGGGGCTTCCCCTCCTGGTTCGAGGTGGACCTGGACCAGCTGGGCCACAACCTCGATGAGATCAGGGGGCGGGCCGGGGTGGAGGTCATCCCCTGCGTGAAGGCCAACGCCTACGGCCACGGGCTCGTGCCGGTGGTGGCGTATCTGATGAGGAGGGGGGTGGGGAGGTTCCTGGTGGCTAAGCTGTGGGAGGCGGTGCAGCTCAGGGAGGCGGGTCTGGACTGCGGGATAATTAACATGGACCCACTGTTCACGGAGGGGCAGTTCGAGGAGGTGGTCTCCCGGGGCGTCATTCAGACGGTGTTCAGGAGGGAGACCGCCGAGGGGCTGAGCCAGGCCGCTGTGGGTCTGGGCGTCGAGGCCGAGGTCTTCGTGAAGGTGGACACCGGTCTGAACCGGGTGGGGGTGAGGCACGGGGAGGCCGCGGACCTCATCGAGTACGTCTCGTCCCTGCCGGGGCTGAGGGTCGGGGGGATGTTCTCGACGTTCACGGAGAGCCATGAGTTCGATGAGGTGCAGCTCTCACGGATGCTGGCGCTGGACGAGGAGCTGAGGCGGAGGGGGATCGTGGTTCCCAGCAAGAGCATGGCGAGCAGTAACGCCCTGTTTCACTTCCCGGAGTCGTATCTGGACGCTGTCAGGCCGGGGATCATGCTCTTGGGTATCTACCCTGAGGCGGGGGACAGGGGGATGGGTATTGAGCTGAGGGCTTCTCTGTCGTTCAAGGCGCGGCTGGAGCACGTGAAGTGGGTGGAGGAGGATGAGGCGGTGACCTACAGCCGTCGGTTCGTGGCTCCCCGGAGGATGCGTGTGGGGACGGTGCATGCCGGGTACTCCGATGGTTATCCCCGTGGGCTGACGAAGAAGGGTGTGGTTAGGGTTGGGGGTGAGGTGAGGGCCGTGCTGGGGACTGTCTCGGTGAATCATCACGTGGTGGACGTGGACGGGCTGGACGTGGGGGTGGGGGATGTGGTGGAGTTGATCTCCCGGGAGGGGGAGAACTCGTTGGAGGCGTTGGCTGGGCTTGCGGGGATCATGGTGTACAAGCTCTGCGTGGAGCTGAACCCGCTGATCCCCCGGGTCTACGTGGAGGGGGACGTGCCTGTGGCGCTGTGGGAGCCCCGCCTTGTGTGAGGGGTATCCATTTAAATTGTGGTGATGTCTTTTTTTGGGGTAGCCGGGGTAGCATAGCTTGGCTAATGCGCTGGACTCATGATCCAGAGGTTTGCGGCACCAGTGCCCTAGCCGGATAGAGAGCGTGGGTTCAAATCCCATCCCCGGCACTCTTCTCTTTTGAGAGGGTTGATTATAATTGCTGCCGCTTATAGCGGTTTTTGCGTAGACTGTGTTTTTGACGGGAATGCGCGCCCCTTTTGACATGAATCGTTCTTGAATGGCGGTGTTTTCAGGCTCCTTTTGCCTGTAGGGGGGTTTTTCTCGTTCTGATGTATGATCCCCCTCTCCCCCCTCTTATGGATCTTCGATTTTTCTCGGAATGGCCCGTGTTTTGGTGTGGAATCGGATCCGAGAGGCGGTGTCTTCGGGTTGCTTTCGTTGATTGGTTTGTTTTTCATTTGCAGATGCGTGACCCCCCCTACCTTTTTTGGTAAGTGCGTCTACTTTGATTGACTCTGCTTTCTATCGGGTATTGCTTGGCTGATGCGCTGGACTCATGATCCAGAGGACTGCGGCACCAGCGCCCAGGCCGGATGTAGAGCGTGGGTTCATATCCCATCCCCGGCACTCTTCTCCCCCATGCGACAGACTTAGGATAGCGGTTACCTTGAAACCATGCAAATAACATCCTTTTCCACTGTACTTTCTTTTTAAGTCTGGGGAGTTGTATCAGGTTCTCTTTGAAATCATAGTGATGAGGATCAGAGCGGTAACGATTCCGGCAATGATGGAATATTTGTCGAATCCAGTGATTTGACGCTTTGATTCCAGCTCTGGTTCAGGTTCCGGATCTGGCTCCGGTATAGGCTCGGGCTCTGGTTCTGGCTCGGGCGTAGGTTCAGGAGATGCTTCGGGTTCAGGTTCTGGAGTTGGTGGTGGTGGAAAGCTGGGTCTCTCTGTTCTCACGTGATAATCTTCACCGTTGGTGGTAATTTCTATTGTACCGTGGATGTCAGTTTGATAGACGGTTACGTCTTCATGGGATATTTTTTCCAAGGTCTCGTCGTGAGGGTGATTGTATCTATTCCCCTCACCAACACATATGACGGCTATCTCTGGATCGATAGCTTCTAGGTATTCTGAGCTAGTGGAGGTACGACTACCATGATGGCCAACCTTCATGATGGTACAGCTATCGGTATATCCTGCTGATAGTATACTGGCCTCGGAAGGACCCTCGCTGTCTCCGGTTAGCAGGAACGTTATGTTTTGCACCTGTAGTCTAAGGACGATGCTGTTGTCATTGGAGTCATCAAACTCAAGGGGTTGAGTGGGGTTAAGGATGGTAACATTGACGCCATGACCTAAGGGAATGATGCTTCCTCGGTTTGCGAGCTGTAGAGTTCTTTGTCCCACGGATTCTATATAATCCTCGTAAGTTTGCGTTGTGGCTTCGAAGCCGCTGTCAATCACAATGGGAATTTCGGATATGTGGTACACAGATAGTACTGTGATTAGCCCACCGATGTGATCGGCGTGGGGATGAGTGCCAACTACGTAGTCGATCCGTGTAATATTTAGTGCTTGAAGATAGCCTAGAACGGTCTCACCCTCTGACCGAGACCCCCCGTCGATGAGCATATCGAGGGAGGGTGTATCCACGAAGATGGAATCCCCTTGCCCGACATCAATGAAATGGACTGTTACATTCTCAGTGAGAGGCGTTGAGGGAGGAGTTGGTGATGGGGCTGGCTCAGATTCCGGTTCTGGCTCTGGGGCAGGTTCAGGTTCAGGCTCTGGTTCGGGCGCTGGAGCTGGCTCGGGTTCAGGATCAGGAGACGACCCTCCTCCGTTTGTACCATCTTTTGTGGATGCCTGATATCTCCAATCTTCATTGGAGTCAGAGTCTTGTCCATCAGGGTACCTTGCCCAAGATGAGTCGGAGTTATCGTCGTCGCTTCTCGCAGGTGTTCGATCTATTTCGTTACCAACAGCGTCCCTCAGAATGATGGCTTCATCATCGTTATCGAGCCACTGAGAACCACGGCTAACAACATAATAGCTGTAAGCGTCAATCACTGTTCCATCTGGAATGGTCACTGTTACAGTTTCCCCGTGTGTCGTAGAAAGCGTCCAGCTGCCTATGTCAACATCCTCGGATGTGGGATTATGAAGTTCTATCCATTCTTCAACACTTAGGTAGTTGTCGTGCCCAGGGGGATTTTGATCAAACTCGTTGATCACAATATGACCTGATGTAGAATTTACATCTAAAACGGTTGACAATGAAGCGGATAGTATTACAAGTGCAAGACAAAGAGTCAATCTTCTGTTTTTTGACATCGTTACACTCTTCTTCGAAGTAGATAAAAAGCGAGTTAGATGTATAAACTGTTAGATGATAATGATAAATGAGTTTCTAGATTGATGTCCGCGTCGAGTTTAGAACGTGGGTTCAAATCCCATCCCCGGCACTAAAATATTCACGATGACATGTTTTTTCTAAGGGAACATTTAATAAAGAATGTAAACAATTCTGTTTACGATTGACGTTGACCCAGGTACAGCTGAGGCTGCCCAAGAAGACCATCGAGGAGATAGACCAGTGGGTCAAGGAGGGACGGTTCAAGAGCCGCAGCGACGCCATAAGGACCATCATAAGCCTCTACGAGGAGCGCGAGAGAACCAGGGGGTTCCTGGCCATGCTCAATACCAGGAGCGAGGAGGCCGAGGAGCGCCCCGACACCCTCATCCCCCTCGAGGAATAGAGGTGACCTACACCGTCCTCCTCCACCCCAAGGCGGCACAGTCCATCGACAAGATCGGAGAGCCCACGAGGATAAGGATCAAGGAGCGCCTAGCCGAGCTGAAAGAGGACCCCGAGAAAAAAGGAAGCAGGTTGAGGCACACGGAGTTCTGGAGGCTCAGGATAGGAGACTACCGCGCAATATACGAGATCAAGCGTGAGAAGGGACAGGTCATCGTCCTTTACGTGGGTCACAGGAGAGACGTCTACGACGACTTCTCAAGAATATTCTGATAGTCGTCTGGAATATGGCGTGGATCTAAAGTGTGACTTCAACGCCCATGCTTGAGAGCGTGGGTTCAACTCCCGTCCCGGCACTTATCGCGTCCTTATTTCTACCTGTATGCCCCTTTCCTGTGCCTAATGCTGTAAAGAATGACCGAATTCTCCTTCTCGTCTATTATGTAGATCAACCTGTAGTTACCGGCTCTCAAGCTCCATTTACCTGTAAGAGCTCCGCGGAGTGGTTTCCCCAGTCGGGGATTCGACTCCAAGCTCATTATAAGTGGGTCGAACCTTTCATTTCGAGGCCGCGGAACTCCCTCTCAAAGGTTCGAGTGGTCTTGATGCTATATTTCGCCAGAGCGCTTCAGCTCTCCCTTGAATTCGTGGTATTCTCTGACCTTTCCTGCCTTGACGTCTTCTTCAGCCTCAGATATGGATTTTAAGGTCTCTTCGTCCTCGACGATATCGAGGGTCTCAGTGATCTCCTCCAAGATGTCTCTCATTCTAAGAAGTAGTATCCGGTCATCGTCGGTAAGAAGAGTGCTCTTATCAATCACGTTAAGTCAATCTTTACTGGGGAAAGTGGATATTTAAACATCGCTTCAACAGGATTTACACCGACGTTAGGTCGGATAGAGAGCGTGGATTCAAGTCCCGCTCTTATCTCTGTTGAAGCATGGAGCTTTACAGGATTTTCCCAACGACCCTCTCTAATCGTCTCGACACAATCATCCAGCGATCTCGATGCCTAACTCATTCCTACGCATGAAACCGGGAGTCCAGGGAGAGTTATACCTCATCAGGAAGGGTTCACCGACCGTTTCAACCCCGTTCCCCTGGAGAACGGAGATGAGCCTAGCCTTCTGCTTCTCCACGGATCCCTCCCTCGCCCAGCCCCTGAACCTCACCACCGCCAGCTTACGCTCCGACACCTCCTGGATCCTGATGCGCTCATCGTTGGGGGTGGGCACAGTATCCATGGTATACTTGGAGGGGACGACGAAGGACATGGAGTAGCCCTCGCTGATCACCGGGGCGGTCATCTCGATGCGCTCCGGCGTCAGGACGGGGGCCGTCATGGAGATCTTGCTGCCCCCCGAGTTGCCCCCCGAGATGTACTGGAAGAGCAGCCTGAAGGGGTTGCCGCCACTGTCCCCCATAACCGTCGCCAGTATGAGCCGTGGATACAGCCTGACCTCGACCCCATCCATCTCCCCGACAACCTCGTAGCTGGGCGTCTCAACCATAGATCTTCACCTAAGTTCTCCACGGAATGACGTTATTTACACCTTTTCCCTGAGTATGGGGGCGAGTAAGTCCATGCTGCGTAAGGTTAAACTGCGACCATCCCGCCTCGAATCTTGATAGTATGGACGATCAACGTGTCGAGGTGGCCACCCTGGGAGGGGGCTGCTTCTGGTGCACAGAGGCCGTGTTCCTCAGCATCGAGGGGGTCCTCAAGGTCGAGCCCGGCTACTCGGGGGGCAGGCCTGAGGACGCCAACTACCGATGGGTGTCAACCGGGAGGACTGGGCACGCCGAGGTGGTGCAGCTATCCTTTGACCCCGAGGCCATCACATTCAGGGAGATCCTTGAGATTTACTTCGCGACCCACGACCCCACGACCCTGAACCGCCAAGGCTCGGACGTGGGACCCCAGTACAGGTCCGTCGTCTTCTACCACGATGAGGGGCAGAGGACCACCGCCGAGAAGGTCATCGGGGAACTCGACGGCGATAAGATATGGGACAAGCCCATAGTGACCAAGCTGGAGCCCTACGAGGCGTTCTACAGGGCGGAAGATGAGCACTTGAACTACTACGAGAGGAACCGCGGCCAGCCCTACTGCAAGCTTGTCATTGACCCCAAGATCATCAAGCTGAGGGAACGGTTCAAGGACAAGCTGAAGAAGTAGACTCTGCGGGGTAACTCCCTATCTGGGACAGGTCAACGCCTCCTTGGGAACAGCCTGGGAACTAGGAAGGGTGTCTCCTCCTTGTACCTGTGGTACTCGTCACCAAACCTCCTCTCCAGGGCCGGCTCCTCACGCCCCTTGATCCAGGCCGTCCAGAGGGCTGTATAAAGGAGGGGAGATATGAAGGCCGTGCTGAACGACGATGTCAGGAGGCCGCCCCCACTGAGGGCAAGGAGATAGCCAAAGAGCATGAGGTTCCTTGTCATGGAGTAGACCCCATCCCTGACGAGGGCCTCCGACTGATCCGAGGGAATAAGATCCCCTAACGGGATCCCCCCACCGGTCACCAGCAGGACACGGATGGACTCTAAGACGAAGTAGCCCCCCAAGAGCAAGAAAAGCGCCCCCATCGCCGCGCTTGCATTGGGCCACATGTTTATCTCTAATATCAATGTCTCATCGATAAGCCTCCCCGAGTACAACGTGACAATGGGGACCACTATGAAAAAGAACACGCTGGACGGAATCAGTAGTAGGTATCTTCGGAGACTCTGGCCCATCCTTGATGTCTAAGGCTGCAGGACCGCGGGGAATATACGTTTCCTAGGATCTCAAAAAGGTTCATTAACCTTCATTCCAGAGTAAATAAGTTGTTTTATCTTGAACTCCGCTGAAAGACGTGAGATAATAGCGAACTCACCGATCTCCTTCAACAACCTCAGGCGCTTCAACATCGCCGCCGGCGTGCTGCACCTTGTGCAGGGCGCCCTGATGCTCTACCTTGGGCTGCTCCTGGAGTGGGAGAGGGACATCTACACCATCTACCTCGACTTCAACATCCTAAGCACAAATCCACCCATCTTCGAGGTCCTCCCAAACCCACAGGTCGCGTTCACCATCGGCAACCTGGGCGTAATACTGGCCTCCTTCCCCCTCCTCTCCTCGCTGGCCCACTTCCTCATAGCCTTCCCGCTGAACGGCAGGTACAACGAGGCCCTCCGGAAGGGGATGAACCCCTACAGGTGGTACGAGTACTCGGTCTCCAGCTCCATCATGATGGTCCTCATCTGCTTCCTGACGGGGGTCTGGGAGCTCTGGTCCCTCGTGATGATCTTCGTTCTCAACGCGATGATGATCGGGTTCGGCTACCTCATGGAGGTCCTAAACCAGGAGACTGAGAAGACCGACTGGTCCCCCTTCATACTGGGATGCGTCTCGGGGGCCACCCCCTGGGTGGTCCTCTTCGTCTACTTCGTCTCAGCCATCATGTCCACGGGGCTGGAGCCCCCCAACTTCGTCTACCTTATAATAGCCTTCTACTTCGTGATCTTCAACATCTTCGCCCTCAACATGGTGTTGCAGTACATGGGCGTTGGACGCTGGAAGGACTACCTCTACGGGGAACGGTTCTACATAATCCTCAGCTTCGTGGCCAAGACCATCCTGTCGTGGATAGTCTTCGTCGGCATATTCGCACCCTTCTAACTTTTTTCCTTTCACCCGAAAAAAGAGCTGAATTACTTTTGAAGAATAAAGGTGACGGAACCAGCGCCGAGGCCGGATAGAGGGCGTGGGTACAAATCCCGCCCCCGGCACTCTTCTTTTCTCATTCGAGGGGTTTGGGAATCTATCAGGAACTAAAAACGACCTGTTCTTTGATGATAATTTTCAATGTTCCATTCGATCTGCCCTAGTGCTGCCTCCAACCCTACATCAAGTATCGGGTCACTGAAACGATAGTATCCTAAAACATTGTCAAAAAAGCGGCCTGAAGGATCAATCATTAAGTATGTACCAATCATTTTTTTATTTTCCTCGGGAATAATCTTAGTGACGCATCTAAGATCTGTGTGATTGTGTAAAAATTCCTGAAATTCTATTATTGATATCTGAAGATCGTCAATTACCATATCGTTTTCGTATAATATAGGTAAAACTTGGAAAATTTTCCATTTGTTAGGCCTTAATGTATATATCATATCATGAAGTTTTTCCTTACAATTTAATGAAGTGACAACGGTATTGACCTTAAATAGAAATTCATATTTTTTCACCAATTTACCTAGTCCAAGATAGAATTCTCTGTCGGGTACTTTACCATCAGAGACAAAGCGACCAAGTTTTTTATTGGTTTCAGGTACTAAACTATCAATACTGACACCTATCCAATCAAGACTGCGTTCTACTTTCCTAATCCATTTCTCCTTCAGTAAAGAACCGTTAGTAATGACTGAAGTTGTCATACCCCCTGATTTTGCAGCATGAATCAAATTAGGTAACCAACTACATATCAAAGGCTCACCTCCAGCGAAGTTTATTTTATTAAAGCCAAACTCACTAAGTTGTTTTACTAGCATCAGACTCTGTTTGAGTGGAATTTGGTTTATTTTTTGTAATCTCGTAAAGCAAAACCTGCACATCATATTACATTGGTTGGTGAGATGATAATTCACATCAGGTATGATGTCATTCGATAATTCTTTCGTCAATAATATAACACTGCCCTATTTAACATGGATTCAAAATCACCCTAATTTATTATTATATGAATTTAAAAACTAAGTATTAAGGCGATCTATAATATCCAGAGGTTTACGACACCAGTGCCCTAGCCGGATATAGAGCGTGGGTTCAAATCCCTCCCCAGTAATCTTCGCACATGCGGCTGGTTTAGGATTGTGGTTTTGACTTGGGCATACCGCTGAATATAGGTTGAGGCCCCCCTCATGGTTGATAAATAGCTGTTGGGATTCTTGCCTCATCTCTTGCATCCATGGTCCTACATCTCATCACTGATTACGAGAATGTGTAAAATATGGCTCGCGCCTAGATCGAACGCCCAAGGAAAGGGACTATTCCCCTGGGTTATTGAGCCGAATTGTTGATATCTTAGACTCTACGACGCTTAAAGACTGGAGGATGTAGGAGCAGAATGGGCGGGGTCAGCGATCTCGTGGCCTTCCTGAGGGGGATGCCCTCCAACCTCAGGGTGATGGTGGCCAGGTCCAGCGTAACTAGTTTCGTCTACAACCTGAACCCCTACAGCTCCCTCTACATCATAGCCCTCGGCGCGACGGGCACCCAGCTGGGGCTCCTCAACTCGCTCAGCCTCGCCATGAGCATGACCTTCACACTGCTCACGGGCTGGGTCAGCGACAGGACCGAAAGGAAGGCCGTCTTCCTCATCGGCTCATTCATCGCCCTGCTGGTGCCTCTCATATATGGAGCCGCGTGGAGCTGGACCCTGCTCCTCCCCGCCTTCGCCCTCGGGGGCCTAGCCGACGGCATCATCCAGCCAGCCTGGGGGGCGATGTACGCCAACAGCGTCAGCAACAGGAAGAGGGGCACCGTCTATGGACTGGTGAACGTCTTCGTCCTGATACCCATCCTATTCGCGGGGCTCATCGGCGGAGTGATCGTCTCGAGCTCTGGGGGCCTGACGGCGGTCGGCATCCGCCCGCTGTACTGGCTGCAGTTCGTCCTCCTCGTTACCACCTGGCTCTTCGTCCTCAGATACCTGAAAAAGGAGGAGAGGCCGACGAGAGCCGTGCCCCGCTCCCTGAGGGTTATGATCGACGACTACAGAGGGGTGCTGGGCTCCGAGGGGGTTCGCTCGTGGGTGCTCATGAAGAGCCTCGGCTCCATCTCCATCGGGATGGCGGGCCCCTTCTGGATGGTCTATGCCGCCACCGTCCACGGCGCCTCGGCGATGATAATCGCCTACATGGTTACGGTGAGGGGCGCCACCCAGATCATGTGCTCGCCCTACATGGGGAGGATGGTCGACTACGTCGGGAGGAAGAGGGTCATCATCGCGGGCAGGCTCATAATGTACGCGGCGACTGTCATATTCCTCCTCGGTGGAGGAGTCCTCTCCCTCATCTTCTCCTGGATACTCATGGGCGTGAACGACGCCACCGGGATCGCCTGGTCAGCCAAGGAGGCCGAGCTGGTGACCTCCGACAAGCGCAGCCGGATGACAGCCCTCAGCAACGGCGCCTTCAACGCCCTCGCGGTGCCGGCCTCCATACTGGGGGGCTTCCTGTGGGACCGCGTCAGCCTGCTCGCCCCCTTCATAGTGATGGTCATCATAGACGGCTGCGTCCGCATGCCCATGATCCACTTCCTCGTCCCCGAGGGCAACAGGAACGCCATCGATGACGAGGTGGATGAGGGCTTCTCCCCGTAACCGGTAGGCTTGAAATTGGGGACATCGGCGCCCGGGTCGGATAGGGAGCGTGGGTTCGAATCCCGCACCCAACTTTTGAAATAACAGTACTGGCGCAATCTGGATTCTATAATATGTCATAATCTCATGTTCAAGATCTAAAGCGGGTCCTCAATCGCCAACGTAGATCGGTGCACATGTGACAAACTGAGTAGTATCCCTCGGGGTCGGGCTCAACGCCTCTGGCCGTCGCCAACGAGGCTAAACCCTCCACACCACCCTCGATGATGGCGCTCATCTCGGGCACCTCGAACGGATCGTAGCCCTCTATCAGCCGCAGTATATCGCTCTCCGAGGCATCCCCGAGGTAGAGCTCGTCGCAGACGGCGACCCTGCCATCGGGCTCGACCGAGATGCAGCTCACACTGTCGAGGGGCTCTGTGTAGGGCATGTCTCCGCACCCACCGGGGGGCAACCTCTCCCTCGGAGGCAGAAACTCCCCCAAGTTCACGAGGGCCAACCCCGAGGGCTCCACAACGTTTCCTCCTGACACCCTAACGGAGAGCCTTGAAAGTTCATCGAGGATGGATCTGGTCTCCCGGTTGTACTCGTTGTCGTCGTCCTCCGAGACTAGCCAGCAGGGGTTCAAGGCGAGATCCTCGATCCCAGCCTCCAGACACGATTCGATAGCGGCTCTGACCCTGCCGATGGGGATGTGCTCCTGATGGAAGGCATCTACCGAGAAGGAGATCTGGTTCACCCCGCAGTCCTCCAGGCCGTCGGCGATCTCCCTTACGACCCGGATGTCGTCCGACCAACAGCCATTGGTGATCAACTCCCTGCTGGATACCTCCTGACGGGTCGCCTCACGATGGATCGAGTAGACAACCTCAGGGAAGAGCATGGGCTCCCCTCCGAAGGTCATGACCGACTCTACATCAAAAACACGGCCCACATTTTCCACGATGTCCACAGCAAGGGGGGAGTCGATGTGTAGAGGGTAGTCATCACTTTGTTTGGTGGAGTAGCAGTGGATGCATCTACCGTTGCACAGATATGTGACGAGGAACTCAATTCTCCTCGGCTCCAGATACCTGTTTTTCATTCTTCCTAGATGCTTGATTAGAGATTAATGTAATATAGATTACTGTACGAAAAAAATAGCGACGCCAGCGCCCAGGCCGGATAGAGGGCGTGGATTCAAATCCCGTCCCCGGGACTCTTCCTTCCTCTAGAAGATGCCTAGAATAGAGGTTTTCTCGGAATTGCCAGACCCGTGGCAACTATCTCCCTTACGGGCTTCCCGATCAAATGTCTTTTACATCTCCTAAGCCTTTTTCGAAAAGGGCGTCCGATTCACCTGCGAGGGATGCCGGGGGAAAGACATCATGGAGATAAACGAGAGTAAATGCGTCGGCTGCGGCAACTGCCACGCCGTCTGCCCCATGGGGGCCATCTCACTGAACTCGAACGGGGTATCCGTCGTCGACCAGGACGAGTGCGTGGAGTGCTCCACCTGCTACAGGGTGCTGAGAGACGAGGGGTACGCCGCATCCCTCGTGGGGGCAGTGCGCGGGTTCCTCTCCGCCTTCCGACTCCAGTACATGGCCCAAGTGGACGTCTGCCCCACGGGCGCCCTGGAGCCCCCCGAGCTAGAGTACCCCAGGAGCCTCCGGGCCGACTTCAGCGACCCCACAGTGGTCCACAAAGGGACAGGGGTTGGAGGACGGGGCACCGAGGAGATCAAGACCAACGACGTCACAGGCCGCCTCGGCCGCGGGGAGGCGGGGATCGTCGTGGAGCTGGGCCGCCCCGGAACCGGCGCCCACTTCAGGGACGTCGAGACGGTGGCCATGGCCCTGGCCCCCCTCGGGGCCGAGTTCGAGCCCTTCAACCCGGTGACCCAGCTCATGGAGGACGTAAAGACCGGGAAGATGAAACAGGAGGTCCTCGACGAGAAGGTCCTCTCAGCGATCATCGAGGCCAAGACCAGGCTGGAGAGGATCCCCGAGTACCTCAACGCCCTCCAAGCCGTCCAGAAGGAGATCGACACCGTCTTCAGCGTCGGCGTCGCATCCCGATGCCTCCCCGACGGCTCCGTCCCCCACCAGAGATGGGTCGAGGAGGCCGGTTACACCCTCTCACCGAACGGGAAGACCAACCTTGGGCTGGGTCGACCCCTCTTCCAGGAGGCTGACTGATGACCAACACGCTTCACAGGCAGGGGACCGAGGAAGACCTCAAGGGGGACTACGTCATCTTCGTCTCCCTGGCGAGAGATATCACCCGGGATGGATCGGCGCCCAAGATCCACGAGTTCCTACGCATATGCCAGAAATACGGCCCCGTCAACATCGGGAGCAGCAAGTGGGGATCCGTCCTACAGGACGACGTGGCCTTCCCTGACCTGATCGCCAACCTGAAGGACGGCGCGACATCGGGCGCGGTCTTCACGGACCTCGATACCCTGAAGGCGGTGATCGCCGAGCTCATCGAGGCGGACCTGGGGATCTCCATCAACGTCAGCGGGCTCCTCGACGGGGTCCGGGAGTGCTGCCGGGCCGGGGGGACGGAGCGGCACAGCGTCGAGCAGTCCCTAGGCTTCTGGGGGGCCTCCGACCTGCTCCCCGAGAGGGATGTGCTCACCATAAACACTCTCTGCGGCCACGGCCTTGTCTCCTTCAACCTCATCCACAAGATGATCGACTACGTGAAGATGCGGAGGCTGACCCCCGCCGAGGCTGCGAAGATCATGGGCAAGTGCTGTGAGTGCGCGGTCTTCAACACCGCCCGCGCTGAGAGACTGCTGGAGAAGATGCTGCTGGAACCGTAAAAAGTATCTGCATTTCGACAACCTCCTACAGATAGCATCCAGGGGGATTCGAGTCTTAGAAGGAAAGAGTGCGGGGATTCAAATCCCGCCCCCGACACTTCTATAATCTCTGTTGAGTCCCATGGAGAACCGGATGATGCACCTCAAAGCCGTATTACTGATATAGATCACCTCTGAAGTCCAGAACGATATGGACCATCAAGCCCCTGATGTGGAGAAGTGGGCGATGGACAGGAGCGTCAGCAACATGCTCCACTACTACCGGAACTCCCTTCTGAGCTTAATGAAGAACGGGGTCATCGTGGACTCGGTGCCCCAGGGGACGAGGAGGAGGCTCTGCGAGCACGGGATCCTCAGGAGGTTCGGGTCCAAGTTCGAGCTGACGGAGCTGGGCTCAGAGCTACTCAAGGTTGTAGATGCCTCAGAAGCCAAGTTAGGTTAAACCCCATTCCTAGCGCTGCGATTCTAGTATGTGATAACGGTCACAGTCTCTTTCGTCTGTCCCCGCTCAGCTCCCGGGTCAGCACGCCGACGAGGTCGCTGTGCCTCTTCAGGATATCGTGCCACATCTCGCCCTTCTCCGTCTTCCGGTAGCCCTCCTCCTTGCTCCCCTCGATGAGGCCGTTCTCCTCGAGGTAGCCTATCACCCGGTCCGTCTGCCACTGGTTCCCCGCCCTCCTGTAGATGTCGTACCTCAGGGTCCTACCGCGCTGGGCGTCGGCTGAATCAAAAATATCCAGGTACTCCTTCAGCCTCTCCGCTGCCCTGGACGGCGGAGGGGCTACTCGGGAAGTCATTCTCTAGTCCTCTAGGGCCTTCTCCAGTTCGGATAGTCTCGCGTATCTCTTCTTAAGCTCGCTGTAAGCGCGTAGGGTCCAGATCCCGCCAGCGATCATCACGACGACGCCGAAAGAGATGGCGTATAGGTAGAATTGGTCCAGCCACCTCGTGGAGCCCCCGAGGATCTTCATGTAGACCTGGTGGGCCGAGAGGAACTGCATGCCGGCCCCCCACAACATGAAGAATCCGACGAGGAAGACCGACTTTATGCTCCTGTTCATGTCCTTCACCATCGTCTTGGCGTCACGCCATAGCTCGTCGTAGACGGCCTTTAGCTGAGCTAGGTCACCGTTTTCCATTCCACTCATCACCAGGGGATTAAGATACGCGTCAGATGTTTGTGCATGTTTCTAGACCTTACCACCGCCCAAGTTCTAGGTGCGATGTAGTGTCCTCGTAAGGGTGCCGACCGACCCATATCCCCCTAAATAAGGGGTATGGTTCCGTGTCCTAGTCTTGAAAGAAATAGGCCTGACACGTTACATCGATTAATTTTCATTAAATACTACATTCGCCAAAGCCCATGATACGCTTAGGGGAGGTTCTGGAATGCAGAATAGGCCAAAGGGCGACTACTCGTCGGATGAAGACGCAAAGGGCGACTCCGGCGTCAGGATCGTCAAGTGCCCCAACTGTAAGGACTCCGTCCCGCTGTCGATCTACTGCCTCAAATGCGGTTACCCCATGTTCGAGCTGATGAAGGAGCACATGAGCGGGGACGGCTCGGACGGAGACGCGGTCAGCGACGGACACCCCCCTGACGAGAGCGGGGTTTTCCGTCTGGAGCCGGCGGACATAGAGGCCCCCCAGAGCGAGGATACCGAACCTGAAGCAGAGCCCGAGTCGAAACCGGATGAGGAGAGCGAAGCAATGAACGAGGACACCCAAGAGAGCGCTGAGCCCGAAGAGCCCATGGAAGAGTCACACGAGAACGAGCCACCTGAGACAGTGGACACACCTGATAGGAACGAAGATGAGGTCAAGGCCCCCGCCATGGAGCCCCAGCTGGAAGAGGAGGACCAAGCCTTCGAGCCGGACGAGGCGCTCATGGGCCTGATGCGGAACCTCGCGAACAGCATAAACATGAAGCTTTGGTCTGTGGGCCAGCTCCTCGAAGGACGGATCTCGGAGCAGAACTTCGAGAGGCTGCACGAGGGCTACGACGCGAGGTGGCGCCAGCTCATGGACCAGAGGAAAGAGAGGCTGGCCCAGGCCAGGGACCTGGACTCCCTCGAGGAGGGGCTGGAGAGGGCATACATCAGCCTCGGGGAGCTGGAGGTCAAGAAGACGCTGAACGACCTGTTCGAGGGGGAGTATGAGGCGAAGGCCCCGGCGTACGAGTGGGAGATCTCCCACTGCGAGAGGCAGCTGGAAGGGAGGAGGGGGGAGATCGCCTTCCTGGAGAGGCTCTCGAACGTGGTCCCACGTGACGAGCTCGCTAAGATGGCTGAGAGGGCAAAGGGATACCTGGACAGGATGCGGAGCTCCGAGGGCCTCACGGAGCTCATCAACAGCACCTACGCGCGGCTCAAGACCTCGATGGAGGAGATCGTTGCCTTCCTCGACGAGAATGAGTGAGTTCTCGTTTCCAAGGTTCGACCCCGAGCAGCTCTAGGCCCGTTGGCCTCGTTCACGGCTGTTGAAATTATATCTAGTACACCGTACCTTAGTAGAAGGCGTACGTGAAATGTCCATAGAAGAAACTCTGTTAAAAGTAGAGGGCCTGAGCGAGGAGGTCGTCGAGGTCTGCTCGCAGCTCATACAGCGCCCCTCCGATCACCCGGAAGGCAGAACCGACGGCTGCGTCAAGTACATCAAGGGCTACTTCGACGGGCTCGGTATAGACAACCAGGTCTACCAGAGGGACGAGGGGAAGCCTAACATCGTCGTCCGGGTGAAGGGCTCCTCGGGGAGGAAGATACTCTGGGTGGGGCACAACGACGTCGTCCCCGTGGGGGAGCCCGACAGCTGGAAGTATCCCCCCTTCAGTGGGACGGTCGCGGACGGGAAGGTCTGGGGGAGGGGCGCGAGCGACATGAAGGGCTCCAACGCCTCCGCCATGATCGCGGCGCGGGTCCTCAGCGAGGTCGACTGCCCCCATGACATGGACTTCTGGTTCACCTCGGACGAGGAGGTCGGGGGAGGCGCGGGAGCGAGGTGGCTGGCAGATGAGCAGATATTCGAGGGCGAGGTGGCCATCATCGGCGACGCGAGCGGATGCGACCCCGGCCAAGTCAACGTCGGCATCGGTCACAAGGGGGGCATCGGGAGCAGGCTCGTAGCGGAGGGGAAGACCGCCCACGGGAGCACCCCCTACCTGGGTGACAACGCCATCGACAAGCTGCTGAAGGTCATACCCTACGTGAAGAGGCTGAGCGAGTTCCGCCTCGAGATGCCTGCGGACCTGGAGCCCATCCTGGAGTCCACCAAGGAGTACATGCTGAAGGACGACACCCTCGACGACGAGCAGAGGAAGGCCGTCGAGAGGCTGTTCTACTATCCCTCGGGGCCGAGCCTAAACATTTTCCACGGAGGCGTCAAGGGCAACGTGGTCCCAGAGAAAGCGGAGTGCTCTTTTGACATACGGTTGACTCCCGGGATCGACGCGATGAAGGTCAAGGAGCGGTTGGAGGAGCTCGTCGCCGAGGCGAATGTCCCCGGCGTGACCCTCACGGCAAGGGCGGCTCCCCGCGTGGGGTACTACGAGAAGGCCGATGAGCCCTCGGTCATCTCCCTCGTGAAGGCCGTCGAGAGGGTCACGGGCGAGAGGCCTCCCCTGACGTTAATGCCCTGGGGGACCGACGCCATCTCCATCAAGCGCAACATCAAGACCGAGAGGCACCCCGACGGCATCCCGAACCTGCTGTTCGGCCCCATGCTCAGGGATCAGCTGCACCAGTCCAACGAGTACGTGACGACCATCAACCTGGTCACAGCCGCCAAGGTGTACAGCGTCTTCCCCTTCTACTACGAGTGAGCGGCTTTTACACCCAACTCTTTTCTCCCAACACGTGTTTTCAGGGTTAAGCAACGTTAAACAGCGGCCGTCCCGCCTCGATCCTTGATTAGATGGACTCAGAGATGCAGGGGGAGGTGGCGACCCTGGGAGGAGGCTGCTTCTGGTGCACAGAGGCGGTGTTCAACAGCATTGAGGGCGTCCTCAAGGTGGAATCCGGGTGCTCCGGGGGCAGACCAGAGGACGCGACCTACGGGCGTGTCTCCTCCGGGAGGACGGGCCACGCTGAGGTCGTGCAGGTGACATTCGATCCCAAGGTCATCACGTTCAGGGAGATACTGGAGATATTCTTCGCCACCCACGACCCCACGACCCTGAACCGCCAGGGAGCGGACGTGGGTCCCCAGTACAGGTCAGTCGTGTTCTACCATGACGACGCTCAGAGAAGGATTACCGAGGGGGTCATCGAGGAGCTCAACGGTGAAAAGATCTTGAAGACCCCCATAGTGACCCAGGTCGAGGCCTACGAGGCGTTCCACAGGGCCGAGGAGGGCCACATCGACTACTACGAGCGGAACAGGGGGCAGCCCTACTGCAGGATGGTCATTGACCCCAAGATCCTGAAGCTCAGGGAGAGGTTCAGGGACAGGCTGAAGGCCGTCAGCTAGCTCGTGTCAAACCAGGTCGAGTGGGTCTCGTCCATCACGTCACCCCAGGCGTCGAGGACCCTGACCACTATCCGGGTGTGGACACCCCTCGGCTCGTTGGCCATTATCTCTATTGAAGTCTCCGCCCCTACTGCCAGGTCGAAGAAGTTACTCTCAACGGCGTTCCAGATCTCGCCCTCCTCCCCCTCGTACGCCACGAAGAGCTTGAAGTTTTCAGCGTCCCCGGTGCCGACGTTCTGAACATCGGCTACGAGCATGAGCTTGTGGTTCACCGTTGAGCCCGTCCAGTCGTGGGTTATTATGGGTACCGGGATGATGGGGTAGACGGTTGCGGAGTGGCCCTGATGCGCCTCGGGGAGCTCTCCAATCTCCCATCCCTCACCGGTGGTCTCCACGTAGTAGTACTTCACATCCTCGTAGAGCCAGTAGGTCCCTTCGTGGTCCACGTCGACGCCGACGCCGACGTGCTCCGGGAGGCTGAAGAGAACCGCGCCATATCCCATGCCATCCAGGAGGGCCGAGGTCAGGATGGAGGTATCCTCGCAGTCACCGCCCCCGTCCACCAGCGTCTCGATGGGGTACCGGGCGTACTCGTCGAATCCCGTGGTGACATCGTCGGAAGTGTACGGCAGGCTCTGGACGAACGCGACGACCAGCTCAACGAGCTGGACTTCGTCATAGCCCTCGGCCGAGGCGATGTCGTCGAACTCACCGATGATTGAGGTCAGATACTCGTCGTCCAGGGGGTGGGTGACATAGACGGAGTAGTCCGCGGTGGGCACCCGGGTCCTGTCGCTGTAGTAGTCGTAGAGGTGCTCGGGGATGTAGAGGGTGATGGCCCAGGTCTCGCCACCGTAGGCCCACGTGAAGTCCTTCCTGATGGTTCCCTCAGGGGGGGTCTGGGGGGTGAAGGGCGCCGTGCCCGTGACTATCATGTACTGCATGAGGAGGGTGTCGTAGCTCTCCTGGGTCTCGTTGAGGGTCTCCCCCAGGGCCTCATGCTCATCCGTTAGGGCGCTGTACGCCTCCTGCAGGGCCGCGTTGTCCCCCTCCAGGTCCGTGTGGGCCTCGTCGAGGTCGTCGTATTGCCCCTGAAGCTCGTCAATGGAGGCCTGAAGGCCCGCGACATCCTCGCCCAAGCCCTCGATCTCGGATACCGCGCCATCGTACATCCCCCTCAGATCCTGGTACATCTCTGTGAGCCCGTCAAACCTAGCCCGATAGTTATCGGGGAAGTAGTTGTCTACCGCCTCGGGTATATACACTAGGCTGGCCGCGTATCCGACGCAGCCGCCCAGAATTATGCCTATGAACATCAGTGCGTATGTCTTTCCGCTCATGAGCGCTCAACTATGGGTGAAATGTGCGGTTTATAACTGAAATGGAATAGAGTTCTTTTCCACTAACAAGTTATTGTGAAACTGAAACTACGCTCCGGAGGCCACCGGTAAGGCTCCATGAGGAGAGATACTGGAATCGTAATACGTGTCCTTAACAGATCTTAATAGTGAAAGTATGTAGGTTCAAAGGAACCGGTTTGATCTCCTCAAAGGCGAAGACGATCCTCATCTTGACCCTCCTCATGGCCCTGCTCCCCCCTGTCACCGAGGGAGCTGAAGCGGAGAGCCGCCCTACTCCCAGGTTCGGACACAGGATGGTCTACGACCCCGTCAACGAGCGCACCCTCCTGTTCGGCGGGGCGGTCTACGAGAACAGATACACCTTCTTCAACGACCTCTGGGCATACGACTACGCGTCGAACACGTGGACGGAGATAGACTGCGGCCCGGGGCCCTCAGGAAGATTCAACTTCATGATGGTCTACGTACCCGAGACCCACGGACTATTCTTGTTCGGGGGCTTCAGCGCGAACGACCGTATCTCCGACACCTGGATGTACGATATCGAAGGAAACGTCTGGACTGAGCTGGACCCGCCCGACAGCCCATCCCCGCGGAGCGACGCCGCCATCGTCTACGACCCGGAGAACGGGGTCGTGATCCTCCACGACGGGTACTGCCGGGATGACAGCCATCCAAGGGATGTCTGGGTGTACGACTTTGGCGTGGGCAACTGGAGGCAGATGGACCCCGATGAGGGCCCCCTCCCACAGTACGGTCACCACATGGTCTACGACTCTAGGAACGGCAGGGTCGTCATGTACGGGGGGCACTGGTCCATCCCGGACCTGAGAAGCCACGGCTACAGCGACGGGGTGTGGGTCTACGACTACCCGACGGACAGCTGGACCAAGGTAGATGAGGCGACCTCCCTACCCTCAAGGTACTGGCACCAGATGGCCTACGACGAGGTCAGGGGAAAGATGGTCGTCTTCAGCGGGTCCATGGGTGACGACTCAAAGAGAAACGATACCTGGTTCTTCGACACAGATCACCTAACATGGGAGAGACAGGAATTCGAGGAGGGGCCTGAGGCGAGGGCCAACTCGGCCCTGGCCTACGACAGTGCACATCAGAAGATTGTCCTCTTCGGAGGGATGGGATCGTTTGATGACCCGCCCTTCGACGACCTCTGGGTACTGGACCCCGTCGAGGGGACGTGGGAGGAGAGGGAGGCAGCGGTGATTGAGCCGGAAGAAGAGCAGCAGGAAGAGGAGACAACCGGTACAGGTATACCTGGGTTCCCCATTGTCTCGCTGGCGCTGGGCGTGCTCATCTCCATGGTCTTCCTGTCGATGGGAGCATACCGTAGACCGTGACGATAACGCATTTCCCCACTGCGTAGTTGGAATATCCCACGCAGGATTCGTCGGTTGGCATCGCGCCTCCGTGCCCTTCGCAAGTTTAATACCCAGATATGATCAACGGTTCCTACGGTTGATATGTCGAAGAAGAGACTCAAGGTGCTCATCTCCGTGGACATGGAGGGGATCACCAGCATCGTCTCGGGGAACATGACCGGCTCGACCCAGTCAGACTACGGGCTCGGCAGGGACCTAATGGTCAAGGACGTCAACGCCGCCATCGAGGGAATCCTCGAGGTCGCCGACGCCGAGATCTGCGTCTCCGAAGGCCACGGCGGCATGAAGAACATGAAGCCCGAGGACCTCCACGAGGCCGCGACCCTCGTCAGGGGCACCCCGAAGCCCCTCTCCCAGATCTGCGGAATCGATGAGACCTACGACGCCACGATGTTCGTCGGGTACCACTCCATGAAGGGGACCCTACGCGGCATCCTCTCCCACACATACTCGGGGAGGGCCATCGCCAGCCTCACCGTCAACGGGATGGAGATCGGGGAGACGGCCCTCAACGGCGCTGTGGCGGGTTACTACGGTGTGCCACTGGTCATGGTTGCCGGGGACCTAGCCGTCACCAAGGAGGCCGAAGCCCTCAACCCTGATATCGTGACCGTTGCCGTCAAGGAGGCCGTCTCCAGAACCGCCGCTAAGACCCTCCACCCGAATGTGGCGAGGGAGATGATCAGGAAGGGGGCCATCGAGGCCATGGGGAAGATCGGCTCCATCGAGCCCTTCGCCTTCAAGCCGCCCATCGAGATGTACGTCAAGTTCACCAACGCGGTGATGGCCGACGGCGTCGAGTTCATGCCCACGGCGGAGCGGGTCGACGGCAGGACCATCAGGTTCGTCCTCGACGACTACTTGAAGGCCTTCGGCGCCTTCATAGCCTCCGTCTCGATAGCAGGCGCGGTCTCAAGGTAGAGACCTCCCTCCTTTTTTCTATCCACAAACTATCTAGGGATGAGGTTCGATTATGAGTGAGAAGGCCGACCGGGTCCTGTTGAACGGGAAGATAGTCGCCGTGGACAGTGACTTCAGCATCCACGAGGCCATCTCGATGAGGGGAGGGAAGATCCTGTCCATGGACTACACCGAGGAGCTCAAGGGGCTAATCTCCCCCGAACCTCTGGAAGACGACTATGCCCACGACCATCGTCACGACGCCGACCACAGCTACAACGAGCAGGTCCATCAGGATCACCGGGCTTGACAGCGGCGCCCCTCTCAGGAAGAGGGATGTGAGGGCGTCCGTGACGTAGTAGCTGGGCACGAAGCGTCCGATCCCCCCCGTGTTGGGGACGAAGGTCCCCAGGAACATCTGGGGGAGTATGAAGAGGAAGGAGAGGCCCGTGGCCGCCCCGGAGCTCTTCACCAGTGACGCCGTGATGAGGCCGAAGCCCACGTTGCATAGTACGAGGAAGAGGATGATCACGAACGCGTACGCTATCCCCGCGACCGTCGCCTGAGACCTGAAGCCCATCAGGCCCGAGAACAGGTAGACGATGGCCGTCTGGGTGGCGCCCGTGATCATGTTGGAGATCACCTGGCTAACGATCACCTCCGAGGAGGAGGTCGGGGTCATGCTTATCCGCCGGAGCAGCCCCTGCTCCCTCTCCGTGGAGAACGCTTGGGCGACGAGCATCGTGATGAATATCGCGGAGAAGGCGAAGAGGCCCGGGGCCATGTAGTCGAACTGGGAGAGGTGGGAGCTCGTGACCTGGGTCGGGGCCGCGATGCTGAGGGGAAGGGCCAATGTCAGGGCCTGCTCCCCGAAGAGGGTCACCGCTAGGACCTGCTGTATCAGAGGCGGGACCACCGCGCCGATTATCATGGAACCCTGGTCGACGGCCAGACCCAGCGTAGAGTTGATCCACAGGGCCGGGTCTGCCGGGTGAGCAAGGAAGGAGTCGACGCTGTCACCGAAGTCCTCGGGCAGGATGACGAACGCGTTGATCTTCCCCTGCAGCAGATCGGCGTGGGCCGTCTCGTTCTCCCCGTATTCTCGGACGATTAGGACGCCTGTGTCGGAGATGCCCTCCCTGAAGGCCTCCGCCCAGACCGGGTTGGCCGAGGCGTCGAGGTCCACGATCCCCACTGTGTAGGTAGCGTCCATGCTTCCGGAGCCCAGGCCTCCGAAGGCGGCTCCGAAGGCGACCGTCATGACAATAGGGAAGATGAGGGCCATGAACAGGTTCGCGGGCTCCCTGACCAGCTTCTTGAGCTCCTTGGTCACCAAGGCGGTTACTCTCTGTGCCCTCATCCTCAGACCTCCTCCCGGATCTTCCGACCCGTGAGCTTGATGAAGACCTCCTCGAGGTTCTCCGCCCCGTGCTCCTCCATGAGGGCCTGAGGCGTGTCCAGGGCGATGAGCCTGCCGTGGTCGATGATGCCCACCCTGTCGGAGAGGGCCTCCGCCTCCTCGATGTAGTGGGTGGTGAGGATGACCGTCCTCCCCCTCCCCTTGAGGTCCTCTATGAGCCCCCACGTCGCCCTGCGGGACTGGGGGTCCAACCCCACCGTAGGCTCGTCGAGGAACGCGAGCTCTGGATCATGGACCAGGGCCATGGCGAGGCTCGTCCTCCGGACCATCCCCCCGCTGTACTTCCCGGCACGGCGGCTGGAGGCCTCCCCGAGCCCCACCTGATCCAGGAGCCAGTCGGTGCGCTCCCTCAGCTTTTCCTTGGGCATGTCCTGGAGGTTACCCATCAGCTCGACGTTCTCCTTCCCCGTCAGGTACGGGAAGAAGGCGGGCTCCTGAGGGCAGACACCTATCCTCTCCTTGACCTTCCCGGGCTCCTTTTGGACGTCGAATCCCATCACGGTCGCAGAGCCGCTCGTGGGCTCCAACAGTCCGCTGAGGATGTTGATAGTTGTGGACTTCCCAGCTCCGTTCGGGCCGAGAAGGCCGAAGACCTCACCTGCCTCAACGCTGAAGCTGAGATCGTCGACGGCCGTCACGTCCTCGTACCGCTTCACTAAGTTCTTTATGCTGATGGCCTGGCCCGTGGATTGGGGTAACATATTATCAGTTTTCCTCTGGCAATCTGATCCGTGTTTGAATATATAGTTATGTTAGAAATCGGATTTTAAACAGGGGAACGTGGATACCTTCGCGGTCAAACCCCAGCGTCTAAGCCAGAGCCTTGTACAGATTCCAAGAGTTCAACCGGAGCAGCTTGTAGAGGATAAGATCGGTCCCGTCCATAGTTGTGTTTTATCCCAAGTATGTCTAAGATATTGTACACGCAAAGTTCAGAACATAAGAGTGGTTGAATCTAAAGGATGGTGTAAACCCTAAGAGGTAATCTTCTTCCGATTCGCTCTAGCCTGCATTTCACGTAAAAATAATATTAATAAAATCTGTACGTATTTAGCTCGTCAATAAGTTTATAAGCTAAGTATAAACAAGTATATACATATGGAGGAGCTGGAACTGACAAGGCAGAAACTAATCCTCACCGTAGACATCGAAGACATAATCAGGAAAAAGGCAGTCCCCAT
>JADHWN010000001.1 GCA_016783455.1 Candidatus Bathyarchaeota archaeon
TTCGTGGTTTCTGAGGGATTCCAGGTCCAAGATGAGTTCTCCTCGTTTTATGAGCCTCTCATCGACTGCTTTCCAGTCCATTGGTTAGGGAGTAGCCAGGTCTGATCTATAAGTTTTTCCTAATAGTCCACAATGCAAAGAACGATTGTTATGGAGAAACCATTCTCCAAAGTGACAACCGTAGCGGTTACAGTAATTCTCCTGTTCCTGCAGCTTATATGCATGGACCTGATCGGCTGCTCCTCGGCCCAGCCCATCCATCTGTTCACGCCATCGGGTTACCAGAGCTATTACGTCCTCGGGAACAGTTCCATGATCATCAAGGAGGCCGTCGACGTCGCCATGGAGTTCGACCCAGATGACGCCCAGCCCTACAGCGTCTTCAGCATCGTATCCTACCAGAACAAGTCCCGCATCTACGTCGACCAGAAGGGGAACGGCTACTCATTCAACAGCTCGGACTTCACCGGCGCGGACGCCGTCTTCGAGCTCGACAAAGGGGGAGTGCTCATCCTGGACAACTGGGCCTCCCCATACTACGAGATTACCCCAGCTGGCAGGGGCAGCCTCGTCTCGGGCACCTTGGGGCCCGTCGACGGCGGGGATTACTTCTTCATCGCCGGGGGGCACGTCAACGTCTTCAGGGGGGCCACTGATCGTCAGAGCGAGGCGGGGCCAGATGGTAACTATGTGGCTGGTATGTGGGAGCTCTACCCCGTGGAGCTAGGGGGCTCCTCCGCCCAGAGGAACTATGTGGTTCCCGTGGGCGAGGATACGCCTGGTACTGGAGACTTCAACGGATCGGACTCTAGGCGAGGGGGCACATACCTAGTGGTCCAGGCCACCGAGGACAGCACGCTGATCAACTACACCCTTCAGGGTGCCCCAATGAACAGGACCCTGAGCCGGGGGGAGAGCTTCGTCATCTCCCACGTATGGCAGGGTGACATCCTAAACTCGAACCGGAGGGTGCAGGTGGGCCTCATCGGGAGCGGAGGAAAGCAGTACGACATCCGGTACTTCACCCTCAAGGACGCAAACTTCACGGGGTTCGACTACTGGATACCCACGTTCCCTTCGAGCTTCCCCGCGATGAACGTGAGGTTCCACGTCTACGCCGTCACGGATGCGGTGGTCACGATCGAGACTAGGTGGGGCGTAGCGGCGGGGTGGAGCGGTAAGGCCATGTCCGCCGGCTCGGTAGACACGAGCTTCATGACCAACGGGACCACTCCCGTCCATATCTACGCCAGGGAGGGTGAACGGATCCTGATCCTGGTCTCCATGAGCACGAACACGGGGGACCGGGACTGGGGCTACGTGACCGTCGATCGCTCCTGCTATACCCATAACTATTTCATCCCCTACGCCCCGAGTGGGAAGAACGCCAGCTGGGACATGCAGCTCTACGTCACCCCTGTCTTCGACGGGACCACCGTCTTCGCTGACTATGACCAGGACGGGGTGGCCGAGGAGAATGTCACCCTCGACCGACTAGAGTCCCACGGGTTCTACGATCCCTCGGATATGGACAACACGGGCACCCGCCTCTACGCCGACTTCCCCTTCACGGTCGTCTACGGGGAGTCGGTCTATGCTGAGATCGGGGGGAACCTCGCTGGGTACGACTGGGGGTACACCCTGATCCCTCTGGAGTGCGCTTACTTCAACACAGCCCTTAATGCCACGAAGATGGCCGACCCGACGGTCTCCCCGATCAATGGGAGCGTGGCCTTCACTACTTCAGTTGGCTCAGGTAACTATACGATCCATGGCGTCGACGTCTGGGACGTCCTCCCCCCTGGCTTCGTCTACGTCAACGGCTCCACGGTGATCACCCATTCCAACGGCACCGTGTCCAATCCGGATCCCCAGTTGGACGGCGGGGTCATCACGTGGTGGCTTAACGAGACCATGGAGCCTTCCACGACCATCGTCATAGAGTTCAACACCACGGCATCCAGCTTCCCAGGGGTCAACCTCCTCAACGTGGTAGTGGCGAACGGCACCGATCCGTGGGGAAACGTCCTCATGCCTGAGGCGAGTGCCTTCGTCACCGTCTCCTCGGCTGGGGTGGTCTCCGGATACATCAAGAACGTCACGGCCCTCCCAGTCCTGCCGGTGCCAGGAGTCACGGTCTGGCTCTATAATGGCACAGACGACTCCGTCGTTGACACAGCTGGGACCGATGGCAACGGGTTCTACCGGTTCACCGACGTAGCCCCCGGATCGTACTATGTGAGGTACGACTCATCCGACCCCGACCTGGGGAGCCTCGACCCCTATTCCGACGACGACCCCTCTGAGCCGTTAGCCGACCCCCTCATCACCTCAAGGACCTTCGCCTTGCCTCCAAACGGGGTGTACGTCCACGACTTCGAGGTCGCCCTGACCGTTGACCTCGTGCTGGACAAGGCGGGACCCGCAACCGCAGAGTTGGGTGACGTGGTTACATACAACTACACAGTGACTAACCAAGGGGACACCGGTGCCGCGGGGGTGGTCGTCGATGACGACGTCTGTGGAAACGCCACATACGTCTCCGGTGACACGAGCCTCAACGGGTTGCTGGACCCCGGTGAGACCTGGCTCTTCGTGTGCAACCACACGGTCTCAGTCTCGGACCCCAATCCCCTTGTGAACGTCGCAGTGGTGAACACCACCTCAAGGGACTCCGATCCCGGGAACAACGAGGACACCTGGTCGGTGGACCTCTTCACAGCGGACCTCCTCGTCTCCAAGGACCTCGCCGAGCCCGGGGACGGGACCGCTGAGATAGGTGAGACCGTGGTCTTCACGGTGAACATCACCAACACGGGGGGCTCCTCGCTCCTCACCGTGCCCCTCAACGACACCTACGACCCCTCCAAGTTGGACTACGTCTCAGCGTCCCCCAGTCCAGAAGGCGTCAATGAGACACGGGGGATCCTGCTCTGGGGGGACCTCACGGGAGGGGGAGATCTCTCTCCAGGCGGCTCCCTCCTGGTGAACATCACGTTCACCGCCATAGAGGGCACCACCCCGGGCTCCACTGAGGACCTGGCGAGCGTCATCAACGCCATGGGCTCCGGGGAGGGGGTCTACGTGAGCGGGAGCGACGCGGCTTGGGTCATCATACTGCATCCCGAGCTCTACGTCTCAAAGGATCTGACGAATCCTCCTGGTGAGGTGGCTGACATCAACGGGACTGTGACCTTCAACGTGACGGTGACCAACGCCGGGGGCATCCCCCTCACGACAGTTCCCCTCAACGATACCTACGATCCCTCTAAGCTTGACTACGAGTCAGCGACGCCTGCGCCCGACTCGGTGGACGAGGGGATCGGCTTGTTGCAGTGGCACGACTTGACCGGGGTGGGCAGCCTCGCCCCGGGTGCCTCAATATCAGTTGTCATCGCCTTCAGGGCCCTGGAGCCCACCGGTTCGGAGGGCACGCTGAACAGGGCGGAGATCATCAACGCCACGACGACGTACGAGGGGGTGTACTTGAGCGGGGAGGACACGGCTAAGGTGTGGATAACAGTGCCAGTCGGAGGGGAGATATTTCCACCTGACCTCACGTATGCGCGAGTGGTTGCGACGCTCATCCTGGCCGCGGCCTCAGCTAGCATAGTTTTAGCCTACAGACTGTATGGGGGTCCCATCAGCGCCCTCGCATCAGGGGGATCGAGAACGAGACGTAGGCGTCAACTGCCTTAGACAAAGTGATATCCAAGTGACGCATGCCCCCCCTTCCGCTCTGTAAAGGGTTCAGAGCCGCTTCAGTTCGAGAATCACGGGGTTGTAGCCGTCGGGACAGGCGTGCCTGGCGACCTGGTCTCCCTCCTCGTTGACGGCGAAGGCCACGTCCCCTCCATGGGCGAGGGCGTAGATCTTGGGCATCACCGAGTAGAGGGCGTGGAGGCAGATCCTGCCCTCGATCTCGTGGGTGTCCCAGTCGAAGACTATCTCGTCGCCGACCTCGTGCCCTGCTGAGCAGTGGCCCTCCTTGCTGATGACCTTGACGCCTATCTTTGACATGGTGCATCCGTGCACGGCTTGGGGGATATAGGTTTCGTTCACTGAAAAAAGGGGGATGTGTTGGAGGTCATTCCCTCCTGGGTATCCGCTTGGATATAGGCTTCGCCAGTATCTCGCCGATATCCAGGTCAAAGAAGGCGGTGCTGTTAGCCGACTTTATGATGATTGCTGTGTCAGCCCACCTGCCCTGGCCCCCCACGGAGATAACGTTCTCCCCGATGGGTATGGCTCCCGCGTCGGCGGCCATGACGGCGATCTCGAGGCAGACCTTCATTCCCTGGGAGAAGAGGCGTAGGACGTTGGCGATGAGATCCCCCGTGGACGGGACGTAGGCTGGCCAATACGGTGCGGGCCTTGCCTGACCCTCCACCCTGGGCGGGACCCTCCTCAGGCTGCTCCCGACGCCGCCGAAGGCGTGGGTGCATGTCACGATCTTGCCCCCTGCTGCCTTGATCTTCTCCTCGTTCTCGGGGAGGAGCTCGGGGCCCCTGGGGCCTATCTGGTGGGTCACCACGACGATCTGGATCCCTGATCCTTTGAAGGCTTCTGCCGCCTTCACCCCGGTCATGCCTCTGGTTGAGGCGACGACGACGTGTTTTATGCCCTTCTCCTGGGCCTTCTCCTTCACGAGGTCGAGGACGATGTCCATGTTCTCCGGCTTGGCTTCTTCGAAGTAGACGATGTTTCCCTTCAAGTTTACACCGTTACAGGAGGGGGCATGGCGAGATAAAAGGGCAGAACCCATGCAGTAGTCTGTAAATTCATCTTTACTGTGCGCGCGCTCTTCTTGTCGGATCGACCAACGCTTTTATCGAGTAAGGGAGAGGGGTTCTCTTGAGATGGACATACCTGAGGTCAAGATCGCTGTAATAGGAGGCTCAGCCGTCATGGGCGTGGACTTCCCGGGGGCCCTCGACGGCGTGGAGGTCCACGAGGAGGGCGTCGTATACGGGACCCCCTTCGGCCCATCGGCCCCGTTCACGACTGCAGGCATAGACGGCATCGAGTTCCTCTACGTCCCGTTCCACGGGATCACCCAGGAGATCAGGAACGTCGAGCCCGACAGCGCCGGTGAGAGGCTCTTCTACGTCCTCATGAAGGCAGGGGTCACGAAGATCATAGGCACGGCCTTGTGTGGCTCCACTAACCGCCTGCTGGACCCCACCGACGTTGTGATCCCCGACGGCTTCGTGGACTACACGACCAAGCGCCCCCAGTCCCTCACCAGGAGCCTGAAGAGGAAGGACGTTGAGGTGGAGTCGACCATGTACCGCCTCCACCAGCCCTTCTGCCCGTCACTGAGCGGGCTCCTCGTGGAGGGGTCCAGGAACGCGGGGTTCCCAAGGGTCTTCTCCAGGGGGATAGTAGGCGTCGCTGAGGGCCCCCGGCTTGAGTCGCCGTCTGAGATCAGCCTGAGGTACACGCAGCAGGGCATCGACGTGGTGACGATGAACCTCGTCCCCGAGGTGTTCTTCGCACGGGAGATCGGGGCATGCTACGCGGCCCTGGAGCTTATCTCCAACTACGGGGAGGGGCTGGTCTCCCGGGAGTGGTCGGGGCACGACGCCTTCGGGAACTTCCTTGACCGCTGGAGTCCCCCTGCCGCCGAGGCCATCCTCTACGCCCTCAGGAACATGGACGTCGAGGACGACAGCTGCGGGTGCTCACGTTACAGATGGAAGACAATAATAGAGTAGCCCTCAACACCCCATTGCGCGCGCGTGAAGCAGAGGTTAAATAAGCGTTCCAATGGAATGTCCTGTCATGACTCGGGTCCTTGGCTCCGTAGACTGGGGGAGGGCTGCGCTTGAGCTTCTCGGTCACTGCCGTGCCCTTGACGACGATAAGCCGACTGTGATGCATATCAGGCACACGGAGCGCCCCGTCATCGATGACATCAGCAACGGACGGGCGGCGCTCTCCACCCCTCTAGGGAAGGAGGCTGCTTACGAGTACGGGATGAACCTCCCCGATGGATGGGATTACAGATTCTTCCACACCTACTACGAGAGGACCCAGGAGACCGCTGAGAGGATACACGATGGGATAGTCGCCAGAGGTGGGGCGTCAGAGGTCGTGGGGGAAATGAACCTCAGGACGATCCTGGACCAGAAGGAGTACTTCCGGTACCAGTCAGGTTACTCCGACACAGACCACAGTGCAGCCGACTTCATGGAGAGATGGACGTCGGGGCAGATCCCGCCTAAGATAATACTGCCATCGGTGGAGTTCGCTAAGAGGGCGGCTGAGACCGCCTTGGAGAACCTGGCGTCGGCGGGGGGGAAGCCGTTCCACGTCTACGTGAGCCACGATGTCTGGGTGGCCGCCCTGATGTTCCACTGGTTCGGTGTGCCACCCCACGAGGACTGGTACACGTTCCTCGACGGCTTCATCGTGCAGCCGGGGGACGAGGGGATGACAGTCTTCTACAGGGACAAGGAGAGGACAGTAGAGTATCCCGATTGGTGGAATAACTCAAATCCCGTCTAGCTAGACACGGTATACGATGGCGTTGAGGCCAGTGGACCTCATATAGCTCTCCTTTATTCTGTCGATGAAAAATGCCACGTTCTCCTCATTAACCAGATTGACAGTGCAGCCTCCGAAGCCCGCCCCAGTCATCCTCGCCCCAAAGGTTCCGGGGATCTCACGCGCAGCATCCACGAGGGCGTCAAGCTCGTCGCTGCTCACCTCGTAGTCCGTGCGTAGGCTCTCGTGGGAGGCGTACATGAGCTCCCCGAACCTCTCGGCATCTCCTGCCTCCAGGGCCTTGACTGCATCCAGGACGCGTGCGTTCTCCTCGATCACGTGACGGCACCTCCTGAGGATCAGGTCAGGGAGGGATGCTCCGAGCCTCTCCAAATCCTCACTGGAGACGTCCCTCAGTGCCCTTACATCGTCCATGTCCTCGCTCAGCATCCTTACGCCCTCCTCACACTGGGCTCTCCTCTCGTTGTAAGCCGAGGACGCGAGCTCACGCTTGACGGTGGTGTCTACAACGATGACCCGTGCCCCCGATGGGAGGGGGATGCGCTTGTACTCGTCTGTCCTGCAGTCGATGAACAACGCGCTCCCAGGTGCCCCCAGGGAGGCAACGAACTGGTCCATGATGCCACTCTGAACCCCCACGAACTCGTTCTCCGCCCTCTTCCCCGTGTAGGCGACCTCGACTGGGTCCAGCTGGAGCCCCGAGAGCTCCCCGAACATCCTGATGCTGGCGACCTCGAGGGCAGCAGAGGAGCTCAGCCCTGCCCCGATGGGGACGTCACCCGAGATGACGAGGTCGGCTCCCAGCAGTTGGTGGCCTCTCTCAGCAAGGGCCCATGCGACTCCCTGGGGGTAGTTGACCCAGAGATGCTCCAAGTCGTACTCCATCGCCTTCAGGTCAAACTCCGCCCACTCCCCGTAGTCAGCGGCGTACACCCTCACCAGGTCGTCTTCCCTGCCTCTTCCTGCGATCCAGACGTGCATGTCGAGGGGGACGGGCATCACGTAGCCGTCGTTGTAGTCCGTGTGCTCGCCGATGAGGTTCACCCTACCGCTAGCCTTCGTCACCGTGACATCTCCGTCGCTTCCGAAGGCCTCCCGGAACAGGGCCCTCATGGATTCAACGGTTATCGTCGATCTCGACCCTCCTGAGCTCCGACACGATGGACACATTTCATATATCTGCAATGCCTCCAAGGTCCTAAGGTTTTCCCAACAGGGGAGAACCTATTTCCGTTGCGGGGGAGTTAAGACCTCTCGCGCACGTGGGGGGGAGCGCCCGCTGCACACGAGGGCCGTCGTGGTCCTAAAAGTCGATGAGATCTACCAGGCCCAGGGGGGCCCGGGTTTAGGGGACAGGATCCTCTAGATAACGAAGCGTACCTGCTGCTGGTTGGCCTGCCTCTGCTTGGCCAGCCCCTTCTGCATTCCCCTGTTGGTCATCTCTATGTCGTAGGAGAGGAAGCCGGTCACCATGTCGGTGAGTGTCTTGGCCATCTCCTGGAGCTCCTCCTGTGTGAAGCTGGACATGATCTCGGGGCTGTTGATCCACTGCATCCATCCGCCGAGGCTGTGACCGAGGGCGCCGAAGGCGACGCGCATCACCCGCACCAGCTCAAGGCGGTCCTGCTCCGGGCTGTCCATTAGTCCTTTGATCTGCTCCAGGGTCTTCTCGCTACGCTGTATCCAGTCTACGTGCAATCCGATTCACCGCGGGTATTTGGGCTCGGTGCCTCTTAAACGTCTTGGCACTGGTGGAACCTTTACAGCCATCCTGACAAGTTATTCAACCTCGTGAGATAGATGCCTAAGAGGACCAAGAGGTACAACACGAAGACCTTCTACGAGACCACATCCTTCACGCGCGTACGAAGTTCCTGGACGAGCACCTGGGAGACCCGTGCCTCTTACACTAGTACATGTCCTGCCAGATGGCGAACAGGTTCCCCTCGGGGTCCTCGGCCTTGGCGAACCAGCCCATGTCCTGGACCTCCCGCTTTGGGACGAGGATTCTGCCCCCAAGTGCCTCGATCTTCTTCGAAGTCTCGTCCACCGACCCTACGGAGAAGTAGAGGAGTAAGCCACGCTCTGAGGTCTTCGTCAGCCCTCCGTTTACCTGTTTTGACAGGCGTAACTCCATATCGAGAGGGGCTATCTGTATGAGCCAGTAATCGTCGACCCCTGGGGCTCTCTCGAACCTCCAGTCGAAGAGCTCCGAGTAGAACTTGATGAGGGCCTCATGGTTTTCTCCAGGTATCTCGAAGTGAGAGATCATCTGATTCACCGTGAGTTATCTAGGGGTTGCATTTTGGGGGGGATAAGGGTATGGAGCCCCGAGCGGAGTTTACGTGCTTTCACCGTTCTGAGATGTCACTTCCTCGGATTCAATCTTCAAGGATTCGACGATGAGGTGCGGGATGTTACCGAGCTCCGGGAACAGGAAGGGAGTCGACCTTTTGTAGTCCAAGTATTCCTGTCCGAACCTCTCCTCGAGGTGGGACTCCTCCCTGAGTTTCACAATCGCCAAATTGATGAGCACCACCACGAGGGGAATCGTCGTCGACATGCCGATGGATCGGAACATCAATCCCATACCACAGGGGAGGAGGGAGTAGCCTAGTATCATCGGGTTGCGTGTGTAGGCGTATGGGCCCGTCACCACGAGCCTGCTCGTCTCGACGTCTTTCCTGGCCTCCCCCCAGGGGAGGCCGAGGCCTCTCCTGTAGAGCATCTTTGTTGACCTGATTCCCATCTTCAACCCGACGTAGAAGACCGTGAATCCGATGAGGAGGTTGACGGGGAAGGGAGGGAACGCAGGCAGTGAAAACAGCTGGTCGACCCAGCTCCCCGTGACATAGGTGACGATGGGGACGACGACGAAGATCATCATGTAGACCATGAGCTGCGCCCGGGATATGGGGGGTCTCTGGGTTGTCACCTTCACGCACCCCGATCATACGTCTACGGGAACAGGCTCCTCAGGTTTGCCAGTATCGCCTGCTTCGCCATGTACCTGTAGGTCCTCTTAGTTATCGGGTTGCTGGAGAAGAGGGCGCTGTACCTCCGGGTCCTGGAGCCGAAGAAGGACCTGTAGCTGTTGTATATCTCCTCCTGGACCTCCTCGACGGTGAGACTCTCGGTGGGCATCACTGCGTGGATCATGTCGAAGTCACCCCAGTCGTCGCTCTCGATCCAGCCATTCTCCTTGGCGGTCTCGTAGATCTCGGTGCCGGGGAAGGGTGTGAGGACCATGAATGTGGCGATGTCCGGGTCGAGCTGGTCCGCGTACTCCCTGATCGCCCTTATGGACTCCCTGGTATCATGGCGCTCACCTATGATGAACGTGCCCTGGCTGAAAATGTCGTTGATCCTCAGCAGTTCCACAGCCTCCTTGCTAGACGACTCGTCGATGCCGTGCCTCCTAAAACCGTCCAGCGCCTCAGCGTGGGGGGTGTCGAAGCCGACGAGCATCCACGTGTTCCCCGCTCTCCTCATCTTGGGGAGGAGGTCTCGATGGGAGACGATGTTGTCGCACCGGGCTTGGGTGAACCACGTGACCTCGTCTGAGAGGCCCCTTCCTATCAGCTCGTCGCAGAGCATGCCGGTCCACTCCCCAAGGTTCAGGTCGTCGTCTGTGAGCCAGAAGAACCTGCTGCCGTACTCCTCGTGAATGTGCTCGATCTCGTCAGCCACCCTACTAGGTGTCTTGCTCCTCTGTCTCCCGGTCCAGAACCTCCACTGGCTGCAGTAGCTGCAGTTGTGGCTGCAGCCCCTGGATCCCTCGACGATGGCGAAGGGCTCCTCCATCTTGGCCATGAGGGCGAAGTAGTAGCCCTTCATGTGCTCCGTAACGTGGTGGTACGCCGGGTAGGGGAGGGTGTCCAGGTCGCAGATGAGGGGGCGCTCCAGGTTGTGGCGGACTCCATCCCCCTCCCTGAAGGAGAGACCTTTCACCTCCGAGAGCGCTCCCTCTTCCCTGCATGCCTCCACGAACTCAGCGAGCGTCTGCTCCCCCTCCCTACGGGCTACCGCGTCCACTTGGGGGAACCGGGTCAGGGTCTCCCCTGCAAGGGCGGTGAAGTGCTGGCCCCCGACGATCGTCCGTATCTCTGGGTCTATCTCCTTGGCGATGGCTGCTGTCCGGAGGGCGTAGCCCGAGTTGCACGTGGACAGGCCGGCTGGTGCGATGATGTCGGGATGCGTGGATTTGATGCGTCTTTTAAGCATGTTCCAATCGAGTTTCTCGGCCTGTGAGTCGATGACCTCTATCGCGACGCCCTCGACCTCCCGCTCGAGGTATGCCGCAAGGCAGAGGATCCCGAATGGGGGCGGGATGTACTCCCCCATGGGGAACCAGAAGTCCTTGGGGGGCTCTACGAAGGTGACGCGCGTCTCTCCCATGTCAGTTGCCTTTTTTGATCGGGTTGTCCTGTCCGAATTTAAGGGTGTCCTAGTTCCGGAAGGGGCGTGGAAAGTTTAAATGGGCGTTACGTTGGGTATATCTCTGAGCCGGGGTCTCCTAGCCTGGCAGGGAGCTAACACCGTTTGGTGGCTCAGGCCTGGAAAGCTAGTGTCCGTATGGACGCAAGGGTTCAAATCCCTTTCCCGGCGCCATCTTTTCACTTTATTCATCTAGATTCAACGCCATATAAGTAAACTTGAGCTTACATTTAGTAAAGTTTATATTAGAATATGTATAGTAAACTTTACATTGGTGATATGATTGGACGCAATGAAGCAGAAGATAATCACGGTCGTCATAGTCATGGTGATTGGGGCTCTGGTGGCTATCGGAGTAAACCTGGAAATCACGTACCTGCCCGTGGTCACCCTCCTAACGGGAGCGTTGGCCATAAGGCTCCTACGCAGGCGGGGCGAGGAGGTCCTGTACGACGAGAGGACGGCCATCATCAACCAGAAGGCGTCTGCGGCCGCGATCGGCGCCTTCACCCTCGGGGTGACGGCCCTCGGGTGGCTGATGATGACGTGGGGCACCACCCTCGACCCAGCGTACAAGGGGATAGGTTACGCCCTCGTCTACCTGGGCTGCGGGCTCCTGATGCTCCGAATGATATTCCATTACTACTACAGTTGGAGGCTCGGGGGCTGGGACCGTGGAGAATAGGGTCAAGGTCTACCGGGCCATGAGGGACGTCACACAGGAGAACCTCGCGAAGGCGGTTGGTGTGTCGCGGCAGACGGTGATAGCGATAGAGAGGGGGAACTACAACCCCTCCCTGGAGCTGGCGTTCAAGATCGCCCGGTTCTTCGAGGCGGGGATCGAGGACGTGTTCATCTACGGCACCGCAGGTGATTAGGATGGATAGAGAGATCGCTGTATCCCTGAGGGGAGTCAGCAGGAGCTTCGGGGAGACTCGGGCGGTGAGTTCCCTGGACCTGGAGATCGAGAGAGGGTCCATCCACGGGCTGCTTGGCCCCAACGGCTCGGGCAAGTCCACGACCATGAAGATGGTGATGGGGCTCCTGAAGCCCGATGCAGGGGTGATCGACGTCTACGGCAAGGACCCCCAGAGGGACCCTATCGGCGTGAAGAGGATTGTCGGATATGTCCCTGAGACCCCTCGGCTCTACGAGTACCTCACCGGCTTGGAGTACCTGGACTTCGTAGCGGACGTCTACGGTGTGGACCCCGAGGTCAAGGAGGAGCGGATCTACGAGTTCCTGGACGCCTTCGGGCTCGACGGAAGGGAGAACGAGATGATAAGCGGATACAGCCACGGGATGAAGCAGAAGACCGCCCTCATCGGTGCGCTCCTCCACAGGCCTCGGCTCCTAATCCTGGACGAGCCCCTGGGTGGCCTCGATCCAAAGTCTGCGAGGATCGTGAAGGACATACTCCAGAGGCTCTCCGGGGAGGGGGTGACCACCATCTTCAGCACCCACATCATGGAGATAGCTGACGCTCTATGCGACAGGATCTCAGTCCTCTACAATGGGGAGAAGCTGGGGGAGGGCTCCCCTGCTGAGCTCCGGGAGATGGCGGGGAGGCCTAGGTCCACCCTGGAGGAGGTCTTCCTGATGCTGACTGGGGCGGACGACGTCGCCGAGATCGTTGACGCCCTGATGGGGTGAGCAGTTGAACCTGAGGAATGCGCTGCGCCTGGCACGGATCTTCAGCCTCTCCGCCTCGAGGGCCAAGAGTGACGATGGAGGCGCCCCCGAGGGGCTTGCCAGCAGACCGGTCACTAACCTCATAGCTTCCCCCATCGCGTTCATCCTAGCCGCAGCGTTCACCTGCCTCGTAATGGGCTCAAAGATGGACGCGTTCATCCTACAGGTCCTGGCCCTCCAGTTCAGCGTGTTCATGCCGGCGTTCACCATGTTCATGTCCATGGTCTACAGCCTGATGACCGAGTTCAGTAAGTCCGGTGAGGCCACGTCCACAGACATCGTGAACTGGCTGCCCATCCAGGCGGGGGACTTCGTGGCGGGTTCAGTATTGACAACCCTCTACTTCGTATCGCCCATGGCTTCCCTTTTACTCGGGTTCGCCTTTGGCATATCCTTTCTAGCCGGTTCCCTGGGCATCTGGGTAGTGGGGGCCTTCGTCAGTGTGCTGGGATGTATACTGGGAGCCCTGGCGCTTGAGATAGCCAGGGGGGCGTTGAACAGGGCGTCCGGCGCCTTCTCCGGGGTGGGGGGTCAGGGGGCTGTAATCCTCCGGATGGTGCTCAGCGTCGCCATCATCGTCGCAATCTCCATGATGTTCAACTTCTCCATGATGATGCGGGTTGTCGCCTGGTTCTCATCGGGGCTTGCGGGCATAAGATTCGTCCCCGTCCTCTGGCCGTCGATGATCGTCCTGGAGCAGGCCTCCGGCAACACCTACGGGGCCGCAATCTACGCGTGCTTGAGCGGGCTCCTCCTCGCCGCCGTCTACATCGCGAGCGTCAGGGTGAGAGAACTGTACTGGGCGCCCGCCCCCGTATCGCTTAAGATGAAGCCCGTTAGGATGTCCCGCAGCCGAGGGTTCCTGGGGACCTTGGGATTCGACTCCGGGGAGGCCGCCGTCATCCGTAAGGACCTGAAGTCGCTGCTCAGGAGAAGGGAGATGGCGGCTATCCTCGCCATACCTGTGATGGTCCTCCTGATGGGATTCATGGGGACGCCCATAGACATGCTGATGGATCCCTCGGCCCCCTACGAGTCCAAGAGCACTTTCCTCTTCCAGTGCGCCTTCGCCGTCCTCGTGCTGGAGCTCCAGCTGGCCCTCAACGCAGTCGGACAGGAGAGAGAGGAGTTCATTAACCTTCTGTCGGCACCCATGGACGCAGGCCAGCTACTGAAGGCCAAAGCCTCGTCGGCCCTCTTACCGGCGTTGCCCGTCCTCGCCCTACTCTCAATTCTCGTCAGCCTCCTCGCCTCGATAGACGCTGTGACCATGATAGCGCTGATCCTTCTCGGAGGCACCCTACTCGCGGCCGTCACCACAGTGGAGCTGGCCGTTGGAGCCAGATACGCGATATTCACGAGTAGCGGTCGAACCCGGTTCGTCACGCAGGAAGGGACAATCATAGGCATGTTGCTGGGCATGGCTACGGTCGGGGCCTCGCTGTCACCTTTTGCGCTACACTTCATCCTGGAATACGTGAGCATCCCCATCGCCTATGTTCTCACCCTCGGGACGACATTGGTGGTTGCATGTTTTGGCCTTAGAGTTGCACGCCGGGAGCTGGAGGAGCTGTACGAGTACAACTATTGACCTGTTTCTCAACTCTACTTTGGTGTTTTGAAAAGAAGAGTCAAATCCCTGTCCCGGCGCCAATCCTTATTTACAGAACAGATCAAGCGTTCATAACCGTTATACGAAGCTAAATGAAAGAATTTATTTGGAATGTCCCAGATGAGGAAGAAGAGCTTCAGCTTCGAAGAGGAGGATCTGGAGTGGATAAACCCAATCCTCGTGGAGTGGTCCAAGGAGAACGAGGGGAAGACCCAGAGCGACCTCGTCCTGCAGCTGCTGAAGGAGCATAGAGATAAACGACCCTCCCTCAAAGAGTCATTGGACGGAGCCACTGATTCGCTGAAGGAGAAGCTACAGGACTACTCAACCAAGTCGAAGGACTCCATGGACGGCCTCGCGGAGAAGTCGAAGTCTGGCCTCCAGAGCATGCAGAGCAAGGTGCAGGCAGGGCGCGGGAAGATCATGGACCGAATACATAAAGTCGAGACAGATGTCCGCACAAAAGTTGAGGATCTCAAGGCGGACAGGTCACAACCCAAGGAAGACTCCGAAGAATAGGCCCCACCACGTTCACTCGAGTAAGAGAAAAGCTCTCTAGTCCATTAAACGCGTATATTAGTCTGAGCGTGGCAGCATAGGGTTACATCTCGTATTCTCGGTGCCAATAACTTTTCAACATCCTCAGAGGAATGTAAGTAATTAACAATTGTTGGGACTAGGAAAAACATTCATGAGAGATAAGATGATATCATCTTTCCTAGCACCGAATCGAGAGTAACACCATTTATACAACAAACCCCAAAATAATCCCCATTCTGGTGTCAACATGACTTCAATCTGGATAGTGCGAGACTACGAGAGCTGCACCGGCTGCAGGAGATGCGAACTCGCATGCAGCCTCCACCACGAGGGCTGGTTCTGGCCCGAGGCCTCAAGGGTCAGGGTCTTCATGCCATTCCCCGGGGTAGAAGTCCCACACCTCTGCGCCCAGTGCGACGACTATCCCTGCGTCGAGGCCTGCCCCACAGACGCCCTCACCGTGGACGAGAACACCACAGCCGTCCTCGTGGACCAGGAGAAATGCATAGGATGCAGCAAGTGCATCGGGGCCTGTCCGGGCAGCGTACCCATCCTCAACCCCGAGACGGGGAAAGCCACCATCTGCGACCTATGCGACGGTGACCCCGAGTGCGTCAAAGTCTGCCACGAGGCCAGGTACGACGCCCTCAGGCTCGTCGAGGAGCGGATGAGTAAGAACCGCAAGCTCTTCTCCAGGCACCCCATCGAGGTCGCCAGGGACCTGGCGGTCAAGTTCTTCGGGGAGAAAGGCGAGGAGGTCATCTAGATGCCCCGAGGATACGCTGGAAAGTACCTCGAGGTCGACCTCACAAAGGAGAAGACAAATGACACCGCCATCGACGAGCGGACACTGGAGGACTACTTCGGCGGCAGGGGCCTCGGCGCCAAGATCCTCTGGGACAGGATCGGTGACAGGTGGGCCAAGGTCGACCCCCTCGGCCCCGAGAACATTCTCCTAGCCCTCACGGGGCCCATGACGGGCATCTATCCCGGCGGGCGCATCTGCGTCACTGGGAAGTCCCCTGTCAGCAATGGCACTGTCGGCTCCACCGCCAGCACCGAGTTCGCCCACGAGCTCAGGACCGCTGGCTACGACGGTGTCATAGTCACCGGCAAGGCCAGTGGCCCAGTCTACATCCTCGTCACAGAAGAGGGGGGTGAGATCAGGGACGCAGGACACCTGTGGGGGACGATAGGTGAAGACACGCTGAAGATGCTCAACAAGGAGGTCTCGGAGGAGCTCACAGGGAGGAAGCCAAACGTGGGCCTCTGGAAGGAGCCAGGGATGATCTACGTCGGCCCCGCCGGTGAGAACATGGTCAGGAACGCCGGGGTGATGACCAAGCTCTGCCACGCGTGTGGCTACGGCGGATACGGCTCCGTCATGGGCTCCAAGAACCTGAAGGCCATCGTCGCCAAGGGGAGGGGGCCGCTCCCCGATGTCTGGGCACCAGAGGCCGTCAAGCTCCTCTGGAAGAAGGCCCACGAGGAGCTCATAGCGCGCGACAGCTTCCGCCGTCAAGGTACGGGTTATGGAGGCTGGTCAACGGGCGCCACGTTGAGCTCCGAGCCCGTCAGGAACTGGCAGGAGGAGTGGCACGACGAGAGGACGTTCGGGGGTCCCATGTTCGAGAACCGGTTCTGGGTGAAGAAGTACTGGACGGACTTCAACTGCACCTGCAACTGCATGAAGCTCAGCTGCATCCCCAGCGGGAAGTGGGCGGGAGATATAACTGACAACCCCGACTACGAACTCCAGTCATACCTGGGAACCAACTTCGGGATATTCGACCCGGCCGACAACATCCACCTCAGTGCCCTCGTGGACAACCTGGGCCACCACGCCATAGGCGCAGGCAACGCCGCTGCATTCGCCGCGGAGCTCTACCAGAGGGGGATCCTCACAGAGGAGGACCTCGGGTTCAAGCTTGAGTGGGGGGACACTGAGGCCTTCGACAGGCTCCTTTGGATGATGGCGAGGCGAGAGGGGATCGGCGACGTCCTCGCTGAGGGCACATACAGGGCGGCCAAGAAGATAGGGGAGATGAAGGGAGTGGACTGCATGCCCTACGTCGTCCACGTCAAGGGGATCGAGGTGGGGGCCCACGGGACCAGGAGCGACCACGACTTCCTCGCCCACGACATCAGCTACGCCGTCAACGTGCAGGGAGGGGACCACACGAGCGTCGCATCGGACGGCTTCAGGGAGCTCTCGGGTGCCGTCTTCAGCGACTCCGGGGTCATCTGCAGCTTCGCCCGGACGCCCCAGAACATAATATTCGGCCTCGCCAAGGCCATCACGGGGTACCCCATCACTATAGACAGCTGGCGAAGGGTGACCGGCCCTAGGATAGTCACCCTCCAGAAGGCCCTCCTGCTACTGGGCGGACCTGACGTGACCTGGACACCCATCGAGGACGATGACAACCCGCCGAGGTTCTACGAGCCCCTTCCCAGCGGGCCGTGGAAGGGGAGGACGACGGACCGGGAGCTGGTGGAGAGGAAGCGGCTGACCTACTTCGAGACACTGGGCTGGGACGAGAGGGGTATACCCAAGGCGGAGACCCTCCAGAGGCTCGGCCTCGAGGACCTGGAGCCCAGCATGAAGGGTCTCAGGGTGTAGGGCCAATAAATCCATATAACGGGACGTATAGTAGGATGGACCACATCGGGTGACTTGAGATAGAGGAGAACGCAAATGAGAGGACCAAGCTGCTCAGCAGAAGCCTCCTCATCATGGTGCTGACGCACGTCTTGGTGCATGCAGCTGGAAACATGCGCTCCACCCTCTTTCCGATCCTCCAGGATGAGTTCAGCCTATCATACCAGCAGGTAGGCCTCCTCGTGGCCATCCCGTCCCTCATACAGATATTCTTCACGGTGCCGACGGGGCTCCTATCCGACAGGTTCGGGGCTAAGAGGCTGATAGCCGTGAGCATCGTGATGGCGGCGGTGGGGGCCTTCCTTGGCAGCATCTCGGTGAACCCTTGGATGTACATCGTCGCCTCGACTCTCATGACCCTCACCTCAACCCTCTACCACCCCCCGTCCCAGAGCTACGTCTCGGAGACCACACGGCCTAGGGACCGATCCAGGGCGCTGGGGATCTGGAACGCAGGGGGGACCACCGGGGTCGCAATGGGGCCCCTCTCCATCACCATCCTCATGGGGTTCTTCGCGTTCCAGTGGCGTCAGGTCTACAACTTCTGGGTCATCCCTATCCTCCTCGGCCTCGTGGCCCTATACTTCGTTAAGCCCACTGATGAGGTTGAGCGTGGGAACGTTGAGGGGGAGTGGGATGAAGGAGGGACGGTAGAGAAGCTGCTCAACATGGACATGATCGTATTCCTCCTCTCAGGAACCATCAGGCGGTTCGGGGGAGGGCTCACCACGGGCTTCCTCACCATCTGGCTGGCGAAGTCCCAGGGATGGACCATCTCACAGATAGGCGTGATGTTGAGCGTCAGTTCGCTGATGGGCATAATCGCGTCGCCCCTCGGCGGCGAGCTCTGCTCCCGGTTCGGCGTCAAAAGGTGGCTGGTGGGCACCCTTTTCGCGTCCTACGTGTGCTTCGTCCTCGCCATCGTCCTGAAGGGGTTCTGGCCCTTCATGGTCTTCTATCTCGCCCAGAGGTTCTTCGGGATACTCGGTATGCCGGCCAACATGACTATGACGGCCAAGCTCTCCCCACCCAAGCAGAGGGGTGTAGGCTTCGCGCTGTCCTCCATACCTGATACTATCGTCGGACCCATGGCGTCGATGGCCGCCGCATATATAGCCGACTATTACGGCCTATACCCCATCTTCGTCACGACGGCTGCTATCTACTTCATAGGTTTGGGCATACTCCAACTAGGGGTCAAGATGGAATAGACCAAGACAGGTTAGCCCGCTAGCTCTTTCTGAATCAAGCACGAGGCCACAGCCCAAGTTGATCTTAACCTTTCTCGTAAGGCTTGTAGTCGCTGGGGGCCTTCGCCCTACCCACGACCCCGCTGAGCACCGCCACGGTGAGGACATAGGGGATGGTGAGGATTATCTGGGGGGGCAGGAGCCCCAGGGACTGGAGCCTCATCTGGAGCGCGTCCGAGAAGCCGAAGAGTAGGCTCGCCCCGAAGGCCCCAACGGGCATCCACTTCCCGAATATCATCGCCGCCATCGCTATGAAGCCCCTCCCACCCGTCATCCCGTAGGTGAAGAGGCTCAGGTGGCCCAGGCTCATGAAGGCCCCGCCCAGGCCCGCGAACATCCCGCTCAGCGTGACGCAGATGTACTTGACCCTGTGGACGTCGATGCCCGCCGTGTCAGCTGCAGTTGGGTGCTCGCCCACGGCCCTGATCCTGAGGCCCAGGGGCGTCCTGAAGAGTAGGATGTATGAGAGCACCACGGTGAGGAGCATGATGTAGACGAGGGGTGTGTGGGTCCCAAGGATAGGGCCTATGACGGGCAGGTCCTTCAGTATGGGGATCGATATGGGCTTGAGGCCCGAGACGCTCTCGGAGGCCCCTCGGGAGCCCCAGAGGACCTGGCTCATGTACGCCGTGAAGCCCATGGCGAATAGGTTTATCCCGGCCCCGCTCACCACCTGGTCTCCGCTGAACTTCACCGTCAGCAAGGCATGGAAAAAGCCCATCAGACCGCCGACGAGGACCGCCCCTAACACGCCCAGCCAGGGGTTCGCCGTGTAGTAGGTTACAGCCACGCCCGTGAACGCGCTCAGCAGCATCATCCCCTCGAGGCCGATGTTCATCACCCCCACACGCTCCGAGAAGATGCCCCCCAGGGAAGCGTACGCTATGGGAGTGGCCATCCTTAGGGCCGCGGCGAAGAGGCCGACGTTGATTATGTCTATGATCCCAACCATTTCAGACCGCTCCTTTTCAGTAGTGTTCTGATCATCTTCGGGGCTGCCACGAAGAGGATCACCAGCGCCTGGAGGAGGAAGACGATGTCCAGGGGTACCCCGGTCACCCGGGTCATCACCATACCACCGCTCCTGAGTGCGCCGAAGAGGATCGCCGCGAAGAATGCCCCCACAGGGTTCAGCCCCCCGACGAGGGCCACGGCCAGCCCGTCCCATCCGTAGCCAGGGGAGAAACCGTCTATGAATCGCCTGTGGACTCCCAGGATCTCACCGGAGCCTCCGAGCCCCGCTATGGCACCGCTGATGACGAGGGCCAGTATCATCCCCCTGTTAACGTTGATGCCGGCGTTCTCCGCTGCGTCGGGGTTCAGCCCCGTCGCTCTCAACTCGAAGCCCAGGACGGTCCTCCTCAGGACGTACTCTGTGAGCACCACCAGCAGGACCACCAGGTAGAGTGATGCGGAGAGCTGTGACGGAGACAGGATCCGGGGAAGCCTCGCGGACTCCGGGATGGGCACCGTCTGGGCCACCCAGCCGGGAGCCTTTAAGGGATAGTTGACCATGTAGCTTGTCAGGTAGATAGCCACGTAGCTCAGCATCATAGTCGTGATGACCTCGTGAGCCCCGTACTTGGCCCTCAGGAAGGCCGGTATGAAGCCCCAGAGCCCTCCAGCCACGGCACCGGCTAGGAGGGCCAGTGCGATGTGGGCCGGCGCGGGCAATCCATTGAATGAGATCCCGACGACCGCCGATGCCATGGCTCCAATGATGAGCTGCCCCTCGGCGCCGATGTTGAAGAGACCGCTCTTGAAGGCGAACAGGAATGCGAGGGCCGTGAACGTGATGGGCGTCGCCTTCGCCAGCGTCTGCCCAATGCTGTACATGTTGCCGAAGGCTCCCCTGTACATGGCGGAGTATGCCAGAGTGGGCGAGTAGCCTGTGAGGCTGAGGACGATTGCCCCGGTGACGAAAGCGAGCAGTATTGCCAGGATCTGGACGAATACTGCCTTAACCATTGATGCTGTCGGCAGAAATCGACGGAGCCCCCAGCTCTTTTCCCCATCAGTCGCCTTTACTTCAATCATCTCTGCCACCAGCCATGAGGAGTCCCAGCTCCTGCTCGGAGGTCTCTTTAGGATCCCTCGTCGCCACGATCCTGCCCTCGTAGATCACAGCGATCCTGTCGCTGATAGCCCAGATCTCATCAAGGTCTGCGGAGAGCAGGAGCACGGCGCAGCCCTGGTCCCTCATCTCCAGAAGCTTCCTCCGGACGTACTCCGTAGCTCCCACGTCTAGGCCCCGCGTAGGTTGGGCTGCTATGATGAGCTTGGGCTCCCTGCTGAACTCCCTCGCGACTACGAGCCTCTGCTGGTTGCCCCCTGAGAGGTTCCTCGCGAGGGTTTTCTTGGACGGGGTGTCTATCGAGTAGTCCTCGATCAGCTTGTCCGAGTAGCTGGAAGCCTTAGCTAGGTCGAGGACTTGGCCCCATTGCGTGAACTCTGTGTTCCTGTGGCTGCCGAGGATGAGGTTCTCCATCACCGAGAAGTCTGATACTATACCCCTCTTGTGCCTGTCCTCGGGTACGTGGGAGATACCGGCCCTGATCCTCTCCCCGGGGGGCAATGTGGTGATCTCGGAGTCATTGAGCAGAATCTTCCCCGCCGTGGGCTTCCTCAGCCCCATGAGGGTTTCAATCAGCTCCGTCTGGCCGTTCCCCTCGACTCCGGCTATACCCAGTATCTCGGAGGCGCAGACCTCCAGCTCCACTCCCCGCAGGGCCTGGAGATTACGGTCGTCCAGCGCCTCGAGCCCCTCCACAACGAGAACGGGCTCCCCCGCCTCGCAGTAGTCCTTGTCGAAGGTGTAGACCACCTCCCTGCCCACCATCATCTCGGCCAGTCTGCCCTGGTCGGTCTCCGAGGCGTCCACGGTGCCCACGACTCGCCCCTTCTTGAGGACGGTCACCCTGTCGCAGATGGCGAGGACCTCCCGGAGCTTGTGGGAGATGAAGATGACAGTCTTCCCCTCCTCCCTTAGGGCCCGGATGGCCTTGAAGAGCTCGTCGACCTCCTGGGGGGTTAGGACCGCCGTGGGCTCGTCGAGGATGAGGACGTCGGCCCCCCTGTAGAGGGCTTTGAGTATCTCCACCCTCTGCTGGACCCCCACCGAAAGAGTATGGACGGGGGCTTCCAGGTCCACGTCGAGCCGATACTTGTCACAGAACTCGCCGACATCCCTTAGCATCCTCTCAGTATCGAGGAAGACGCCGTTTTTAATCGGCTCCCGGCCTAGGATTATGTTCTCTGCGACCGTGAGGCTTGGGACGAGCATGAAGTGCTGGTGGACCATCCCGATGCCGAGCCGCATCGCAGTGGAGGGGCTGTCTACCTCGACCTCCTCCCCGTCGATGATTATCGCTCCTTCGTCGAACCTGTAGAGCCCGTACAGGATGCTCATGAGCACCGTCTTTCCGGCGCCGTTCTCCCCGAGTAGGCCGTGTATCTCCCCCGTCTCAGCCGAGAAGTCGACGTGGTCGTTTGCGACTACCCCTGGGAATGTCTTGGTGACCCCTCTCATGACGACGGCTGAGACCATGTGGATGCAAAAAAGGAGAGGTGATTTTGGTATAAAGGATTAGTCGTAGCCCGACGGTACTAAGATGTCCCCTGAGAGTATTCCGTCTCTAGCCTCTTTCACCTTGGCGAGGACGTCTGCAGGAAGCGGGTCGTGTTCGAAGCCGAAGAGCTCCTCCCATAGACCCTCCTCCTCGGGTAGCCTGCACATACCTATCCAGCCCTCTGCGATGCCACCGCTGTAGAAGCCGCCCTGGAACTTGTCCACGAGCGCGTCTAGTATCATCTCGAAGACCGCCTGGTCAACCCTCTTGGTCATGCTGGCGACTACCTCGTCGTAGAGATAACACTGGCACAGGTCGACTCCGAACGCGTTGACGCCTGCGTCATGGGCTGCCTCGAGTGCTCCCAGGCCGCTCTTGCCCGCTGCTGAGTAGACACTGTCGATCCCTAACTCTATCTGCGCTGTCGTAAGCTCCTTGCCAGTGACTGGGTCAGCCCAGCCTCCGACCCAGACTGCCGGGGCGACGGTCACCGCTGGATTCGCCCAGATAGCGCCTGCCTCGTAGCCCCTGTAGAAGTCCAGGATAAGGGGGTCTTCCATGCCTCCTATGAAGCCGATGGTTCCTGTCTCGGACATCATGCCTGCGACGACGCCGATGAGGTAGGAACCCTCGTTGGCCCTGAACGTGAGCGAGGCGACGTTGGGATTGCCGACGACCATGTCGATGAGGACGAAGTTCTGGTCTGGATACTCATCCGCCACTATAGCAAGCCCTTCAGCCTGGTCGAATCCGATGCAGATGATGAGCATGTATTCCCCGGACATCGCGAAGTCCCTCTGGTATCCCTCGTACTCAGAGATTGCTGTGGTCTCGACGTAATCGAAGTCGACACCGAGCTCATCTTTGGCTTTCTGGCAACCAGCGTAGGATATGTCGTTGAACGACTTGTCTCCGAGGCCGCCCGTAGCGAGCACGAGGCCCACTTTCTTGGGTGCCTTCAGTTCGTCAAGCTCAGCCTCTGCAGCCGCTAGATCAGCCACAACCCCGTCGTAGAGGGCCTTGCTGACCATCTCCTCGGTGGGACCGGGGTTCATGGTCGGGTAGATGACCCATCCCACGGCGACGCCGATGATGAGCGCTACAACTATTCCTCCGTAAAGTGTGTTGTTACTTGACATGTTTATACCTCAAGCGGAATCTATCTCTCTTGGTTCTAGTTAAAAGAATTTGCCTGAAAGAAGCCCGATCGCAATGTGTTTCCCATCTCAATCGAGCAGCAGTCCTAAATATCCACGTGTACAGAGTCGTTCGAGGGTTGGCTATGCCTGGAGTGATTGTGGCCTTTGAGGGGCTGCCGGGATGCGGGAAGTCATCGATAGCCAAGGAAGTCGCCGGAGAGTTCGAGAACTGCGTCATCATGCCCGAGGTCAGCGAGACGGCAGCCTCGAAGGGCTTCGAGGTGGCCGACAGGGCTTCCATCGGGACGGAGGCATGGTTCCTAACCCAGTACTACACGAGGGACGTCGAGGCGGGGAGGCTCAAGGCTGAGGGGAAGCTCGTCATCGAGGACAGAAACTACGCCAGCAGCCTAGCTTTCGGTTACGCCAACTTCGTGACCAGCAGCAACGCCAGCTTCTTCATGCACTTCCCCAGCTACATCGTGAACAAGGCGGTGGGGACCCTCGTGCGGCCTGACGCCTACGTGTTCTTCAGGATCCCCGTGGATGTGTCGGTTGAGAGGCAGGGCTCCCGGGATGAGCTCACCGAGGAGCTGAGGACGGGAAGCGTCTCTGTCCTGAGGGAGTGCGAGAGGTTCTACAGGGCGTTCTTCGCTGTGCTGGAGCCGGAGGTCCCCCTCTACGAGGTCGACGCCACCCGGTCCAAGGATGCCGTCCTCGAGGAAGTGCGAGACATTCTGAACAAGATCCTCAAGGGAACATGAGAGTGGGATCTACTCCCTATCTCCCGTAGATTCTCTTGAAGACTCTACATATGGCCAGGGAAATCCACTGCCTGCCTTCCCTTGCCCTCTCGGTGTCGATGCTCTTCGCTTTCTTCTTGTAGCTGTTCTCCCACAGCCCGTCCTCGCTCTGATGCTCTACGAACCACTCCAGCGCCTCAGCCACCTTCGCATGCTCCGACGTGAAGCCCATCAGCGACAGCGAGTCGAGGGCCATCAGTAGGTTGTTCCACCAGAAGGGATACTGGAACCTGACCCAATTGTCCGCCGCCTTGTACGTGTTGTAGACGTTGGCCTTGAAGAAACGTGTAGCGAGTAGTTCCCCCGCCCTCCTCGCCTCCTCTGAGTGCCTATACTCCGGGTGGCATGCAAAGGCTCTCAGCGTCATTCCGGTGACCAGGTTGCCCGAAGTTTTTATTCTGTCGAAGGGGATCACTGGTTCATGGGTGCTAGATAGTTCTGCCATCTCATCCCAGCTGAGCCCTTCAGCCAACATAGGGTGAGCCCACCCGCCGTCGTTCATCTGGACGGACAGCATCCACTCAAGACACCGTTTCACCCTTGAGTCGTTTTGATATCCCGCCTTGATGAGGTACTCCAGGAAGACGCCGTCGTAGTGGGGGTGGTACTGGCTCGCGTAGGCGCCTCGGATGTCCCCCTCCTCGGTCTGGCAGGAGAGGACGTACTCGGCAGCCCTCTCGACCACCGGGTGGGACCTGTCGAAGGCGTACTTGCCCACGAGGAGCCTGAGCCGCTTAAACGTCTCCAGGAGCCTGTAGTTGACGTCGGGATACCTCTCCGGGTTCTTCCCCGGGTAGAGCCAGGAGCCATCATCCTGCTGCCCCCTGAGTAGCCTGCGGGACTCTGGTAGATCCCAGAGGGGGCTCACCGGTCCGACGTCCTCGTTTAGCAGGTCACGCCTCGTAAAGTACCGCACCGCCTCATACTTCGAAGCCAGCAAAGGCTCAAGGGGATTTAAACTCAGCTTGATTCTCCACAGAGACATAGCGTGGTCTCCCTACCTGAAGAACCACGAATCCTACTATAAGCCTAAGGGATCAGGGTAACGAAAGGCTGCTCTTTTCGGCCTTCCACCCTCAGGACGAAGTCGAACCTGTCAAGGTCCATGGCGGCGTGGAAGTCCCCCTCAACGAACTGGGACAGGCTGGGATCGAAGAACTTGGCCCCCTGCGGGTCCGCCCTGATCCTGCCCTTCATCTCACCGAAGTCCTTGGGCTGCCCCTTCAGCCTTCCTTCGAGGTACTCGGCGCAGAGCTCGTCCTCGATGGCGGGGTAGTTTCCGTTCCAGCCCATGGCTACGAGGGAGGCCTCGTCCGGGTCGACCTCCTTGATGTAGTCCACGATAGCTCTAGCCATGACGAAGCTTCCCAAAATGATCTCGTCTGCGCCAACGGCGTTCACTATCCCTCTGGTCCCTGAGCCCGTGGTCTGGATGAGGGTTTTACCCGTGAAGTCGACGTCCCTGATCTCGTGGGGGGAGTTGCCGTAGTCGAAGCCCTCTACCTTGATGCCCTCTCTCTCACCCATGAGGAGCCAGTCGGGGTGGAGCCTCCGGAGCTCCCGTGCCTCCTCGACGGTGAGCACGGGGTGGATGGTCTCCGCTCCGTTCGCCATGACGAAGGCGTCGGTGGTAAAGGCCCTGAAGACGTCTATGATCACCGTCAGCCCCCTGGCCTCCCGGGCGCCTTCGACTGTGCTTAGCCGCCTTATCTCCAAAACGGTCCCTTCGCACGACAAGGGTTCACACAGGCTATAATTGTTCGTATGACGACCTAGCCCTCCTAGGTTTTGTCAGGGGGGCGACTCCTTTTACTGATGAGTTAAGAATTCCATGGCCGCGGGTCAGCGGGCTAATATAATATTCTGTTGGGGGTCCTGACTGTAAGGGTGGCGCTGGTACTCGCCGAATTTCACATGGTTTCCCTCTCCCATATCGGAGAGGACGTCCTTTATGATCCGCCTCGCATCCTCAACGCCCTCAGGGTTGTCCTTTTGGGTCCGAAGCATGTGCCAGGCCCACTCCAACGCCTCGAAGGCCCCGATCTGATAGTCGGACACGGTTCTCATTCCGGTCTCCTTCACTGCGGATTTAAGCGGTGCGAAGGGCTCCGGGGGTGGGAGGCGGGTGAAAATGGGGGTGGGTAACCTCTAAAAAGGGGTTGAAGTACAGGGTTTATGGTAGTGCCGAGAAATGTTGGACATCAAGCTCATCAGGGAAGACCCTGAGCTGGTTCGGCGTAACCTGGAGCGCAGGCATGACCCGGGGAAGCTGGAGATGCTTGACGCCCTCATCGAGAACGACGCGCGGTGGCGGGAAAAGGTCACCGAGGTGAACAGGCTGAGGCGGAGGAGGAACGAGATATCCTCCGAGGTCGCCAAGGTCATGAAGGGGGGCGGAGACGCGTCGTCCCTCCGGGAGGAGGCCGGAGGCATCCCCACGCTCATAGTGGGCGCCGAGACGGAGAGGGACGTCTACGCCGGGAGGGTCAACGACGCACTGATGAGGCTGCCCAACCTACTCCACGAGTCGGTGCCCTACGGCGCCGACGACACCGAGAACGTCGAGATACGGCGATGGGGGGAGCCCCGGAGGTTCCCGTTTAAGGCCCAGAGCCACGCTGAGATTGCGGGGAAGCTAGGGATAATGGATCTTGAGAGGGCTGGGAAGGTCTCCGGCTCAGGGTTCTACTACCTGAAGAATGAGATGGCCCTCCTAGACTACTCCATCATGAGGTATGCCATAGACCACCTCCTTGCGAAGGGATTCACACTCATCGAGCCTCCCTACATGATCCGGAGGAAGCCCTATGAGGGGGTGACGGACCTCGCTGACTTCGAGGATGTGATGTACAAGATCGAGGGGGAGGACCTGTACCTCATCGCGACGAGCGAGCACGCCATGGGCGCCATGTTCCAGGACGAGACCTTCCTAGCCGGGGACCTGCCGATGAAGTTCTGTGGCGTCAGCCCATGCTTCAGGAAGGAGATCGGAGCCCACGGGAAGTACACCCGGGGGCTGTTCAGGGTCCACCAGTTCAACAAGGTGGAGCAGTTCATCTTCAGCCTCCCCGAGCAGAGCTGGGGGCTCCACGAGGAGCTTCAGAGGAACTGCGAGGAGCTCTACCAGGGGCTGGGGCTCCACTACAGGGTGGTGAATGTCTGCACCGGGGACATAGGAATCATAGCGGCGAAGAAGTACGACACGGAGGTCTGGATGGCCGACGGCGAGTTCCGTGAGATCGGCTCCAACAGTAACTGCACTGACTACCAGGCCCGGAGGCTCAACGTCAAGTACAGGATGAAGGAGGGGCAGCCCCCCGTGGGGCCGGTGCACACGCTGAACAACACGGCGCTGGCGACGAGCCGGACCATGGTGGCGATACTGGAGCAGTACCAGCGGGAGGACGGCTCGGTGGTGGTCCCGGAGGCCCTGAGGAAGTACATGAACGGGTTGGAGGTCATCGACGGGAGCCTCAATCCCCTGAAGATCTGAGGGCTCTTTCTGCACCCTCTTCTCACTCTTGATAGTACAGGGTTCCAACCACGACCGTGGTCGCCTTCCCCGTGATGAGGACCCTCTCCTCCGTGAGCTCCATGTGGAGCTCCCCTCCCCTCTCCGAGGACTGGTAAGCCTCCATCACGTTCTTGCCCAACCTGCCCGCCCAGTAGGGGGCTAGAACTGTGTGAGCCGATCCGGTGACGGGGTCCTCGTTGATACCCATCAGCGGAGCGAAGTACCTTGAGACGAAGTCATAAGGGCTCGGACCCTTCGCTGTGACTATGACGCCCCTCCAGCCCAGAGGGTTGTCCGCGACGAGGAGGGCTTCAAAGTCGGGGCTACAACTGCGGACCTCCTCGTGGTCACCAAGGAGGACCAAGAGCTTCTGGTTAGTATCCGAGTACTGTATCTCCTCTGGCTCGGAGATTCCCAACGCCTCCAGCACCTCCTCCGGTGGATCTACCTCGAAGGGATCGTTCCGTGGGAAGTCGAGGCGGACGCCCTCCGATGTGTTCTCTGCGTAGAGGGCGCCGCTCAGGGTGTGGAATGTGATCCTCTCATCGTCGAACCTGGCGTGCTCAAAGAGAACATATGCGGAGGCAAGGGTAGCGTGGCCGCAGAGGGGGACCTCACTGGCTGGGGTGAACCATCTCAGGTTATAGATGCCCTTGAGGCTCGTCTCCTCGACGAAGGCCGTCTCGGAGAGGTTCATCTCCTTGGCGATGGACTGGTAGAGGTCGTCCTCGAGGTCGCAGGGCATGAGGCAGACCGCCGCCGGGTTCCCCTTGAAGGGCACCTCTGTGAACGCGTCGACCTGGTAGAAAGGGGCCTGATTCAATTTGATCAGTTAAAAAGTAGAGCCAATTTGAGGTTATATCGGTTTGGTTCGACGATTTCAGCTCCGATAAGGCTTCCTACAGGGCTCAACGGGAGGCCTGAATGCGTATATGTTTTATTAGATATCCCCGATTAAATGCTCGAAAAGGGACGATACGCAGTCTTCGGTGTCCACGATGGATGAAAAACAGGCTAGGAGGATACTCGTCTACGGAGCCGGCCCAGTGGGAACGATTCTGGCATACCAGCTACAGGACGCGGGCTTGGATGTCACGGTGTTGGCGAGGGGTCAGCGACTGGAATACATCCAGCGCTACGGCGTCATGCTGGAGCCCTCCGACACGGGGAAGGCGACGAGCCGGAAGGTCGACGTCATCGACAGGCTCTTCCCGGAGGACGCCTACGACCTGGTCATTGTGGCCGTGGGGAAGAACCACTACTCGAGGGTGCTCCCATTCCTCTCTGCCAACATCTACACCCCAAACGTCCTCTTCCTTGGGAACAACGTCGAGGGCTCCGGTGAGATGGTCCGCCTCCTGGGCCGTGACCGAGTGCTCCTGGGTTTCCCCTTCATGAATGGCACGATGGAGGGGCGTGCTGTCCAGTACAAGACTGCTGAGAAGACCTCGATCTCGATCGGTGAGCTGGACGGTGGGGCGTCGGAGAGGCTCACCTGGATCATGGGACTCCTTGAGGGAGCTGGGTTCAATGTGGTGGCCAACCAAGACATGGAGGCCTGGCTGAAGTACCACGCGGCGGTGATACTGCCCCTCGCCTGCGCCTATATCAAGGCCGGGAGCGACGTCAAGAGGTTGACCGGGGACAGGGATAGCATGACCGGCGTGATCAAGGCGATGCGGGAGGGGTTCAGCGTCCTCAAGGAGCTGGGATACCCGTTCGCGCTGGAGAGCCTGAAGAGGCTGGAAGGGCTCCCCATGATGCTGGCCGTACCCTACCTTCGAAGGGAGCTGAACAAGGCTGAGCTCGAGTACGTCCTCACCAGGGGGGAGGCCATGAGGGGGGAGCTGGAGGTACTCGAGGAGGAGTTCAGCAAGCTGAAAGAGTCAACCTCGATACAGACCCCCATCTACGACGAACTGAGAAAGAGTCTATAATTATAGTAAGAATAGAAATTTAATTCTGGGATCTCCCATGGCTTGGTCGTCCGCCATGGAACTTTTCGCGCTTCAGTTTTTCACGTACGCTCTCTTTATCGTTATGTCCTCGATGGGCCAGTCACGATTCATGCCCCTGCCACCGGTTCTGACTGAGGCGATTCTGTCGACGACATCCATCCCGGTAGTTATCTTCCCGAAGACGGCGTATCCGTCGTTCCCGGGGGAGCGGTTCAGGTTACCGTTGTCCACGAGGTTGAGGAAGAACTGGCTCGTCGCCGAGTTCGGGTCGTTGGTCCTGGCCATGGAGATGGTCCCCCTGTAGTTCCTGAGGCCGTTGTCCGCCTCCAGCTTGATGGGGGCCCGGGTCTGCTTCTGGGTGCAGTCCGGGAGGTGGCCGCCGCCTTGGACTACGAATCCGGGGATGACCCTGTGGAACACTGTGCCGTCGAAGAAGCCGTTGCTGGCGTACTTGACGAAGTTCTCTACAGTGATGGGCGCGTTCTCCCTGTCCATCTCGATCTCTATGACGCCCATGCTGGTCTCGAAGATTACTATCTCGCTCATCTCGGACATGGCTATTGACATGGGAGGAGGGGATTATAAGTATGTGAGGTGCTCCGCCCCCTGCCCCTAGAGGAGGGTCTTCAAGAGGGTTGCTAGCCCTACGACAACCGCTGCTACGCCTATCAGGAGCCTAAGCCTCTCAACATCTATCCTGTGGACGAGCCAGGCAGCTATAGGTGCCGCGACACAAACGCCTGCGCTGAGGGCGGTGGTGACCCCCCAGTCGACCTGTGCACCGACATAGATGAAGGTGAGAAAGCCGACGAGACTCACCGGGAGCTCAGAGAGGGCTTGGATCGAGACCGACGTCTTCTCGTCGAGGCCCGAGAGGAGGCTGCCTGTGGTGACGATGGGACCGAAGCCGCTACCGCTCAGACCCTTGTTGAAGGCTCCGAGGATACTTATAGCGACGATCTTGGACCACGAGAAGGTGAATGAGATACTTCGGCTCTTCAAGACGAAGACGCCCGAGGCCGTCACCAGGAGGCCTATGTAGAGGCTCAGCAGAAACTTGGAGATCCCCAGCGATATTAGGGCGCCAACCACGGCTCCGACGGCTCCCACACCGCCTATGATCGCCGATGTCTTGAAGGCCTGCCCGTCGAACCGGAAGTCCACGTTTTTGAAGAGGTGATGGAAGGTGGAGCTGAGGATCCCCCCAGCGAAAGAGGAGAAAAGGACGGAGGGAACGACCTGAACCGGATCGTAGCCCATGAGCAGCAGGACGGGCGTAACGGTGAAGCCGTATCCCATCCCCAGGCACATGTCCACTACCCCTGAGACAAAGGACAGACATGTTATCAATATCAGAGTCGTTGTGAGGACGACCATGGTCTAATCTCGAAGATCAGATGAGATTGGCGAAATTTTAACCCCTCGCAGGCTGAAAGGGTAGGGAAGGGCTTATCAGGGCGTAATTTGGATGGTGTTTCAGTAAAATTGGATGCATGATGCTGGCGTCACGTGGAAAGCTTCTCCGCCATCCAATCAGCGGCCCATTCGACGTATTCGCTGCAAAGGGTCTCCCCGCGTTCCTTCATGCCATCGTATATCTTCCTCCCCTCCTCCGTCCTGAAATCTACTCCCAGGAGGGGGAGGCAGTTGACGGCCCCCCATTTAGCCTCGAAAGCCTTCATGAACCCCTGACATGCATCCCTGGCATCCTGACGTTTCTCCGTGAAGGCATCTAGGTCCTCGTTCCCGTTGGTGCCGTTCAGTAGGCCGAGGGCCATGCAGGCGCCGCTCACCGCTCCGCAGACGCTCTGCCAGCCGCCAACTCCGCCGCCGAACAAGGAGGCGATCCGCATTGTGTCGTTCCCGAAGTCAGGGAGGGGGACCTTCTCGTCTATCCTAAGGAGGGCGCTCTCACAGCAGTTGAACCTGAGCTCACCTTTCGATATCATGTTGAATCAGTTCGGCATTTCAAGTATAAAACAATACCAACACGACCCTATTCCAATGACACAGGGGGATAGACTATATTATCCTCCTCTTTCCATTAGATCGTTGGTGTGCCTATGAAGGTCTACGTTGTCTGCGACCTCGAGGGGACGGCGGGGGTCGTCGACTTCATGAAGCAGTGCATGGAGGAGGGGGAGTACTACCGGCAGGCCATCAGGATGGCGACGCTGGAGCTCAACGCCCTGGTTGACGGAGCCCTGGACGGTGGTGCCACTGAGGTGTACGCGTGGCCCGGCCACGGGGCCTTCCCCGGGGGGATCGACGTAGAGCTCCTCCACCCGGAGTGCAGACTTGTCATGCACGCGGGGGACACCGGTCCCGTGGGGTACGACGAGTCATTCGACGCGATGTTCCTGTACGGGCTGCACGGGATGGCGGGAGCCGAGGGCGGGGTATTAGCCCACTCCTTCACCCCGATACTGGAGAATGTCTGGCTCAACGGGTTCAAGATCGGCGAGATAGGTATGAACATGGCCAGTTTCGGAGACGTGAGGGTCCCCACGGTCTTCGTGAGCGGGGACGAGGCCGCGGTGGCCGAGGCGAGGGCCCTGGTCCCAGGGATCGAGGGGGCGGTTGTCAAGTGGGGGCTGGAGGAGAAGGAGAAGCTGGGCGCCCTGTCGGTGAGGAAGGCTGTCTCCCTCTCCCCGGCGAAGGCACAGGAGGTCATCCGAGGGGCTGCGAGGAGGGCCATGTCCAAGATCGGGAGCGTCGAGCCCTTGACGGTCGACCCGCCCTACACCATGAGGGTCCAGTACACGGAGGAGAAGTACGCTGCGCCCATGAAGGCACAGCCCGGCATGGTGACCATAGATGAGACCACCGTCGAGCAGGTCAGGGACAGCCTCTCCGACCTCATCTTCTGACGGCGGACCAATTTGGGGCCCCTCTTCCCTGCGGCCCGCATAGTGCGGAACGTTTTTTAAGCATGGGTCGAGGGGTTGATTTTGATATGAGCAGCGGTAGTCGTCCCGTCTGTATCGGGATGTATGGCACGGAGGACGATTGTCAGGAGTGCGAATGGCGGAGGAAGTGCGAGGAGATGGCTGATAGCATCGACTCCGCTGTCACCCGGAAGGGTGAGCACGTCCGCATCGTCAGCAAGTACAAGGAGAAGAAGTACAAGCCCAGACGGGCCTAGGTCGGTTCACTTTCTGCTTTGATTCTCTTATTGTAGGGTATGGAGGGGATGTCATCCTCGCCTAACTCATTTCGATGAGATCTGTTCTCGTCAGGGTGGTTTGCCTTTTCACAGTTTGTTGTTTCTTGAATAAAAGACAAATAGGGTCATCAACAGAGAGAGGACCGATGTTCTATGGTAGACCCCATCTACGATGAGATCAAGGGTCACGTTGATCGCATCCGGTTGATCGACACACACGAGCACCTGATCCCGGAGAGGGAGAGGCTCAACTCAGATGTAGACATCCTGGCCACCTTCTTCTCCCATTACGCCTCGTCAGACCTCCGATCAGCGGGGATGACCGAGGGAGAGCTCCGTAAGATCCGGGATCCATCGATCCCCCTGGAGGAGAGGTGGGAGGTCTTCGAGCCCTGGTGGGAGATGATAAGGAACACGGGTTACGCCAGGGCCATCGAGATCGCCGCCAGGGACCTGTATGGTGTCGATGGGATCAGCTCGGAGACGTACAGGGAGCTCTCCGAGAAGATGAAGGAGAGGAACAGGGAGGGGCTCTACCGCTGGGTCCTAAAGGAGCGTTCAGGGATCGACGTCTCGATAAACGACACGATCAACGTGGACGTGGACAGGTCCCTATTCGCGCCCGTGTATAGGTTCAGCGACTTCCTCAACGTCAGGGATAGAACGAGCCTTGAGGAACTTGGGAGGAAGGCCGGAGGCTCCATCCACACCTTCGGGGACATGGTCTCCGCCCTCAAGGCTGAGATCGGGAGGCTGGCCCCCAAGATCGTGGGGGTGAAGATAGGCCTGGCCTACGCGCGTCCCATCAAGTTCGAGAAGGTCCGGTTCTCCGAGGCGGAGGAAGCGTTCAACGCCATATACAAGGTGGATGGCATGAGGGTCAACGACGATCCCGAGTACTGGAAGCTCGTCCCTGAGTACCCGGGCTACGATGTGCTGCGGCCCATGCAGGACTACCTGGTCCACGTGATGATAGGGGAGGCGGAGAGTAGGGGGCTCCCCATCCAGATCCACACCGGGCTCCAGGAGGGGAGCGAGAACGTCGTCTCCCACTCGAACCCCGAGCTCCTCATCAACCTGTTCATGGAGTACAGGGACGCCCGCTTCGACATCTTCCACGGGGCCTGGCCCTACTGGGAGGAGCTAGGAGCCATAGCGAAGAACTTCCCCAACGTCTACATCGACATGTGCTGGATGCACATCATCTCGCCCGCGAGGTCCAGGAGTGCCCTCTACGACTGGCTCGACGAGGTCCCGGCGAACAAGATCATGGGCTTCGGAGGGGACTACCTCTTCGTCGAGGGGGCGTACGGCCACTCGGTCATCGCCAGGGAGAACGTCGCCAAGGTCCTAGCATCCAAGGTCGATGAGGGGGTCTACTCCATGGAGCAGGCGAAGAAGTACGCCTCCTGGATCCTCAGGGAGAACCCCATGAGGCTCTTCTTCCCGAAGGGGCTCCTGTCTAGCTAGCCCTCGACCATTCTCATCGCCCTATTGGGCGCTAGCAGGTACGGCGGGAGGTAGGCGGGGATGTTGGAGAAGGGCAGCACCTCTGGCTTGAGGGCGACGCCCAGCTCATCCTCCATGAACCTCCGCCGAGCTTCGATCCTCCCCCAGGCCTCCGGGTAACGCTCGGCGAACTCGGCTCGGAGCTCCCCGTCGGCGAGGGCGATGCCATCCTCAATATTGGTGGTGAAGTAGGGCGTCCCCGTGGCCGGGATCACGTCCACTTGGAGGGCCATGCCCGACCTGAGAGAGATCCGGGAGCCCTCGTAGACGGGGGAGTGGACCCATTCGTCTAGGTGGATCAGGTGCCCCGGGTTGAGGTGGACACCGAAGAAGGGATCGCCTATCCTGTCATGGATAACATGATACATCTTACCTCCCGTCACACCGATGCCCACGTGCTCGTACCATGCCGCAATCGCCTCGAAGTAGGGCGCGACGAGCCTGTCGACGTAGTCCCAGACCTCCGATGGGAGATCGTCCGGCCCCTCCGCGACGAAGCCTGCGCGACTGTTGAGGGCCCCCCAGACCCCGTATGCGGTGGTGAAGGGGTCGCCCCTCTCGATGACCCTGGAGGAGGGGCTGCCCAGACCCATGAAGGCCCTCGGCCCGCTGGACAGCATCAGGTGGCAGGACAGGGGCATGCCGTTGAGCCCCATCAACCTGACCGCGTCGTACTCGGACATGCCAGGGCGTAGGCCGAAGATGACGTCCCTCACGGCCTGGGAGGTGTGGGTAGCAGCGAACTCGAACCATGCCAGTTGATCCACCTCGTTCGATGTGCGCAGCCCGGACTCCGGGTTCATCATGATCGCGTTACAGTTGATGACGCTCTCATGTCTGGCCGCTGAGCGGAGCGAGTCGGCGATGTATGAGGGGATCTCTAGCCTCGTCTCCGGGCTCTCGGCCTCCGATGACAGGTAATACTTCCATCCGACGACCCCCACTCGGTCGGAAGGCTTGAGACCTGCTCCCTTTAGGATTTCCTCCAGCCGCGTCCCGTCTCTGCCCTGGCCCATCAGGCTGAAACTTGAGTAAAGGACGGGGTCGAGGTCGCCCTCGATGGGACTCACAGGTATGTACCCCATGCCCTCGTGGCCTACCACGAGTGTGGACCTCCCATCGGCTCCTATTTCCATGAGGAGTAGCGCCTCCTCGAACCGTGGATCGTATCCTGTGAGATAGACGAGATTCGCGAAGTGCTCCCTGTCAGCGTAGACCGCAACGTGGTCGTACCCCTCCTCCCCCGCCCGTCTTCGCAGCTCGGACATCCTGGCTCTATATGTCTCCGCTGGGATGGTGGGCTCAACCGTGGGCATACCGAACTCGGGCAGCTCCAGGTCTGCTAGTTCTGCGTGTCGGACCATTGAGGATCACTAGTTTACTATTGGATCTACGAATTCTTAAAGCCAGACAGCATCCAGTATCCTTCGAGGATTCGACGATGGATTTCGAGCTGGGCGAGGAGTACGCCCTCAGGATGGACGCCGAGGACCCCCTGGCGCAGTACAGGAAGAGGTTCTACCAGATCCCGGGGAAGATCTACATGGACGGCAACTCCCTAGGGCTCCTCTCAAAGGACGCCGAGACGTCCCTGAAGCGCGTCTTCGAGGAGTGGAAGGGCCTCAGTATAGGAGGCTGGACCGGGGCCGAGATCCCGTGGATCACCTACGCTGAGAGGCTGGGGGCGATGGAGGCGGGGCTTGTGGGGGCTGAGCCCGACGAGGTGGTGGTCTGCGGTGGCACGACGGTGAACCTCCACGCCCTCGTCGCCACGTTCTACAGGCCCGAGGGGGAGAGGAGGAAGATACTGGCTGACGAACTCAACTTCCCCAGCGACATCTACGCCCTCGCGGCCCAGGTCAGGCTCAGGGGAGGAGATCCCGATGATGACCTTATCCTCGTCAAGAGCAGGGACGGCCTCGTCATCGAGGAGGACGACGTCATCAACGCCATGACCGAGGAGGTCACCCTCATCCTTCTGCCCAGCGTCTACTACAGGAGCGGCCAGCTCCTGGACATGGGGAGGCTCACCCGGGAGGCCAGGGAGCGGGGTATAACTATCGGATTCGACTGCAGCCACTCCGTGGGCGTGGTGCCCCACCGCTTCGACGAGTGGGGGGTCGACTGGGCCCTCTGGTGTAACTACAAGTACATGAACGGGGGGCCCGGGGCGACCGGGAGCATCTACGTCAACAGGCGCCACTTCGGGACCGCGCCTGGCTTAGCGGGGTGGTTCGGCAACGACAGGGCCACCATGTTCGACATGGACGTGAGGTTCGACCCGGCCAAGGACGCCAGCGCGTGGCAGATCGGGACCACGACGATGCTGAGCACAGCGCCCCTGGAGGGGGCGATACGTGTGATCAACGAGGCGGGCATCGAGAACATCAGACTGAAGTCGACCAAGATCACGGCCTACCTGATGTACCTGGTGGATGAGTTGCTCAGCGGGGAGCCCTACCGCTTCGGGGTGGCGACGCCCAGGGAGCCCGAGAGGAGGGGGGGCCACGTGGGTGTGATGCACGGGGACGCCTGGAGGGTGGCTGAGGCCCTCAAGGCCCGGGGTGTGATTCCCGACTTCCGGCCGCCCAACATAATCAGGCTGGCGCCCATCCCCCTCTACTCGGGGTATAGGGACGTCTGGGAGGTGGTGCAGCACCTCAAGGCTATCGTGGATAACGGGGAGCACGAGAGGTTCTCCAGGGAGAGGGGAACCGTCACCTGAGGCTCTCACGAGACTGCGTCCTCGGGAAGGGTCATGAATCTGGCCGAGGCTCATACAAAGAGAAAATGCTGTAAAACAAGGGTCTCCGCGCACTGGTTGAGTGCGCGCTTGGGGTTCCTCTACAGGCTCCGGAACGGATACCGTTCGGGGGTCAATGGGGGAAGCCTCTGGGTGACCCTCATGAAGCGATGCTTCACGACCCTGTGGAAGAGCCAGTCCATCTTCAGGTTCTTCTCCATTATCATCACGCATCCCTGAGTAGGGGAAAAGGGGCTAGAGAAAGGGTATGGCTATTCTCTGTAACATAGTGAGGAAGAGATTGGATACATAAGCCATTACCAGGTAGACTGAGGCTGCAGACAGTGCGTATCCGAGTACACGTTTCATCTTTTTTTCACCTTCGTTCCCAGGGGATCGCGGGCCGTCGGGGGTCTCCCAGCCCCGAGGACGGATCCCGTTAAGCCCCTTTTCCAGTCTATTCAGTAAGGTAATTTAGATATAAGGGTTCTCTAACGTTTTCAGTAACTGTTATCCTCTTTAGAGGAATATGGGGCGTTATTTTCCGTTTTCAGAAGTTTTATCCATTTTTGGGAAAAAGCACGAACCGTGAGGAGTGGAAAGAAAAGGGACTTGGGCTGGATCATATGAGGCTGATGGCTTCCACAGGGCAGCGCTCAACGTTATAAGCGAAGAACGTGAAAACCTACAGCATGCCAATTTACGGTATCACACACGAGAGCGGCACCCTCAGGAAGGTCCTCGTCCACCGCCCCGGGAAGGAGCTGGAGCTGGCCAACTCGAAGCCGGTCGAGCACAACTTCGAGGAGCCCGTGGATGTCGAGCGTTTCAGGAGGGACCACATTGCGATGACCGACGCCCTCGCCGGGGCTGGCGTCGAGGTGATCTACGTCCGGGAGTTGGTGGAGGATGACCCGAGGCTATCGTCGCAGATAGGCGAGTGCCCCAATCTGGTGTTCACGAGGGACAGCAGCTTCGTGACCGACGCCGGCGCCGTGCTCATGAGAATGGGGCTGCCCTCGAGGAGGAGGGAGACGCCTATCATCGAGGCCGCACACGCTGCAATGGGGGTTCCCGTAGGGTTGGCGCTGGGGAAGCCCGAGACCTTCGAGGGCGGGGGCTTCGCACTGCTGGAGGGGAAGGTGGCCGTGGCGGGGCTCTGCCAGAGGACCACCCAGGGGGCCCTGGACAGTCTGGGGGAGTTCCTTCTACGGGAGGGAGTTGCGGAGACCTTCATCGAGCTCAGGGTGCCCCCGGACGACATCCACATCGACGGGGACTTCATCGAGCTCCCGGGGAAGCTGGCCCTGGTGCACACGGAGACCCTGGAGTACGCCCCCTCGGTCTTCCGCAGCCGCGGCGAGACTTGGGAGGGCTCCTTCGTTGGCTGGTTAGACGAGGAGGGATGGGACATCCTGGAGATCACCGACAGGGAGAGGATGGACATGGCGGCGAACTTCCTCACCGTCGACAGTGACCTGGCGATCCACTACGAGGGGAACCCACGGGTGATGGCGGAGGTGAGGGCGAGGGGGATCGAGGTGATCCAGATACCTGGCGAGGAGATGATGAAGGGGAACGGGGGGATCCACTGCATGACCTGCCCCGTCCTCAGGGTCTGAGCGCACAAGCTTAAACCTCCTCTGCACGCTCTATACTCGGTTAAAATGAGCGTTTGGGAGATATTCAACGAGGAGACCCCTGAGGTGGCCGACGCCTACGTCAAGCTCTCCGCCGCGATAAACGCGGTCGGGGCGCTAGACGAAAAGACGAGGACCCTCATCCTGGTGGGCATCTTCTCGGCGACGAGGGACCCGGTGGCGCTGAGGCACTTCATTAGGACGGCCTTCAACGTCGGGGCGTCGAAGGAGGAGATACAGTCGGCTGCGCTTCTGGCGTTCAACACCGGGGTGACGTTCGCGGAGATGAGCGTCCCCCTGATAAAGGAAGTCTCTGACTCCCTCTAACCCCTTTTTTATTAGGCATCTAGTTCCTGGAAGACCCGTGACTCCCCGCCCACCTTCCTGATGGTTATGAGGTTGATCCCCTCCTCCTCCCCGTGGCCGTGGTGGGTAACCAGGAGCACCTGCCCGATCTCCCTGCTGCTCCGGGCCACGTACTCCAGGAGCTGCGGGATGTTCTCGGAGTCCACGGCGTCCGTAGGTTCGTCCAGTATGAGGAGGTGGGGGAAGCCCATCACCCTGAGGAGGGCGAGGCGCTCGGCGAGGGCGAAGAGGCTCTCGTGGCCCCCTCCCGCGAGCCAGGCGGGCATGAGCCTGCTGCCCCCGAGGGGCTGGACCTCCAGGGTGTAGCGCTCCCTGTCGATGTGGCATCCGGCGTAGGCCTGCTGGTCGGTGAGGCGGCGGAAGTAGTTGTAGGTCTGGTACTCCAGGAGCTTCAGGGTGTTCTCCCTGAGCTGCTGCTCGTACTCCCCGTAGCGCCTCTGGATGGCGTCCACGGCCCGTATCTTGGCCTCGTACTCCCGGATCCCCTCAAGGAGCCCCCGGGACTCCTCAAGGACCTTGAGGTGCCTGTCCCGTTGCTCCTGGATCCTCCGCTCGTCTCTCTCGGCGTCCTGGAGGCGGTCCTCCCTTGAGCGGACCTCGGCTTGGAGCTCCCTCTGCTCCCTCCGGGAGCCGTCGAGCTGGTCGCCTATCTTCTCCTGGGCGTCCTCAAGGGAGGCGAAGGCCGTTGCCAGCTCCGTCTCCGCTGTCTGCAGTAGCTCCTCTGTCTCCCTCCTGATCCTTGTCTGGAGGTTGGCACCCTTGGTCTCGAGGCCCTCCATATTCCTCTTGAGCTCGTTGATCCTCCGCTCCTGCTCCACGAAGCGGGTGACCGCCCTGTCGGCCTCCCTCAGCTTTTGGCTTGCCCCCCTGGTCTGATCTTGGAGGGTGCGTATCTCGGCCTCCAGGGCCTTGAGGCGGGTCCTCTCAAGCTGGAGTTCCCCCTCCCACTGCCCAACGTCCCTCTCTAGGAGCTCCATGTCAATCTCCTGGCCGCACTTGGGGCAGACGGTGATCCCCTGCTCCCTCAGCTCGACGTGCTCCCTGATCTGGTGCTCCAGGCGGGCGACGGTGCCCCCCATCTCGGCCCTATCCATGGTGAGGCCCTCGTCGAGCTGGCGTCGGAGCTGTTCCTCAGTGGTCTCCGCCGAGCTCCTCCGCTCCTGGAGCTCCTTCCTCCTCCTCTCGGGGTCCTCCCCTATCTCCTCGTAGATGTCCTCGAGGTCCCCGGCGAGGTTCTCCCTCTGCTCCTGGAGGTGCTCGAGCTCGGACGTGTATCTCTCCACACGTCTGAGCTCGGTGAGGATGCCTTCCAACGTCTCGACGCGTCCGTTGGCGAGGACGAGCTGGGCCTTGATCTGGTTGAGGCCGTCGGAGAGCAGGCGCTTGCGTGACTCGACCTCCTCCAGTTGACCCTCGAGCTCCGTGATGCCCGCCTCAGCGTTCCTGATCCTCTCCTCGAGGGCCCCCCTATCCTCTATGCGCCCCCTCTCCCGCAGCATCCTGCTCACCTCCCGGAACTGCTCTCTGATCTCGGCGGGGGTGGTGAGCCCCAGGATGGCGTCCATGCGGCGGCGTTCGGGCTTGAGTATCTCGATGAATTCCTTCTGTTGGGCGTAGACGACGTTGAAGAAGGTGCTCCTGCCGACGCCGATGAGCTCCCTCAGCTTCGCCTGTATCTCCTTCTCCCGCGTGTACGGGGCGTCCTCCCCCTCGACCCTCAGGAGGCTCTTGGAGGAGCGGAAGCCCCCGTCCTTGGTGGGGCCTCCCTCCCTGTGGATTGTGATCCTCTTCCCGGTGTAGGGGCTGCGCAGCGTGAGGGTGACGTCGACGTCTCCGCCGTCCAGGGGGATGAGGTCCTGCTTGTTGACCCCGGGGACGTCCCCGAAGAGGCCGAACAGCACGGCCTGGAGGAGGGTGGTCTTGCCGGAGGCGTTCCGGCCGGAGATCTTGTTGACCCCCTGGGTGAACCTCACGGTCTGCCTAGTTTTATAGGACTTGAATCCCCGGAGGGTGAGCTCCTCTATCAAGGCTCCTCCTCCCTGAAGCTCCGCCTCTCGAAGCGCTCCACCCACTCCCTAACTAGGGGAGCCCGCTGGCTTGGGGTGAGCAGCCCGGTCTGGAGGCTCGCCTCCTCCTCCAAGACCTCACGGACCCTGCCGTGCATCTCCCCGATGTCCTCGGCGAACTCCCCCATGGCGGAGAAGAACTCCCGGACGTCCACCAGCTCCCGCTCCGGCACCCCGGCGAGGAGGGGCATCTCGATCCTTAGGGTGTCGACGTCGACCCAGAGGAGGAGGGGGTCCGAGGATATGAGTTCCTCGACGGGTCTGAGGTCGATGTCCCCGGGGTAGCCGTCCCTGAGGTTGCCCTGCACCCTGACCCGGAGGTAGCCCTCCTTCCCGGCCTTCGCCAGCTCCCCGCGGAAGGACTCGACCTCCTCGACTATCCTGTCCCTGTACCAGGTAGGCTCCCTCCTGCGGTCGGCCTCGACCCGTACCTGCTTCATAACATGCAGGGGCTCTATGGGGACCCAGGTGAACCGGGGCTCGTCTCCGTCTGTGTCCACGATGTAGAAGCCCTTCTCCGGGTTCTCGGCGAAGTCGTACATCTCGAGGCTGCCCGGGGTGAGGACCCAGCCCCCGTTGGGGAGCCTCCTCTGGGGGCAGCGCCTGTGGTAGTGGCCGGTGAAGACGAATGCGGGGTCCACGGAGGCGAGCTGGTCGATGGTGAGGCTGCTGTCGTAGGGGGGGACCTGGTTGTAGCCCTGGATGAAGCCGTGGAGCATGAAGATTCGGGTACCCGTCGCGTCCTTGAAGGCGGGGACCACCAGCTGGTCGAAGGCACGGTCAACCCGGTCGTAGTAGTTGAGGCCGACGACGTGGAGCCTCTCGTCCTTGTAGGTCATCTCTCCGTCGTCGAAGGCATGGAGGTATTCAGCGAGGGGGTGCTTGATGTAGTCGAGGGTGTCGCTCTGGGGCCTGCCGTCATGGTTCCCCCGGATGACGAGGACCCTGGGCTGTTTACCGTGCCTCTCTTCTGTTTCCTTGGCTAGCCTGTAGAGCTCGTCGTGGGCGAACTGGACAAGGTACGGGCGGAGGGTCCTACGCTCGAAGAGGTCGCCGCAGAGGAAGACGTAGTCGACGCCTGCCTCTATGATCGCGTCCACTGCCTTGGTGAATGCGTTGGAGAAGGCCTTGCGCCTGTGCTCGGCTATGGCGAGGGGGATGCTGCGGCCGATATGGGCATCGGCGAGGACGGCGAACCTCAACTGCTCACCTATTTTGTATTAACTACGATTGACATCCTTCTTATCCGTTGTCTTAAGGGGCTGCCTCTTCAGGTCAGAGCCCGTTGACATGGATACTCTCAGCGAGAGAGGTCGCATGAAGGGCTATCGAAATCTCCCAAGAAATACATAGTACAAGCAGCCAAACTAACCAACATAGGTGCATAGTGTTGTCTGAACCAACCATGCCGACCCACCACGGCATCGAAGCTAAAGTGAATGGAGACTACCCCAACGAGACGCTGCGGATCCTCCACCAGAGGGGAAGCTGCCGCCACTTCAAAGACGAGAAGATACCCGAGGAGGTGCTGGAGCTCCTCCTTGGAGCGGCGGTGAACGCCCCCAGCGGTGGCAACCTCCAGAGCTTCAACATAGTCAAGATCGAAGACCCCGAGCGCCGGGAGAAGCTGATGAAGATCTGCGGCAACCAGAGGTTCATCGGGGAGGCACCCCTCAACCTCGTCATCTGCCTCGACCAACGTCGGAGCATGAGGTGGGCGAAGCTCGACTATGCCCCATTCACCGGCATGGCCCAGATCAGGTCCTTCCTGATGGGCATCCAGCTGACAGGCATCGTGGGCCAAGCGATCTGCGTGGCAGCTGACGCCTTAGGCCTCGGCTCCTGCTACGTCGGTACGGCCCTAGCGAATGCGGGGGAGGTCTCGGAGTTCCTTGAGCTGCCCCAGGGAGTCTTCCCTGGAGTGCTCATCAGCATCGGTTACCCCGCAGAGGAGATATCCACGAGGAAGAAGCACCGGCTGAACACCCTCCTCCACCAGGAGAGGCACCGTGACCTCCCCGACGAGGAGCTCCTCGCCGCGTACAAGGAGAAGCACGAGGCGGCATGGGCCCCCCGGGTCGAGATAACGGAGAGACGGCTCCAGAGGCTCTACGAGACCTGCCTCAGGGTCCACGGAGAGGAGTTCGCTGAACGTAGCGTAGCACATGCACGGGAGCTAGGATATATAAGCCCCGTTCAGAGGTACTTTGGCCTCCACTACCGAGCCGACTCTGTCTTCACCTCCCCCAATTCGGAGTTCTTAGAGATCATCAAGGGGCAGAGCTGGAACATCTGCGGGGACTATAAGCCACCTATGAAACACGAATAACCTCTACGAGTGGGCTAACCCCTTACGAGAGACTCGTTCAGGACAGAGGCGTTGTCACATACCGGGTAAGCGATATATAGACAGTTCCCAAAGGAATACTGAACAGAAAATGGTCGACCAAGGATTCAGGATCCCCACCAAGAAAAGCCTCGTCGTGAGAAAGGTCAGAGACGTCACCCAGAAGCAGCGGGAGCGAGCCCAAGCGGCGACTGAGTACAACGTCTTCTCTTTCCCGGCGGAGCTTCTGGTTGTGGATTACCTGTCGGACTCGGGGACAACGGCCATGACCGACAGGCAGTGGGCGGCGCTGATGTACGGGGATGAGAGCTACGGGAGGAACACCGGCTACTTCGTCCTCTTGGAGGCGTTCAGGGACATCTTCGAGAGGGGTGACGCCCGGAGGAAGACTGTGGACCTGATCCTGAGAAACGAGAGAGACGTCGACAAGCTCATGGACGAGCTCCTTCTGGTGGATGTCGAGGGGGGGTTCGTGAACGGTGGCAGGTTCCAGCTCATGAGGCCAAACGCATTCATCGTGCCCCAGGGCAGGTGTGCTGAGCACCTGCTCTTCACCACCCTCAGGAAGGTCTTGACGGAGCACTTCCCCGGATCGGAGTACTGGATCCCGAGCAACGGGCACTTCGACACCACCGAGGCCAACATCCACAGCAACGACATCCACCCCGTCAACCTCTTCTCGGGGGACATTTTCAGCGAGTTTCCCGTCGAGGAGATACGAGACGTGAACCCCTTCAAGGGGGATATGGACATCAGGAGGCTCGTAAAGCTCATAGATGAGAAGGGAGCGGAGTCGGTTCCCCTGATCTACCTGACGATAACCAACAACACGGCCGCCGGTCAGCCCGTCTCCATGAGGAACATGCGCGAGGTCAGGGAGGTGGCCGACAGGTACGGCATCCCCCTGTTCTTCGACGCATGCAGGTTCGCCGAGAACGCCTACTTCATCAAGGAGTTCGAGGAGGGCTACGAGGGCTCTTCCATACCTGAGATAGTCAGGGAGATGTTCATCCACTGCGACGGGTTCTCAATCAGCTTCAAGAAGGACGGCCTAGCGAACATGGGGGGAGGCCTCTTCTTCAAGGACAGGGGGGTCTTCCATCGGCGGTTCTCCGTTGACGCTGACGTAGGGGTGCTCCTCAAGGAGATGCAGATACTCTCCTTCGGGAACGACAGCTACGGCGGCCTCAGCGGCAGGGACATCATGGCGCTGACCATCGGCCTCTACGAGGTCGTCGAGGAGGACTACCTCCGGGACAGGATAGAGCAGGTGAGGGACATGGCGGAGAAGCTTGCCCTAAACGGAGTGCCGGTCGTCCTGCCCCCCGGAGGCCACGCGGTCTACGTTGACATTGACAGGTTCTTCGAGGGCACCGACGTGAGGATCGAAGACTTCGGTGGCGTGGGGCTAACCCTGGAGTTGATCAGGAGATACGGGATAAGGGGCTGCGAGCTAGGGCCATTCGCCTTCGAGTGGGACAAGAAGACCCCGGAGGAGAGGAAGGGCATACTGAACTTCGTGAGGTTCGCCGTGCCCAGAAACGTGTACAACGTTGAGCACATCAACTACACTGTCGCAGCGTTGACCGAGCTCCACCGGAACAGGGAGAGAATACCGAAAGTAGAGATAGTGAGGGGGAAGGAGCTCCGCCTTAGGCACTTCCAGACAGGTCTCAGACCTGTATACAGCTAGCGGACTCATGGAAGAGGCCTCCCCCCATCTTACACGGCAGATATGGATCCAAGTAAGTGAAGGGTTTAGTGCTTCCTGGCGGTGAGCAAAGCCACTTAGGTCCTCTCGTCGGGGGACATGTTCTTTGCGTAGACGGCGAGGGCCGTCAGTGATGAGGACAACGCGTGGAGGACGACGCTGTTCATCACGGGTATCTATTAGAGGGCACTGGTTATTGTCGTTTTCATCTAAAAGCGAGGAGTCTCGCCTACTCCTCTCGCTTCTCGGGCTCCCTAACCTTGAGGACGGCTAAAAGCGCCCCCACGACGAGCAGCCCCGCGCTCAAGTAGAAGACGAAGGCCTTAGAGTAGCCCTGGTAGATGGCCCCACCCACGACGGTCCCGGCTCCCCAGATGAGGGACCAGGAGACGCTGGCTATCGCTGAGAACCGCCCCCGATGCTCCTTGGGGGAATAGTCGTAGAAGACCGCCTCCCAGGCAGGGTCCCCTATGCAGCTCGCCACCGTGATCAGCAACCGGGCCACTAGGATACCCGGGTAGCCCCTCGCAACTGCGAAGAGGACGAAGGAGACCGGCCAGAGGAACATGGTCGGCAGTATGAACTTCATCCGCCCGTGCTTGTCCGAGGCCCTCGCCAGGGGGGGCATCAGAACTATCCTGGCGATCATCACCATCATCGTTGCGGCTCCCCACTGGGAGGCCAGGACGCCCACCTCCTCCTTCGCGTAGGTGACGAAGTAGGGCTCAGCCACGGCCCAGGCGAATGTGAAGACGAAGTCGATGAGGAGAAATGTCCAGAGCTGGATGGGGAGGTCCCTGAATGTGGCGACGAAGTCAGATAGGATCTCCCTCGCGGCGTTCCTAGGGTCCTTTTCGACCCCCTTCCCGTTCTCCAGGGTCTCCTCGATGTACCTGTACCTGAGGAACGAGGCCAGGGTAGCAATCACGAAGGTGAAGATGTAGGCCAATCGCATCACCGGCAGGATGCCCCTGGCGTCTATGAAGAGGCCAATAGCGTAGGGGGAGAGGAGGCCGAACAGGGAGGGGACAACCCTCCTGAGGGCCATGGAGAGGGCTCGGTTGTCAGGCGTCGTCGAGTCCGCCATGATGGAGAGGAAGGCCGGATCCCTCAGGCCGGCGAAGAGGGAGTCCAGCGCGAAGGCGACGTAGATGTACCGGTAGTCGGGGGCGTAGGCGAAGAATAGCTGGTTCATGGCCAAGAGGAAGCTGAGGGAGTAGAGCATCTTCTTCCGCCCAAGGGCGTCTGCCAGATAACCCCCGAACAGGGAGGGGACTATCCTGATGACGGCTCCGAGAGCGAAGATGAGGCCGATGTCGATGTACCGGCCTCCTAGCTCCAGCACGTAGAGCGCGTAGAAGGGAAAAGTCATGGATGCGCCGATGTTCCACAGACCTGAGCTGAGAAGCAGAACCCCGATGTTACTCCTTATAAATTTCCATCTACCCGCGTGGGCTTCAGGCATACCTCTCAGCTAACATCTATCATCAACGCTCAGGTTAATGCAATAACGGGAAGGGATCAACAATAAAAATTTACCTGAAAAAAAAAGGCCGCGTGCTAAATATTTATCTTCTAATGTCGAGATGCTTTTACGGACCAGATAATAATGTCAGGTGCCAAAGACGGTTATCTCGACGTCGAAGCCTTCTACGACAACGATTCAGTTCTAATCCGGCTCGACGGCAAGGACTACCGCATCGAGTACCCCGAGGAGGTCTGGAGCCCCCTCAGGGATGAGGTTAAGGCCTCCATCGTAGACCACCTGGCCTTCCTAGCCACCAACTATCTCCCATTAGTCGCCGAGAAGACGGGGGTGAGGTATAACACCCGCCTGCCGATGTTCGACTCCTTCTCCTTCAAGAGCAACGCCATGGACATGCCCTCAAGCGCCGTCCTCGACTGGAAGAAACCACATGACTATGTAAGGGACTACCTGAACCTCGACTTCGTCTTCAGCCCCGAGAGGCCCATAGTGTGGAGGGAGACCTTCGAGCCGGAAAACAGGGCGATTATATCCTTCACTTCGGGAAAGGAGAGCCTCCTCACCCTCGCCATCTGCCTCGAGCTCGGGCTGGAGCCCATCCTGATCAACATCGTGGAGCCCTCCAACACTTACGAGAGGGGACATAAAGCCGAGATCCTCGAGAAGATCAACGAGGAGTTCGGCATAGGCTACTACACCGTCCCCAACCAGGTGGGGCTCTTCCACGACGCCAAGCACATGGGCCTGAGGCCCAGCGCCCTGGGCTGGGGGAACCAGCTAATGTACTACCTCTTCATCTACCTCCCCTTCATAATCCACCACAGGGCAAAGTACGTCTTCTACGGCAATGAGCACAGTTGCGACTTCGAGGTTGATGGCTCAGAGGGCTTCCGTAACAACTTCTGCTACGACCAGAGCAGCCACTGGACCATCCAGCAGGACATCATGCTGCGTACCCTGACTGGAGACTCTGCGAGCGTGGGGAGCCTCGTCGGCCCCCTCAACGAGATAGCGGTAGTCAAGTGCCTCCACGAGGGCTACCCGGAGCTGGCGAAGTACCAGATGTCATGCTTCTGCGAGGACGAGGTCACCCGGGAGCACAGGTGGTGCTGCAACTGCTCGAAGTGCGCCAGGAACTACGCCTTCATCAAGGCCATAGGAGGGGACCCTCAGAGGGTGGGTTTCTGGCTCGACATGTTCAGCGATGATTGCATAGGCCTCTACGCGGCCATGGATGGCAAGGAGACATATGGGTTCGACAGGAGCGGCCTCGGGAGGGAGGAGCAGGAGCTGGCGCTCCTCATGGCGTGCGAGAGGGACCCTGAGAACCCTTTCCTGAGGGAGTTCATGGCGAAGATCGATCTCGGTACCTCAGGCGAGAACCCCGGCGACCCATTGGACGCCTTGTATGAGTACTACTTCACGCCCCAGGAGTACCTCGCGATACCCGAAGAGCTGAAGGAGCAGGTGTACGATATCTACAACAGGCTTCTGAAAACCCAGAGTGAGACGCCCTCAGAGTCTCCTACCCGTCAAGACGGCCACGAAAGTCCTCTCTCCGGATGACCTGTTTTTTGCGTAGTCGGCCAGGGCGGCGAGGGAGGAGGACGACGCCGGGAGGACGAGGAGCCCCTCCTGGTGGGCAAGGATTTCTGAGAAGGCTAGGAGCGTGTCGTCAGGGACATAGGCGGCCCACCCCCGGCTTTCCCAGAGGGCGTCCAGGGCCTCCTGCCCGTCGAGGCATCGCCAGCTCACCAGGGGCTCGTTGTGCTCGGTCTCAGTGATCTCCGAAGGCTCTAGGTCCCTTATCCTTCTCTCTCCATTATGGAAGCAGTCCACGACGGGGTTCCCCCCGGGGGTGCTTGCGGCGACCATGATCGGGACCTTGTCGGTCTCACCTTCGTCTCGGAGCCTCTTGAAGCCCTGATGGACGCCGGCGAGGGTGGTGCCGTTGCCCACCGGCACGGCGACGACGTCTGGGGCGTACCCCAGCCTCTCGTGGATCTCGTAGGAGATCGTTGCGTAGGCCTCCATGGAAGCCTTGGTGTTGGCCTCTACACCGGGGTTGGCGTTGAACCACCCGAGCCTCGCCGCCTCTTGCCCAGAGAACTCGACCACCTCCTCGTAAGTCCCGGGAGCCCGGTGGATGATCCCCCCCGCATCCTCCATCTCCCTTATTCGGGGAGTGTGGTAGCCTTCCGGGATGTAGACATGGGTCTCTATGTCGAATCTCTTCGAGAGGTGGACGAAGGAGGCGCCGAAGTTGCCGCAGGAGGCTATGACGAGTTTGTCGTATCCCCCCTTCCTGGCGAGGTCCAGGCATGCATAGGAGGCTCTGTCCTTCATTGTGCCAGTGGGATTTCCGCCCTCGAACTTTAGGAAAATTTTACTGAAATCTAGCAATATTTCGATATTACGTGAACGTGTAAAGATCGTGCCCCCGATGCCGTGCAGTTTTAGATCATCTTTCAACATTTTGATTAACTTTCTCTCGAAGAAGGATAGATATTGTTTTTAATCACCAAGTATTTACGCGTTTCGGATCTCAGATCTAAAGGTAATGGTTAAGTGAAGAGTCTAGCCATCAAGGCCAGGCAGACGGACAGCGGCGTGGAGATCCGCTTCCGGGGCTCCAAATACGTCATCGAGTATCCCGACGAAATCTGGAAGGAGTACCCCCGGGAGGCCCGTGACGTTCTATTTGACAACCTCGTCTACGCCGAGACCATCCATCTGCCTCTGACCCACAAGACCGGGGAGATAGTCTACGACACTCCTCCCCCCTACTTCCAGACCTATTTTTTCCAGAACATGGTCATGGACTTCCCCAGCTGCGCCGACGTGGATGGTACATCGACCGCTGAGCTGCTGAAGGCCTTCATGAACACGACGGTCTCCTTCAGTGAACAGGAGATAAAGTTCCCCGACCACGTCGAGGAGACCCGGGAGGACTCCTCGGTTGTGAGCATCAGCTTCGGGAAGGACAGCCTCCTCACCTGGGCAGTCTGCAGGGAGATGGGGATGAACCCCCAGCTCTGCTACGTCGTGGAGCCCCTCCTCACATACGAGGAGAAGCACAAGATGGTCCTCGCCGAGGAGTTCCACAGGGAGTTCGGGGTCAAGCTCAACAAGATAATCCACTCCGCCGGCAAGCTCCGGGATGGCATAATGCTGGGGCTGGGCAAGACGGAGTTAGGCTGGGGACTACAGTCCACGGAGTACGCCCTCATGATCCTCCCCGTCGCCCACAGGTACGGGGCCCGGTACATCCTCCTCGGTAACGAGCAGAGCTGCGCCGAGTACTACCATGACAAGGAGGGCTTCGTCTGTTACCCCGCCTACGACCAGAGCCACATCTGGACGAAGCAGATCGACTCCATGACCCGGCAGATGACCGGGGGAGGCGTCCGCTACATGAGCGTCATCGAGCCCCTGAACGACATCGCCGTCGTCTACGCCCTCTACAAGCGGTATCCCGAGGTGGCCAAGTATCACATGTCCTGCTTCGTGGAGACGGAAGCTGGGAGGGACCACCGCTGGTGTCTCGACTGCTCGGTCTGCAGCAAGATGTACCTCCTCATCGTGGCCTCAGGCTTCGACCCGGCCACTGTGGGCCTAACCAGGAACATGCTCACCAGGGAGTGCAAGGACTACTACAGCCTCTTCGGCGGCAGCAGCGTCAACACATACGCCCTAACGGGGAGGGGCCGGGACGAGCAGCTTTTCGGCTTCTACCTCGCCTGGAAGAACGGCGACAGGAGCGACCTGGTCCAGGAGTTCGAGGACCGCTTCCTCGACGAGGCAAGGGACAGGGAGGACGAGCTCTATAAGACGTTCTTCGGCCTCCACGAGAGCATAACGATGCCCAAACACATCAACGAGAAGGCGACGAGCATATACAAGGAGGTGCTTTCAGATCTCCCCTAAACGAATGAGGGTGGCCTTCTGCTGTAACACCCGTCACGAGGAGGACGAGTTCCAGGTCGAGTACGACCCACCGGACACGATAGAGAAGGTCAAGAAGGGGATAGAGTACGCGGGCCACGAGTACCTCTTCATCGAGGGCGACGAGACCGCATACGACCGCTTGAGGACGCTGAGGCCCGACATGGTGCTCAACAGGGCGGAGGGGATCAGAGGGGAGAGCAGGGAGTCCCATATACCCGCCTTCTGCGAGATGCTGGGCATCCCCTACGTCGGCGCGGGCATTATGTCCACGGCCATCTGCCTCGAGAAGCCCACAACCAAGATGATACTAGAGTTCAACGGCGTCAAGACGGCGCCCTTCCAGGTCTTCAACGCCGTCGACGACCCCCTGGATTCCGGTGTCGAGCTACCCCTGATACTGAAGCCGAGCCACGAGGGCTCCAGCATGGGGATCAACTGGGACAACGTCGTCTTCGACGAGGCGGCGCTCAGGGCGAAGCTGGCGGAGATGCTGGAGACCTACAGGCAGCCAATCCTCGGGGAGAGGTACATCGATGGCCGCGAGTTCACCACAGGGCTCCTGGGCAACTACCTTCCGGGGGAGGAGCCCCGGTTCCTCTCAGTATTGGAGGTGGACTTCTCCAGGTTCCCGGAGGGGCTGGGGAACGTCCTGGGGCAGAAGGCGAAGACCATCTTCGACACATCAGACCACTACGTCTGCCCGGCGAACATCCCCGAGTCCCTGAGGCTGAGGCTGGAGGAGGCGTCCCTGAAGGCCTTCAAGGCTCTGGACATAAAGGACTGGGCGCGGTTCGACTGGAGGATGGACGGAGATGGGGAGATCTACTTCCTGGAGGCGAATCCGCTGCCGGGGATCGACGCGGTCGAGGAGGAGGACGAGTACAGCTTCTACCCCATGATGGCCCTCGCCTCCGACATGACCTATGACGAGATGATAAAGCAGCTGATCGAGGCCGCCTTCAGGCGGTACGGCATCAAATAGAGGGAGTGCAGTATGGAGGACCTTGTACCTTTCCTGGAGGACGCGATGAGGGCGGCAGAGGGGAGGCTCCGGGACACCCTGGGCAGGGAGTGCAGGATCTGCATCCACGTCCACATGAGCGGGGAGCTCACGCAGGTCGTCGATAGGATAGACCACGAGAAGTTCAGGCCCGAGCTCCAGTACACCCTGGAGGAGCTCATGGCAAAGGCAGGAAATGGGGGCTTCGTCCTGTTCATGCTGACCTGTGACGACGAGCCGACGGCCTTCCTCTACGGCTACACCGATGAGGGGGACGGGTCCAGATTCTTCCTCGACTCTGTCGCCACGCTCATAGAGGGGAAAGGCATAGGCTCCATCCTGGTGACCCTCGCCCTCGTGTACTGCCACGACATCGGATACAGGAGCGTGGAGCTGTATACGGAGGAGGTGGATGAGAGGGGGCGGCACCTCGTGAAGTTCTACGAGGACATGGGGTTCGATTTGGCAGATAAAGACCCGGACAAGGGCGTCGTCATGCGCTCTTACCTCGATGCCTCTAAGCTCAGACACGCGTGCCTGAGATACATCGGCCTGGAGAGGGATGCCCAGGAGTTCAGCTCCATACACACCCTGTAGAGAAGCTCCGAATCTTTTTCTTCCACACACTAATTGTTTGGAAAGTTCTCTGAAACGTTATTGGTTAAAAAAAGGGAGGTCACGCCTTCAGTGTACTGACGAACTCGTCGATGGTAGCGGCGGGCATGCTGGTGATCTTCACGGTGCCTCGGCTCCCCAGCTCGATGGACATCTTGAAGATGGCCTCGTTGTCCGGCGCATCGACGATGGTAACGAAGTCGTATGGTCCTAGGACTGCGTACTGCTCTATGACCTTCACGCCGTAGGACTCGACCTCAATGTTGACTTCCTTTATACGATCCGGCTTGTTCTTGATGGTCTTCCTCCCGTCCTCCGTCAGGGTCGAGAGGAGGATATACCTCGCCAAGGATCTCACCCATGAATGGAAAACGGAGACCTTCACAAATAGGTTACGAAAACTTCCCCTGTTTCATACCTCCCTTCCCCTTTTATTAAAAAAACAGCCATTACTCCCCAAGATAGGGTACTGCGTTCTACTGGTTAGAACAAATGGACTGGACTGTTCGAATGTGTAGCATTATACCCATGTAGCACATTATAGGTGGACGAGGTAGAGAGATGAAACCTAAGTCGATCATCGTCTTAACCATAGTACTCGCATTAGCCCTGACGGCGATGTCACTCAACGCGGCGAGGCCCACCGGGAACGAGGTCTCCGAGGCGGACGCCGCCATAGAACTGGCACTGGAGTTCGTGAGGCACAGCCCCACGTACCTCTTCGACGGGGTCTACGAGACCGTTAAGGTCGTTGACACCCTCATCATGGAGAGCTACCCGGTCCAGTACGTCGTGACCATCGAGTTCGACAGCCGCCACGCTGGTTTCGGTGACAGGACCGGTCAGGTCCTGGCCCAGGTGATGACTTCCCACAAGGCCGGTGTGAAGGTCGTGGACGGCGAGGTCGTCGCGGCCATCCTTGACGACGTCTGGGACATGGTGAACCAGGAGGAGATGGAGGTCTTCAATGACGTTGACCCCGACGCTCCAGTCGTGCATGACAACCCGGCGACGACCATCCTCCCCCCGGAGAGGGCGGTTGAGCTAGCGGTGGAGTACGTCATCCTGAACTTCAGAGAGCTTGACGGCGTCAGCGCCCCGGAGAGCTGGGAGGTCGAGGACCTCACTCCCCAGGGGCTCGTCGGCGCCTCTAAGAGGAAGTTCACGGGAGACAGCTGGACAGTGGAGGCCAGCTGGGCAGTGGTCTGGAAGCCTGTCTACACCGTCGAGATAAACCACGGCGGCGAGGACGGATTCCACTGGAAGGGTACCGTGGACCAAGACGAGAACGTCATCGAGATGGAATAGCCGAACTGAGCTGTACTCTCGGACACACCGGGAGAAGACAGATTCAGACCCCCCATTTTACATTTTTATTAGATTCTGAAATCCTAGGTCCATCGGTATCCTAAGTCCCTGAAATCTGCACTACGGTTAATAGTCTCACAGCCAGAATAAACGATGGTGTTCGCATGGCCTCCTTCGAAGAGACTAATCCCTGTGACATACCCCTCGAGACGGTGGTGGGGGCTCTCCGAGCCTTCTTCCCCGACATCCGTGAGGGCGATGTGAGCTTCATCTACCACGGCACATACAACGTCTTCGAGGTGAGGGGGGACTACATCTTCCGCTTCCCGGACAGCAGCCTGCTCAACGAGGACGGACACGAGCTCATCCAGTATGAACACGAGATCCTCCAGACGCTGGGCCCCCACATCTCCCTGGAGATCCCCCAGTACGAGTACCTGTCGGAGGACCCCGAACTTCCCTTCGTCGGCTACAGAAAGATTCCAGGGGTCTCCCTGTCCACCTGCTTCGACCGCACGACCAAGAAAATCAGGGGGCAGATGGCCGAGAAGCTGGGGGGGTTCCTCTCGGAGCTCCACTCCCCCGAGGTCTACGAGGCTTACATGGATAAGTGGCCCACCGACTTCACGGGGGACGCCTTCAAGGAGTACTGGGAGAGCTACTACAGCCTCATGCAGGAGAGGGTGTACCCGGAGCTCGACCCAGACCAGAGGGCATGGGTCACACGGCTGTTCTCCGACTACCTCGAGGACGAAGATAACTTCGCCTTCGAGCCCCGTGTCGTCCACGGCGACTTCGACATATCCAACATCATTGTGGACCCGGACTCGTATCAAGTTCAGGGAATAATCGACTTCGAGGAGACCCGGTTCTGGGACCCAGCGGCGGACCTCCTCTTCTTCAACGAGGGGGATGACTTCATCGACCTGATCCTGGAGGGCTACACCCAGCCTCCTGGCCCCAACCTCGAGGGGAGGATGCGTTTCCTGTACAACCGTGTGCCGTTGATCTACGTCTCGACCGGGATCGAGCTCGACTACAGGGAGATGGTAGAGGCCGGCTTCAGTATGCTCGAGGCCAGGATGAGCCTCCTGACTTGGGGACTGTAGGTGGCTCCAGCCTCCCTAACATCAATTATCTCCAGTTGTCCAACGCTTTCCGTATGTCCAGTATTTTCCCGAGGTGGTAGGCGTTATGTTCAATGATGATGACGACCTCCCGCAAGTAGGTGTATTCGTCTGATCCGGGTATGACCGATAGCAGATCGATGTCCTGGTCCTTGACCATCTCAACAGCCCTGTCCATATCTCTGAAGAACCCGTTAACCGTCTTGTCCCACTCTTTATCCGAGACCTCCTGACTCGGAGTGGGCCAGAGACCGCTGGGCCATTCAGGTGACTCCCAGTCCGGATCGATGGCATAATAGAGGAGGTCCTCCTGACAGATCCGCATGTGCTCCAGCTCTTCGTATATCGAGTGCAGACTATCGTCGGGCCTTACGCCTCTGAGCTCCGGTCTGATCCCTTCCAAGGCCTTCTTGTAAGGCACAAAGGCCTGCCCGCCTCTAAGGGATTTAGCTAGTTGCTCTCTTAACACATCCATAAAGTTCTTCCCTTCCCTGGTTCACCTTGATGAATTGATGTATTAATTATTTATTAGAATGGCTAAATCCTCGGTCATCCCTCTCGCTTGGGGTCCTCTCTAGTAAATGTCGCTGTTTGTGACGTGCCAGCGTTGGTAGTCCGATATCTTCAGTTCACCCCTGAATACGGCTCTTCCTTCCTGGCGGGTGTTGTTTAGAGCCATCATGATGACGGTGTACCAGGGGAGGACCTTGAAGCCCATTTCCACGGCCAATGACTCGAGCCGGCTTCCCCTCTTTGCGTTAAACTCGACTGCGGTCACGCCCGTGTGCATCTCCAACAGAGCCTCCAAGGTTCCGGGTAACAGATCCTCGAGCAGACCGAGAGTGTAGTCGTTGAGGGTCATAGTGAGACCGCCGTACTCCTCCATGAGGTCGACTACGACGTAGCCCCTGGTCTCTCCGTCCATCAGAACCTTGTATGGGCGATTGTCTCTCACGGGGTGTCTATTCACCCGCCAGCGGAGATAGGGCAGGGTCCTATGGAAGTGGAGCAAGTGACTTCGCGCCGCCCACTCCTCGTAGAGCTCATGGTACTCCTCGACACTGATGGGTACCAAGTCGACGCCTCTGCGCGTAGCGAACTCCTCCAGAGCTTCACATTCAGCTTGGCATTTATCCACGTCGTATGCGAGCTCCGAGCCAGCTTTATGAGCGGCTCCAGCCGCCTCTATTAGGTTGAAGCCGATTAGTATCTCCGGGGCTCTCCCCTTCATCTCCTCTGACAGGAATCTCACAGTCCTCTGGAAGAGCCCCTTTCTGCGGTGCTCCCTGTCGACGAAGCCGTCGCAGCCCTGAACTGCCAGGAAGACCTCGTCGCCCATCCGGACCTGAAGGGGCAGGAAGGAGTTGAACGCTATGGGTACGCCCGTGGGGACGTGCTCTACAACGGCGATGGACGTGAACCCGAGGTTGAATGGGTCCTCTTGGAACTTCCATCTGAAGACGTCCTCGTTGTACTCATCCCACAGGTCCACGTTCAGGCCATTCACAAAGGACGTTAAGTCTCCTTTTTTGAACCACCGCACAGTGTATTCGTCAGACAAGGAATGATGTTAGATATGTAGGGAAAGACTACATTAATTTTGAGTTCGATCAAAGTCTAAGGAAAAAAGCACACGACGAGCTTGGATGCCCCTGACATATTAGGGGCGGTGATCGAACTGCTGACTCTACTTGTCCGAGATGTACCGGTCATATAGCGACCTGATGCCTTGAGGGGTGTGTTTTAGCCTCATCTCTACGCCCTCCGATGGATCTGAGGATACAATCTCGAAGCCGAGTCTACCCCAGATTCGCGTCAGGGGCCTCCCTTCTTCGTCCACCTCCTCTGTCGTCAGCTTCGTGTATTCGTAACCATTTTCATAGGAATGGAGTATCTCCAACGCGAACAGCGTGGAGCCCACGCTCTTACCCTCGATGAGAGTTGCTGTAGTATCGGAGAAGAAAGTGCCCTCCTCCTCATCGTCGTACCCGTAATCAAAGGCGACTGCCCTGCCATCGAGTCTCGCTATCAGGCATAGGAACCCTCTCCTCTGCCTCCTCGAGTCCAGCTCGTCGCGGTCATACCATAGCTCCCGCCTGAACTTTTCGTGGTCTATTGTCTCGATATCTGTCATGAGACCCACATCAAGCTCGTGGTGGACTAAAATCTTGCATCGCCCATTCAGTAGCCGGCTTAACCTGCTTTCTGCCTCCTTTACCGACTCGGCAAAAGGGGGGATGGTTTCAGTCATTGGAGACCTAAACACCGTTAATTAGTATAATGTTATAATTTTTATTATGTGCCTCCATGAAATTTTATTCCCCCCTGACGGATGAGTTTAGGGTCATTTTAGATGCGCTTGCGAGCCGGAACCAGTTTCTTAAGTTGAGCAGTGATAGGAGGGAGCGTTCCTTTTTTGTTCCGATTGCTACGAGGGTCTGATGTTCTGTGTGGTCCTTCTCACTACCTCTGATATCCGCCTGGCCCTCGTCTCCTCCCTCTTAGCGTCCTGCACCCAGCGGGTGTACATCAGCTTCACGGAGTTGGAGAAGGCCTCCCAGTTGCCCCAGGCCTCTTCGTCCCCCCTCAGGGCCTCGATGAGGTCATCGGGGACCTCGGGCGCCACCCTCGATGTGTAGGCGGACTCCCACCTCCCGTTCGCCTCCGCCTTCTCCACCTCGGCGTAGCCTGCCTCTGCCATGAGCCTCGCCTCCATCATCCTCTCCGCCCGCCTCCTGTTGAGCTTGGACCAGACACTGTTTCCACGTCGCGGCGAGAACCACTGACGGAACTTGTCGTCGTCGACGCTCTGCATTTTACCGTCAATCCAGCCGAAGCAGATGGCCTCCTCTACGGCCTCGTCGTACCTCAGCCCCTCCAGCTTGGACCCCTTCTTGTAGAGGGTCAGCCAGATCCCCTTCTCCCTCGTGTGGTTCTCCTCGAGCCAGCTGCGCCACTCAGATCTGGTCCTGAAGTCGAGGTCGGAGGGCTGGGACATGCCTACAGATAATAGTCGAGGAGTTGAAAAAATGTCGCGTTCGGACCTAGATCCGCTCAAGCTTGAAGACCACGGTCTTGCGGCCGTCGGTGCAGCTTGAGTATGAGGTGGCAGGGGCCCCTATCCAGGGGTAGTCGCCTCCCCGCATCAGGTGGATGAGGTCCCTGTAGATGTCCCTGAAGGCCCAGCTGCAAAACCCCTCCGGGCAGTCGGCGCTATCCAGGACGTATTCCTGGCCTGGGATGTGGGTCCCGCACGGGGTCGCGAAGTCAGCCAGTTCCTCGGGCATGTCGTCTCCGAAGATCTCCTCCTTGGAGAAGCCGCGGATGACGGTGATCTTTACAGCCGCCATCAGTTCTCCACCTTCTCGATCCTGAAGACCACGGGCCTCAGCCCGTCGGTGCAGGTCACCCAGTTCACCTTCCTCTCGGAGTAGTAGTCGCTCCCGAAGTAGAGGTCCACGAGGTCCTTCTGGATGTCGGCGTAGGCCCAGCTGCAGAAGCCCGCCGGGCAGCCCAGGCTGTTGTCGAGGATGAACTCCTGGCCCTCCAGGTGGATGGGGCATGGGCTCGTGAAGTCGTCGGGGAGGTGGTCGGGTGGTTCCCCCTGGAAGACCTCCTCGACGGTGAAGCCCTTAACGACGCTGATCTTGATCCTGGTCATATACGGCTCACGTATTCTGACACCTAGAGGATATTAGTACCCTATGGCGATGGACTCGTGCATGTATTGGTGGCACTGGACGCCCCCGTGGAGGAGCCCCGTCTCCGGGTCCACGATGACGCCGACGGGCCGCCCCCAGCCGTACCGCTCCCTGTCCACCCAGACCAGGTCGTGCCCCCTCTCCAGGAGCCCCTCCCTCACCTCCGGCGGATACCTGTTGTCGACGTAGACGGTGGAGGTCTCCCTGAAGAGCCTGGGTGCCTCGATGGCGTCCTGGATGCCCATGCCGTGGTCCACGACGTTGACGACGACGTGGGCGACGGAGACCTGGATCTTCCTGCCCCCGGGTGCTCCGACGGACATGAAGGCCTCCCCGTCTCTGAGGAGGATGGTGGGGCAGACGTTCTGGATGCGCCTCTTCCGGCCGTCGATGGAGTTGGCGTGGCCGGGCTCCGGGTTGAGGCCGTACATGGCGTTGTTCATCGTGATGCCCGTCCCGGGGACCACGATGCCGCTGCCGAATCCGTCCACGAGGGTCTGGTTTACGCAGACCAGGTTCCCCGCCCTGTCCCCGACGGCGAGGGCCGTGGTGCACTCGGGTTCATGGCGCCAGGGGTCGCCGGGCTCGACGGCGCAGGCCTCGTCCAGGCGTATCCTCCCCCTGAGCTCCTCGGCGTACCCGTCGGAGACGAGAGCCTTCTGGGGGACGCGGACGTGGCCCGGGTCTCCGAGGTACTTGAAGCGGTCGGCGAAGGCGAGGCCCACCGCCTCCGCCATAAGGTGGACCGTCTCAGGGGATCCGAAGCCGAGGCCGGCGAGGTCGTATCCCTCCAGTATCTTGAGTATCTGCATCATGGTGATCCCCGAGTGGCTGGGGTCGTAGACCACGTCGTATCCCCTGTAGCTCCCGGGCTCGGGCTCGTGGACTATGGGCTCGTAGATGTCCAGGTCCTCCAGGGTGACGAGGCCTCCTCCCCTCTCCATCTCCTCGGCGATGGCCTCCGCGATCCATCCCCTGTAGAAGGCGTCAGACCCATCCTCTGCGATGGAGGCCAGCGACTTTGCGAGGTCGGACTGGACGAGCTTCGGAGGGTTCTTGGCGATCACTGAGGAGGGCCTGTAGGGGTACTGGCCGTCGATGAGGTAGATCCGCCTCCACTCCGGGAAGCCTGAGAAGAGCCTTAACCTGTTCGCGATGGAGGTGGTGATGCCCCTGCCGGGGACGAAGCCCTCCCTGGCCACAGCGATGGCAGGCGCCATTACCTCCCGAAGGCTCATGGTCCCGTACCTCTCCAGGGCCTCCGTGAGGCCTGCTACTGTGCCCGGTGTGGTGCTAGCCCTGTAACCGTAGACGTTGGCGTCGCCCTTCACCTTCCTCCAGCCCATCCAGCCGGGCTCGGTGTCATCTGTGAGCTCGTACATGTCTGGGGTGCAGCTCTTGGCAGGGCGCCCGACGTAGTCGACTATGATGTTCTCCCCCGACTCGAGGTGGATGGCCATGACGCCCTCCCCACCGATGCCGTTGGAGGCTGGCTCCACGACGCAGTCCATGAAGGCGGCGGCGATGGCGGCGTCGACGGCGGTCCCGCCCTTCCTCATCATCTTGACGCCGGCCTCGCTGATGAGGGGGTGCTTGGAGGCGACCATGCCGTTCTCGGCGACGCAGTCGGGTCTCCCGGCGCCGATCCATCTGCGTCTCTGGTAGACTAGGGGCTGATCAGACATGATCAGGGGTTATGCGATGATCTTAAAATGATATTCTCGTGCCTCGGAGGCTATCCTGCCTCCTTGTCTGAGACCTCCAATGCCTTGTCCAGCACCTCGATGCCCTCGTCTATCTCCTTCTCCGTGGCGATGAGTGGTGGCGCGACGATCAGCGTGTTGATTATGTTGACGACGTAGACCCCCATCTCCATCGCCGCCGCGCTGACCCTCTTCAGCGTGTTGGGCTCGAACTTCTGCTTCCGGGTCACGAAGGGCTCCTTCGTCTCCCTGTCCCTGACGAGCTCGATCCCCCAGAAAAGACCCTTCCCCCTGACGTCGCCCACTGATTTATGAGATTCAGCGAGTCCCCTCAGGCGCTTCTCCAGAACCTTCCCCATCCTCGCGGCGTTCTCCACCAAACCTTTGTCCTCATACTCCTGAATGGCCGCCAGGGCCGCCGCGCATCCCAGGGGGTGCATGGCATATGTCTGGCCGTGGCTGAAGAGGTTGCCGGGCTGGTCGAAGTGGTCGGCTATCTCCTGGCTGGTTATGGTGGCTCCCACGGGGAAGAGGGCGCCCGTTATTCCCTTGGCCATGGACATGATGTCGGGTTCTACGCCCCAGTGCTCGATGCAGAACATCCTGCCGGTCCTCCCGAAGCCGGCCATGACCTCGTCGTCGATGAGGAGCACCCCGTGGTCGTCGCAGATCTCCCTGAGCCTGGGGACGTAGGGATCTGGGGGCACCAGGATGCCGTTGGAGCCCACTATGGGCTCGACGACGACGCCTGCGACGGTGCCCGGTCCCTCCATCCTGATGATCTCGTCGACGTACTCGGCGCAGGTCACTCCGCAGCCCGGGTACTCCTTCCCGAAGGGGCACCTGTAGCAGTAGCAGTCGGGGGCCCTGACGACGCCGGGCATGCCGATGGCGTGCTGGGTCCTGGGGTCCCCGGTGAGGGCGATGGCCCCCGAGGAGGCCCCGTGGTAGGACCTGTACCTTGAGATGAGCTTGGTCTTCCCGGTGTAGAGGCGGGCGATCTTGATGGCAGCCTCGTTGGCCTCGGCGCCCCCGTTGGTGAGGAAGCTCTTGGTGAGGCCCTCAGGGGTTATCTCGGCGAGCTTCTGGCCCAGGAGGGCGGCGGGGACCGTCGCGAAGCCTGGTGCGGCGTAGCAGAGCTTCTCCGCCTGCTCGGCTATGGCGTCGATGACCGCCTGGCTGCGGTGGCCTATGTTGCTGCACATGAGCTGGGATGAGAGGTCCAGGTAGCGCTTCCCCGAGAGGGAGGTGAAGTGACATCCGTCTGCCCTGTCGACGACGACGGGGTTCCAGGTGTTCTCGTACCTCCAGGTCCCGTAGACGTACTTCTTCTCCAGCTCCCTGTAGTACTCCTCGCTCATGGTTCCCCCTTGGCCCTCATGGAATATAATATTTAGTTAACAATCCACCTATTGGCTGGGTGGCATGGGGTGGAAGCGGATCTAGCGTTGACCGGGGGCAATGTGGTCACCATGGACGGGGAGGAGTCGATCGCCGAGGCGGTGGCCGTCAAGTACGGGAGGATCATCAGGGTCGGTGGCTCGTCCGATGTGGAGTCCCTTATCGGCGAGGGGACGAGGGTCATCGACCTCCGGGGCAGGACGGTGGTGCCGGGGTTCATCGACAGCCACTGCCACATGATGCGGACCGGCGCGGACAGGATGATCAACGTGGACCTCAGCGAGGAGGCCGGGGTCCACTCCATAGGGGACCTCGTGGAGAGGCTGAAGGAGATGGCCGACGAGACGCCAGAAGGAGAATGGGTGGTCGGCTACCAGGAGGACGACTCCAAGCTCGCCGAGAAGAGGCATCCGACCAGATGGGACCTGGACGAGGCTAGCACGGAACACCCCATCATCATCTCCACGGTGGGAGGCCACTTCTACGTCGCCAACAGCCTGGCCTTCGAGCGGGCGGGCGTATCCAAGGACACTCCCGACCCCGTGGGGGGCAAGTTCGACAGGGACCCCGAGACCGGTGAGCCCACCGGGAGCCTCCACGAGAAGGCCTTCGGTGTCATCAAGCCGGAGGGGCCTTCGGAGCCCACCAGGGAGCAGTCCTACGAGGGGGCCAAGAGGATACTCCAGGAGTGCGCTGAGAACGGGATCACCTGTATCTACGATTCGGTGGGGCGCTCCTCGATCAGGGCAGCCCTGGACCTCAGGAACAGGGGGGAGCTTCCCGTCAGGGTGAGGATGGACGCAGTCATCGGCCTCTTCCCCGACCTCAACAGGCTGGGCATCTACAGGGGGATGGGGGACGACTGGGTCAGGCTCTGCGGCCTCAAGTTCTTCTTCGATGGGGCCATCAGCGCCAGGACGGCTGCGGTCACCGAGCCCTACCTCAACAAGCCCGGCTTCTACGGGGTGATGGCCACGACCCGGGAGATCGCCACCGAGACCATCATGGAGGCCTACGCGGAGGGCTACAGGATCTCAGCCCACGCCAACGGGGACGCGGCCATCGCGATGTATCTGGACATCATGGAGGAGGCCCAGTCGCGGTACCCCAGGGAGGACCCCCGGAACAGGGACATCCACTGCACCGTGGTCACCCCTGAGCTGGTGGAGCGCATACGAAGGCTGGGGATCCTCCCCACCATCTTCGGCCCCTACGTCTACTACCACGGGGACAAACTGATACCCGCCTTCGGCGAGGAGCGGCTGGAGCGGATGTTCGCTGCCAGGTGGTTCCTGGACGCCGGGGTCACCATCACCGCCCACAGCGACCACCCCTGTGCCCCGTATCCGCCCCTGATGGCCGTCCACGGACTCGTGAACAGGACCACCAAGGCGGGGAGGCCCATCGGAAGGAGCCAGAGGATCTCTGTCGTGGAGGCACTCAAGCTCTACACCACCAACGCGGCGTACCAGAGCTTCGACGAGGACAGGCTGGGCTCCATCGAGGTGGGGAAGCTGGCCGACATGGTGGTCCTGGGAGAGGACATACTCACGGTCCCCACGGAGAAGATAATCGACATCCCGATCGATATGACTATCGTCGACGGGAATATTGTCTACGAGCGGTGAGGCTTCCAGGATACCGCGTCGTCCCTAGGCTTTTGTCGCCTTGATGCTGTACATGAGGGGTAGGCCGTATCCGGGCATGTCGTGGTAGCCATCCTCCCTCCTCTCCATGAAGGCCATCTGGGTGCCGTCGACGCTGTAGGGGTACTCCCCCATCTCGGTGACGGTGAGGCCTGCGGTGATCAGGGCGTTCACCACCTCGCTCACGGGATGGGCCCAGTTGTAGGTCCCCCAGTTCTCCACCTTGGCGTCCTGATCGGCGTATGTATTTTCGGACTCATAGTAGTCGGGCTCCTCCCCCTGCCAGTAGCTGTACTTGACCTTGAACTCGGAGGGATCCTCAAAGTCGAAGACCCACATGAAGGGGTGGAACTCGGCGACGAAGAAGGTGCCCCCGGGCTTGAGGTATCGGGAGACGATTCGGGCCCACTCCCCCATGTCGGGGAGCCAGCAGAGGGCACCGTAGCTCGTGAAGACGATATCGAACTCGGCGTCGAGGTTCTCCGGCAGGTCATAGACGTTGCAGCAGACAAACTCAGCGTCGACGCCTATCTTCTTCGCGATCTCCCGTGCAAGCTCGATGCCCGTCTCGCTGAAGTCAACGCCAGTCACCTTAGCCCCGAGCCGGGCCCAGCTCAGTGTGTCGAGGCCGAAGTGGCACTGGAGGTGGAGGAGGCTCTTCCCGGAGACGTCGCCGAAGGCCTCCAGCTCGACGCTGTGGAGGCTGTTCTTCCCAGCGATGAATCCCTCTAGGTCGTACTCCTGGGAGGCGGCGTGGATCGCCACCAGCTCGTCCCACCTCTTCCTGTTTACATCGTAGTACTTCTCCACGGCGTTCACCTATGCGCATCCCATCCTCGTGCCGATTATTTCAATATAACTGCGAACGAAATGAATGGAAAGTTAGATTAGTAAAGGAGGCCTTCGTCCTTCTTCTCGGCCTCGGCCTTCTCCCGGGCCTCCCTGAGGAGCCCGTAGATGTCGGGGGTGCGCCCTCCGTGGCGGGTCTCCCTCATGGCGGTGCGGATCATGACCGGGACGGGGACGAAGGGCCCCACCAACACGGCCTCCCCCTGCTCCAGGGCGGGGAGGTCCCCAAGGAGGTCCTCGCTGAAGGACTCCGAGGCGGCCTGGATCGTCCTCTGGTCCTGGCTGTTCACGATGCGGAGGATGGCGAGGTTGCTGCAGTTCGCCAAGATGTCCGGGTCTAAGCGGCGGGGCCTCTGGCTGATGACCGTGAGGAAGACGCCGAACTTAGCGCCCTCGGCGGCGATCCTCGCCAGGATGTCCCTGCTGAACTTTCCGCCTCCCTCGTCGGGTGGAGACGCGAATCGGTGGGCCTCCTCGACGAAGACGAATATGGGTGGTCTTGCCCAGGGCTCCTTGCGGAACTTGGCGTTCCAGATGCGGCGGAGGAGCATGCCGACGACGACGTCCTGGACGTAGTCGGTCATGCCGCTGAGGAAGATGTCGGACATGTGCTGGGGCTGGAAGAACCTGCGGACGTCGACGTCGCCCTCGGTGAAGATACCGCGGCGTCCCAGGTCCTCGAGGCGCATGATGACCCGTGAGATGCGCTCCTTGCCCTCCGCCTTCTGGGCCTCCATCTCCGCCTCAAGGTTGTCGATGATGTCCTCCAGCGTGTACTTGGGATTCTCCGCCCTCGCCTTCCGCACGGCGCGGCGGAGGAGGATAGTCTGGAGGCTGCCGGTGATCCTGGCGAGGGCGAGGAGCTCGGGGAGGCTGCAGCCTGAGACGCTGAGGCGGAGGGGGACGACGTGGGGGGCCTCGTACGCCTCGGCGGACTCGGGGCGGTAGACCGTGACCTTGTCGTGGAACTCGTCGCTGAGACGGCCCTCCGGGTCCTGGGTCATGTTGGCGTAGTCGCCGTGGGCGTCGATGACGAGGACCGTGGCCCCCTGCCTCAGGAGCTCCTCGATGATTCGGCCGGCGAACCAGCTCTTGCCGTAGCGGGTCATGGCGAGGATGGCGGTGTGCCTGTGGAGCTCCCTGCCGCTGAGGGGGATCTTCACCGACTCCCTGTGGAGGAGGTGGCCCACGTCTAGGGGGAGGTCCCGCTCCTGTAGGGTGAATAGCTCCTTGAGGAGAGCGTCGGTGGCCCTCTTCACGGGGGTTCCGGGCATCGGGGGGGTGCGGGGTCTCCGGACGTCGCGCCTCCCGTGCTCCTCGTGGATGTAGCCCAGGATCTTGACCGAGGCGATCACCTGGAGCATCTCGTCTCCGAGGCCGATCTCCCTCTGCTTCCAGACCGCCCCGGGGGTGGTGCGCTGGTCGTAGAAGGGGTGGCGGCTGTAGAGGCTCTTCACCTGGCCCAGGACGTCCACCTTCCTAGCGGTGCCGTCCGGGAGCTGCTCCTCGAGCTCTATCTGGACGTACTCGTAGCTCCGGGGCTTGGCGTCGGGGCTGGCGATGTTGAACTCGAAGAAGTTGGGGTTCGCTTGGCCGATTATCACTCCGTACTCAGTCATCAGTCTATCTCCCTCAGGGAACGTCGGGTGCCCCGTATGTCGAGTCCCGCCTCCTCGAGGCGTCGGACGATGAAGGGCTCGTACCTGCTCGTGTAGAGGTTCCTGTCGAAGCGGGCGAGGGTGTCCGTCTGCTTCAGGGGGAGGTTGTACTCGACGTCGTTGCAGTACCAGTGGAGGAGGTGGTTCAAGACCTTTTCGAGGGGCCCCGCCTCCCCCTCGTGGAACCTGTTCCCCGCCTGGTTGATCCAGGGCTCGTGGTGGCCGAGGCTGTGGGCGGCGAGGTCGACCCTGAAAGGGCGGGCGTCCGAAGTGGGCTTCCAGTAGGTGGTGGCTACCCCAGGGCACTGGAAGAAGGTGCTTATGGAGGTGATGATGGACTCTGCGGTCTCCGCTGGGAGAGTCCTCCGTATACGCGTGTAGAGGGCTGGGGCGTTCTCCCGCCCGTAGTAGATGGAGGGGGCGAGGAGCAGGGGCCGGGTGTACCCCTCGGCGGGGGCGCACACGTCGACGAGGTGGGTGTCGCAGAGGGGGCGGGCGTCGAGGAAGGGCTTCAGTGCCTCCCGGTCCGCTGCGTCCCAGGCCTCCATGCGGATGCCGAGGTCGAGGGGGGTAGGCGCGTCCTTTAGGAGGGTGGCGGTCCTGCTCAGCCCGGCGTCACGTAGGGCCCTCCTGAGGAGGTGCATGTGGAGGTAGAAGACGGTGGAGTCCTTGGAGACGGCGGCGAGTGGGAAGCCGTTGTCGTACGCCAGCCGGCGGAGGTCGGCGAGGCTCGTGAAGAAGTCCCGGAGGAGCACGGGGTGGTGGCGGTACTCGCGGATGGCGTAGGGGAACCGGGCGATGTAGAGGCTGCCGTCCAGGAGGACCAGGGGCCTCAAGCCCGCGTCGAGGGCCTTCCGGGCCGCCTGAGCTGCCGCGTCGTACTCGGCGATGATGCGGGCGTATCCCGGGATGAACCCCCTGTCCCGGTTGTCGTATGTGTCCTGGACGTTGATCTTGACAGTCTTGGTGAGAGTAGGCTGCTGCCCGGGAGTGTGGGTGATGGCGAGGGCCCGGGCGACGGCGATGAATCCTCCGTAGGCGTACCGGGACTGCTGGACGCCCCCGTCGACGGAGATGAGGGCGTGAGGGCGGTCGTCGGTGTCGGCTTCGTGGGGCGTCCAGTGCTTCAGGAGGGTGTCTGAGAGGGCGGGGGGCGTCCCGGGCTCCTCCTGGTCGGCCTGGAGGTCCTTTGTGACTCGTTCCAGCTCGTCGTAGAACTCGTCGAAGAATAGGTCTCGTACTTGGGACATTCCGTGTCGTCTGAAGATTGTGTGTCTAGGCTTAAATCTTTGAGAGGTGGATGAAAGTGCTCCGAGGGGGTGGTTCGTGCATAACCGGAGGTCAACCGGTTGTTCATCGCACGTGAATAGAAATATTAGCGTTAACGCCGTAGGGCATATCATGGTTGATTTTTCGGAGATACTTGAGAAGGTACCCGACTGGAAGGCGTACCACACCATCGATGAGCTGCATGAGAGCTCGGCGAGGCTCGCGAACGAGTACCCCGACCAGGTGGAGCTCATGGTCCTGGGGAGGTCCGCCCAGGGCGAGGACATCGACTGCCTGAAGATAGGTGAAGGCAGGTACAACGCGTTGATCCACGGGTTCCCCAACTGCGAGGAGCCCTTCGGCGGGAACCTCCTGGACTACCTCTCCTGGGCCCTGGTGGAGCATCCCGAGGTCACGGAGAAGCTCGACTACACCTGGTACCTCATCAAGTGCAGCGACCCCGACGGTGCGAGGCGGAACGAGGGCTTCCACGGGGGCCCCCACACACCCATGAACTTCACAATGAACTACTACAGGACCCCAAACAAGGGGACCCCCGATAGCTGCTTCCCCTTCAGGTTCGGGCCCATGGACATGGACTCTCCTGTGCCGGAGACACGGGCCCTGATGGAGGTGATGGACAGGGTGCCCATGACCTTCGTGAGCAGCCTCCACATGATGAAGTGGGGCGGGATAACCTACGAGGTGCCTCATCCCTGCCCTGAGCTCTACGCCCCCCTCTGGAACGTGGCGAAGCAGTTCCACGTCTTCCCCAGGAAGCGGCTGGGGACCACTCTGGCTCCTGGGATACAGCAGGCAGCGTACCTGGCCCCCTCCCGGGGGTGGATAAGGCAGTGGGCCGCGGGGAACACCAACATCGAGCCACTGCCCGGGTGCAACCTCTACGAGTACGGGCAGATGCTGAACCCCGACATGTTCATCATGATCCCCGAGTGCTGCATCTGGTACGACCCCCGGATGTGGGACGACTCCCCCAGCGAGACCACCCTTGGCTACTCCCTGGAGTACGCCCACGAGAGGTCGACTGAGGTGAGCAACTTCAGCCTCGACGTCTGGAACAGAGCCCTCCCCGACCTGAAGGTGGAGTCGCCGTACAAGGACATGATGGACGACTGGATGGAGCCCATCATCAAGAAGTACACCAACGTCAGCAACCCCCCCTTCACATTCGACCCCGAGGTCCACGCCAGGAAGGCCACCGTCGCCGAGAAGATCGGAGTCGAGGGCCGGGACGACCTCTACAGGATGTTCTACCTGGGAGGGATGATACGGACCATCGACGCGGAGCTGGAGGCCGACGGTAGCGAGAGGCTCACCGGGCTCCGAGGCGAGGTGATGGCGAAGATCCAGGAGTACGACGAGTTCCTCCACGCCAACTACGACATCGTAGCCCACCCCCTCAGGAACCTGGTGGGGATGAGCCTGGGCTCACTGCTCCACAGCGCCCTCTACGCCAAGACCAGGCAGACCAAATAGAATCTCGGGGGGGTCTCCTCCCCCACACGTTTTTTCTAGGGAGTTTCGCCCATCCGGTGTAGGTCGGCCTCTGCGATTATGTATCCGAAGCCTGACCAGGCGTCGGTGGAGACCACCTCCTTGAGGAGCTCCACGTACCTCTCCTCCTGGCCGTTGAACCTGAACCAGTTGGCGATGCCGTTCCCCGAGGCGGTGACCCCGAGGCTGCTCTCCTCCCGGGCCGCACTGAGGATCGCCTCGGCGTCCATCTCCCCCTTGTGGGCGAGGAGGCAGTGGTGGTAGTTGGCGCTGACGTGTATCTCCATGTCCGCCGTGATGGTCTCCAGAAGCGCGGACGCCTCCCCCTCCTCCCCCAGGCGCCTCAGGATCATGTAGAGCCAGTAGGCCCCCATAATCGTGTGGTCGTCATTCCTCGCCACCTCGATGAGCCTCCTGAAGGAGCCCGCGGCCTCGTCGAGCTCCCCCTTGGCGTAGTAGGCCAGCCCCATGTGGTAGTAGGTGTTGGTGTGGAGGGAGTAGATCTCCAGGTGCTCGCTGCCCGGGAGCCCGCTGTACTCGACTTCATCAGGTTTCCCTGTCATGTGCTTGACCGCGAGGCGGGAGTCCTCGATGGCGTGGTCGAAGAGACGGAGGGTGAGAAACCTGTGGGCCCTGTGCCTGTAAAGCCACGGGTCCTCCGAAGCCCTCTCCAGCCCCATGGTGAATATGGCGACTGCCCTGCGGTACTGACCCATGTACGCGTACTGGCGTCCCAGATGGATGATCCTCTCTACGTCCTCGGGGTCCTCTCTCCAGTCCTTCAGCGCCTGATCTAGCTTCTCCTGCTGCTTCTTCGCGAGGTCGGGGCGGTAGGGTACGTGGTACAGGGGTCTCCTGAACAGAGTGAAGGCCTCTGGTACGCCTGGAAGCTCAACCAATTAAGATCAGAGGTAATGTGGTGACCATTCGTAGTTAACGTTTCTTTTTACTATGGTGTGCGGGTGCGTGTGGGATTTGAGACACCTAGATATGATACAGGTTGAGAAGACCTTCGACCTGCGCGCGCCTCGGTCAGTACAACACCCGTTGTATGTGTTCGCTACTCCTCAAGCAGTCTGTTGATCCGGTCGACGCTCTCTTCAATGGACGACAGCCTCTTGGTGAAGTCAGTCAGGTCTTCTGAGAGCTTGTCGATTGACTCCCCCTCCGGCCTCTGCTTTACGATGTGCGCCGTCATCATGAGCGCGGCGAAGACCAGCCAGAGCGAAGCCCCGGCCAGGTATTCTGTGTAGTTGAATATGCCTATGATCCCTGCCATCCCGACCCAGACCCCTACGATTGCGGTTCCTCTATAATCCATCTTTTTCCCTCCTTTTTCTCAGTTCTTCAGGCGATATCTCGATGTGGAAGTCCCTGAGCTTGTAGTACCTCAGCGCCCGGGCCTCGTCCTCCAGGGTCACGACCCTGGTCTCGACGAGGCCGGCCTCCCTGAGCTTCTTGAGGTGCACCTTGGCGAGGGCCCTGCTGATCCCAACGTCCTTGGCTATGCCGCTCAGGTAGCTCTCGCCCTCCGTGAGTGAGGACAGTATCTGGAGCCTTGAGATGTGCCCCAGCGCCTTGAGCTTGGACGCCAGCTCTTCGATTTCCACGTCTACACGCCTACGGAAACATGTAATAATTTGATTACATATAAGCATTATGTTTCAGGTAAGGATTCAATATATCATGGAGAACGCCGTCATCGCGGGGACACGTGGGGTTATAAAACCAGAAACCCAGTACAGGGTGAGATGACCATCGACCTATCCGGCGTCTTCGACGTGACCGAGATCTGGGCGGCCCGGAAGAGGATCTCGGGGATCGTCTACAGGACGCCGCTCGTCTACTCCAGCGGCCTCAGCGAGAGGACGGGGAGCCAGGTCTACCTGAAGATGGAGTGCTGGCAGAGGTGCGGGTGCTTCAAGGTGAGGGGGGCCGTGAACCACGTCTCGTCCCTGACGCCCGAGGAGAGGGGGCGGGGGCTGGTCACCGCCTCCAGCGGGAACCACGCGCTGGCCGTGGCCTTCGCCTCGCAGCTGTTCGGGGATCATCCGACCAGGATCTACGTCCCGGAGGACGTCGACCCCGCTAAGGTGAAACGGATTCTGGCCTGGGGTCCGGACCTCGTGTACCACGGCAGGAGCTTCCAGGAGACCTTCGACGAGGCGCGGCGATACGCTAAGGAGAACGGGTCAGTTTTCGTTCACAGCCACGCGGATCCCAAGGTGATCGCTGGGCAGGGCACCATCGGCCTGGAGGTCATGGAGGACCTACCCGACGCCGAGGCGATCATCGTCCCAATAGGTGGGGGAGGGCTGGTCTCGGGGATATCGTCGGCGGTGAAGACCGTCTCGGAGGAGGTCAAGGTCTACGGCGTGGAGCCGACGGCCGCCCCGGGGGCCTACAGGTCCCTGAGGGAGGGGGTGTGCCATGAGACTCTGGATGTGAGTGAGAGCATCGCCGACGGATTGCTGGGGGGGTTCGGGAGGCTGCCCTTTGAGATCTGCAGGCGGACGGTGGACGACACGTTCCTAGTCGATGATGGGGAGATCGTGGAGGCCATGGCTGCGTTCCAGCAGGAGGAGCAGGTGATGGTGGAGCCCGCTTCGTCGGTGGGGCTCGCTGCCATGCTCTCCGGTAAGATCAGGTTGCAGGACAGGAAGGTCGTGCTGGTGGTCACGAGCAGAAACATCGATGCGTCAAGATACAACCAGCTCATTAAACTCTAACATTAATATTTCAGTCACACCTAGAACCCCACAGGTGTAACTCATGAGCAAAGTTATAGAGTACACCAGGGACATCTTCGGAGACGAAGACGAGTACAGGTGCTGCTACCGCGGCTACCTCGGCAACAAGTACGCTTCCTCGTCCTCTCCAACAAACGCCTCCTCTTCCTCCACGAGAAGGGCATCTCATCCGACTTCGACAAGATAGTGGATGTCCCCTACGACGAGGTCGCCGACTGCAGCTGCGTCGACCGCAACCTCATCGCCATTAAAACCATAGAGAAGTTTCGTTAAATGACGAAAATTTCACTAATTAGCGAAAGTATTTATGAGTCGGATGTTAGTAAAGTAGCATGGACATCGAATGGCTATGAAACTTACATCCAAGAAATCATACAGAGTCATAGAGCACCTGCTCAAGCAACCCGAGAGCAGCCAACTGGGGCTCTCAAACGAGACAGGGGTAGCCCTGGGACACGTGAACAAGATAATCAACTACATGCACGACCTGAACATGGTCTCCAAAAAGTCCCGAAGCTACATCCTAACGGACCCCCTCCGACTGCTGGAGAAGATCAGCTTCGAGCGCCCCCTCAAACGGCTGGAGACCACAACGTTCCGCCTTCCCACAACCTCAATCGTGGAGAGCGAGGAGATCTTGAACAATGCCTGTAATAAAAACAACGTCGACTACGCCCTGACATCCTTCAGCGGCCTAAGACGCTACTACGAGTACCACATATCATACCCCTCCATCCACGCCTACGTATCAGACCCAGGGATCGAGACGAAGATAGAGCACGGCGAAGGCGCCATACCCGTCACCCTCCTCAAACCAGACAGGCCCGAGATACTCGTCAACTCCCTTGAGATCGACGGACTACGCGCCTGCGACAGGATCCAGATCGTCGTCGACCTGTTCTCAAGCGGATACGGCAGGGACGCCGCCATGAAGTTCCTAGAGGTCATCCAGCATGGGACAGAGGAACATACTAGCTGACCACTCCTACCGGGAGCTCCTCAGCCTACTCGACTGGTTCTACCTCCACGGACCCATCCCCATCATCATAGGCGGCTGGGCTGTCTTCCTCTACAACTCATATCTCGGATCAGCGGACATCGACCTCGTAGGCCCTAGCATGGGCGGCCTCTTCAATAACACCCTTGAGGGCTTCGAGCGCAGCCAGGGCTACGAAGCGGTCACAACCGACAGGTTAGGCCTGCAGACGAGCTTCAGGAAGCCCGTGATAGAAAACGGGGAGATAGTGGGCCACGTCCAGATCGACGCGTGCACCTACGAGCAGGACACCGGGGGCTTCCACGAGGACCCCTCCATGAAGCTCCCGTACGCCCTGTGCGCCGAAGCCGACCTCCGCTCCCACGTAAAACTGGACAGCAAGAGAGAGGCCTACATCCCAAGGAAGACCCTGCTCCTCCTCTACAAACTCAAAGCCCTCAGGGACAGAACCCACGACCTCAGGACAAAAGGCCCGATACTCGGTTCCGAGAGGAGGAACTGGCTACGCGACAAACGCATAAAAGACGGAGCAGATCTCATGGCACTGCTGGACCCCCAGCCGAGAACCTGCACCCTAGCAGAGGAACTGGACACAAACCTACTGACCAAGATAATCGAAAACCATTCCCTCCAGTTCACCCTGGAAAGCCTAGAAGAACTGCCGAACATGGAGGAAGCACTCAGCCTGTACAGAAACGCAAGCCGAGAGCAAGTAGCAGATTGGGTAAAAGACACGGTAACACGTAGCTAGACAAAACACCATTCCAGACACTGAAAGCCTTTGGTACAACGACACCTACAAGGAAAATACAGGTGAAACAAACAATCCCACAGTGAAAAATACGCCAAACGATAAAAGAAACCTGAAAACAGCCCCTCCCAATCCGATGCCAGGCAAAAACACGGTCCATTCCCAGAAAAACTATCTGAGGGGGGAGGGGGGGGTCATGCATCCGCCTATGAAAAACGCCCCTGCAGACGAAAGGAACCCCGGAAAACCCCCGACACGACCCCGTTCATACCAAAAGGGGTACCTATTCATACCAAAAACACGCTCAAAACCCCTCAACGGAACAGTGAAAACACCACACCCAACACAACAGACCTCGCACGAAAAAAACCCCACGGAACGCTTATCCCCTGCCAGCCACACGCGAAAAAAACGCTTATCATATGTCACCACTCACAACCCCCAAATACACCCGCAGCCACACTACAACCATGAGACTCAACACCCTACCCAGGGCAGGCCTAGCGGTCACCCCTACACCCCTCCAGCCCCTCCCCAACCTCACCGAGCACCTCGGAGGCCCCACCATCCTCGTCAAACGCGACGACCTCACAGGCCTCGCATTCGGAGGCAACAAGGCCCGCAAGCTCGACTACCTCATGGGAGACGCCCTCCAGAAGAAGGCTGACATCATCGTCACGGGCGCCGGATTCCACAGCAATTGGTGCACCCAGACTGCCGCAGCCTGCTGCAAGCTCGGCCTCCCCCTCATCCTCGTCAAGAGCGGCCCCCAGGACGGATACGACCCCGACCAGTGGGACGGCAACCACCTCCTCCACCACCTCTACGGAGCAGACATCACCATCCTCAAGGAGGGCTCAGGCCAACGCCGCCAGGAGATCACAGACGAGCTCCGCGCACAGGGCCGCAACCCCTACCTCATGCCCGTCGGAGGCTCCACCCCCCTCGGCGCCGCAGGATACGTCCACTGCATGCTCGAACTCCTCACCCAGGCCGTGGACCAGACCACAGAGATCACCCACCTCTACCACGCCACCGGCTCAGGGGGCACCCAGACCGGACTCGCCCTCGGCGCCAAGGCCCTCAACACAGGCATCAAGGTCGTCGGCGTCTCCACCGGCTTCGGCGACAGCGCAAGACGCATAGAGAACCTCCTCAGGCTCTCCCACGAGACCGCCGAGTTCCTGGAGATCGAGACACGTCTCACCGAGGCCGACATCAACGTCCTCGACCAGTACAGCGAGGGATACGGATACGCCACCGAGGCCAAGACAGAGGCAATAAAACTCCTCGCAGAGAAGGAGGGCCTCCTCATCGACCCCGTCTACACCGCCACCGCCATGGCAGCCCTCATCGACGACGCCCGGACAGGAAAGCTCACCGAAGACGACACAGCCGTATTCCTCCACACAGGAGGCACAGCAGCCCTATTCCCATACCGCGACACCCTCAAAGCCCACACCCAGGGGAAACCCCTCCCATGGAAGATCCCCCAGTGGAATCCAGACTACACCGGGTAGAACCCACAAAGAAGACAGAACCCAAACCCGAGAACCCCAGAAACCTCCCTAATAAATGATAAGAAGAGAGGGACAGGAGAGAAGTGGCCTCTGCAGGAGGACCCTGCCCCCTCCAACCGTAGAACACCCAAAACCCCCTTAAGAGCATGATGGGCAACAAAACCTAACCAACCCCTCCAAAATTATAATAAACATAAAACCCAATATGTTCAGGTGCTTAATTGAGCAAGGTAATTGAGTACACGAAGGGGATCCTGGGCGACGAAGACCAGTTCAAGACCAGCTTCAGGGGGACCCTCGGCAACAGCTTCGGCTACATCATCCTATGCAACCAACGCCTCCTCTTCATCCACGAGAAGGGCACAGGAGGGTTCGACAAGATCCTCGAGATCCCGTACGACCGCGTACAGGAATACGGATTCCCTGAGCCCAACCGACTCAGCATCACCCAGAAAGAAGGTAACACGAACGAGATAGTGGTCGCTGGCTCCACCCTGTTCCTGAAGATGAGCTTAAAAGAGCTCATACCTTAAAAATCACCTATTTTTCCCATACCCTGAATAACCACCCAACCAGGGCATACCCCTCCCCACACAAAGGACATAACATAAGACCTATGCCACCCACAACACGAGTGGAGGAGGTGCAGCGACGGCCCCCCAGGGCTCAAGGGCTCACCCACGGACAGGGGCGCACGACCCCCCTCAGGCTCGGGACCCCGCGAGCGCCAAACGTCCAGGCTTAGGCCGCTCCCTCCCGGGCCTCACCGGTTCACCCGACTACAGCCCCCACGCCCCCCTACGAGGGCGCAGAGAACAACCGCCGACCCCGCGGGACAAGCCCTCGACGGAGAGCCGCACGTCTTACCCGCAGGCTTCACCCCATCACACCGAGGTTACTGACCCCTCCTATAGCCCGTTTGAAGGCAAGGGGAAGGGCTAGCTCCCGGTCCTACCCGCCGCTGCACCAACCACAACGCAGCCCGACGATAAAACCGTTACGCACTAGAGGATCGGCACCAGACCGAACTTAACAAGGCTCAGAAGCAGGTTAGAGACCATCAGCGCCAGGAAGCTGAACATAGTCATCCGCTCCAGAACCCTGCCCCACCCCGGCTTCGTCGCCAGATACTCCCTCACCATCTGCCCCCCATCCAGCGGATAGATGGGTAGCATGTTCACCATCGCCAGGTTAATCGACAGAAAGTAAAGCCAGTTCAGGAACACACCCACCACCCGGGGCAGGCTTCCCCCCACCACGGAGAAGACACCCACCACCAGCAGCCCCGTCACCAGGTTCACCAGGGAACCGGACGCGAAGACCCGCAGCTTAGACATCAGCCCAGCCCTCCCCAGGGACTCCTCATCGGGCTCCACGGCCCCCCCGAAGGTCACCACCGCCACCAGCAGCGCCGCCGACCTCACCTCGATCCCCTCAACCGCGCACATCACCCCGTGGCTCAGCTCATGGAGAAGGATCACCACCCCCGCCGCAGCCAGGAACCAGACCATGCTCTGAAACTGGATGGTCACCCCCGGGATCAGGGGCATCACCGGAGACGCCTCGGCCGGCACGTAGAGGAACCTGTAAAGATTAAGGAACAGCATGTATGTCATGAACGCCACCTGACCGAAGAAGGAGGCCACACCCACGTTCCCCACCACCCTCCAGAGCCCCGGACGCCAGCTCCCCACACGGATCAGCACCGAGTTCAACCGCGTCGACTTATACATCGCGTAGAGGGGATGAAGCTCAACCCCGAACCTCTCCAGCTTCAGGAACCTCGCCAACAAGTAGAAGACGAACCACCCCACAACTAGAAGACCTAGAGTAGCGTACGTCTCATACCACATGGCCAAACTTGACACCAGCGAGCTTTACTAATAAGCGAAACCCCCCTTTAAATACCGTTTGAGGAGGGAGCGATGACAGACAACATCGAGGTCGAGTACACCCAGGAACACTGGGAACTCCTCAGCAGGCTCAGGGACGAGGCCAAGACTCTCACCCGCCCCCTCGCGGAGGCTCACATCGAGGCCCTCGTCTACGGCAGCATCGCCCGCGGAGACGTCCACACCGGAAGCGACATCGACGTATTCATCCCCAGCCCACCCGCCCCCACCATCCTCGAAACCCTCATCAACCGCACAGGCATCCAGACCGCCAACAGGGAGATCATTCAGGCCACACCCACGTACGCCGCCAAGGGCTACATCCATGCAGCCGAAAACAGGAGCTACTCCTTCCCCCTCGTCCAGCTTCGAGCCCACGAACGGGAGTTCTACGACTTCGCGGGGTCCCTCACCCCCAAACAGCTACAGGATGGAACACGGGTCCCAGGAGTCGACAAGCACCTAAAGCTAATAGAGCCCACGGAACGAGGGCACACCGAGACCCCCATCCAGGGCAGGGAGGGGGTCGTCGCAAAGACCCTGGGCGTAGGCGTCACCATCGTCCTAGACAGGGTCCGAACCCTCCAGCGCAGGGAGAGGATAGGCAGGACCGGGGTCTACATAAAACGCCCCCTCGCCCCCGACGAGACGTTCGGGGATGTCTACCAGCAGCTGGCACGGACAAGGCCCGCTCTGAGACGCAGAATGAGAATGTAAAAAAAGGGAATTATGAGGCTACTCGAGGTCCTTGAAGACCCTCACCCTGAGGCCCCTGGGGACCCGGACGCCCTCGGCGAGGCGCTCCCCTATGAGGGTCGCGATCCCCCGCTCCATGGCGACGTCCACGAGGCGCCCGGTGACGATGCCGTCGAAGACGACCGTCTCCACATCCGCCTCGTTTCTTAACCGCTCCACGAGCTCCATGACGGGCACCTCACCGATCTTGCCACCGTCCTTCTTCACCAAGACGCCCTCGAGGGTCCCCTTCAGCCCCTTGGCGACCTCGGCCAGCTCCTTGAGCATCTCGGCATCCTTAGGGTCGACCTCGGCCGCACGGGCGGGCTTCGCCACTCGAGCAGGCCTAGCTGCACGGGCAGGCTTGGCCTCCGCCGGCTTTGCGCTCTCGGCCTCCGCGAAGGGCACCCTGGCCGCCAAGGCGGCCCGTATCTCGGCTGGGGTGAGGTCCTCGACCTCCTTGCCCCTGGGGGCCCTGGCGACGTACTTGGGCTGGGCTACTTGGGTCAGCTCCTTGAGGATGAGATCTCCGCCCCTGTCCCCGTCGAGGAAAGCGGTTATCTCCTTCTTCCTCTTCACGAGGTTTATGATGGTGCGGGGGACCTTCACGCCCTCCAGGGCGATGATGTCCGTGTAGCCGCTCTTAAGGAGGTTGTTCACGTCCGCCCTGCCCTCGACGATAAGTATCTCATTCGCCTTGCTGAGGTCGGGGGTAGCGGTTAGCTTCTCACGTCCGTAGGTCACTGCCTTGACCGTCTTGTCCTCCCTGGAGACCTCGGTGAGGAGCTTCTCGATGTCCTGGGTCTCGGTTACCACCCAGTCCCTCATGAGCTCCTTAGCCCGCTTCATTATCTGCTCCCGCTTGTCAAAGCGGACGTCAGAAATCTGTTCCACGGAGACCTTCGCCTCGCATGGCCCTACCCGGTCAACCGTCTCCATCGCCGCTGCGATGATGGCGGTCTCCGCCCTGTCCAGGCTGGAGGGGGCGACGATCCTCCCCTCGGTCCGATCCTTCGCGGACTTCAGGTCGATGTCTATCCTTCCGATCTTGCCGGACCTCTGGAGCTCCCTGAGCTCAAAGTTCTTAGGGAAGAGCCCCTCGGTCTGGCCGAAGATGGCCCCGATGACGTCGTGCTTCTCGACGACGCCGTCGACGACGAATTTCGCCTCAATTATGTACTTTGCGCTATGCTTCTCTTTTGAACCCATTATGTTCACGTCTATATCATCTACCACTCTTGCCGCAGGTGAACGCTTCTCCCAGTGTCCACCTGGGGTTGACAGAATCAAACCCGGTCGTGAATGCAAGGAGAACGACGCCCCGTTTAGGAGGCTCGTTCGTTCGCCCCGCGGTGAGAGTGATGCGGTGTTTTCTACACCGCGCATCTAAACATCAGGCCTGTTTAAAAATGTTCCCGATTTGAACATCGTGTTTTAATAATCAGCGCAGTGACTTTAGCTGAGGGACGGTTTTTGGGAGTTAAGGTCGGTATAAACGGCTTCGGCAGGACCGGCAGGCTCGCCTACAGGGCTGCATTGGAGTTGGGGCTGGACCTGGACTTCGTCGCCATCAACAGGGGCGACGCGAAGACCCTGGCCCACCTGCTCAAGTATGACAGCGTACACGGGAAGCTTCCCTTCAACGTCGAGGTGGAGGGTGACACCATCGTGGTCGACGGGAAGGCGCTGGAAGTCCTGTACGAGTCGGATCCCGAGAAGCTCCCCTGGAAGGCTATGGATGTGTACCTGGCCATCGAGTCCTCGGGTAAGTTCAGGGACAGGGAGGGCGCCTCGAAGCACATCAAGGCGGGTGCCCGGAAGGTCCTCATCTCGGCGCCGGCTAAGGGTCCGGACATCATGGTCGTGAGGGGAGTCAACGACCACCTCTATGACCACGGGAAGCACTACATCGTCTCCAACGCCTCATGCACCACCAACTGCGTCGCCCCCGTCATGAAGGTCCTCAACGACGAGTTCGGAGTGGAGTCCGGGTTCATGACGACGGTCCACGCCTACACTAACGACCAGCAGATCCTCGACAAGGCCCACAAGGACCTGAGGCGGGCCAGAGCGGCTGCCATGAGCATCATCCCGACGACGTCAGGGGCCACGACCGCTACCGGGGAGGTGATCCCAGAGCTGAAGGGGAGGCTCAACGGCATGGCGATGAGGGTGCCCGTGCCGACGGCGTCGGTTGTGGACTTTGTGGGGGTCCTGGGGGAGAAGACGACGGCCGAGGCCGTAAACGGAGCCTTCAGGGAGGCCTCGGTGAAGGGGTTGAAGGGGATCCTCGACTACTCGGAGGAGCCCTTGGTCTCATGCGACTACATCCATAACCCCTACTCGGCGGTGGTGGATGGCCTGTCGACCATGGCCTCGGGCAAACTTGTGAAGGTTCTAGCCTGGTACGATAACGAGTGGGGCTACTCCTGCAGGCTCGCCGAGATGGCGGAGAAGATGGGCCGGATGGCCGGCTTCTAGGTCTACCTTGTGACCGTCAGCTTCCTCATCTTCTCGAGGTTCTCCGGCTTCTTCTCGAAGTATTTCGCCACGGGCTCCAGGAGCTTGATGACTGCTGTTGAAACCCCGTTCTTCAGGTCCAGGGGGTGGAGTTCCCCCTTCTCGTACGTCTCCGCCAGCTCCTCGAAGCTGTAGAACGTTATGTCACCACCGTACTTGCTGGGTCGTTCGATGTCCAGCTGCCCCAGATGGGGGAAGACCAGCATCCTGGCGTGAGCGAGGACGGGGTTGTCCATGACCACCTTCTCAGGGCAGTATGCTTCGCGATACTTTTCTTTGATCTCGTCGGGAGAATCGTTGATCCAGACGGCCCCCTTCCCGACGCTCTTGCTCATCTTGTGCTTGATGCTCTTATCGATATCTGCGTCTTCGTCGAAGCTTCCCTCTACTTTTGTCATCTGCAGCCCTGGCAGGAGGGCGTTGTGTAGGCAGACCGGAGGTTTGAACCCTAGCTTCGGGGCTGCCTCCCTGGCGAGCATGTGGACCTTCCTCTGATCCATGCCTGCGCAGGCGACGTCTAGTTTCATCTCGAAGATGTCGCTGGTCTGCATGGCGGGGTAGAGGGCGAATGCGGTCTCGACGTCGACGGAGTCGGCGCTCCTCCCCATGATGGGCATCGCCCTGAGGGTCCTCCTGAGGCTCGTGGACTTCATGACCCGGACGACCTTCTCCCAGTAGTCCTTGGTGTCGACGATGTCAGATGCCCAGAGGTACTCCACCTTGCCTTCAGGTAGCCCAACCGCAGTGAAGCAGTCCTTGAAGTACTCGGCCGCGATGGCGAGGTTCTCCAGGACGCCCCCCATCTTGTTGTTAATCCAGCCGTGCCACTCGGCAAGGTAGATTATGAAGTGAAAGCCAGCTTCAACGTAGTCGCTAATCTTCTTTCCCACGATGAGGCCATGGGCTGTGTGCATCAGGCCGCTGGGCTCGAAGCCGACGTAGCCCCGTGGGTGGTCCTTGGTCTCTAGAAGCTCACGGAGCTCGTCGACAACGATGATCTCCTGGAGGTTTCTCGTGACAAGATTCAGACGGGTCTCTGTGTCCATAGATATCCCCTGGGAACGGATATTGGAGGGGAGAGCGTCGATTTAAGGTTTGAGGGCAGGTGCAGCTACCCTCATGCAGGCTTCACGGCCTTCACAGAGAACATCAGGGGCAGCTGGTAATTCTTTCTCTTGAACCTCCGGTAGCCGTCATCGTCCGTCTCCATGTTTGAGTAGATCTCGTCGACGCTGTACGGGTACTCCCTGAACTCCTTCAATGTCAGGCCAGCCCCGATGAGGGAGTTGATGATGCGGCTTATGGGGTGGGCCCATTCGTAGGTTCCCTTGTTCTCGATGAACGCGTCCCTGTCTGCGTAGCTTCCCTGGACCTCGTAGTAGGATGGCTCACGGTTGTGCCAGTAGCTATACCTCACTACCAGATCCTCGCCCTCCTGCTCGAAGACCCACATGAAGGGGTGGAACTCCGCCATGTAGAAAGTGCCTCCTGGCTTCAGGTAATGGGAGACGATCTCAGCCCAACCCTCGATGTCGTGGAGCCAGTTGATGACGCCGTAGCTGGTGTAGACGACGTCGAACTCTCCGTCGACGTGCTCGGGTAGGTCGTATATATTGGCGTGGATGAACTGGGCGGGGATCCTTAACTGCTCCGAGAGGTGCCTAGCCAGCTGTATGGCGTTCTCGGAGAAGTCGACGCCAGTGGCTTCGGCTCCCAGCCTCGCCCATGAGAGGGTGTCGAGGCCGAAGTGGCACTGGAGGTGGAGGAGGCTCTTCCCGGAGACATCGCCGAGGGCTTCCAGCTCTATATCGTGGAGGGAGCTCTCTCCGTCAAGGAATCCCTCCAGGTTGTAATGCCTAGACTTGGAGTGGATGTCCACGAGCTCGTTCCAGTACTTGAGGTTAGTCTTGTAGAACTTCTCCATGGGAATTGAGATGAGGGAGATGATACTAAAGGAATTTCCTGTAAAAAGGGGAAAAAGGGATGCGGTCACCAGAGACGGGGGCTCTTGAAGAGGGACTCACATCCGTCATCGGTGACGTAGACGTTCTCCTCGAAGCGGACACCGCCCAGGCCGGGGATATAGATGCCGGGCTCCACCGTGTGGACGTAGCCGACCCTCTCGACGTCGTTTGACCTCTTGGAGAGGCCGGGCTTCACGAAGCCGCTGACGGGGTGACCGAGGCTGTGGGGATAGTCCTCATAGCCATGGTCGATGAGCACTCGCCTGCTCAGGGCGTCGAGCTCCTTGCAGCTCACGCCGGGCTTGATGGCGTCGAGCACGGCCTGCACCGACTTGTCCATGGCCTCCAGCATGTGCTGCTTCTTGGGGTCGCTTCCGACTAGGAAGGTCCTGGAGATATCTGCCATATATCCATGCTTCACGGGACCCAGGTCTATTAGGACCAGATCCCCATCCTCCACTACCCTGTCGCTGGGGGCGCCGTGGACGTGGGCTGAATCCGGCCCGCTGTTGACGATGCAGAAGCTCATGCCTTCGGCTCCAGCCTTCCTCATGGCGTAGACCGCCTCGGCAGCTAGCTCGCACTCGTTTATCCCGGGTTTCAGGTTGTCGTGGACGGCTTGAGTGCCTATGTCAGCCAGCGCCGAGGCCTTCCTCTGGTACTTGAGCTCCTCGGGATAGGGGCCGAAGAGGACCTCGGGGAGGATGGTGGGCTGGATGTCGACCACCTCGGCCTTGAAGCCCTCGTTGTAGAGCTGATACCTGCTGTGGGTGAGGCCGGAGGGGTTGCATCCTATCTTCTTGCCCGTCCCCAGGCAGTTGTTGACGAAGTCGATCACGGCCTGGTCGGGGGACGCTGTGCCTCTGTCATAGACAGCGACTGTGGAGTCGTCGGCGTCCCTGGCGTCCATGGATGAGCAGATGAGCGTGGGCTCAGCCCCCATGGGGACGACGAGGGCGCTGCCGACGGAGGTGTTCACGAGGCGTTTGAACATGTTTCCACCGGTCCTACCCGCCTTCAGGAGGCAGACGACGTCGATACCGTGGGTGCCCATGTGCTCCCTCAACTGGGCGACCCTCCGGTTACAGAAATCCTCTAGAGTTGACATTTCAGACACCTATTGACCTGAAAATATATTATGCCTTACGATGGGACCCGATCTCTCCATCATCGCCTTTGACAAGAGGATTTGTCAAAACTGATGGTTCAAAAACGGTTATTTAGCTCGCGGAGAGTTGGAAACCGGGTGAAATGAGCGAGAACAGTGGTCTCGGTGATGAGATCGAGGACGTAATCATGCAGGCCTTGACCCATCGCGAGAGGCGTAACATACTGAAGATCATCGACCATTCCAATGGTGGTGTGATCTACAGTGGGATCCTGGGAGAGACGGGGCTCTCCACGGGGAGGCTCAACTACCACCTTAAGGAGCTTGAGGGCTTCATCGAGAAGGATGAGGAGAGGAGGTATCAGCTCACCTCCCTGGGGAAGAAGGCCGTCAGGCTCATGCGGGGCATCCGGGACGACCTGGATGATAGCTACGAGGGCTACGTCTCGGTAGCAAAGGCCAGTAGAAGGACGTTCATCAATCGAAATCTGGACCGAGCGTTCTACGTGATAGCCGTCCTCCTGCTGATCGGTCCCCTCATCACAGTCTGGCTCTACACGGTGAACCCTCAAACTTGGTGGATTGGAGGGCTCACGTGGACGTTCTACCTCATCCTTGTCTACCTCATGGACCGGGTACGTAAAGGGTCCCCAAAGTATCTCCTTGGGTTCATAAACTGGCTGGAGTGGAGGCTCTACGGAGATGGTAAAAAGGGGGAACGTAAAGTCAGCTTCCCAGGGTCCAGGCTCGTTATCGGATTACTCGTTGGATTAGCCATCGGGGCTATTTTCGACAAGACTGGAGCTGGTCTGCTCCTCGGCCTTTTCATCGGGGCTGCTTTGGAGATCTGAGTCGAAAGATGAGAATTAAAAAATCCCCACAGGACATTATGATTATACAGTGTTGGAGGGAGTACATTGGCTGAGACGGGGGGAGTAAAGTCCAATAGAAAGATAATCATCGTCGCAGTCGTAATCATCGTTTCCTCAATTGGGCTGTACCTATGGTACAACTGGGGTAGTGCAGTCAAGTATGAGGTGTACGACAGGTTTGGGTTCTCCTTTGACTACCCCAAGGGGATGGAGTTTTCAGAGACTGGTTTTGGTGACTGGAGCCTCGCTTCAGTGAATTCGGGCGTTGTTCAAGGGATGTTAATGGGGGAAAGCCCAGAGTTGATTGGCGTCATCTGGTTCCACAATGAGTCTGCGCCGGTTTTTGAAGATTTTCTCGATAGGGCCTTCACGGAGCTGGGTGAGGGGACCGAGGTCGATGAGAGGAATGAGTTGGTAACTTCAACTAAGGATGGCTACGATATGCTGACGCAGACGTTCACACTATACATCGGAGACGACAAGACGATCGGCAAGGTGGGGACCTGGTACGACTCCGGGGCTCAAAGGTCCTACATGGTTTTCCACATCAGGGCCTCGACGTTACCAGAGAAGAGGATGGAGACGGAATTCAACAAGCTTCTGGGATCTTTCGAAAGCTCCTACGAGGCTCTGTTGAAGATAACTCTGGAATCCTACTGGCCGACAGATGAATGGCGGACAGCGGTTCCAGAGGATGTAGGTATCTACTCAGGGCCTCTAGACGACATGCTTGAGGAGATCAGTAGAAGAGGCATCGGCGTAGATAGCGTCACCGTGGTAAGGGACGGATACGTCGTTCTCGACGAGTACTTCTCACCCTACGAAGGAGAGCCGCATATAATCTACTCGTGCACTAAGAGCGTGGTCTCGACCCTCATCGGCATCGCCATCGAGGAGGGGTACATTGAAGACCTCGACGTGAGGATGCTTGACCTCTTCCCGGACAGGACGGCGGGCAGCATGAGCGCATGGAAGGAGGAGATGACCCTCAGGGACCTCCTCACCATGACGGCGGGCTTCAATGCCCGTGACTCATACCTCTACGAGTGGGAGGGACTGTACACCATGCATGACAGCACGGACGCCCTCCAGTACGTCCTGGACCTCCCTGTTATCGAGGAGCCGGGAACCCGGTTCGAGTACACCAACGGCGTCTCCCACCTCCTATCGTGCATCATCACCGAGAAGACAGGTATGAGCGCCCTGGAGTACGGCAGGGAACGCCTGTTCGAGCCCCTGGGCATCCACGATGTGGAATGGCACAACGACTCCATAGGGAGGAACTGGGGCTACAGCCGGATCTACATCACCCCCCACGACATGGCGAAGCTCGGCTACCTCTTCCTCAACAAGGGTCAATGGGATGGAACCCAGATCGTGCCAGGGGAGTGGGTTGAGGAGGCCACCACCAAGCACGTGGACGCGACGATCATGGACGGGTACGGCTACCAGTGGTGGGTCAGCGGAGAGGGATACTACTCAGCGGTGGGCCACAAGGGGCAGTTCATCCACGTCGTCCCAGACCTCGACCTCGTGGCGGTCTTCACCAGCCGAAATGAAGTGGACTTCGATAGAATACTATCTCTACTGGAGACCTACGTCATACCCGCTGTCGTCCCCTAACCGCAGGTCCGAGAATCACAGTGGCATACAGAAACACACGTGTACGTGAAAGGGGGGGAGGGGGGGTCATGCATCCAAGCGTGAATAACCACCCAACCGAGAAAAGGACGCTGAAAACGACTCCAGACGAGTCAGATTCAGCATAAAAACGTGATGATAAGGCCTGAATACAGGGTAAAACCAGGTGGGCGGACGCCCCTGTCCCTCTGGGCAAACCCACGGCCTCACAGATAGGACAACGCCCCCCTCAGCCGAGCTCTCTCATCCCAGAGGATTCCGACGCCCGCCCTGCCCACCTGTGCCATGTCTGGGTAACCCCGAATCACAGGCAGCCCTCCCCGAGGTCCGTCTGCATGGTGCGTCGCCTGGCGGGCACATAAACAGGAACAGGCAGCCACACTTAACCTTTACAGATGGCGTAGGCAACACAACGGGCGACAGACGGGAACCCTCAGGGAGGCAACTACACGGAGATGGAGGCCTCACCGCAACCTCAATTCGCCCAGGAGCCCCCGCTTATACAGGATGTAACCCACCACAGCGACCACAAGGATCACCATCATCGGCAGGACGACCTCAGAGAACACAGCTGGATCAGCCAGATCCCTCCCGGCAACCGCTGAGATGACGAAGACTACTGCGACCGCAACATAGAACAGCTTCTCACGATTCTCCAAGGGCAACACTCGACTACCTAAGGAGCAGAAGCCCACCTAAAACACTTATTTCACTGCCAGATGCAGCCTACTACTGATAATAAAATACGTAAATCAGAAGCCCCGGAGACCATTAACTTCGACCTATACCTAAAACCATTCATATAGTGGATTTTCGCGCAAAGACAGCGCATACCGAGCGTCAAGAAGGGCATTAATCCCCCACATATCAATGAATTTTAAATATTTCATCAACAATGTATGTCCATGCCATCTGAAATAAAATCGCCCGAGGAATTTTTCGGGCACAAGATGGGCGCAGACCGGAAACTGGTCCGCTGGGAGAAAATAGTCGAATACTTCTGGCACCTGGACAACTCACCGTGCGTAAAGGTAACCGACCTGGGCAAGTCCACCGAGGGCAACCCATTCCTCCTCGCGGTCATCTCGTCCCCCGAGAACATCAAGAACCTAAACAAGATACGGGATATGAGCTACAACGTAGCCCATCCCCAAGGGCTGAGCAATAGACAGCTCGACAGGATATACAAGGACGGGAAGACCGTGGTCTCAATGACCATGAGCATCCACGCCTCCGAGGTCGGCGGCACACAGATGTCCCCCGAGCTCTGCTACGAGGTCGCCACGAGCCCCGAGCACGAGGAGATCCGGCAGAACACCGTGCTCCTGGCATTCCCCAGCTTCAATCCCGACGGCCAGATAATGGTCACCGACTGGTACAACGAGCATCTGGACACCGAGTACGAGGGAACGGGGACACCGTTCCTCTACCACAAGTACGTGGGCCACGACAACAACAGGGACGCCATCCACCTCACCCAGGTGGAGTCCCAGATGGTCTCCAAGGTCATGTACGGTGAGTGGTACCCCCAGGCATACATCGACCACCACCACATGGGAGGCACAGGCGCCCGATTCTACATACCGCCGTTCGCCAACCCCGTAGACCCCAACGTCGACCCCCTCATCTGGACGGAGCAGCAGCTCTACGGCGCCATGATGGCCACCATGCTGGAGGGCGCCGGCAAGACGGGCATCGAATCCGCAGCTACGTATCCGGGCGAGTTCATGCCCACATTCAACTACATCCCATGCTGGCACAACATCTGCGGGATGCTCACCGAGTCGGCATCTGCAAGGATAGCCACCCCCAGCTACGTCCACTACCACCAGTTGAGGCCGAGCAGGCGCGGCCGCCCAGAGTACAGGACCCAGATGGGCTTCCCCCACCCCTGGAAGGGGGGCTGGTGGAGGCTTAGGGACATCGTGGAGCAGCAGAAGATCTCATCCCTAGCCTGCCTGAAGGTCACCTCGAGCAACAGGGAGATGATCCTCAGGAACATGTACAAGAAGGCGAGTAGGGGCATAGAGAAGGGCAAGACCGAGGCGCCCTACGCATTCATCTTCAAGCCTGAGCAGCACGACGAGCTCAGCACGTACAAGCTCATGAAGACCCTCATGGACATGGACATCAGGGTGAGCCGCAGCAAGCGTGAGTTCAAGGCCGAGGGAGTGACGTACCCCAGGGGCACGTACGCCGTCTTCGCCGCCCAGCCGATCAGGCCCTACATCATGTCCCTCCTCAGGAGGACGTTCTACCACGCAGGACCCTTCAGCTACGACAGCAACGGCAACCCCATCTCCCCCTACGACCTCTGCACCTACAATATCGCCGAGTTCATGGGCATCGACCTCCACGAGGTGAAGGGCCCTTTCGAGGGAGAGTTCGAGGAGCTCCCGTCGGTCAGGTACCCCAGGGGCTCCGTCGAGGGCAGCCCCAAGGGATACATCCTCGACTGCAGGTACAACGACAGCTTCGCCGCCGTCAGCAGGCTGCTAAGGAGGGACACCGATGTCCATAGGACCACCGAGCCGATCGAGGTAAACGGTGAGACCATCGGAAAAGGCGCATTCTACATCCCCGCAGCCGACGGCATAGAGGATGCTATAACCAGGCTCTCCAAGCAGCTCCATCTGACATTCCTACCAGCGCCCTCTGAAAACTTCAAGCATGAGCCCGTCAAGATGCTGAGGGTGGGCATGTACTACAGGTACAGGGGGGGTAACATGGACGAGGGCTGGACACGATGGCTCCTCGAAAAGTACAGGTTCAGGTACAAGAGGCTCCTGGACGCCGACGTCAAGAGGGGTAGGCTAGTCAACAAGTACGATGTCATCATCCTCCCGAGCGACAGCAAGGAGATGATCACAGGTGAAGGGATCGAGGAGTACTACAAGAAACGCTTCGGGTCTGGACGGTCGCCACCCAAATACCCCAAAGAGTACGAGAGCGGCATCGGCAAGGAGGGCGTCGAAAAGCTGAAGGAGTTCGTTGAAGAGGGCGGGACCCTGGTGGCCCTCGGAGCCGCCTCCGCATTCGCCATCGAGGCCCTGGAGCTGCCTGTCAAGAACGTGCTGCAGGACCTTAAATCCAAGGACTTCCTCTGCCCGGGCTCATCGCTCCACGTCGACGTAAACAGGGAGAACTCGCTGACGGACGGCGTAAAGGACGACCTGCTGATAATATTCAGGAACAACCCCGCGTTTGAAGTGGTGCCCAGCGCCAAGAACGAGGAGATGCAGGTAGTCCTCTCCTATCCTGATAAGAGGATCATGGAGAGCGGCTGGCTCATCGGGGAGGAGTACCTCAGTAGGAAGGCGGCCCTCATCGACGCCAAGAAGGGGAAGGGCAGGGCGGTCCTGTTCGGCTTCTCGCCCCAGTTCAGGGCGCAGACCGACGCCACGTTCAAGCTCTTCTTCAACTGCCTCATCGGCTGACCCCAACCTTTCTATATATTTTTTCTTAACAGTCAATACTAGTTTATAGAATCGAAGGGATTTTATATTCAAGCAATGTAGCTAAAGAGAATCGTGATCAAAGATGCCAGTTGAAAGATTCGCCAAGAATGAATTGATACCCTCTCTCCAGGCTCGCATGGGCGGAGGGACCCGAGCGAGGATGGGCCCCATGGAGGGCATGATCAACCTGGGCGCGGGGGACCCCGACTTCAACCAGCCCGAGTTCATCAACAAGGCCGTCTACGAAGCCATGAAGGAGGGCTACACTCACTACTCCTTCGGCGGCGACCCCGAGTTCAAGCAGGCCATCGCCAGCTACTACAAGAAATACGGAGTGGACGTCGATCCTAACACCCAGATAGTGATCGAGTCCGGTGGCAGTCAGGCCATATTCAGGTCCTTCGGGGCCATCCTGAACCCGGGGGAGGAGATCCTCATTATGGACCCTGCCTACGGAGGCTACAGGGGACCGGCCGCCTACTTCGGCGCGACGATGACCAGGGCCAAGCTGACCAAGGGGAAGGACGGCCTCTTCAGGCCTGACATGGACAACATCAGGGCCGCCATCACCGACAAGACCAAGGCTATGCTCATCTGCAATCCCGACAACCCCTGTGGGACCGTCTACACGGAGAAGGAGCTCAAGGGGCTGGCCGAGGTCGCCGTTGAGAAGGACATCGTCCTAATCGCGGACGAGATCTACACGGAGTTCACGTGGGGCGACAGCGTGCACAGGCCCATAATCAACCTGCCGGGAATGGAGGAGAGGACCATGGTGCTCATGAGCTTCTCCAAGACCTTCGCCTGGACGGGCTGCAGGGCGGGTTACATCATCGCGGGCCCCGAGCTAATGAGGGTGGTCAACGCCGTGCCCACGGGGATCTGCTCGATGCCCGTGGCCTTCCAGAGGGCGGGGATCAAGGCCCTCAACGAGGGCTGGGACTTCGTCGATGAGATGAAGGCAGAGTACAAGAAGCGCATCGACTTCATGGCGCCACGTCTGTCCGAGATAGAGGGCATAACCTGCCCCTACCCCGAGGGCGCATTCTACCTCTTCCCCGACATCTCTGAGCTGGGGGTGCCCTCAGCCAAGTTCTCCCAAGACCTCTTCGTAAAAGAGAAAGTGCGCTGCGCATCCGGCAGCGGGTACGGCGAGAACGGTGAGGGACACATCAGGTTCGCCCTAGTGAGGCCGGTTGAGGACCTGGCAGAGGCCTGCGACCGCATCGAGAAGTTCGTCAAAAGCCTCCCACCCAAAGCCCCAAGCGCCTACCCCTAAACTCTCCATTTCCTTTTTTATCCATTATAGCGAGTTCAGCCTTTTCGGCCCAGCCTCTCGGCTGCCTCTCTTGCTGCCTGAAGGGGAGGGGCGATGTCGTCGGGGATCGGACACATGTACGTCCTGCCCTGAAGCCTCTCCGAGAGCTCATCCCTTGCATTCTCGACGAGCCCCGGTTTAGTAAGTAGGTCCAGAGCCGAGCCAGCTATGGTCTTCGCCGCGAAGATCAGGCTCTTGTGCCCTATGCTTGTCCCGCTGCATGCCACGGCCTGCCATGCGTGGCCAGGTGCCCCGAGGACGAAGGTGGCGGTGGAGAACTCCATGGTCGGAGTGTTCCAGCTCACGTCGGAGACGTCCGTCGACCCCATGTTGACCTCCCCCTCATCCCAGGCGTCGAATATCTCGGAGACGAGGTCGACGTCGACGTACTTTTCCCAGTTCGGGAGCTTCATGTTTCTCAGTCTGTTCAATTTCTGCGATCGAGGCACGGATTCGGCGATCTCATGTGCGAACTCTAGTTCGTCCTTCGTGTATTCGGGGGCTCCCACCTCCCTCATGTTAGCAACCACCAGCTCGCTTAGGGTCCTGTTGGGGATCTTGTTGCTGCAGCCGCAGAGGTAGTCGATCTTGAAGTCGGTCTCGGTCATCATGGCGGCGCCCTCCGCGATCTTCTTTATCCTCCCGTAGATGGGCTCCAGCTGGTCGTTCTCTGGTGCTCTGATGTAGTACCAGCTGCGGGCGTAGCCGGGGACGACGTTGGGCTGGTCGCCGCCGTCCTCGGTGATGTAGTGGATGCGGGCCTTGTCGATGACGTGCTCTCTGAGGTAGTTGACGCCGACGTTCATCAGCTCCACGGCGTCCAGGGCGCTCCTCCCCTGCTCGGGGGAGCCCGCGGCGTGGGAGGTCTTCCCGTAGAAGTGGAACTTGACGCTGTAGACGGCGTTGCTGCTCTTCAGCCCGGCCGCGTTGACCGAGCTAGGGTGGTGGCTCAGCGATGCGTCAACGTCGTCGAAGAGGCCCGCGCGTGCCATGAAGGTCTTGCCGTCGTAGTTCTCCTCCGCGGGCGAGCCGTAGAACCTGACGGTCCCCTCGAGGCCCCGCTCCTCCATCGCATATCTAACGGCGACGGCCCCAGCCATCCCCGAGACTCCATGGATGTTGTGCCCGCAGCCGTGTCCGGGTGCCCCCTCCTTCAGAGGGTCCTTGTAGGGGACCTTCTTCTGGGAGATGCCCGGCAGGGCGTCGAACTCCCCAAGAACGGCTATGACGGGCTTCCCTCTCCCCCAGGACGCCACGAACGCGGTGGGCATACCGGCCACGCCCCGTTCCATGTTGAATCCATGGGACTCAAGCTCGTCGGCCAGGAGCTTCGAGGACCTCTCCTCCATGAGCCCCAGCTCAGCGTAGTCCCAGATGGCGTCGCTTAACTCGATCAATCTATCCCTGTTCTCATCTATCCAGCTCCAGGCTTTCTCCTTCATAATGATCAATATAAAGAGGGGAAGAGGAGATGAGACTTTCGTTCACTTGGTTAGGACCCCCTTCAGGTTATCCACTTGACGCCTCAGATTCCGGGGTATCTCTGACCGCTGTCAGGCAGCACCGTGACGACATGAGCATCTCGATCCAGATTCTTCGCGAGTTCCAATGCTGCATGCACGTTGGCCCCTGAGGAAACACCGGTGAACAACCCCTCGACGACTGCCAGCCCCCTCATCATCTCGAAGGCCTCCTCGTCCTTGACGAGAACGACTTGGTCCACGATGTCCGTGTTGTCCATGACTATCTCGGGAACGAACGTCTCCCCTATTCCCTCTATCCTGTGGGGGATCCCTGAGCCTATCGGTAGGCTGCTCCCGTAGTACATGTTGTAGTAGGCTGGCGCCGCGGTCGGCTCGACGGCGACTATCTTGGTCTCCGGGTTCGCCTCCTTCAGCATTTGAGTGACACCCACGAGGGTTCCCCCGGTGCCTATGCCCGCCACGAAGACCTCCACGTGGCCCGCCTGCCTCAGTATCTCCTTGCCCGTGGCGTGGTGGGCCTTCACGTTGTCGGGGTTCCTGAACTGGTCGAGGAGGAAGGCGCCTCTCTCCTCCGCCTCCTCCCTCGCCCTCCTGACTGTGGCGTCTATGCCCTCTTCTGAGGGAGTGAAGATCAGCTCAGCTCCGTAGCTGTCCATCATTTTAGCCTTCACGCCACTCGTCGTCTCCGGGACCACGATCACCGCTTTGTATCCCTTGTAGGCAGCGATCATGGCGACCGAGACGCCGGTGTTTCCGCTGGAGGCCTCGACGATGGTGTCGCCATTGCCCAGTAAGCCGCTCCTTTCAGCTGACTCTATGGCGTAGTGCACCATGCGGTCCTTTATGCTCCCGCTGGGGTTGAGGAACTCCGCCTTAGCGAAGACCCTAGCTTCAGAGGAATGGCTGAGTCGAGAGAGCTCAAGGAGGGGCGTGTTGCCGATCAGATCGAGAACAGAGCCGAAGAAATTATTTCGAATTATTAACTCGTGTGCAGGGGATCCTGCAAAAACCCTCACCCATATTCATCACCTTATACGTGAGCTATAGGGCGGGCGTGAGTTTATATATGCGTTTCCCATGGAGGACGTTCTTCCGTTGACTGCAATATAAAAAATGGGATGAGATCACTTGGTGATGATGACCTCGTCGACCTTCATCTTCTGTGACTTGATGGGGGCCTCGTCAGGCCAACCGACGATGATGTGATTGCGGCTAACGAACTCATCATGGAGGCCCAGGTACTCCCGGACCCTCTTCTGGGTCTCCTCGCCGTGGGTGAGCCAGCAGGCGCCGAGGCCCAGGGCGTGGGCCATGAGGCAGATGTGGTCGGCGGCCGCGGCGGCGTCGTAGTAGATGTTCTGGGGGACTGCCTTGTCGAACCTCATGGCTTTGTAAAGACGCATGTCCTGGCAGACGACGATCATGACGCAGTTCTCAACGGGTATGTCACTCCTGACCAGCTTGAACTCCTCGGGCTTCTTGAAGACCACGAAGCGGGTGGTTCCCACGTTGCAACCGTGGGGGGCGTAGAGGCCCGCCTGGATTACCTTCCGTATCAACTCGTCGGGTACGGGCTTGTCCTTGAACTGGCGGATGGAGCGCCTCCTGTAGATTAGTTTGTTGACGGTCTCCATCTCCTGGTCGGGGAAGGCTTCCGGGAGCTCCGTGCCCAGGTCCAGCTCCCCGCCGGTCCTCAGCATCCGGGCGAGGCCGACGTAGTTGAGGCTCCACTGGATATCGGGGGCGTCCGTGGGAAGCCCTCTCCTCTTCCAGATGTCCATGAGGTACTCCCCTGTCTCCCCGAAGCTCTTCTGGATCCCCCGCTTCCCTGCCATTATGCGGTAGATGTTGACCTCGATGGTGTGGTGGATCCTCTCGTGGATGATGCCCCTGAGAATCGCGGGGTCCATCTCCATGAGCTCCTGCTCGATGTATCCGTGGACTGTGACTGGTTCGCTCATGACTTCTCACTGGAGAATAGATGGATCGCATGATGTTTAAAAAATGAAATATGGGGAAAAGTTAGGGGTCAGCCGAACACTTTCTCGAACCGCTCCACTACAAGCTTCTCATCGCCCGGCAGCATTATGAGGCAGTTGAGGCCGAAGCCCGTGCCGCCCCCGCCTCTTACCCAGATCTCGGGGTCCTCCTCACGGAGGCTCAGGACGATCTCGCGGACCTCCTGCGGCGTCTTATCCTTGAATTCCAGCTGAACACCGAGGGTGTGGTAGACGCAGCCCTCCTGGGAGGCAGGTCTGAAGCTGAGGTCGACGCCCTGGAGGCCGGGCAGCTTCTTGATGCTCTTCATGATGTAACGGGCCCTCTTCCAGGCGGGCTCAAACCTCTCGGCGTCGTGGTCCATCTCCAGCCACTTCTTGAAGGCGACGATCAGGGCGACCACCTCCTGCCTGTCGAGTTTGTAGCCTCTGCCGATGCTCCTGTAGTAGCCTCCCTGCTCCATGGGGCCGGCCTCGGCGCCGATGAAGCTGTGGAGGGCCATGGCCTCGATGAGGTCCTTCTTGCCGATGGCGAAGCCCGTCGAGTTGGGTCCCAGCACGTACTTGCCCCCGTAGCAGGCGACATCGACACCCATCTTCACGTACTTCTTCAGGATGTCAGGGGGGTAGGTCATCCCAGAAACGTCTAGTATGACGGGGACGCCGTGCTTGTGGGCAACCTTCACGGTCTCCTCGACGGATAATACACCTGGCCTGAGGCTCCCTGCCAAAGCATGGTGGATGGCCGCCGTCTTGTCCGTGATGGCGTTCTCCATGAGCTCAGCCGTGCAGCCGTACCTCTCGTCGCCGACGAAAACGAACTTGCCCCCCGGGACCTCCATGCTCCTGTCGTAGACGAGGAGCCTGTTCGCCCTCTGGATGATTATCTCGTCCTTCATCCCGGTGGTGTCTGGGAGCCGTCTCATCTTCTCAGGGTCCTTACCAGCCATCGCCGAGGCGGCCGCCAGGACAAGGGCGTTGAACGCCCCTGAGGTGATCCAGCCGGCCTCCGCCTCACAGGCCTCGGCGATGATCTCACCGCCTCTCTTCATGAGGTCCCACATGTAGACGTAGCTCTTGTTGGCCTCCTCCATGGCCTTTAGAATATCCTTGGATAAGGTGGAGCCACCTAGCCTTGTAAGGGCGAAGGATGCGTTGACCACCCGGTTTACTCCGAGCTCCTTGTAGATGCTCATAATTATCGGGTAGACTGGGTCATATTGGAGATAAAACAGTTTCCAGCCCAACCCTTTTCATATTCAATATGTACCATTCTAGAGGGTCCCAATGGTTTGTAGAGTTCGAGCTAGGGATTTCGGCGTCGTCCTTGGACATATGGAGATGGGCAAGCTCAACGCCATTACGGATGTGGGGGGCGTGGGGGTAGGCCACTCCACCATCATTTCAGGCGAAGACGTGAGAACGGGGGTGACGGCCATCGTCCCCCATCAGGGCAACCCCCACGAGGAGAAGGTCACGGCGGCCGTGGACCTCTTCAACGCCTATGGGAAGGCGACGGGGCTCCCTCAGATCATGTTCGAGGGTGTTCTGGAGGTGCCTATCATGCTCACGGAGACCCTGAACACGTGGAGGGTGGCGGACGCCACACTGGATTACATGAGTGAGGGGTACGGCGTTAAGCCCGGGTCCCTCAACGTCGTGGTCGGGGAGACCAACGGGGGACACCTCACCAACAACTTCGGGAGGCACGTCGGGAGGGAGGCGGTCTTCAAGGCCTTGGACGCCGCCCGGAGCCCCGGGGGCGTTGGGCATGTGCCCGAGGGGAACGTAGGGGGTGGAACTCCCATGTCGGGCTATGGGTTCAAGGGAGGCATCGGGACCTCCTCAAGGGTCTTCGGTAACTTCACCGTCGGCGTCCTGGTCCAGCTCAACTGCGGCCGGAAGGACGACCTCATGATAGGCGGCGTGCCTGTGGGGCGCGAGGTGGAGCTGCCAAGGCCGCCAGGCAGGAGCCCGGGCAACTCCATCATGATGATCGTCGCGACGGACCTCGCCATGGACTCCCGGCAGCTCTGGAAGGTGGCTAAAAGGGCCGCCTTGGGGCTGGCCAGGACCGGCTCCTACGGGAGTAACGGGAGCGGTGATTTCACCATAGCTTTCACGACCGGGGGGAAGGACTTCAAGGGGCTCATGGAGGTGTGGCCTGGGGAGAGGCGCTCACGGGGGGACGGCTTCCTGAACCCTGTCTACAGGGCTACAGTTGAGGCTACCGAGGAGGCGATAGTGAATGCCCTGTTCATGGCAGAGACGATGGTGGGAAGGGACGGTCACACTAGATACGCCCTCCCAACGGAGCAGCTGCCCGAAATCTTCGAGAGGTACGGGAGACCCGTCGGATAGGGTCGAGAAGGAGAACCTCAGCCTTTGTAGTTGCTGAAGAACTCCTCGGATGCTGTAAGGTACTCGTCCACGTCCTCTTCGGTGTGGGGCTCAGCGAGGAAGGAGTGGGGTAAGCCCGGGGTGACGTAGGCGAAGCCCCTGGGGATCATATGCTCGTAGAGGGCTAAGGCTGGCCTCTTGTCATTCTTGAGCACGTCCCTGGCGTTGCGGGGCCTCTCCTTCTGGAAGTGGATGGCGAACCCTGATCCCACGCCCGTGATGACCGCATCAACATTGCTCCCGCTGATTATGTCCTCGAGGCCCTCCCTCATCCTGCTCCCCAGGGCGTCTATCTTCTCGTAGACCTCTCCGTTCCTGAGGATGTCGAGGGTTGTGATCCCAGCTATCATGCTGATCGGGTTCCCCGTGAAGGTGCCTCCGTGGAAGGACCGTTCGCTGTCATCGGGATACTTCCTGTGGTCGAGGCGCTCGAAGACCTCCTCGGAGCCACAGAAGGCCCCGATGGGGAAGCCCCCTCCCATGACCTTCCCTAGGATGGTGATGTCGGGGTTAACGCCGTAGTAGCCCTGAGCGCAGCTCGGGCCCAGCCTGAAACCGGTGATGACCTCGTCGAAGATGAGGAGGGTCCCCGTCTCGTCGCAGATCTCCCGGAGCCCCTCGAGGTAGCCCGGATCTGGAGCGAGGAGGCCAGCTGCCCCCATTATAGGCTCCACGATGAGGCAGGCCTGCCCCTCCCCCTTCAGAGCCTCATTCGCGGCGTCAAGGTCGTTGAATGGGATGACCGCCGTATCCTCCGTCGTCTTCGGATTCAAGCCCGCGGACGCGGAGGCGTCGAATGGGGCGTGGACCGCCTTGTGGAGGCTGTCGTATCCGCCATGCCAACCCCCCTCTATCTTAACCATCCCCATCCTGCCCGTGTACGCTCTGGCCAGGCGGCTCGCGTACATGTTGGCCTCGGTCCCGGAGCTGGTGTACCTGAGCATCTCTGCCGAGGGCACCATCTCAACGAGGCGCTCCGCCAGTTTGACCTCCAGCTCGTGGGAGAAGCCGTAATGGGTCCCCCTCCCCAGCTGCTCCCCGACGGCCTCCACCACCGCGTCCGGGGAGTGACCCAGAATTAGGGCGCCGTGCCCCACCCAGTAGTCGGTGTAGATGTTCCCGTCGACGTCGGTGAGCTTGACACCCTTGGCGCTCTTCACGTAGTAGGGATGAGGGGTGATATCCCTGATGCCGTATGACACACCAGCCGGGAGGACCTTTCCCGCTCTGGCGTAGAGCCTCTTGGAGGTGGAGGTCTTCTCCTCGTAGGTCTTCAACATGAACCACTGAGTACATCTAGCCTTCTACAGACTTAGGCTTTAAGGTGAAATCACATGAAAAATGAGGGTTTCAGGACCGTTTTCCCGGTCTGTGCCTTCAGGTTCAGAAGCTCTCCCTTCTGCGCCTCGAGCACCGCCCAGAACTCCTCGGGCATCTTGGGCTCGTCCCGGAAGACCTCCTCCATCCTGGAGATCTTCTCAAGGTAGTTATCGACACGCACGCTGAACTGCTGGTCGTACTCCTCCTGAGAGTACTCCCTGTCGAAGACACGCCTGAACAGGCCCCTCAGATCATCGTATAGCGGCAGGTAGCCTATCGGCGTCCTGATGGCGGGGTACTCCCCGTGTACGCGGCCCTCGGCCCAGAGGATCCAGACCTTCTTGTCCACCTTCTCGTTGGTGTACTCTCCCTCGTGCTTCAGGAAATAGTTGGTGGCGTAGACCTTGGGGCAGTTCCTGAGGTTCCTCCCGAACTTGATGTGGTTGGAGAGGTAGAGGCCTAGGGGTACAACCATGAAGTCCATGACCGCCATGGGGCTGCTCGTCCTCACGCCCCTCTTCCCGAGGGTCGCTGAGGTGGTCTCTGACTCTATGGTGGCGCCGAGGTAGACACCGTGCTCCCAGCTCAGGCTCTCCGAGATGGGGACGTTGGTGTCGGAGTCCCTACCACCGTAGTAGATCCCCCGTATCACGACGCCGTCGGGGTTGTCGATGTTGGGGTCGGCGTTCTCGAGCACGCTCAGCCTTATGGTGTAGCGGGCGTTGGGGTGGGCGAGGGGTATCTCGTTCCCCTCGGGGTCCTTCTTCCCCTTCCACCAGTCACCGGAGTGGTTCACACCCTTGGTCGGGTACTCCCCGTCCTCCAAACCCATTCCCAGCCAGTAGGGGCGCCCTTCGGCGATGAGGACATTTGAGAAGATCATCTCCCGGGGGGTCTGGAGCACCTTATAGATCAGGGGGTCGTCGACGGTGTTCACGTCCCTGATGATCCCGAAGACCCCGGACTCGATGTTCACTGCCCTGCAGTTGCCCGCGTCATCCATCTTTAGGTAGGCGATGTCGTCTCCCACGATGCTCTGACCGGGTATCATGGCGGTGCTGGTCTTGCCGCAGGCGCTGGGGTAGGCGCCGGCGAAGTACGTCACCCTCTCCTTCTCCGGGGGGTGGACCCCCATGATGAGCATGTGTTCTGTGAGCCAGTCCTCTTGGTTCGCCTTGTAGATGGCGAGGCGGAGGGCCAGCTTCTTGAGGCCGAGGCTGTTGCCGGCGTACTGGTTGTTGACGCTGTAGACCTTGCCGTCCATGAAGTCGACGTAGATCCGCCTCCCCTCGACGTTCACGGTGCAGTTGCGCTCGTCGATCTCCCCCGCCGAGTGGATGAAGGTGAAGAAGTCCGGGGAGCCCTCGAGCCTCTTGAACTCCTCGTAGCCGCTCCTGTAGAGGAGGTCCTCACTGTGGGCTACGTAGGCGGAGTCGGTCAGCTGCAACGCGCATATTGAGAACCGGGAGTTGGTGGGTCCCAGGCTGAAGAAGCGGACGAAGACTTCCTTCCCCTTCATCGCTCCGTTGAGGAGTCCCAGGACCTCCTTGAGCCCCGCTTCCCTCTCCACCGAGTTGATGCCCCGGCTCAGGGTCTGCCCCTCAGGGAGGAGGACGGCGGTGTGGGCCTTGTCCCTAGCCTGATCTTGGAAGCCGTCGTAGTGGATCGTGTGGCCCTCCATCTCTAGCTTGCGTTCCTCCCCTAGCTCCAGGGCCCGCTGTCTGACGTAGGCGACCTCTTCAGGGTCGTCCGTGATAACACTCACCCTAGTGGGCTTGCACAGCCTCACGAACCTCTCAACCTGCTCAATGACGTGGGGATTGACGAGGGCATTTAATTTATCAATGTTTTCCGGATCGAGAAGACCCTCTAACGACGCCATCTAATATCTTTGAGAGAATATTCGCTATGTATATAGCCTTTCTGATTTCGTAAAGACTAGTACTTATCCTATTCCCTTAAATAGGCACTATCTTGACCCTGGAGGGTTAAAAGCCGTCTTTTAAAGCATATTTACAGGTAAAAGATAGGAATAAACTAGTTACAGGGGTTAAAGGTTTTAAATAAGTCAACAACGCGTATACGAGGTTTTTCGGAATGGTTGTGAAATCCAACAAGGACAAGCTGATGAAGCAGGCGCTGATGGGCAAGGTCGCCCCGCCGGTGATGGCGGCCTCCGGGAGGAGCACGTACGTCACCACCTGGGACGGCAAGCCCAAGATCGGCATCGGCGTAGGCGGAATCAAGTACAACGTCAAGATGGGGGACCCGTGCCTCGGCTGGCCCGAGACGGAGTACATGACCCCCGGGGTAGCCCTATATGGAGCCGACGAGAAGGCCGAGTACGACAGGCGCAGCGCGAGCGGAAGTGGCACGGCGTTCACAAAGCTGAGCTGCATCGGGAACAAAGTCACCGTGGTCGGCGGAGACGCCAAGGGCTCCAAGGGAGTGGTCACAGGTAAAGGTGGGGTCGGGGGCACGAGCAGGCACATCCTCTCCCACTTCCCCAGGGATGTCCTGAAGAAGCTGAACATCGGGGACAAGATGAGGGTCGCCTCCAAGGGGGTGGGCCTGAAGGTGGAGGGCTTCGACGGCAGGCTCTTCAACATGGCCCCCTCGTTCCTCGAGGCGCTGGAACCGGAGCTAGATGGGGACGTCCTGGAACTCCCCGTCGCAAAGGAGATACCAGTCATCGCTATGGGAATGGGTGTGGGCGGCTCCTCAGCGGAGTCCGGCGGTTGGTGCGTCCAAGTGTCCCCACCTCATCTTGTGGAGATGCTGGGCCTTGGCGACCTGAGATTCGGCGACCTGGTGGCCTGCAAGGACGCCCTCATGTCCTACGGGAAGGGCTACTACAAAGGCGCTGTCACGGTGGGAGTCGTGACCACGGGGGAGAGCCAGGTTGCGGGACAGGGGCCAAGCGTGATGGCCATCGCGGCCTCGAAGCACGGCAAGATAAAGTCCAGGGTCGACGCTACGGCGAACGTGGCCAAGTACCTAGAGCTGGAGGGATGACTATGGAGACAAACAAGGACAGGTTAGTCAAGCAGGCAGTGATGGCCGAGGTAAACCACCCGTCCGCCTCTAGGGGCTACAGGGTCGACTGGGACGGAGTTCCCCGGATCGGCCTCGGCATGTCCGGTGTGAAGTACAACGTGGGCGTCGGCGACCTCTGCTACTACCTCGAGAACGGTGAGCACACGGAGCCCGGTCTTAGCATCTCCAACAACAACCCCGGAGAGGGACAAGCCCTGGGAGTGCTGGGCTGCATAGGCAACCACGTGAAGCTCACCTCGGGGGAGGCGAAGGGTGAGAAGGGGTACATCACGGGGAAGCACGGGAGCTTCATGTGCTGGTTCCCGCCCGAGGTGCAGGAGAAGATCAGCCCCGGGGACAAGATCAAGGTGAAGGCCTGGGGCGTAGGGCTGAAGATCGCTGGCTTTGAGGAGACGGTCAGGGTGAACAAGATAGACCCGGAGCTCTTGGAGAAGATGGGCGTCGAGGTGAAGGGCGGTAAGCTCCACGTCCCCGTGACTAAGGAGTACCCGTGCTGGATAATGGGCTCCGGCTACGGCATGTTCCCTGTGACCATCGACTACGACATCCAGACCACGTGCGACCTTGTCTGGGACGAGCTGAACCTCAAGGACATCCGCTTCGGGGACATCGTCTGCCTCAGGGACCAGCTCAACTGGTGGGGCAGGGGCTACTACAAGGGGGCGGTGACCATCGGCATCGTCATCCACGGCTGGAGCTACTCCGCGGGCCACGGCCCCGGCGTGACAACGATACTCAGCTCGAAGGACGACACCATCGTGCCCAAGATAGACCCCAACGCCAACATAGCCTATTATCTGGGTGTCAAGGAGAAGCCCTAGTAAAACCCTTTTTTTCTTTTTTTCGTACTCGAGAGACGTTTATATTCCGCCCCAGTTCGATCCAGAACAGACGGCTTGTGGCATCCATGAAGCTGACCAGACGTCGATTCCTTGAGGTTGCCGCTCTTGCAGGAGCGGGGATCATCATAGGCGCCTACCTTGACCCCTTTTCAAGCAGTGAGGATGCCAAGGAGACCGTTGAGAATGGAGATAATGGGATGAATGGACCGAGCGACGTCGAGTCGGACGTGTACATCATCAAGGCGTCAGATCGTTTAGAAGGGTTGGAGTCTTTACTTGGCGAGTTCGACATGTCCAAGTACTCGGGCAAAGGAGTGGCCTTGAAGGCGAACTACAACGACGACCACCCGTTCCCCGCATCCACCCATGTGGACACTCTCAGGGGGATCGTGGGCGCCCTCAAGGGTGCGGGGGTGGCTGGGCTGACTCTGGCCGAGAGGAGCGGAATGGGGGTTGCCAGGGCGGTCATGGAGGAAAGGGGGGTCTACGGTCTCGCCGAGGAACTGGGCTTCGAGGTCATCTCCCTGGACGAGGTGGGGGCGGACGGCTGGACCAAGGTCAATGCCGAGGGGCTCCACTGGAGCGACGGATTCTACATCTCAAACGTCTTCCTGGAGGCCGACCACGTGGTCCAGACCTGCTGCCTCAAGACCCACAGGTTCGGGGGGCACTTCACCATGTCCCTGAAGAACTCGGTGGGGCTCGTCGCGAAGACCATCCCCGGGATCAACCACAACTACATGGACGAGCTCCACGGCTCACCCCACCTGAGGCGCATGATAGCCGAGATCAACGCGTTCTACGACGTCGACCTCGTCGTGATGGACGCGATGAAGGCCTTCGTGAACAGGGGGCCCGAGGCCGGGGACACCGTGGAGCCCGGGCTGCTCCTAGCCAGCAGGGACCGCGTCGCCCTCGACGCCGTGGGCGTGGCCATCCTGAGGAGATACTGCTCCACGGATGAGGTCATGAGGGGCTCCATCTTCGACCTTGACCAGATAAAGAGGGCGGCCGAGCTGGGTATTGGCGTGAGCAGCGCCGACTCCATCAGCCTGATACCCGTGAACGACGAGGCCCAAGGTATGGTGGGAGAGCTGGAAGGGATCCTGAAAGAATAGGGTTTAAGCGTGGACCGTTATCCTGCCCATGGAGGTCTTGGCGACGACGCCTATCTTCCTACCTTTTTCCTCGAAGCCCATCGTCTTGACCGCCACGTGATGCTTCTTTGACCTCAGGTACTCCAGCTCAGGGAGGTCAACCGAGATCCTGCCCATGCTCGTCGTGAGGTCCAAGTCGTACCCGTTGTCGGGATCGTCCGAGACGCCGAGATCGATGGTCCCATGGCTCGTGAGAAGCTCGTAGTTCCCGCCCTCGCTGCATGGGAGGGAGAGCTGGATCTTGCCGTTGCTGGTCTTCAGGTATGCGTCCGTGGACTTCAGCTCGCCCTTTATCTTGCCATTGCTGGTCCTTATGTTGAGAACCTGGGCGTCGACTCCGTCGAGGACGACCGCTCCGTTGCTTGTCTTCCCGTCAAGCCTCTCGGCTGTGATGTTCTCCATGAGTATCTTGCCGTTCGAAGTCTGCAGGTCCAGGTTACTGCCCTCGATCTCTGCGAGGTTGATCGACCCGTTGCTGGTCTTCAGGTTCAGCGCCGTCTCGACTCCCCTTGGGAGGGTGGCGTCCACGCAGACGCTGTACGAAACCCTGTGTGCGGGGTGGTCGAAGCCGAGGCTCAGCTTCTTCAGGCCCTCGACCTCTGTCTCTGAGAAGTCGACTATCAGGGCTTTCAGGTTCGTATCAGCTTCCTCCTCGGTGTATCCCCAGGCCTTGATGAGGAGGTCGATCTTGTACTCGGGCTTGTCCCAGGTGCCGACGTTTATCTTGCCGTTCCTGCTCTCGACTTCGAGGAGCAGCTTGTCTGTCTCGACTGGCCCGGTGAGGGTCCTCTCCTCCTCTACTTTATACCGGTTGGTGCCCCATGAGCCTGCCCGGGCCTCCTCCGTTGCGCTCTTGACGGTCTCCTCGATGGTCCTCACAGCTTGGTTGACCATCGTCTCGATGCTTCCCTCCAGAGTGGAGAGGTCCTGGCGGGCCGGTACGCCCTCCTCCTCCGCCCTGCTCGTCCTCTGACCGCAGGCTGAGCAGAAGTAGGCGTCTTCGGAGAGCTCCTTCCCGCATTTAATGCAATAAACCATATTTGGCCACTGAGATGGGTTGAGCGTTCTCGGGTTATAAGGGAAGCTCACCTCTGGCAATCACATGATGTGAGTAAAAGGTCTGAGTGGATGCAACCGTAAGTTCCTATGTCTTGGGATGACAGCCCAAGAAATATTAGCTGTGACTAATCTATGTGGACTCCGGACCTAAATTCAACCCTTACTTCTCGGAGTAGAAGTGATCCGGACAGTAGAAAGGGTTCTCACCTTTCTGTGCTTTAATGCGGGTCTTCACGACCCTGTCACCTGCCTTGAAGACCTTCCCACATCTCATGCACTTGACCTTGATGCCAAAGTTGCTATATGTCTGCAGGCTCCGTTCCGTCAGCACTAGCTCCTTCACAGTCGAATCTATAGACTTCCTCAAACTCTTCTTTAATAAGAATCCGGTTGAATATCTTTAGAATTCGGTCTAAAACTATTTTAAACTGAAAACATAGTTAATTTAATGGAAAGTACCTCTTTCACAGGATTTAATTTCAGTTAATATTCTAATATGTTCAGATTTGTGAAAAGGTCTGACCATAGAGGCTCATTGCATCGTGAATGTGTCTCCGAGAGGCTGTTTCATGCCCTCTGGGAATCGATATATAATCAGTTCAGCTTTCAATGGTCTTGATAGCTCATGGACGTTCTGGAGGCCATCAAGGGGCGGAGGAGCATAAGAATGTACAAGGCCGACCTTGTCCCCGAGGAGCTGATGCGGGTGCTCGTGGAGGCCGGGCAGTGGGCACCCACCGGCGCTAACCGGCAGAACTGGAAGTTCATCGCGGTGACCGACCCCAAGCTCATGAGGAGCGTGAAGAGGATCTCGCCAATGATGTGGGGGGAGGCACCTGCAGCCATCTTCATCTGCCAAGACCTAACACGGAGCAGGGCCCCACCTGAGGGGGGATCCGGGAGAACCACCGGATTCGTCTCCCAGAACATCATGCTCGCGGCGTACTCGCTGGGGCTTGGGACCTGCCCTATCGGGGGGTTCAACAGGGCGGCTGCCAGGGACCTCCTCGACGTCCCCGACGACATGGTGCCCCTCCTCCTGATAACCGTCGGCTACCCTGATGAGACGCCGGAGGTGAGGCTCCGGAGGCCCTTCTCAGAGGTGGCCTACCTGAACTCGTGCAGGAACCCGTGGAGGGTCGGGGATGAGTGAGGAGCTCGACGAGGCCTTCCTGGACTACATGAGCTACCTGGTCTTCATGGCGGCCCAGCTGCCGTGGGGCTACGGGAGCTTCGCCCTGGTGAAGGGCCTCGGGAAGGTGCTGGAACTGAAGGCATTGAGCGCGGAGCTGGGCCACGACGAGCTCTGCGGAAGGCTAAAGGCCGAGCTGGACGCCGTCGAGGGCACACCCTCCTCCGAGACGGAGACCTGGACAGCCCTTCTCGACAGGCTCACCTCTATCCTCACCGAGGAGATGAAGAAGGCCTAGAGACGAGCCTGCTCTGCTTCATCGAGGCTCTCCGAGGTACCGTACACAGTATTATATCGAGAGGTTAAGATTCTATAGAGGCGTTAGAGTTGCGAAACGTCATTCTCATCATGCTGGACAGCCTGCGGAGGGACCATGTGGGATGCTACGGGAACGACTGGATAAGGACCCCTAACATCGACGACCTGGCGGCTGAGGGGGTCAGGTTCACCAACGCGTATCCTGAGGCCCTCCCCACTATCCCTGTCAGGCGGGCGATGCACACCGGGTACAGGACCTTCCCCTGCCGGGACTACAAGCTCTCCAAGGGGGACACCGTCCTCATCCCTGGGTGGCAGCCCATCCCCGAGGAGCAGGTGACCATGGCCGAGGTGTTCCGCCACCATGGCTACGTCACGGCTCATATCGCCTCCACCCCTCACATCTTCAAGCCCTCCATGAACTTCCACAGGGGGTACACGGCTTGGGAGTGGATCAGGGGTCAGGAGGCAGACCACCTCAGGGTCCCCCTCAAAGGGGAGATAGAGGATACGGCCAACCTCCCGTGCGACCTGGCCTACGGGTGCGTGGGCCACAGCCTCAGGCACTGCCTGGCGAACATGCAGGGCTGGGAGACGGAGGAAGACTGGTTCCCTCCCCGGACCTTCGGCGCGGCTACCCGCTGGTTGGAGAGGAACGGCGGGGGCGAGGAGCCCTTCCTCCTGGTGATAGACGAGTTCGACCCCCACGAGCCCTGGAACGCCCCCAGGGACATCCTGGAGCACTACTTTGATACCGGCTCCTACGAGGGGAGGCGGGTGATCAACACCACCGGAGGCGCCTACGAGTTCAGGGAGGGGGAGCTGGAGTACACCCTCGCCCAGTACGCCGGAGAGGTGGAGCTCTGCGACAAGTACGTAGGGCTCCTACTGGACAGGGTGAAGGAGATGGGTCTCTGGGACGAGACCGTCGTCCTCCTGGTCTCCGACCACGGCCACAACATCATGGACCACGGCGTCATCCACAAGATGCCCGACCACATGTACCCGGAGCTCATGGACCTCGTCTACATAGTCAGGAGCCCCGACGGTGAGGCAGCCGGCTCCGAGTGCGATGCCTACGCCGCGCACCACGACATCCCAGTGACCCTGATGGGCATGGCCGGCGTTGAGCCCCCCTCTGGCCTAGACGGCCGTAACGTCTGGGCCTACGCGACGGGGGAGGACGTGTCGACGAGGGGTCATGCCACCTGCATGTTCTACCCTTGGCTCTGGTACAGGGACGATCACTACGCCTACATGACGGACGTGGATGTGAGCGAGGAGAGGCTCTACGACGTGAGGGCGGACCCCAGGTGTATGACGGACATCTCGGTGAGCAACAGGGATGTCTGCTTAGCACTCAGGAAGAGGCTCTGGAGGGAGATGGATGACGACCCCCCCATGTACAGGATATTCAGGGAGGGGCACGAGTGGTACGAGTACCCCGACGTATACGACCCCACCTCCCAGATCTCCCAGAGCCTGAGGAGCAAGCACAGGGACAAGCTACAGCCCTGACAGCCCCCGGCACCGCCCCTTCACAATGGTCAGTGCGTTGATGACCGAGACCCCACACTATTTTCGCGTAGATGACGAGATGCAGGTCTCAGTGGGGTGGAAAAAAGGGGGGGTCTATGGGAGGGGGACCGAGGCTATCTCGGTGAGGTCGGCGAGGGCGTTCACCTTCACCATTCCCTGGGAGATCGTGTAGAGGTTGTCCTCGATGTAGAGGCTGCGCTCCACGAAGAGGTCGGAGTCGAAGTAGTAGCCGCTCTTGAGGAAGGTCTCGGGATCGTCGATGTGGGTCACCCGTCCGGTGACCTCTATCCCGTCCTCCCTGGAGACATGGAAGACGTAGGCCCCCTGGTAGACGTACTCGCCGTGGGCGCTGTCAGGGGGGGTACCCGAGTAGTCGTCCTCGTCGACCTCTGCGACGGTGATGGGGATCACCAGGAGGTTCCTCTCCCTGCTGAAGAGCACCGCCTTGTGGTCGTCCAGTGCCGGGGAGTCGGTTCCCCTGTCGCCTATCTCTATCTTCGCCAGCTCCCGGGGGTTCTCAACGTCGGAGACGTCGAAGAGACTTATCTTGACTCCCTGGTACCAGGCGAAGTCGCCCTCCTCGGCCTCCACGCTCTCCTTGCCGATGCCTATGAGGGTGTTCTCGTCGTAGGGGTGGAGGTAGTCGCTGTAGCCAGGGATCTTGAGCTTGCCGAGGACCTTGGGGTTCTCGGGGTCGGCGATGTCGATGGTGAACAGCGGGTCCACCTTCTTGAAGGTGACCATGTAGCAGCGGTCGCCCATGAAGCGGACGGAGTAGATGTCCTCGCCTGGGGCGAGGCCGGTGACGCTGCCGACTATGCCGAGGCTGGCGTTGAGGACGTAGACGTCGTTGCTGGTCACTGCGCCGTTCCTTGAGACGTGGCCGCTGGTGACAGCGATCCTGAAGTAGCCGTCGCGCTCGTCCATGGAGAACTGGTTGAGCACCCTGCCGGGGACTGTACCGTCCGCCGTGAACTCGATGCTTCTGCCGTCGATGGTTATCTTGTAGACGTTGGTGCTCTCGCTCATCCAGTCCCACGAGGGGGAGGTGAGGTAGATGTTCTCCCTGGAGGCGTAGAGGGTGGACGACGGCCCCAGGAGGAAGCTCTCGTAGCCTATCTGCTCATCGGGGTCCTGGACGTTGATGGCGAGGATGTTGGTGAAGCTGTACCAGGGCTCCGTCACGTTCGTGTAGTAGATCATGTCGGCCTCCACCACGGTGGTGGCGCCGTCGTCGGTGAATCGGGGGAGCCAGACCTCGTCCTCGTTGTAGGTGATGTCGGATCGCTGGGTGACCAGGTAGACGTAGTCGCCGATCATCCGGGAGTTGACGGTGTAGCCGTCAGCGTTGATGGACCTGTCGAGGGCGGGGGCTGTTCTGTCGGAGATGTCGTAGATGTGGACCTTGGTGGTCTCCACCCAGATCTCGTCGGGGATGGACCATGTGCTGTAGACCCAGGGGTCGTCCATGGTCATGGCGATGAGCTTGTCGTCGTCCACGTAGATGTTCTGGACCATCTGGTCGAATGTGATTGTGGAGACGAGCTCGGCCTCCTCGGGGGGGTAGGCCCTGACGATGTGGACCGCGTAGTCGGAGACGATGTAGATGTAGAGCCCGTCGGTCTTTACCAGGTCAGCCTCGTCGACGCCCTCCACCTGGATGTTGGTGGTGGAGTAGTCACCTGGGGCCGCCACGGCGGCGTCCGCGGCGCTCTCGAGTACCTGCGCGCCCTTGGGGCTCCTCATGGTGCCCCAGCCCCATGAGGGGTAGTAGTAGGAGGAATCTGAGACGGTCTCCTCGACGAAGGTCTTGAGCTGATTGTAGGAGACGAATCGCTGGAGGCTGCTGGGGAACTCCGTGATGAGGGGGTCGGGAGCTGGGGGGGTGATCAGGTTCCCAACGCCCCCCATGATGAGGACTCCTATGAGGACGCCCATGAACGCGTAGCTGAGCAGCCTGCCTCTGCCGATGGGGGAGTTCAGTATCGTCATTTCTTATCGACTATAGGGGTGCACGGGATGAAGATAATCCTAGGTTTTAGAACATCTGTTCTAAAGATGAGAACAGATCCCGCCGTGGAGGCCTAGATCGGCGCCCTTTCCCGTCTCAGCGGGCGTCCCAGCATGGGTTGGAGGGGCTCCATCTGGGCTCGTTTCTCGATGAACGAGAGCCAGTCCTGGAGTATCTGTTCCTGTGTGGGGGGCTCCAGGGAGGGGTTGTTTTCTCTCTGGCGCTCCCATGTCTCCATTATCGTCCTCTTGAACTCTGTGTAGAGCATCTCTGACATCTTTTCTCGCGTGTAGACGGGCTTTCCGTGTGGAAAATTCTGGTGTCACCGACTGGTAGTGAGGCATGATGAAAGGTCGTTACACGGAATCGGCGTTCACCAAGAGCGCGTAGGCCTGTTCAGTGGTCGAGGCTATTAGGTCCCTGCATTTTGTTCCCCATAGGTTCCTCTCGGAGTATTTTCGGTAGTCTTCCGGGTCGGTTAGGTCCAAGCCGAGGAGGTCCCTGCAGCGGAGGTGGCCGTGGAGGTCCTGGAAGCCCTTCATGAGTTCGGTGGCGTACCAGTAGGGCCTCCTGCCGTCCACAATAAAACCGGGGACGTTCCTGCCGAATTTTAGTCCTAGCCCCATGACGGCGCCGCTCAGGGCCCCGCAGACCTCCCCCTCGCGGCCGATGCCTGCGCCGAAGCCTGTGGCGATCTTGGGTATCAGTTTGCTCTCCACTCCCAAGCACTTGGCTAGGGCCATCAGGACGGACTCAGAGCATAGAAACCCCTCCTCAGCGTAGGAGGCTGCAAGGTTGACGGTCTCATCCTTTGTCAGCATGTTTATACCTGCCTCTTGTGCTGGGATAATATCAAGGTCAACTTTTTCTATGTCTAGTCGATGTCGTCGTCCTCGTCCAGGGACTCCTCATCCTCGAGGGCTCTTTCCAAGTTGGCCTTGGCCTCCTCGTGGATGGCGGTAATGTCTTCTATGAGCTCCTCGACGCGCTGGGAGACATCGACGAGGTCGTTTATTATCTCAAGGTCCCATTCCTCGCTCATGTCCGCCGCGTCGACGATGAGGGCGTCCATCTGCTCCTTGGAGCCCCCGATAAGCTCCAGTATCTTCTCCAGGGTATTTACAATCGTTTCTCCATCTGAGGCCACTCCAGATCACCTTCTCACAGGTTATGCCTCGATGTTACCATGATAAAAGGTTTCACTGTTGGGCCCCTGGAAATCCTTTTCCTGAAGGGGTGTCTGATGTTCATTTATGGGCAGGCGAAGCATCGCCCTGGTCGCCGTTGTCGTCGTCATCCTAGGCGTCTCGGCGTTCCTCCTGAGGAGGGGGGGAGGAAGGGGGATTGTAGGTGGTGTTCCACCAGAGGCTGTCAACCGGGGGGATAATAATGTCCCGCAGGAAGGCGACGACGATGGGGGAGATGAAGGTGAGACGGAGGTCTATGGCTACTGGGACCTGCTGGATAAGTCGGCTGGGATAAGGGGGAAGCCGGCTGAGGACGTCTGGGTCAGGTGGAACGAGATCCTGACAAAATAGAGTGGGAAGATTATTTCTTCCATTTCTCTCCGATAGGGTAAATGTCCCAGGGCAGATGCTTGAACTCCAGGGTGCTGAGGTCGGCGGGGGTCGTCCCCGGCGGGTCCACCGGGTAGTCGACGGCGCTCCAGGTGTCCCAGAAAGCCTTGTGGTGGACCCGGCTCTTGATCTCCACTATGTCGAAGCTGTCCACGTCCAGCCCTATCGCCTTCAAGGGGTCGGAGCTCATGGGCGCCCTCAGCCTCTCCGAGACCACCACGTGCCTGTTATCGCCCAGGTCCAGGGAGGCGACGAGGTCGTCGTGGCGCTCCGCTCCGCGGCCCATGGGCCCGGTCTCCACCCAGTCGGCGGGGCCCAGCCACTCTATCCTGCCTGTGACCTTCACGGGCTCCCCGGAGATGGGGTGGACCCAGCCGCCGATGGTCACCGTGACGGTGTCGCCGACCTTGTGGTCCCTGGCGAGGCCGTTGAGGACCTCGGTGTCTGCGATGCTGGTGGTGCAGAAGTTGGTCGCCCCCTGCTTCAGGAGCTCCTTGAAGACGTGGGTGCCGTCCCCGAGCCTGTCGTCGTGGTAGGCGATCACGATCGGCTTGGTGCCCTCCTTCACCATCTTGATGACGTTGGCGACGCCGTCCTTCGCCTTGGGCAGGGGCCTCGTCAGGTCCTCCCGGAGCTCCCGGATAAGGTCCGAGATGTCCTGGGCTGCCTCCTCAGCAAGAGCGTGATCCCCGTTGGTAACCACGAAGACGGAGGCACCCGCATCTGGCACATCGGCGTACGCGAAGCCGGGGGCCACCGAGGCGCAGTAGACCCCCTTCGCCTCCCACTCCCGGCAGCGGTCGTAGACCGTCTTCATGGGGTGGTACTCCGATGCTTGGTAGACGCTGGCGGAGATGACGCCGGGCTTCCTGCAGGCCATCGCAGGTTTGAAGTCCCCCCTGATGGTCTCGATGATGCATTTGGCGGCGATGACGCCTATCTCGTGGCCGTCCAGGTGAGGGTAGGTCTTGAGTATGAAGACGCCCTCGGTGATGTTGGAGAGCTCCTCGTCCTCGCAGGCGTGGAGGTCTAGTGTGACCATGATGGGCACGTCATAGCCCACCACCTTCCTGACCCGCCGGCAGATCTCCGCTTCGGGCCTGGGGACGTTGGACACCGCCATGGCCCCGTGGAGGGCCAGGAGCACCCCGTCCACGGGCATCTCCGCCTCGATGCCGTCCACGATCCTCCCCGTGATGACGTCGAAGGCCTCGGTGGTGAGCCAGCTCCCCATCCCCACGGTCCGGGGGCGCCCCGGCCTCAGGATGCCCACCAGCTCGACATCGTCGTATCCCTCGGCGACCTCCTTGTACCCCGTGACGTAGCTCCTCCCCCTCCCCGTGTAGTCCAGGGCGTCCTCCCCGTAGTCCATGCCCCCGGCCTCCCAGGCCTCCAGTGTGGTGATGTTGGGGCAGAATGTGCAGGTCTCGTGGCTGAAGCTCGCCACAGCTATTCGATACATTTCAATATTCAATTGGGCGGGTCTGGATTTGGCGTTTGCGGTGGTCACTGCTCTCAAATATCCTGAATCCGATCACTAACCATGCGCACGCTCGTCAGGGGCAGCTGGGTGATAGGCTTCGACGGTCGGACCACAGCCTCATCAGCGACTGGGTCGTCGTCTACGAGGACGACAGGGTCATCCACGTGGGCAGGAGCCACAACGGGGCGGTGGGCGAGGTCAACCGTAGGCATGCTCAGAGGACGGAACAGAGTACCCCGCCTCCCTCAAGGACTCGCTCGCGATAGTAATAAACACCGCTTTCCATAGAAAGTGAATATGTTTAGTGTAGTTTCATTGCTGGATTTCCTCAGGTTCCTTTACGAATACGAGTATTAGTAGGAACGAGACTAGAAGTGCAAGTGAAGTTATTATCCAAGGATAGTTTGGGTTGAGCTTGTAGACCCATCCACCAATGTATGCTCCTAGGGCAGCCGGTGGGAAGATAAGGAACCCTCCTCCCCAGAAGTTACCAAAGCTTATCGTGATCCCCCTTTCTCCTATCAGGCTGTATAGGCGTCCCCTTCTGCTTCGAGGGACTATGTTGGCGATGATAGTGCTGAACGCCGGCATCATCATGCTGTTGCAGAGCGAGATTATGCAGAGAACTAGGGCAACTCCCGTGAATCCACCTGCGTACTGGTACGCCCAGATGGATATTGGTGCAAGGAGCATTCCCGTTAGGATCATCTTCCGTGACCCGACCTTATCTACAAGAGCACCGAGGGGAAAAGCCAGTGCGACCCCTACAAGTCCACTGATGAACATTATTAGCCCCCACTGGCTCTCAACTATTCCTATGATCTGCTTCGCATAGACTACGTAGAAGGGGGCACTCATGGCTACGAAGAAGCTTGTGAACATCTCGATGACTACAATGACTTTTAGGCTTCTGTCCATCCACCTTATGCTTTCAAATATGCTCTTGTAGGCGGGGATCACCATCTTCGGTATCTCGCTGAACTTGAGCTCGACGTTCGTCTCCCCGTCTCTGACAGTTTCCTTGAGGTACCGTATTCTAATCCAAGCAACGAGAAGACCGGTCAGGAACGCCACACTCCAGCAGACTCGTACAGCAATCACGAGGGCCTCATTCTGAGTCCAACCGCTGAATATTCTAAACCATTCAATAACATAGCCGCCGACTACGGGAGCAACGATTCTGACTGCACCGGGAATAGTCATCATTATGGCGAATCCTCTTCCTCGGGCATCGGGGGGTAGGCTGTCAGCCTCCAGTGCTCCCATTGCTGGCATATAGAACAGGAGTAGTTGGCTGAAGAACTGTCCTAGGGCAATCATTTTCCAGTCGTTGGCGATAACGAAGAATAGGTGCGCAAAGGTGTATAGTAGCGTACTATATCCGATAAATTTCACTCTTCCCGATCTATCAGCGATGTATCCTCCTAGAGGGTAGAGTATCATGCCCGCTAGGAGACCAAGGCTGTTGATTAATCCAATCTCTGTGCTCGTACCTCCCAGCGCGAGGATGTACAGGCTGAAGTACGGGTAGATTATGCTTGTGCTGCCGCTCCAGAGGAGTCTGCAGTACATGAGTACCTTGACGTTACCCTGAATAAACCAGAAAAGTCCCTTTTTCTCTTCACTCATTATGCGTTCTCTCCCTAGGTGACCCCATTCAAGAACTTGGACCTCGTGATTTGGATTTTTGTTGAAACTCCCGTTCGTCTCGTTCTAGTCTTTCTTTGGATTCTGTAGGTCTTATACGCATATCTTCCACCTAATGCGTTACTAAGTTACACAAGAGATTACACTGCATTGAAGGTTTCAGATAACCCAACATATTATTGAATATTGCTAAACAATGTTATACAGATTCGTATGTCAAAGACCCTCGGGATTAGGCTTGATGATGAAACAGAAGAACTGTTAGACAGTTTCCCAGAGACAATGACATGAAGAAGAGACAACTGTTGAAACAGGCGTTTCACGAGTGAGCGTTGATCAAACAATCAATTCAAACCGAGAACAAGATTCTGTGTGATAGAATTCTGCTCGCACAGCTCTTCCGGTTAATCCCGGACGATGATATCTCGGAGATAGCCGAGACCATGTCTGAACATATTATCTCGATAATCAAGATTAGGCAGATAAAGAGAAACCTTGAGGAGTCGATAGAACTATTCCTGCAAAACTACAGAGCCTTCAACAGCCTACAAAGGTCTGGATGGTTCCAGAACATTGATTACACAATAGACGAAGATGGAAATATCAGCATCTATGGAATACACACAATAAATCATCAGTATTCTAAATATGCCTCGGAGCTGATCAGCAAGATACTTCTAAAGAAATTCAACTATTTCCAAAAGGCAAGGAGAACAACAGATAACTCGATAATCCTAGAATTCGTCCAAGGTAAAGAATAGGTTGATCTGCCCTGTGTAGGGTATATTTTGACGCGTCGCGCGTCGTTGAACACACGCGTGGTGTGTGAGCCAAAACTTTAACCTCGAACAGGACAATCATACAAACATGAACAAGGAGATCACCCTCGTCGCCTCCGGTGACTCGCTCATCACCATGAGGCAGTCGGTCCACTCCGAGCCCGACTTCATGGAGCTCGTGGAGATCATCCGCTCCGCGGACGTCGCGTTCACCAACCACGAGATGCTCCTCCACGACTACGAGGAGGACTGCTACCCCGCCGCCCAGTCAGGGGGCACCTACACCAGAGCCGCCCCCTCAATCATCAACGAGCTCCGGTGGATGGGGTACAACCTGTTTTCAACCGCCAACAACCACAGCCTCGACTACAGCTACGGGGGCCTCTTCGCGACGAAGGCCTACCTGGAGGCCGCGGGGGTCACCTACGCCGGCACCGGCAGGGACCTCGCCGAGGCCCGGGCTCCAGCATACCTGGACACTGTGAAGGGGAGAGTGGCGCTGATCGCCGCCTGCTCGACGTTCGCTCCTTTCGGAAGGGCCGGGGACTCGAGGAGGGACATGAGGGGGAGGCCCGGGCTGAACCCTCTCAGGTACGATACGTGGTACGAGGTGAGGCCGGAGACGCTGGAGAGGATAAAGAAAATATCGGAGGAGATGGGGATCGACGGCGTCATCCAGTCCGAGGACCCCGGTGAGTTCCACTTCCTGAGGACAAAGTACGTTGCTGGACCGAACGTCGGCTCCCACACCAAGGGCAACAAGTCGGACCTGGAGGGGAACCTAGAGTCCATCAGGGAGGCCGCCCGCCAGGCGGACTGGGTGCTGTTCAGCCTCCACGCCCACGAGGGTGCCTGGAAGGACACGGAGCGCCCCGCGGAGTTTATCGAGGAGTTCGCCAGGGCCGCGGTCGACGCCGGTGCCCACGCGGTCATAGGCCACGGCCACCACGCCATGAGGGGCATCGAGATACGGGAGGGGAGGCCCATCTTCTACAGCCTCGGGGACTTCATCTTCCAGAACCAGACGGTGGAGAGGATGCCCGCCGACTTTTACGCCAGGTACAAGCTGGACCCCTACAGCGGGACGCCGGCGGACGCCTACGACGCCCGGACCACGCCCAAGCCGACGCCCGGCAGGCGGAAGCCCTCATGGTTCGGGGACGACGAGAAGTACTGGATCAGCGTCGTCCCCCAGATGAGGTTCGACGGGGACGCCCTGGACGAGCTGAAGCTCTACCCCATCGAGCTGGGCTGGAAGAAGCAGCGGAGTCAGAGGGGGCGGCCGATGCTGGCAAGAGGGGATCTCGCTGACAAGATCATCGGGATCATGACGGAGCTCTCCGAGCCGTATGGGACAGAGGTCCTCAACAGGGACGGCGTCGGAGTGGTGTCTCTCTAGGAGGGGCACGGCCCCTAAACTGATTTATCCAAATATTACTAGGAGGTATCATGGCAGGCGCAATCAGCATCAGGGAGGCCAGACCAGAGGACAATGAGGCGCTCCTGGAGCTGCAGCTGAGGTGCCCCCAGGGGACCGAGCTCGTCTTCCAGTTCGACAGGTCACCGGACTTCTTTGTGAGGTTTATGCCCTACGAGAGGGGGTGGGCATTCGTGGCCGAGGGGGGAGATCAGATCGTTGGCTCCATCGAGTGCGCCCTCAGGAAGGTGTACGTCAGGGGAGAAAGGTGCAACGCGTTGTACGCCTTCGGGGTGATGGTGGACCCCGTGCACAGGAGGAAGGGGATCGCCTCCAAGCTCCTGGCGGAGGTGGACGGGGTCGCGGCCCGCGTGGACGCCGACCTAATGTACGCCTTCATCGTTGAGGAGAACGTGCCCTCCTTCAGGATGGTGGAGAAGATGGGGTACCTTCCATGGAAGAACGTCAGGGAGAACCTCCTCGTGGCGTATGAGGAGGAGGCGATCAGACCAGGCAATGTCAGGCCCCTCCGGATGGATGACGTCCCTGAGGCCGTCGAGCTGATCAACGGGATATACGGGGACCACGACTTCTATCTTCCCTTCACCGTGGAGTCGTTCCTCGCCTACGTAGAGCGGATGCCCCACTACGGCATGGAGAACATATTCGTCTACGAGGAGGAAGGGGAGATAACGGCTGTCCTGGGATACTGGGAGTACCACAAGATCATGGCGCCCAGGGTGATAAAGTTCAACCTCAGGATGAGGGCGCAGCTAATCATGCTCAAGCTGATGGGCCTGTTCACGAAGGTCCCGAAGATGCCGGGCCTCGGCGAGAGGTCTCTCCAGATTATCCTCACGCCCGTGGCCTACCGTTACATCGAGGCCTGCCGGGAGCTCCTGAAGCACGTGAACAACCTGGCCATCGAGAAGGGGGTGCATTTCGTAACGCTGGTCTCCGAGGTGGACGGCCCCCTCGAGGAGTTGACAGAGGGCTACCGCAAGACCGACGTCACGGTACATCAGATGGTGAAGCCGTTGAAGGGTCAGGTGTACGACTCTCCCAGCAGCCGTAGGCTCTACATGAACGTTGAGGACGTCTGAGGATTCAGACGGTGATGGCCTTGGCGGCCTCGTAGGGCTCCAGGTACCGGACCAGGAGCAGGGGCACCAGGGTGAGGCTGGAGAGGACGGCGAAGAGGAGGGGGATGTTCCTGGGGAGCAGGTACCCTATGATCACCGACGCCGGGATGTTCCCCACCCAGCTGAAGGACATATACATTTGGAAGACTGTGGCGGAGAGGGCGAGGGGCGTCGAATCCGCCATGAGGGCCATTCTGCCTCCGGAGTTGACCCGCTCGATGAAGTTTGAGACTACAGCGAGGACCACGAACCAGGCCGTCATCCCGGGCTTCAGGGTCATCCAGAGGTAACCGGAGACCATCATGACGACCCCTGTGAGGGTGTAGACCCGCTTGTGCCCCCACCTGTCGGCCGCCCAGCCGCCGACGATGGATGCGGGGATCCCGGCGAGGAGGGTGACGACGGCGATGTTTCCCGCTGTGGTGGGCGTGAATCCTCCGACGATCTCGTTCATGATGAGGGAGAACATGCCCCCGGTGGGGTTGCTGAGCCTCTGGGTGCCGATGGCTGTGCCGACCATGAGGAGGGAGGCGACGAGGACTGTCCTCTCGGTGAATGTGAAGGCGATGGCCTCCCTGCTGAATAGACGTTCTTTTTCCAGCTTCGGCTCCTTGAGTTTGAGGAAGGGGAAGGCAAGCATGCCGACCAGCCCCCCACTCATGAAGACGAGCCAGTAGCTGCCCACAGAGATGAGATAGGGTGAGATGAGGCTGGCTGCGACCCCGCCGACGGCCATCCCGAAGGTGTTCACCCCGCCGAGCACGCGGGCGTGGTACTCGGGGGGCGTCACGTCGACGGCGAAGCTGTCGGCTGCTATGTCGAAGAGGGCGCCTGCGGTGGTCATGGTGAGGCAGAGGGGGAAGAAGTGGCTCCAGACGGGGATGCTGGTGGGGTCGGTTGTGAGGAAGCCGAGGAGGGCGATGAGGCTGAGGAGGCCGGCGGCGAGGAAGTAGGGGTGCCGGCGGTAGGTGTTGCCCCTGAAGGTGACGGGAAAGCCGTCGGAGAGGAGGCCGATGAACATCTTCCACTGCCAGGACATGTAGACGAGGCCCAAGAAGAGCGCGGCGTCGAACGTGGAGACTCCCCGGACCTGGAGGAGGTAGAGGGGGGCCCACATGGAGAAAGTGATCTTCATGTAGCCGTTAGCGAAGTAGGCGAGGCCATAGAAGGCGGCGAAGAGCCTGGGGCGGAAGACGTCGTCGGTGAGCTCCCGGAGGCGCTCCTCCTTGGGGGCCTGCCAGTAGGTGACTCCCTTCGCCTCGAACTCGCGTCTCCACCTCCTCCCCAGGTAAAAGAGGACGGCGTAGGCGGCGAGGGTGAGGCCGAAGAAGAGGAGGCCCAGCACCTGCTCGAACTTCATACTTCTTCGAGGTGGGCGATGAATTATAAAGGGGTGACGGGGGGAGATGGAAAATCATTTAGTCGTTGAGGACAGCCTGTATGGGAGGGTAATTATGCTCGCGATTAAGGGTGGGAAGATCTACACGATTACGAAGGGCGTCATCGACGGGGGGACGGTCCTCATCGACGGCGGCAAGATCGTGAAGGTCGGTAAGAGGATCAAGGTGCCCGAGGACGCCGAGGTCATCGACGTCACGGGGAAGGTCGTGATGCCGGGGCTCGTCGAGGCCCACTGCCACATCGGCATCTCCGAGGAGAAGATAGGCTGGGCGGGGAGCGACGGGAACGAGGCCACGGACCCGGCGACGCCCCACATGAGGGCCCTGGACGGGATCAAGGCCAACGCCGACGAGGGTGGGCTGGAGGCTGCCATGAAGGCGGGGATCACCACCGTCCAGATACTGCCGGGGAGCGCCAACGTCATCGGGGGCACCGGCGTGGTTGTGAAGACGGCCCCCAAGGCGGTCATCGACGAGATGGTGGTGAGGGAACCCTCGGGGATGAAGATCGCCTTCGGGGAGAACCCGATGCGGGTCTACGGCCAGGGGCTGAAGAGGATGCCCTCGACCCGGATGGGGGTCGCCGGGGTCCTCAGGGAGTGGCTGCAGAAGGCGAAGGGCTACGCGGAGAAGAGGGAGAGGCTCAAGGACGACCCCGAGAAGAGGCCCGAGGTTGACCTCAAGCTGGAGGCGCTGGTGCCCGGTGATCAAGGGGGAGATCCCCCTGAGGGCCCACGCCCACAGGGCGGACGACATCGCCACGGCGGTGCGCATCGCCGAGGAGTTCGGGGTCGAGATCTCATGGGAGCACGCCACCGAGGGGCACAGGATCGCCGAGTGGATCGCGGAGAAGGGGGTGCCGGCGGTCTGGGGGCCCAGCCTGGGCTCCAGGGGGAAATGGGAGATGAGGGAGCTGGGGTTCGACACCCCGAAGGCCCTGTACGAGGCCGGCGTGAAGCTGGCCATCCAGACGGACGCCACGGGGAGTAACATCCGCCATCTGCCCATCGCGGCGGGGATGGCTGTGAAGCATGGGCTGCCCTATGAGGAGGCCCTGAAGGCGATTACCATCAACCCTGCGGAAATCCTGGGGGTGGCCGATCGGGTTGGGAGCATCGAGAAGGGGAAGGACGCCGACCTGCGCATCCTCGACGGGGACCCTTTGGAGCTGCGCACGAAGGTGGAGATGGTCCTCATAGACGGGGAGATCGTCTACAGGGCCTAGGGCAGAATATCTGGAGGGGAGGTCAGAGACCCTCCCCCTCAGATCCCCGAAAGCAGAGTGGCGGAAAGAGTAGGCTATGTCTTCAGCTCCGGGTGCTCCTCGATGTACTTCATCAGCTCGTCGTAGAGGTACTCGAACTCACTCATCTGCCGTGGGTAGTTCATACGCTTCCTCGACTCGTTGATGACAGGTGCCAACTTCTCCCATAGGGTCCTCGTCATGAACGTCATCGTGAGTGCTATCAAGCGGATGTCCACCAGCCCCTCCTTGACGAAGACGCCTAGGCCCTCATAGAAGCATAACACCAGCGATGATGCCCTGATGAATTCCTTGTCGGATTTTTCAGGGTTCCAGTAGTCATTTATCTGTATGTACTCCTCGTAGTCCTCCCAGTGGGTTGTGACAACCTTGTTGTAGGCGTCGAGCCACTCCTGGTTCGCAAAGCTCTGGTTGTAGATGTTCATGAAGAGCTGAGCCTGCCTCGTCTCTAGTGCCTGCTCCTGTGTCTTTCTTGTGAGCTCCTGGGACTGGAGGGTCAGCTGCTGGTTTTTCAGGGATATCTCCTGGTTCCTCTGGTTTGTCCTGATGGTCATGATGTAGTAGAAGACGCCCACGAGGATGCCCACGGTCTGAAGGAACTGGAAGAGGATCTGGAATGTAACCTGTTCAACCATCCAAACTCACAGAATAGGATTAGGGTGAAGTTAAGAAAAGAGTATGGGGGAAGGAGTGGGAGTTCAGTAGTCAGATGAACAGAGCCATGACCAGTATATCGTCATAGACCCCGTCAAGTTTCCTCGCCCTCCTCTTGACGCCCTCATGCACGAACCCCCTCTTCTCATACAGTGATATGGCAGGTATGTTCGAGGCGTACACCTCCAGCTCGACACGCTCTATGCCCCTGGCCTTGGCCGCGCTGATCGTCCGCTCCATCAGCCTCGTGCCGATGCCCTGCCTCCGATGGTCCCTGAGGATCCCCATGCCGAGGGTGCCGCAGTGGGTGAACCCCTCACTCTTCCCCGGCGAGATGTCGCACCACCCCACGACCTCATCCCCCTTCAGCGCCACGAACTGGGGGACGTCGTTCTGGATGTTCGACAGGACGAACTCCCTTGAGGATTCCAGGGGCGGGGCTTCAACGAAGCCTATGTATCGTCTCTCACGTGCCACCGAGTCAAGGCATCGGTGGTAGCCTTCGACGTGTCTCTCCGATATGGACACAATCTTGACATCCGAGTTCTCGCCTTCAGTCAAGTTACGGATCACTGCCTTGCATTAGGTGGGAATTAAGAAAAGTGTATGGGGGGAAAGAAAGAGGACAGTACTGTTTACTTGTCAACCAATGTTATTGCATTGGTAGGACAGGTGCTGATGCACAGACCACAGCCGAAGCACAGTTCAGGATTGAAGGCAAGGGAACCGTTCACCATCTCCCTGGCGCCGAACTGACATCGGTCGACACATACACCGCACTCAGTACAATCGGATGTATCAGTGACCGAAGTGGTCTGAGATGTCAACAAGTGTGGTGCCAACCCATATCGTAAAATAGCTGAAAGTTGGCAACAGCAGCAAGAACAGCAGCCACAAATAGTGAATACTTCATCAGGTTTGAGTTTAGCTCCTGGAAAGTCATGCGTAACCTGAGCCGTGAGCACAAGTCCGGCTTTGTGTGATTTTCCCAGTATATCAATTGCTTCCTCCTTGGTGATCTCCCGTCTATTCCTCCTAAACGCCCTCTCTTTGTCTCCCAAGCCATATTCTGCCTTATCGTTCAACGTAATGCATACGTTGAGAGGTGCGTCACAATTCTGCCTTAGGTCTCTGCAAAAGCAATCAGCAACTGCGATCGTGTGAACTTTATCGAGGTATTCCATTGCACTTTCAACGTTGAGCACGGTGTGATCTGCTTCGATCTCGACATTGACGGGAATAGTTATCATTGATTTCCACCGTTCATCAGCACCCTTTTGTAGCCATTCCTTGGTCCAGTCGTTCTCGAACCTGTAACCCTGCTTCTTATGCGCCATGGTCAGAGAAAGTATCAGCTAATAGTTAAAATCATTGGTAAGTTATCATATGAGGATAAGAGCCGGGATGAAGGCGTCTCGATTTTCGAATCCCATATCGAGGCCTCCACCAAGCCCCAAAGCTGAACTAACATTAATACATACTAACATCAGGAGAAGCCCCATATGGAATTCAAGGGATGGTTCCACGACCTGTTCCAGGTCAGTAAACCCATTATCGCCATGGCCCACCTCCCGGCCCTGCCCGGCACCCCCCGATACGACCGGGAGAGAGGGGTCGATCACATCGTCGAATGGGTTGCCCGGGACGTGGCCAACCTCGTCGCAGGGGGAGTCGACGCGATCATGTTTTGCAACGAAGACGACCGCCCCTACGTCTTCGAGGCCGGAATCGAACAGATAGCCACAATGGCCCGCGTCATCGCCGAGACCAAGCCCACTGGCATCCCCTTCGGGGTCGATTTCCTGTGGGACCCGAGGGCGGCAATGGCCGTGGCCCACGCCACAGGCGGCCGCTTCATCCGCGAGGTGCTGACCGGAGTCTACGAGTCGGACATGGGGCTGTGGTCTCCCAACGCCGGTAGACTGGCACGCTTCAGGTCACAGATCGGCGCCGATGACATCAGGGTCTTCTACAACGTCGTCCCGGAGTTCGCCTCCCCCCTGGGCTCCCGCAGCGAGGTGGAGCGGGCTCACAGCGCTGTCGTCTCCTCGCTGGCCGACATCATCCTGGTGTCGGGGAAGATGGCCGGAGCGGAGGCGGACTTATCGGTCATCGAGGCCATCAAGGAAGCTGTTGACGTACCGGTGCTCGTGAATACCGGCGTCAAGCCCCATAACGTGGAGGACTACCTGTCGGTCGCAGACGGGGCCATCGTGGGCTCCAGTCTCAAGGAGGACGGGTACACCTGGAACCCAGTGGACCCCCTACGGGTTGAACAGCTGATGGCACAGGTGAAACAGGTCCGCAGGTCCACACAATAGTAATGCGCGCGAATGATTATGTGGGAGAGAAGAGTATAGGACCGCTTTCAGGCTCAACGTTTTGCACTACAACTCATTTATTTACACTAACTTGATGAACCTCACCTCGAAGGTGCCCTCATCAAGATCCAAGATCCCGTACGTCACCCTGTCGTCCCCCTCGAACACCCGGGTCCTCTCATTGTACCTGGGATAGCTCCTCAGACGCTGCAGCGAACCCGGGTTCAGGATGTACCTACCCTCCAGGAGCTCAACCCTCCCGGGACCGTCGAAAACCGTCTCGGTGACCTCCCCCTCCCACTCCCTGTAGACCAGGGGGACGTGGCTGTGCCCAACGAGAAGGATGTCTCCGACGAACGACGGATGCCCAAAGTTGGCCCGGGCTATCTCCACGTTCAGTATACGGGACTTCGTGAGGTCCTCCCTGGCGAGGGGGCTGTCGTGTATCATCTGGATCACCCTCCCACCACAGGTCACGGTGCGGGTCTCAGGCATGGACGAGATGTACTTCAGTTGCTCCCCGTCCAGCTCCCGCCTAAGCCTCAGGGCATCCTTCTGGAACCTCCTGAGGAGGCCCGGGTTCCCCCGCCCCTCCCTCCTCAGCCTCTCCTCCATCTCCCTGAACCACGCCAGAGCCCCGTCGTCCACCACCGGCCTGTCATGGGTCCCCGAGACGCATACCACCCCTTGCCCCCTCAGCCAGTCGAGGACCCTCCCCGCCCCCTCCGGGTCACCAGCGCAGATATCACCCAGACAGAACTTCACCAGACCCTCATCATCTGGAAGAAGATCCAGGCTCTCCGCCCTGCCATGAATATCGGAGAACACCAGACACCTCATACCCACACATCTAGACCCACCTGTATAAAGGACATAACCAACAGCAACGCACCACCCGGAAGTAACCACCACAAAACACGATACGAAAAAATAGAAAAAAATACGAAAAGTTAACCCACCTGAGCGATTCCACGATCCCTTCCACGAAAAGGAGACCTAAAACACCTCAAAAAAAAATTAGGGGGGGAGGGGGGGGTCATACAGTCAGAGCGTGAAAAGCAGGCCAAACACCAAAATGAACCCTAAAAATCCCCCTACACCACCCCGTTCATACCAAAAGGAGCACTTATTCATACCCAGAAACCGCTTATTCTAAGCCAGCCACACGCCAAAAAAAATAAAAAAACGCTTATCATATGCTACCATTCACAGTAAAAAAGGGAGGGAAAAGGCTACTCCCCAGGGGCATACGGATCCCGGGGCGCACCGTGAGTAGGCACATCCCGCCAGATCATATCCCAGACATCCTGCTCGAAGATCATATCCCGCGCCAGCACCGCCTCCAACAGATTCGAAAGGAACTTATGATGCCTCACCTCGTCATCCACGATCTCCTCCAGCAGCCGCTTAGCCCGATCGTCCTCAACGCCCTCCAGGAGCGCCCTGGCCTCAGACAGCATCCCAACCTCGACCTCCACGTGCCTCTTCAGAGCCGCCTCCAGCCTGTCGTACTCTACATCAGTGATCCCCAGAGGACCCTCCAGAATGGCAGCGATCGCCCTGTACAGCCCCGCATGCTTCCTCGAGTCCAGCGCAACGCCCATCATCAGCCCCGCCACAGCCACATTACCCAGCCCCGCGACGTCATCATCGTAGCTCACAGCATACCTCTCCTCCAGCTCAGCCATCTCACGCAACTTCGCAACTTTTTCAGTCAACAGAAACTACCCAAAACGACCAAACGGACGGCCAGCTATAAACATAACCAAAACACACCCTAGCAGCCCTGTTCTACAGCCTAGAACAACGACATCCCCCACAAGCACCCCTGTTCTAAAACATGGATTAATTATGCCCCAGCCCCATCACAGTACCCGATTCGAAATGAGTCAAAGACAAAAGTACATCCCCATAATCGCAATCTGTATCTCCATAATAGCCGCTGGAGCCATCATAGCCTACAGGCCCCAACTCGCAGACGAGGCCGACGACCTATTCAGATACCCCTCAGGCATCCCCCCATCGATGGGAACCGTCGCATCCACCTGGCTCGGGGAGGATCAGGTGAACGCGATCCATGTCTCGGGCTCGGGAAGCATCTCAGCCCAGGCCAACCAGGCAACAGTCAGCCTCGGCGTCATGACCGAGGATCCCTCCGCAGGTGAGGCCGTCGACGACAACGCCGTCCTCATGACCGCCGTCATCGAGGCCATCAAGGCCCTCGGCATCCCCGAGGACAAGATCAAGACAGTCACATACAGCGTCTACCCCAACTACGACTGGGAGCTACGACAGACCACAGGATACAGGGTCACAAACATGATCCAGATAGAGATCGACGACCTAGACCTCGTCGGACCCGTCATCGACGTCGCCGCCGACGCAGGGGCCAACAACATCCAGGGCATCAGCTTCGGCCTATCCGACGACATCGTCGAGCAGCTCCAGACCGACGCCTACGTCCTAGCCCTACAGAACGCAAGGGCCAAGGCCGACCTCATCGCCGAGACCCTCGACATCGAGGTCACAGGAGTCCTATACGTCAGCGAGAGCAGCTACACACCCTACACCGCAACCAGAAGCTACGACGTAGCAGAAGCAGGCATGGCAGCCCCCACCCCTATCCTGGAAGGTTCCCTCAGCGTCTCAGTAAACGTACAGGTATCATTCACATTCCAGTAGAACACCCCCAAAACCCCCCTTTTTTTCATAAACCAGTTACGTATAACAGTCAACCCCACGGAACAGTAACCCAGTTACTGAACACGGATTCGAATGCATCCAACATACATGTTTAAAACATGTATCACAGATACATCATCCAAGTGGAAACAGTGCTGGAAGTAGGCAGACGCTTCGGGCTGGAGACAATCAGCTACATCATCCTCGTCCTGGGAACCCTAGGAGACCACGTCTCCACAATGATAGCCCTGACCCGCCCCTACATATACGAGACCAACCCAGTAACCGTGCAGCTCATGGCCCAGGGCCTCTGGCTGCCCGTGGACATCGTCCTCATCATCCTGGGCATATCCATACCCTACATCATAATCCGCGTCACCAAAAACGACTCATTCAAGGCACTCCTGGCCTACCCTATGCTCCACGGAATCATCAGACTCGGCGCCTGCATCTGGAACTTCAGCCTCATCATCTAAAGAAAAACTTCTAAACCAAACAGCCCCCCGCTATAGACGACGCCATGCCAGCCCAGAGAGACATACTCATCGCGCTCCTCGAGAACACCCGAAAAAAACCAGTGGACAGCAGCGCACTCCGAGAGACGGTCCGGGTGACGGACGAAGCATACGACACTTACATGACACATCTGGTATCAAACGGTCTAATCGAGGAGGAACGTGGAAACATAGCCGCATCCCTCAGCCAGAGACTGGAGCTGGCCATCAAAGCCGTACAGGCAGGGGGAGACCTGGAGAGGGTGAGCAGAGCCCTCGGCTGGCTGGAGTTCGAGGAGATCGTGGCACGCATATTCGAAGAGAACGGATACGACGTGAAGAGACGATTCCGATTCCAGGCAGACGGACGACGCTGGGAGATAGACATCCTCGCCACCCGCAGACCCCTGATAGTCTGCGCGGAGTGCAAGCACTGGGCGAAGGGGCTGGGAAGCACCACGGCCCGCAGGATCGCCGAGACCCACCTGGAGAAGGTCGAGACCCTCAGCAGGAGCGTCGGAGGCCTCCGGGAGAGGATGGGGATCGACAGCTGGCGGCAGGCCACGATGATACCCATGGCGCTCTCCCTCCAGCCGGCGAGGGAGAGGATCTACAGGCGCATCCCAGTGGTCTCCGTCTACGGGCTCCCCGGCTTCCTCAGCGAGTTCGAGGCCCAGATGGACTGGCTCGCCAGCTTCCCCGTCGACCTCGCCTAGCGCCTAGACCTCACGAGCCAGAGATAAAAAACAGGGTCAGCGGAGGTCCACGTACTCCCCCAGCTCGTCCGCCTCCACGCCCAGCCCCAGCCCCTCCATGGTCGCCCTCGTCGGGATCCCCCGATCGTCCCAGCCCCTCCTGTCGTAGTAGACCTGGAGAAGGCCGTCATACCTCCCCCGATCCAGGTGCATCCCCTTAAGGGCGCCCCTGGTCAGCGGCTCGTCAAACCAGCGCACCGGCGGATAGTCCATCGTCCTATCCCAGACCCCCCCGTACTCCCGCACCCAGAAGGCCCTGATCAGGGCGTAGATCCTGTCCCCCAGCCCCCACAGGTCGTCCAGGCCCATGCTCACACCCGTGGCGGCCTCGATGAACTCGGGGTAGTAGTCCAGCTCGTATCCCAGCTCGATCCACGGGAACCTGCAGGTCACGAGGCTCTCGAACATGCCCCCCCTGATACGCTGGAACTCAATGACCTTATCCGCCTTATCCTCGTCGTAGTGCTCCCTCCTGCCCGTGGAGATCTCCCACGAGATGACCCAGGCGTCCTTATGATGGGCCCCTATGGGTGAGGTCCCGAAGCTCAGGGACATGCCGGGGCAGAGGTGGCAGTCGTAGGCGCTGCACTCTAAGCCCTTGACGTGCATGGCGAAGCCGGGTGCGCCTCCGCCGATCTTCTCCGCGGCTTTTCTTGTGCCGAGGCCCAGTGTGGCTCCGAAGTCCTTCATGTACGCCATATCTGTGAGCAGCTTCTTGGCTCCCTCGAAATCTCCCCATGTTATGTCCAGGTCGATGAGCTTCTTCTCGGAGGCCTCCATGGCGAAGCCGATGCAGCTCCCGGCTCCAATGGTATCCAGCCCAAGCTCGTCGCACATCCTGTTGAGCGTACCCACCTGCCTCAGGTCGCCTATCCCGATGTTGGAGCCGAGCATGACGACGTTCTCGTAGTCGAGCTCACTCTCCCTGTCCTCGGTGTCGGTGATGACGTTTCCGCACATCATGTTGCAGTTGGGGCAGCCCTTCTGCTTGATGGTCATCTTCTCCATGGTGTTGCCGTCGATCTCCGAGGCGTACTCGAATATGCCCTCCCTGAAGTTGTGGGTGGGGAGGGTGTTGGCCTCCTGGCACCACTCGACTGTGGCCATGGTTCCCTGTCGTTTCCAGAATTTGTAGTTGTCCTTGCCCGTGATGACCTGGAAGCCCTTCCGACCCAGTTCCTTGAGTTTCTCGGGGTCGTGGGCGGGCAGGTCCTTGGTCCCGTGGACGACGACGGCCTTGAGGTTCTTGGAGCCCATGACCGCGCCCATACCTGGTCGGCCTCCCGCCCGTCCCTCCTGAGAGACGACTGTGGCGATTCGTGCTAGGTTCTCGCCTGATGGCCCTATGAGGAGGGCGCCCGATGCGGCTCCGTGCTCGGCCTTGAGCTTCGCCTCGGACTTGTACGAGTCGAGGCCCCATAGGTCCGATGCATCCCTGATCTCGTGTGTGTCGTCCTCGATGAGGAGGTAGCTGGGCTTCTCAGCCTTGCCCGTGATGACTATAGCGTCGAGGCCTGCCTTCCGGAGGTTTGGTGATGCCATTGTGCCCAGGTTGCCGTCGCCGTATCCCCCTGTCAGGGGGCTCTTGGAGGCGACGACCATCTTCCCGCTGTTGGGGATGATGAATCCGGTTAGGGGGCCCGTCGCGAATATGAGCATGTTCTCGGGGCTCAGCGGGTCCGTGCCTGGCTTCAGTTCGTCCCATAGGAGCTTGACCGCGAAGCCTCGTCCGCCGACGAATCGCTTGGCCAGGTCCTCGCTGTATTCCTGAACCTTGGTTTTGCCTTTGGTGAGGTCGACCCGTAGGAGCTTACCGTTCCATCCTTTCATTTCAGGATACCTGTGATGAAGTAGGGTCTTTAGGTGATAAACTTTTTACTCGCAGTTAGAGGGTGTCGATTCAGCCACCCATCGTGTAGATCATCAGTACCACCTCGTCGCCGTCATGGAGCCTGGTGTTTAGCCCCTGCATTAGTTCTACGTTCCTGCCGTTTAGGAGGATGGCTAGTTCGTTGCCCCCTATTCTGTATTCGCCGAGGTACCCTTGATGTCTCTGTCCTGTCTGTGCCGCGACTCTCCTTGTTAGGTTCCCTATGTTCGCGTCTTCTTCCAGGGTTATGGTGTGTCTGTTTCCTATTGCCTCTGTGAGTTCGCCGAAGACGCGGACGGTTATCTTCATTATAGATGTAACTGGGAGGGGTTCGAGATAAATGGTGTTCGCGTGTGTCCTCGAGTTTGATGGTATCTGTGGGGGATCTTTTTCACGTTGATTGGAGCGGTTTACATATTCGTGTAGACGCCCCTTCCCCCCCATTTTTTTATGCGGCTGGCTTAGGATAAGGGCTCCGTGGGGATCGTGTTTTGGGTATGCATTCTTACCCCTTTTGGTATGAACGGGGTCGTGTAGGGGGATTTTTCCGGTTCCTTTCGGCGTTTGGCCTGCTTTTCACGCTCTGACCGTATGACCCCCCCCCTCCCCCCCTAATTTTTTTTGAGGTGTTTTAGGTCTCCTCTTCGTGGAAGGGGTCGCGGAATCGCTCAGGTGAGTTATTTTTTCGTAGATTTTCCTACTTTTCTGTACTATTTTATATCGGTGTCCTTGGGAGCTGTGAATTGAAAAAAGGGTTTAATGGAGGAAAAAAAGGTGTTGAGCTCTATTTTCTGAGCTTTTTCATTGAGGGCTCCACGTCGCCTAGGTCGAGTCTGTCGAGGGTCTCCTTCGTTGGGATGCCCCTTTCGTCCCAGCCCAGGGTCTCGTAGTAGGTGGCTCTCTTGCTCTCTACGAGGGCTTTGTCGGTTGTCTTTCCTTTGTAGGGGCCTGAGGGAAGTGGCTCGTAGAACCTTGGTGGATTGTCGTCGTCCTTGATGGGCTCCCAGACTACGTCGGGTCCGCCCAGTAGCAGCAGGGCCTTCTGGAGGGTTATGATCCTCGGGCCGTTCCACCTTCGCCAGCTGTCTACGGACATGTGGTAGCCTGTGATGGCCTTGGCGTAGTCGAAGATTATGTCTGTGGAGGCACCGCAGAAGTTGCAGTAGACGCCGGAGTCGCTGAAGACCGCGCCGGTCATCTCCCTGAAACCGTCGGAGGCAATGCTCGTGTGGTCTCCCCCCTGGACGCTGGCGGCGTAGCTGATGTCGTGGGTGTAGTCCACGTCGCTCCTCGTGCCGTGGGCGCCGATCTCTATGCCTTTAACGTGGATAGCGTAGGGCATACAGTCAACTCCCCTCATCTCGCCGATCTTCTTTGCCGCTCTGTAGGTGCCCTCAGCGAGGATGTCGCCTATCTTCTCTCTCTTTGCGATCAGCCAGGCTAGCTTTGTGAAGGCCTCTGCGTCGCCCCACTCTATCTTGAAGCCGAAGTCCTCCTCCTTGAGGATGCCTCTCTGATAGAGTTCGGCGGCGAAGGCCATCGTGTTTGGCCCATTGATCCCCGAGTGTCCGAGGTTGTCGATGAGAGCGCTCATGTGTATGGTGTCACCTGCGTCGAAGATCCCGAAGTTTGTCCCGCAGTAGGCTTGGAGCTCATAGTCGGGCATGTCAGTGATGTCTCCCTTCCACTTTCCGCTCTTTATGCAGCTAATCTTCATGCAGCTCGTCGTGCAGTTGAAGTCGGCCCAGTACTTCTTCACCCAGTACCGGGTCTCGAACATGGGTCCTCCCATGCTACGTTCGTCGTGCCACTCCTCCTGCCAGTTCCTCACTGGTTCGCTGCTGGTGTTAGCTCCAACTGACCAGCCTGCGTATCCTGTGCCCTGACGCCTGAAGGCGTCCCTGCTAATGGTTCCTTCGTGGACCTTCTTCCAGAGGAGTTTAACCGCCTCCGGGGCGAAGACCTTGGGCAGAGAACCCCTACCCTTGGCTGCAATCGCCTTCAGGTTCTTGGAGCCCATGACTGCCCCGTATCCACCGTATCCAGCAGCATGGCAGATCTTGCTCATAACCGCGGCGTTCCTAACCATGTTCTCACCCGCTGGACCTATGTAGATCGTGCCGGGCTCGCGCCAGCGACCAATGTTTGGCTTCCTATCCGTGAGCTCGTCAACAACCTCTTTGTTCAGTATCTTGATGGTCTCCTCGCCCACCTTCCCCCAGATGTGGCTCGCGTCTCTGATCTCACCTCCGTCGTCTGTGACGAGTATATACACGGGACTGCTGGCCTTACCTGTGACTAGCACACCGTCGTAACCCGCCATCTTCAACTCGGGGGCGAACTCCGTGCTTGCAGTTGAGCCCACTGTGCCATTGCTGACCGGAGACTTACCTGTACAGCATATCCGACCCCCGGGGTAGATTCCTGTCATGGGACCTGTCAAGGCCATGAATATGTTATCGGGACCAAGTGCGTCGACTTTCGACCATTTTTTCCCTATCCGATCCCAGAGAATCTTAGTTCCGAGGCCCCTTCCTCCGAAGTACGCCTCCAACGTCTCGTCGTCGATTACGGTGTCCTTCACTTTCTCCTTGGAAAGATCCACGTCCAGGAACTTGCCGGCATATCCACCCGGCACCTAGATCACCTCCTCACCCTTCTCACCGAAGAGCTTAACAGCAATGTCTTTTGCTACGTCGATGGGGTCCCTGGCAAACAGCTTCCTGTTCTTACTCATCCTCTCATGGACGAGCCTCAAAGCATCATACCTCGCTTCGTGGCAGACCTTGACACACTCAGGGTCCCCGTCGCAGAGGTCACAGATGTTGGCTTTATTGTCCCCTGGGTGAAGGGTTGGGACGTCCCCCGGGCAAGCTTCTATGCACTTTCCGCAGCTAGTGCACGCGTCCCTGTCGACTATAACTGCGGTAGTTTTTTCGTCGACGGAAAGGGCATCGACTGGACACGACTCCACGCACGGGTAGTCGTCACACTGGGCGCAGAGATGGGGTACCTCAACACCTGGGAATGGCATGAAGATCCTGACCCTGCTGGCCTCGGGCCACATCCACCCATCGTGGTGTATGCTACAGGCGAGTTCACACCGCCGGCAGCCAGTACACCTCTCGTAGTCTCTCACAATCCAGATGGGATCACTCATTTTATCACCAGAATTCCTGTTATAATCTGATCTGGTAGCCAATAAAATTATTCATTAGAGTATGGAATTCCCGAGTTTTCTGGTGTTCCAGATAGGACAATAGGGGTCTGAAGGATGTTGTAGATGGATTTATTCCCTCGTTAATGCTGCGCGTTTTTTAGATTGTAATAATTTTCCAATATCCTGTCTAGAAGTTCTGGTTTTAGCACATAGAGGTTTTTCGCTTCGCCTTTTGGTATGAATATCCTGATAAGATATTGTTTCCCTAATCTGTCAGACGAGTCGAGATATACTTCTGGTTTTCTAAGCTGTTTATCTTCGCATTTTAAATGGAACTCTTCCAACGCCGGATGTAAGCACTCTTCCATGAGTTTGTTATTGGTGATAGAGTGGTCGAAGCCAACTGTGAATGTGTATTTAATGAAACCTTCATGCGTGATATTTAATATTCGGCTATTCATCACTAGGGTGTTGGGAACTTTCAGGAGATTGAATGTGGGCGTGTAGAGGTTTGTGTAGTTGATAGCGATCTCCTCTACCTGACCCTCCAGTTCTCCTATCTTTACGTAATCTTTCACCTTGAATGGTTGTGATATCAGTACGTAGAAGCCGGCTACGACATTGTTAATTGTCTGACTTGATCCGAAGCCTAGAAATGCTCCGATGAGAGCAGACGTGCCGACAAACCACTCTGTCGGAAGCTCCCAGAGCCCGAACAGGAGTGTTGTTGTAGCCATGATGGCTACTACTCTTAAAACCAGCCTGACACCATTCAGGGCATGTGGTTCGAGTTCGATCCGTTTTCCAGTCCGTGAGATGAACTGACTTAGTAGTTTGTACCCTACTGAAATGATAGCCACTACCGCTGCGCTGGCTATGAGTTTCTGTTCAATGGGTAACGCGTTCAGTAAATTGGAGAGGTACATTGTCTAATGTCTATACATATGCACCTCGAAAAATGTTTTCATTCACTATCTCTCTTGACTTGAGATATCTGAGCTCTAATCTGCATAATCAGGTTGGAGAGAAGCCCGAATGTCAGGATCTGGAATCCTGACACCACCAATAACATCGACAATAAGAATGTGTACGGCATGGAGAATCCCGCCATGGAATTTCCCTGAATCTTCCAAGCGGTTAGGAACATCAAGATTATCACACCCACAATGATCAGAGGCAGCCCAACATAGGTCGAGACGCGGTTGAGTCTGGCTGAAAGTAAGTCCTCTAGTTTTGTCTGGATCCTTCTCCCCAGCATGGTCCTGCTTGGCCTCTGCTCCTCAACGATAACAGGGATCTCGACGATGTCCAGCCCTGCGCTGCTCGCTTCCACCAGGAGCTCTGTCTCAAATATCCCACTGGCCGTCGGGACCCTATCCATTAACTCGAGTATCTTGCTCCTCCTGAAAGCCTTCACACAGGTGGTATCCGTGAACTCCGTATCATACAGGCCCCTCACCATCCCGTGATACGCCCTGCTGGCTATCCTCCTGGCGGGAGGCCTCCTGTCCAAGTCTCGTGCGAGCCGTTTTGACCCAATCACCGCGTCAAACACATCGAGGAGCCGCACGCTCTGGTGGATGAACTCTGCGTCCACGCTGAGGTCTACGGGAAAGTACACGAGTTTCTCGGATCTGGCGTAGTTGAAGCCTGCTTTGAGGGCTTCAGAGAGGTTCGCCTCCGGTAGCTCCAGATACCTCACGTTTTCTCTTTCCTCCGCGAGTAACATGGCAATATTCTTCGAGTCATCGCTGCTCCCGTTCTCGCAGAGGATGATCTCATGGCGAGGCAGCCTCTCCTCTAGATAGTTGCTGAGATACTCGATGTTCTCTCTGAGTATCCTTGCCTCATTGTGTATGGGCACTACCACGCTAGCTTCAGGTTCCATGCAGCAATCCCAACGCCAGAGATCCAGGATAGATGGGTCGCAGAACCATATTTGACATTCCATAAATAAAAGTTTTATTTGTATATAACGTTCTAATTTACAAGGGCTTCCCTTGGGATCTAAATGAAGGTCTGCCTAGTCTCACCCGAGATCTTCTCAGGAGGATATCACGGAGGCTTCGGGTTCCTAACCCGTACGCTGGGGAGAGGACTCGTCCAGAGGGGACACAAGGTCTCGGTCGTCACAGTCCGCAGAGGAACACAGGAGGAGTACGAAGAACTCGACGGGATGACGGTACACGCATTCCCAACACACGGAGGCGGACTCCATGCCCTACGCGCCCTCCTCTCACGACTGAACTCACTCGAATACTACCGCAAAGTCGACGCCGACGTCTACCACAGCCAGGCCATCAGCTACAACACCTATGCGGCGCAGAGAGCCGTACCCGAAAGGAAACACGTCATCACCTTCCAGGACCCCTTCGACCTCCACGAGTGGACCAGGCTATCCCAGGTAGACCCGAAGGTCAGGCTGACGATCCCCTTCAGAACGAGGCTCGTATTAGAGAACGCGCTGCTTTCCCAGGCCTGCAGGAGAGCTGATGCCATGTACGCCCAGGCCAAATTTCTCATCCCGAAGTCCAAGAGGCTGTACCGTCTGAAGAGCGACATCTCGTTCCTCCCTAACCCCGTCGACGTACCCTCGGGGAAGATGCAGAAGACGAGCACGCCCACCGTCTGCTTCCTGGGACGCTGGGACCCCCAAAAGCGCGTCGAACGTTTCATGGAGCTTGCCCCCATATTCCCGGACGTCGATTTCGTGGCCATGGGACTCGGCCACGACCTCCAGGCGGATGCACTACTCAGGGAGAAGTACGACGGCATCTCGAACCTGTACCTCACCGGATTCGTCTCCGAGGAGGAGAAATCCCGGATCCTTGAGAGGAGCTGGGCAATAGTGAACACCAGCATCAGGGAGGCCCTCCCCGTCTCCTTCCTAGAGGCCCTGGCCCATGAGACTCCCATAATAAGCGGCGAGAACCCCGATGACCTAACTTCGGCCTTCGGATACCACGTCGTTGATGACGACTACGCGGCGGGGTTGCGTTGGATGCAGGGGGATGAGGGTTGGTTTGAGAGGGGGCGGCGGGGCAGGAGGTATGTCGAGGAGGTTCACGAGGCTGGTGCCGTCGTCGACCGCCACATCGAGATCTACAGGGGTCTATTGGAACAGGGTAGATGAGTGGAGTAGGGGTCTTTGAGGTTCGTCGTGTTCGGTGGTTGGTTCGGCTCGGGGAACCTGGGGGATGACGCGATCTTGATAGGGCTGCGAAGGGTGTTGGAGCGCGTTTTCCCAAGGGTTGAGATCGTTACCCTTTCGACCGATCCTGCTCATACCCGGAGGGTCTGCGGTGTCGGTGCCAAACGGCTGATGAGCGCGCGAGGCCTGTTCAGACGTGGTGATGACTCGCTCTCTGCCTATCTACAGGCGTTCATGGACGCCGACGCATGCGTCGTGAGCGGGGGGACACCCATCTACGATTACGGTCATCTATCCAGGGGGTTCCATTTCGGGCTTCCCAAGATCACCAAGACATCTCTGATCTGTTTCGGTGTAGGCGTAAAGTCGATCGAGTCCATGATGGGAGCCTCGTCGGTCAGGATGCTGCTCCAGGGAGCTCGTCTCGTGTCGACGAGGGATGCTCTGTCCAGAGATGAGCTGGTCAGGCTAGGGGTCGGTGGTCGGATATCCGTCACAGGGGATTCGGGCCTCTTCCTTGAGCCAGCTGAGCGTGAGGATGCACTGAGATTGTTGACCGAGAGCGGCGTAGATACATCGAGACCCATGACAGCTATCTGCCCAAGATTCCTGTCGACCCAGCATCGTCGGCACTACCATGACCCCCTCTCATCCGTCGAGGTCTCCCGCATCCGTCGGGGCGTCGCTGGGGTCGCTGATCATCTGTTACACATGGGGTTCGAGGTCGTTTTTCTCCCGTTTCACAGGGGTTCCGTCGATGATGACCTTGCGGAGATCAGGGCGATTGTTTCGCTGATGCATAGGTCCGACCCGAAGATAGTAAAGAGAGATCTCCTTCCTGGTGAGACGATGTCCGTCCTTGGGTGCATGAAGTTGGTCTTCGGGTTGAGGCTCCATTCGCTGATATTCGCGGCGTCTCTAGGGATTCCCGTGGTGGGGGTAAACTACGACTCTAAGATCAGGGGATTTATGGATCTCGCTGGCGCTAGGGAGTGCCTGTGTGAGGTATACGGTGAGCCTAGATCCTGGGTTGAGGTTGTGGACACGGTTCTGGATGATGGCGGGGTTATGGGGCGTGTTATCTCCCGTTCCTGTGGGGGGATGAGGGCCAGGGTTCTCGATGAGGCTGGGAGGATGAGGGATCTCCTGAAAGCCGGGTACTGATGCCTTCACCATCCGATCGCGTACGGGGCGCCTGTCCGGGGGGAGGCCCCTCCATACATGACCCCGGTCTCCGGGTCGTATCTGATGGCGAGGCATCTGCCGTGGCTCCAGGGTGGGCTGACGATGACCTCATGTCCCTTCTCTCGCAGCGCCTCTATCGTGTCAGAGGATATGCGGGGCTCGGCGTACACCCTTCCCGGGAATACGGCGTGGGGCCAGAACGAGCCGGGGAAGTGGCTGGAGTGGACTGTGGGCTGGTCCAGGGCCAACTGGACGTTCATGCCGAAGTCGATGTGGTTGAGGAAGAACTGGAGGCTCCACTGGTCCTGCCTGTCCCCTCCGGGGGTCCCGAAGACCATGTAGGGCTCGCCGGCCCTCATGACGAGGCTGGGGGTGAGGGTCGTGCTTGGCTTCTTCCCGGGCTCTAGCTTCTCGACGTGGTCGTGGTCGAGGTGGAGCATCATGCCCCTGGTGCCCATGGGGAAGCCGAGGCCCGGGATGACGGGGCTGGTCCTTATCCATCCTCCGCTGGGCGTCGCCGATATCATGTTCCCTGTGCTGTCCACGGCGTCCAGGTGGACCGTGTCTCCCTCCTCGTCGCCTCCCTCAGGCCCCTCCTCCATCCTGATAGGGGTCATTCCCCCTGGCCTCAGCTCCATCGATGCCCTGTCGGGGTCTATGAGCTCCTTCCGCTCGTAAGCGTACCTCTTGGAGATAAGCCTCTTGAGGGGGACCTCAGCGTAGTCGGGGTCTGCGTAGTACTGCTCCCTGTCGGCGAAGGCGAGCTTGGCGCACTCGATGTATGTGTGGAGGTACTCGGTGCTGTTGTGGCCCATGGTTTCGAGGTCGTAGCCCTCGAGGAGATTGAGCTGCTGGAGCATGACGGGGCCCTGGGTCCATGTGTCGCATTTATGGACGTCGTAGCCCCTGTAGTTGACGGTGACGGGGTCCTCGAACCTCGCCCGGTAGTTGGCAAAGTCGTCCAGGGTCATCAGGCCGTGGTGTTCCTGGTCGTAGACGTCCCTGCATTTGTACGTCTGCATGAAGTCGATGATCGCATTTGCTATGGGTCCCCTGTAGAAGAAGTCTCTCGCCGCGTCTATTCCTGCGGATCTTCCTGCTTTCTTGCCTAGCCTCTCTGCCTCTGCGACCATTGTGAATGTCTGAGCCCAGTCGGGGTTCCTCAGTATCTGTCCTATCTTAGGGACCTTTCCGTCTGGGAGGTAGAGTTCGGCGGAGGTCGGCCACTCCTTGAGGTATCTCTCGGCGAAGTCCATGAGCCTGCTTCGTAGGGTCTGATATACGGGGAATCCCTCGGAGGCGAGACGGATGGCGGGCTCCATCACTCTGCCTAGGCTCATTGTGCCGTACTCGTCGAGGAGGGTCAGCCAGGCGTCGAAGCTTCCGGGTACCACGGCTGGGGTGAAGCCGTCCTCTGGTATGAGGGGGTATCCGTGGTCCTCGAACCAGCCTATTGTTGCGGCGGCAGGCATGGGGCCCTGGCCGTTGACTGCGATGACCTTCTCCTCGTCGGCGAGGTAGACGAGGATGGGGGTCTCCCCGGTGATGCCTATGATGTATGGTTTGAGCACCGTGAGGCAGAAGAACATGGTGGCCCCGGCGTCGATGGCGTTGCCCCCTTGCTTGAGGGCGTGGTGGCCTGCCTCCGAGGCGAGGTAGTGGGAGGATGTGACCATTCCGTGGGTGCCCATGACGACGGGGCGGGTTGTGAAAGCCATCGTTATCCTGACGAGTTAGGAGGAAGCCCTATATATTTACGGTCGTATGGGGAAGCGTTTTCTTCTCCGGTGTTAATGGGATAGGGGGTCCGTTTGTCTCAGGTTGAGGGGAGGAACCCGGTTCTAGAGGCCGTCCGAGGGCGGCTGGCGGATCGGGTTCTGGTTGGTGAGGATTCGAAGAACGCTCGCAAGATCGAGGAGATAGTCGACCTCGCTCAGAGAGCGGGTATACGTGTTGAGTTCGTGCCCCGTCGTGAGCTTGACAGGATCTCGGAGACAAAGCACCATCAGGGGGTCATCGCGTTCATCGTTCGCCCCTCTTTCACCTCAATTGAGGAGATCCTTTCTGGGGTTGAGGGGGATGTCTGCGTCGTCGTCTTGGACAGGGTGCAGGATCCCATGAACCTGGGGTCCGTGCTGAGGACGGCTGAGGCGACGGGGGTGAACGCCATCGTTGTCCCCAGGAGGGGGGGTGTGGGTCTCACGTCGACTGTCCGGAGGGCTGCGATGGGCGGGGATGTCTATGTGCCTGTCGTGAGGGAGAGGCCTTTCCGGGTGTTGAAGTCCCTGAGGGAGGAGGGGGTCAGGGTCGTGGGCGTTGATCCCGGTGGGGGGGTTGACTACTATGATGAGCGGTTGACGGGGTCAGTCGCGTTTGTCCTCGGCGGCGAGGGGGGCGGTCTCAGCCAGCAGATGCTGGATAAGTGTGATGTGGTGGTCCGGATCCCCATGTCTGGGCGTCTGGACTCACTGAATGTGGGGGTCGCTGCCGCTGTGGTGCTGTATGAGCGTGTGCGGCAGCTGTCTGGTTCCTGAGCTGCGTCGGAGAAAAAGGGGAGAGCTACCTTTCGAGGCTGAATACGTGTACCTCTGTCGTCTCCGGCAGGGTGTCGTGGGTGTATGTGGCCTCGTTGCCCCCTATGCGTCTGTGGGGCTTGTCTCTGATGAAGTCGTCGACCTCTGGTAGCTGGAACCAGGGGAAGATGATGCCCGGGGTGTTGTAGTGCATGGGCATCACCACCTTGGGGTTTAGCTTGGCTATGTTCTCCTCGGCTCTTCCGGGTTCCCGTCCTATGCCCTGCATGAGGATGTCGACGTGTCCCATCTCCTTGAGGTGTCTCTCGGTGAGGGGGTGACCGAGGTCTCCCATATGGGCGAACCTGATGGAGTCGATCTCGATTACGAATATTGTGTTGGGGCCGAGGCGGGCTCCTTTTGCGTCGTCGTGGTATGCCTTGACTCCGGTGATGGTGGCTCCCTTGATCTGGGTGTGGGTGGGCTCTTCGAGGATGGTGGCGTCTGAGAACAGGTGTCTGCCGCTTGCGTGGTCTTCGTGGGGGTGGGAGATTGTGACGATGTCTGGTTGGGAGTCTGGGGTTGGTAGTCCGAGGGAGGGGCCGTCGTGGGGGTCTGTGAGGATAGTGGTTGTGTTCTGTATCTGGTAGCAGCAGTGGCCGAACCATTTGACGGTGACCATGTTTATCTTGGTGGTATTTGGGTCAGGATTTTATAAAGGTCTGCCGGGTTGTGCGGCTGGCTTAGGATAAGGGTTTGGGGGCGTGTCTGTGGGTGGGGATAAGGGGTTTGGCGTTGGGTCTTCCGTGTGAATGCGGTGGGGTCTGCTGTGCTGGGTTCACTGTTCTGGTTCAGCGTCTGTTCTGTGCTGAGAGGGTGGATGCTATGATGGCTAGCCCTATGATGATGGCTATCATTGCGCCGAAGCGGATGCCGACGCTTGTTCCCCAGTCGGCGAAGAACTGGCCCATGTTCTCCCCCCAGCTTCCCATGAACTCTCCGAAGTTGGATCCCCAGTTGCCCATGAAATCGCCGAAGTTTGAGCCCCAGCTTCCGATTATCTGGCCTATGTCCCTCCCCAGGGAGAGGGTTATCCCGATGAAGATTACGATGGCCCCGATGACCAGGCCCGGGATGGCGCTGCTTGATGTCCCGGAGAGGGCTGAGGTCACGCGTCTCTCGTAGTAGTTGCCTCGGCTCTCCGTCGAGTCATCAAGGGGGGCTCCGCATTTAGCGCAGAACACGGCCTCGTCCTCGTTCTCAGCACCACATTTTGGGCAGAACATCTAGGTTACAGTCCTAGGCTTGAGAAGGGTTTCCATGGATATTAACCCTTCAGGGTTACAGTAATATCCATTACCTCCTTTCGTGCGCTCGATATTTCCCTACAACAGGAGCAGGAGGTCCAGACATGCGAGAAATAGGAAAAGGGCTGATATGTTGAGCTTGGTGTACTGCTGGGCGTGCTCGAGGCTATCAGATAACAACAGGACACTGAACAAGCTGGAAGCAGCGGGGACCAGTGAAACCCAAGGGACCATCATAGAGTTTAAGGGTGGGAGAAGATGGAAATAAGTCGCCGATGCAGCCACCGCACATAACAAAACAACGAGGTAGGTTCTCCGTCTACCGATCAAACCGACAATTGTTTTCTTGTCCATCATCCGATCCACCTCATAATCGGGAACCTGCAGACACAGACTCAGAATAAACCCGTAGAGAATCAACGGAACGGAGAATAACGTAAAGAACCCATCGATCCCGTTCCGAGTCAAGATGTAGCCGACGGCTGAGACGCAGAAACCTGTCCCAACTGCTATGGTGATCTCTCCAAGTCTCCTTGAATGCAGTCTGACAGGGGGCGCCGAGTACAGCCACCCCAATGCGTTGAACAGCACCACGACGCCGACCAGATGCCACGTTGAACCTATGAAAACAGAGACTGATGCCATTAATATGGAAATAACGGAGCAGCCTACTGCGACTCTTAACGCTGAGTTCCGCATCTCATTGTCATCAATTAAGAGATTCACGCTGCCGAAGGGCTTGAACGGCGCAGATCTATCGACCTCAACGTCATAGTAATCGTTGTTGTAATGGGTGGAGAGGTCCATGAACAACACGATCAGGTAACCCAGAAGGAACTCGGACCAAGACAACCCGCCTCCGAGACTCAGCCCATACAGCGCACCTACAAGGTACCCGAGGAAACCGCCTGCTACGATATGCGGTCGGATTACTTTTAACAGCTTCAGGTTAACCAAATGCGACACCACCGGATTCGATCTTTTAAATACAACGATATCGGTCTAGCCTCAATTATGTCCTTTGACACCCTCAAGGCCTACCTGGACTTGACCAGACTCCACTTCTTCATGGTCTGGCCCCTCCTGTTCTGCTCGGGACTTTTCCTCAGCTTCCCCAGGTATGGAGGTTTCTCATGGACCCTCGTGGGCAAGGCCGCGCTCATAGCCTTCCTCGGGTTCGAGGCCGGCTTCGTCCTCAACGACTACGTGGACAGGGAGGTCGACGGGAGGGATGTCGACGCAAAGCTCACCAAGTACTGGAGGCCCTTCGGAACCCGCCCCATACCCTCAGGTGGAATAACACCGAGCACCGCCCTCCTGTTCTTCGGAGTCCTTGTGACGACCACATCAGCCCTCATCCTCACCCTCCCCTATCCCAACTCCCTCTACGTCCTCGGAATCATGGCCTATAGCTACCTGATGGAGTACTTCTACCAGGTCAAGAAGAGGGACCAAGAGGCTCCCCTCGCCCAGCTCCTCGGGAGGACCGACTTCACCCTGTTCCCCGTCGCTGGCTACCTGATCAACGGGCACCCTGACTACGTCGCTCTCCTCTACTTTCTGTTCTTCTACCCTTTCGCCCAGGCTCACCTTGGCGCCAACGACATCATCGACACGGAGAACGACGAGGCCAGGGACCTGAAGACGATCCCCCTCCTCTTCGGGATTAAGGGGACGAAGAGCTGGATACACGTCTTCAGCCTGCTACACCTGGTGGGAGCCTACCTGTTCATCGATGTCCAGGGAACCGTTGCGAGGTACGGCATCATTGCCGGCCTCCTGGTACTCACGGGGGCCAACATATTGGTACGGAGGGGAAAGACACCCGCTGACTGGATGAAGGCGTTACCCCTCTTCCACATGACGATGCTCGTCTACATCGTCTCAATGATAGCCGACTACTTCATCTAACCTGACGAAGAGGGGGTCAGCTGGACCCATCAAGCGTATGCAGAAAATAATATGAGATTAAAAAAGGCCGGAAGGTCTCAGTCCCTCTTGATGGGCGGTATCCACCACTCGCGCCCCCGGGGCGTGTTGATGTACTCCGGCCAACGCAGGTCTACGGGGGGCTCCATGTCGGGCGGCAGCAGCGGTCCAACCACGCCGTCCTTCGTCCTCTCCTTGAACTCGTCCCAGCAGCTTTTCAGCTTCGCCGGGTCCGTGATGAGGTCCACCATGGTACCCGAGATCCCCTTGCCCGCTGTGTAGATCGACTTGTCTATGGGCCCGACCATCCCCCCGAGAGCCATCCGCGCCCAGTAGGGCACCCGGACCCCCGGCACGCTCACCCGGGGGGTGGCCACCTGGATCCAGACCGTGGGGCAGTGCCAGCTGAACTCCACGTAGTCGTCGCTCCCGATGTTCTTCTGACCAGGCGGGATACGCATCCTCGTCCTCCGCTCCCACTCCTCGGGGGGAGTCAGCTTGTTGTTGTAGGGCTCACCCGGTGCCTCGTACCCGAGATTCCTGATGATCTCCCTGGCCTTCTCCTTGTCCCCATCGTCCCAGGCTGGTGGGCCCACAAGCACCAGGTTCTCGTACGCCAGATCCGCCAGGGCTATGTTGGGCAGCCCGATGCGGGTCTTCGTCACCCATCTGGTGGTCAGGGTGCAGCCCGTCGCCTTCGCCACTGACTCCGCGTTGTTCTGGAGGACCTTGTAGACGCGCTCCTGCTGCTCCAATGTCGGGGCCCTGAACGCGTATGTGATGACTCCGATCTTCGGAGGTATGTTGTCGCTGGTGCACTGGCCAGCCGCGAGGATTGCCTCGTTGATGGTCCACGAGCCGCTGTTCCGGGCCATCGCCTCCTTCGTGTACTTCGTCGTCGTGTACATGAGGCAGACAGCGTCCAGGGCTCCAGGGCACCGGCCACCCCCGAGCTCAGCCCACTTCTCGGGCTCAAAGCACTCGAAGATGAATGCCACGCACCAGTAGCTCCCGAACTGGGTCTCGTACATAACCGTCGTGTCCCCCCTCGGGTGCCAGGTCACCGCCGCGTCGAGGCCATCGTAGTAGCCCCTCGCCGCGTGGAACGGCTTCGCCACGCAGATCTTCTCAGCGCAGGCCCCGAAGACCTTGAGGGTCCCCTTGAGGCCGTGCACCTCCATGGCGTGCTTCGTCGCGTGGGCGCCGACGGCCGCGGCGACCCCCAACGCAGAGTGGGGATCCGTGTGCCCCGCCTGGTACGGGTTCTCCGCGGACCTGTATGGGACGGGGTCCTGTGCCATCCCCGGGACAGCGTCGTACTCCGTGTAGGTGGATATCACAGGCTTGCCGCTGCCCCAGGTCGCCAGGTAGGAGGTAGGCATCCCTGCGATGCCCTCCTCGACCGTGAAGCCGTCCTCCCTGTGGAACTCGACGAAGGCCTCTGCAGACTTGTACTCCCTGAGGGCCGACTCCGCGTAGTGCCAGATCTTCTGGTGGAAGTCGGATATCCTCTTGGAGTTGTCCTCGACCCATTCGAAGGCGGTCTTCTTCTCCTTTGTCAACTCCGCCAAAACGTTCACCGGAGATAGTGGATCCCTTCAGGCTATAAAATGTGGCAGACTCAGGTGAGGATGAGGACAAGCAGGACGGAGATGAGGCCTGTCGTGTAGATACCGTCGAAGGTACCCGCGCCCCCGATGCTCACCATGGGAGCCCCTAGCTCCGAGATCTTCCTCATGTTCAGGAGGTCTGCGCCGATCAACGTCCCCAGGGTCCCCCCGATGTAGGCGATCTGGGTCGGGCAGGAGGTCCCCAGGAGTATGTGGACGAACGTGGTCGCCAGGGCGACGGTGACGGGCGGGACGAATGCTGGCGTAGCGATGCCCAGGCCCTTGATGAGCCTCGACGAACGGTAGACTACCACGGTCTCGATGGCCAGGACGAAGAAGACCTTCCCGTAGGTTAAGATGGGATCGGGTGACTTCAGCGGGATGGAGTAGAGGAGGAGGTAGAGGGAGACGATTATCGGGAGCAGGGCTCCGCCGACGTTGATGGAGACCAGGGTCCTCCTCACACCCATCTCCAGCCGGGGGACCCTCCAGTTCACCCCGAAGAACCGGACCTCCCTCATCCTGTAGAGGGGGACGCGGCTCTCCACCTGGGTCACCGGCACGTTGATGAAGCTGCCCAATAGGCTGAGCAGAAGGAAGGACCCGACCTCCTCGGGGGGCAGCCCCAGCCCGCTCACCAGGACCTCCCTGAAGGAGAGGATCAGCGAGGGCATCAGCACGAGGAGGAGGGAGAGGAGCACCAGGTAGTAGGTCAACGAGACGGGCCTGTGGATGATCCTCCGCCTGTACAATGGCTATCCCGTTTATCTTGAGAAAACCTGTTATCAAACCTTTCTGACGACCGTTCCATGGGCAGCCCAACATGCCCAACTTGTTTTTATCCCTCAAAAAAGGCGTTTACTAACATCTCAGAGGATCAACATGACGAAGACGATCAAGACGGACGTGCTGGTCATCGGGGGCGGTCTCAGCGGCTGCATGGCGGCCATCAACGCCGCCGACCATGGAGCCAAGGTTGCGATTATGGAGAAGAGCCACACGGAGCGCAGTGGCGCGGCAGGGACCGGAAACGACCACTTCTGGTTCTGGGACCCGGAGATCCACCACCGAAGGGGCTGGACCATCCCCGACATGGTGAGGGATATCAGCTTCGACGGCGAGTACGGGAAGACCAAAGGGGGCCTCATGGACCAGGAGCTCCTGGAGATCGTGGCAGAGGGCACCAAGGAGGCCGTGGACAACCTGGAGAGCTGGGGGATCCAGTTCAGGTACGACGAGATCTACCCCTGGAACCTCCAGTACGAGGCCCCCGAGGGCGAGAAACGTTTCAGGATCGTCCCCCAGTTCCAGAGCGAGTGGGACACCCTCAACTACGATGGCAGGGACATCAAGAGGCGCCTCACAGAGCAGTGCCTCAAGCGGGGCGTGGAGATCTACAACAGGGTCTCGGGAACGGGGCTCCTCATTGTGGACGGGAAGGTCGTGGGGGCCACCGGCGTCAACATGAGGACCGGGGAGTTCCACGTCTTCAAGGCCAAGGCCGTCGTCATGGCGACGGGGATGGACCAGATGCGGTTGTTCAGGGCCCAGAGCGGCGACTGGTTCAACAGCCAGAGCCCCCCCTACATCACCGGAGACGGCGAGGCCATGGCCCTCCGGGCGGGGGCCGAGGTCTTCATCCTCCAGGCGGGGAAGAGTCGTAACGCCGGCTTCCAGTACTTCAGGAACCTGAGCAGGAGCAGCGGCACCGCCACCACCTGCTACCCGGCGGGGCGGTTCGTCAACAGCGAGGGGGAGGTCATGATCAGGCACCCAGCCGTTCGGGAGCCCCTCCGCAAGCGCAGGGAGGAGGTCGAGAGGAGCATCGCCGAGGGCAAGACCCCCTTCTATCTGGACCTCACCGACGCCTCCGAGGAGGAGATACGCTACGTAGAGTGGAGCTACGGCCACGAGGGGCTCTGCTGGGTCATACTGGAGATAATGAAGGACCTGGGCCTCGACTTCAGGAAGGACGCCTTCGAATTGGAGCTGGAACCCACGGGCAAGCTCTCAGGGGGCTTCCTCGCCCTCTACATCGACACCGACTGCCACACAAACCTCCCCGGGCTCTACGCATGCAGCCCCGTCCAGTTCGCCGGTGAGGTCGCCGCCCCGACATACGTCGTCCTCGGCTGGAGGTCGGGCGAGAAGGCCGCAGAGTACGCGCAGGAGGCAGCGGAGCCCACCCTCGATGCTAAGCAGGTGGAGTCCGAGGAGAGGCGGGTCACCGCCCCCCTGAACGCCGAGGACGGCCACCCATGGCAGGAGGTCAACAAGGAGATCAACAACATCATGGAGGAGTACAAGGGCTATGTCGCCGGATGGAATCTGCCCAGGGAGGATGCGGAAGTCAGTCGGGCTGGGCTTGAGAACTGCATAGCCCAGCTGGAGAAGCTTAAGGCGGCGGAGATGAAGGCTGAGGACCCCCACGAGCTGGTGAGGTGCAACGAGGTGATGAACCTCATAGACATCGGCATCATGATGGTGAAGGCCGCCTTGGAGCCCGAGCAGCACGAACGAGGCATCTGGTTCCTGGGGAGGCAGGTGGAGGGCGAGCCGGAGTTCAGGAAGACCCCCATAGTGATAAAGTACCCGTCGAAGGGGGATGCCTAGATGCCGCCGGTGTTCAACGAGAAGTGCACAGCCTGCTTCAAGTGCGTCGAGATCTGCCCGGGGGACGTCCTCAGGGAGGGCGACGGCAAGCCCAAGGTTGCCTACCCAGACGAGTGCTGGCACTGCGGGGCGTGCATGATGGACTGCCCCGCGGACGCGGTGCGCCTCGACCTGCCCCTGTGGATGCGCCCGGTCACCAAGCGCGTCAAGTAGAGGGGAAAATATTCTCCAGATCCTTTTCTTTTCACCTTTCCACTCAACGGCGAGGCTCGCGATTAGCACAGGACCCACCCGGAGAGTAGTAAACTATAAGCCCTCGATACAGGACGGATGTAGGAGGGACATCGATGGTCCGAAGGGCGACGGCCACCAGGGTCGACGACGGGGCGACGTTCATCATCCGCCCCAACATGGTGGTCAAGCTGGAAGGGATCGAGGCACCACCCAGGGGCACGCCAGAGGCGGAGAAGGCAAAGGAACATCTTGAGGAGCTCATCCTGGGAAAGAAGGTGGAGTTCGACACCCGCGAATGGGACAGGCTAGGACGCAGCACAGCCGCGGTCCAAGCCGACGGGGTGGACGTCAACTATGAAATGAAGAAGTTCTTGGAATCCCAGTAAAAAATGGGGGGAGGGCTAGACCCGCTCGATCTTGAAGATTACGGGCCTGAGTCCGTCGGTGCAGCAGCTCACGGAGACCCCGGGGTCCCCGAACCACGTGAAGTTCCCGTTGAACCGTAGGGTCTGCACGACCTTATAGAGGTCATCCCACGCCCCGCCGCAGAAGCCCTCGGGCATTCGGCCCCTCTCCTCGACGTAGAAGACCTGCCCGTCCTCGTAGACGCTGCACGCGGAGGTCGCGCCTCCCTTGTACTTGGTGTCCAGGACCTCCTCGGGCGCGAAGCGCCTCAGCACGGTGATCTTCAGCCTGCTAGCCTTCTCTACCATGGAATCACGGGGATTCTATTCTGATCACGTTATTTCAAACTTGGGATCAGCCTTTTTACATCGCGCGGGGAGTTGATCACGATCGGAATGACCGATTTCCATAAGGAGAGAGCGGACAAAGTCATAGAGGGGATGAAAGAAGGGGGCGCTGAGGCCCTCATCCTCTTCCCCGGGACGGACATAGCCTACTACACCGGGTTCCCCATCGGGATGAGCGAGCGCCTCAACGCCGCCCTGATCCCCTTCGACGGGGAGCCTGCCTTCATAGTCAACGAGCTGGAGAAGGAGCTCAGGGGCATGAAGCCCTGGATAACCGACGTCGACGTCTGGCTGGAGCACGAGGACCCCGTGGAGATACTGGCGGAGAACATGGAGCGCCTGGGCCTCGGAGGGGCCGTGGTGGGCCTCGCAGAGAACGCCCCGTGGGGCTGGGTGAACAGGCTCCAGGCCATGCTGCCAGGGGTCCACTTCGTCGACGCCACACCGTACCTCGCCCACGGGCGCATGGTCAAGACCGACCAGGAGCTAGACTGGATGAGGATGGCCTGCGCCATCACAGACAGGGCCCTGGAGTCCAGCTTCGAGCGGCTCCACACGGGAATGACCGAGAAGGAGCTCGCGTCGACCATCTCCGCCAGCCTCAGGAGCCAGGGAGGCGAGGGGGAGTTCATGTCGGTCCTGTTCGGGATGAAGGCCGCCCTCCCCCACGGCCGGACGGGCGACGCCGAGCTGAAGCCGGGGGACGGCATCCTCGTCGACATGGGGACCAGGATCCACGGATACTCCTCGGACCTCACCAGAACCGTCTTCTACGGGGAGCCCACGGAGCGCCAGAGGGAGATCTACGGGATCGTGAAGGAGGCGAACCAGGCGGCGTACGATGCCGTCAGGCCCGGGGTCACCTGTGGGGCATTGGACGAGGTCGCTAGGAAGGTCATCTCCGACGCTGGCTACGGTGACTATTTCATCCACCGTCTGGGCCATGGCATCGGCCTCGACGTCCACGAGCACCCGTACATCGTCAGGAGCAACGAGCTGGAGTTGGAAACCAACATGACTTTCACCATCGAGCCAGGCATCTACATCGTCGACGAGGTCGGCGTCCGTGTGGAGGACTCCGTCGTCTGCACCGAGGAGGGCTGCGAGCGCCTGACCCGCATGAGCCGGGAGCTCACAGCCTATCCAGTGAGGGACTAGGAGCCCGCAGACATGCCCTCACCCCTCCTCTACGTCACCATGCCTGTGGGGGGAGTCCTCGCCCTCGTGGGCGCATACACCTGTGTCAAGTGGTACACCTACTGGAAGAGGAGCTACAAGGGCAGGCTGCTGACGGATGGCCCGTTCGCCAGGGTCCGCCACCCCCTGTACTCGGGCTTCCTGGCCCTCGTCTACGGCGTTCTCCTCCTCGCACCCCTCGTGGACACCATTATGCTGGCGGGTATCTCGACGTCCGTCGTGTTCGTCTACGTCAGGAAGGAGGAGGAGTTCCTTGTGAAGGAGTACGGGAAGGCCTACAGGGAGTACATGGAGCGGGTCCCCTGGAAGCTGATTCCTAGGGTCTACTAGGCTGAAGGAAAATTAAAAGAACGAAAGATAAGGAAGGGTTTACTCCCTGATCGTCTTCAGGTCGTGGACCTCGACTGCGCCCAGGTACATCTCGGTCAGCAGCGGGTGGTTGAGTAGCTCCTGCGCGCTGCCCTCGAATGTGAAGACACCGCCCCTCATCAGGTAGGCGTTGTCTCCGACCTCCAGCGCCCTGCGGGCTCTCTGCTCGACGATGATGATGGGGAGACCGGTCTGCTCTGCCATCTCCTCAAGCTTCTTGAGGACGTCCGTGACAAGCTTTGGCATCAGGCCCGCTGTGGGCTCGTCGACGAGCATCACCCTGGGGTCCCTCATTAGGACCATGCTCTCCGCGAGCATCTGGCGCTCTCCACCGCTCAGGGTCCCGGCGTCCCTCTTCAGGTAACCTTTGAGCCTCGGGAAGAGTTCCATCACCATCTCTCTTTTCTCTGCGACAAGGTCTTTGTCCGCCATGATATAGGAGGCCATCCTGAGGTTGTCCTCAACGGTTAGCTTACTGAAGATGTTGCCAGTCTGGGGCATGTATCCGATGCCCATCATGGTTCGTTCGTGGGGCTTAACCCTCGTAATGTCCTTGCCTTGGAAGAAGATCTGGCCTGAGTACATTGTGATTGTGCCCATGATCGCCTTCAGGAGCGAGGACTTGCCAACTCCGTTGGGGCCTACGATGACGGTTACCTCACCGTCCGGAGCCTTGAAGTCGAGGTCGTATATGACGTGGATGGGTCCGTAACCTACGTTCAGGCCCTTCGTCTCAATAATGTAGTCAGCCATTTTACTCACCTAGGTATGCCGTGATAACCCTGGGGTCCTCGAAGACCTCCTCAGCCGTGCCCTCCATGAGCAGCTTCCCCCGGTCCATGGCGAAGACGTGGTCGGCATACTGGGCTGCGACCTCGAGCCTGTGCTCGATGACGAGGAACGTGATCCCGAGCTCGTCCCTGAGCCTAAGGACGTGGTTGAAGATCTGGTGGCAGAGCTGCGGGTCGATGCTCCCCACCGGCTCGTCGAGAAGGATCGTCTCCGCTCCGCACATGAGGGCTCTACCGATCTCGAGGAGCTTCAGCTCACCACCGCTGAGGGTGTTTGCGGGCATGTTCCAGACGTGCCTTAAGCCGAGTACCCTGAGGAGCTCGGAGGCCCTCCTGACAGCTTTTACCTCGCTGTCCGCCCAGGTCGGCCTGAAGAGGGAGAGAGCTATATTCTCTCCGGCATTGTCGGGGATGGCCACCAGCATGTTCTCGAGGGTGGTAAGCCTCAGGAAGGGCGCAGCGATCTGGAAAGTCCTTACCAGACCCCTCTGCGCTATCTTGAACATCGGCTCACCAGAGATATCAGCAGTTCTGTAGTAGATGTTCCCACCATTGGGCGTGTAGATTCCTGAGATGCAGTTTACGAGGGTGGTCTTCCCACATCCGTTGGGACCGACGAGAAGGTAGACCCCTCCCTCCTTCATCTGCATGTTCATGCCGTCGACTGCTGCGAAGCTTCCGAAGAGTTTTGTGACATTGGACACATTAAGTACTACACTCAAGCATATCGCCGGAACTAGGCTTGTCTTCTATGTTTTTAATAGTTTCCTCGCGCGATAGGCGTTAAATTTGGTTCTCACGCTTGCTCGATCTAGATATTTTCGGCTAAAGTAGGAAGGAAGGCAAAAATCTATGAATTTACTTTACAGCGCGCGTCGGGGAGAATCGTGGCGCGCACTTTTACGTTGGTGTGGGCGTTCTACCTGCAGCAGTCTCTACCCTAAACAGCAGCCAAAACATTGCTACTATCATTGCTAAACCGACTACGAACATGTGGGGTCCGTAGGCTTTCATCCAGGGGTAGGGGGTTCGTACTACTACTCCGATCGATCTCATCAAGCTCATTTATCTCACCTTATTCAGCTCTACACGATTCCGATGCGCTCTCCACTCGTGAACTGCTCACCTTGGAGCGGAGGTCCCACTTCACCGGCTTATCCTCGGATTTAGAGTTACCTCAGGATTGCTACGTATATCTACATATAAGATAATTTCGATTGGTCAAACATCATTAAGTTTAGGTAGGAGCTGCTGTGAGGTAGCGACGTTTAGGGTATGGACTACTAGTCGAGAATATATAAAAAAATAAGGGAGTTGATTTTTGTGCTTAATCTAGTCGTGGTGCGTCGAGTCCAGCTGCTATGAGTTTGGCGTCGTCCCAGTTCACTTCGATGGTACGTCCGTCATATGTGCCCCATTTCTGGAACCAGATAGTGCCATCGTCCTGCTCCATGTATCCCCAGATGTCGAAGATCTGTGCAGCCCTGTCGCCCTCCGGTGTCAGCAGACACCAGCCGCTGAGGCCGTGGTGCGTGCTGGAGACGTCTATCAGGACGTTAGCGATGTCGGATGCATCCATTGAGCTGGTCTCAAGTATGGACTTCATCGTCATCCAAGCACCGTCGTACGCGACGGCTGTATAGAAGCTGGGCATGTACTGAGTCGCCGCGTAGTAGCGTTCCTCGAAGTCCTTCCACAAGTACGAGCCCTCGTCAACGCCCATCAGGGAGCTGAAGTGCCTCGTCTGCAGGCATAGTTCACCGGTCTCGTCGATCATCCTCTCGCCACGGCCACCGCTCTCGGTGGACATCCAGATTACGCCCTGTACGTTGGGGTAGTCTGCGGCC